>JAUPTZ010000016.1 GCA_030917815.1 Candidatus Babelota bacterium | reverse complement strand
TTCAGCGATCGCCAGAGGCGATAGCCGCCATAACTGAGCGCCGTAAGTAGTATAAGAAGGAGTAATCCTTTTTTACGATTCATGCAAAACTCCTGAAGTTGGGTAACCACAGTACCAGGCTAAGGTTTGCCAGTTGATGTGGAGCGTGATGTGTTGGGTACGTAGCTCATGTGCGGCCGATTCATATTCGTAAGTATCTTTTGCTAACACCAGGGCATCTACCGCTTGGGTTGCAAATGCGGCCGTCGTTTGCGTCAACAGTGCTTGTTGGGCCTCTTTTCTCTTTTGTGTTGCTACCGCGAGCATTTCGTTACTGCACAACGTGTTGTACAGATTTGCGATATTTGTTGCGATGGCATTTTTGAGTTCTTGTTTTTCAAATGAGGTTCTGAGTCTATTGGCATCGGCCGCTTGTGCGGCACGCACTCCCTGGAAGCCATCGAACAGGTTCCACTGCAGGGTAACCCCAATATTAACCGTTTTGCCTTGTTCAATACGGGCACCACCAAATGTGTTCCCCAGACTTGCTTGCGTACTTACGGTGGGAAGATAGCTTCGCCGATAGGAGCGAGCAATTAATGTTTGTTGTTCGGCCGCTGCATCTTTATCTTTAAGCTCAGGACGATGTACGTAGGCAAGGGCAACATAGTCATCAACGGTTTTGCGGCGTGGCAGTGGTGTCTCAAGCGTGTAGGAAAGGTGTGCAATATCGGTGCCGTGGGAGCCCATGCTTTGCTTCAATGTTTTGAGTGCCGATTGTGCAGTAAGCGGGTACGCGGCGATGGTTGCTCTGTTTTGCGCTACGGTAGCAGCCGTTGCCGACCAGGTGATGGTATTGATACTGCCGGTTTTTAATAACTGATCATTGTTCTGTTCAAGTTGATCGGTGTAGTCGGCGAGGGCTTGCATGAGCGCCGCTTTTTCTTGGAGCAGCCAGGCCTGTAAAAAGTTAGTAGCAACCGTATAGCGAACCTCTTGGGAGCTAGCCTGATATTGGAATGTATTTCGTGCGGTGGTGAGGCTGGCAATCTCACCTTGAAGGAGTGGTCCGGCCGCATTGAAAATGAGTTGCGATCCTTGGAGCGTGACGGTGTGGGCCGATTCGTTAACGCCGAGGAGATTATAGTAGGCTGAACTGTGTGAGACACTCAGTTGTGGTAGTAGTTGGCCCTGAATGCGTTGCTCATCTTTTGTGCTGGCTACAATCGTTTGTCGAGCCGCATTAAGTAACGGTCGCTCGGTCATGCTCGTGGATTGAGCCGTAGGAAGATTGAGTGTTGCGGCACCGAGCAGTTCAAGTGGAAGCAGGAGGAGAAAAATGCTGAGTAAATACATAGAAAATGCCCCTGATATAGAATTGCGCCACCATACCATGATTTTTTTAAAAAAAGGAACAAAGTTGCCAAAAACTGCGCTGGGTAGTGTGTGTCGCAGACTAGGTTTTCTACCTGTATAACTACTTTAGCTTTTCTAAGAAAAAACCGCTTGCAATTTAACTGAATGCGGATAAAACTGGCCAGGCACGCAGGTTAAGTGCGGTTTACATGTACAACTATCAGCCTCCCCCGCTGGACCGTGTACTATGGCATGATTGTCCCGTCAAGAAGCAAAGCAGGGGTCGTTGGTTCAACCTAAAGGAATGACGATGAATACAGTCTTGAATACATTTAAGAAGGCGGTGCTTTACGGTCTTTCGGCCGGCTCAAACATCCTGGGATCGCGCCGTTTTACCGTCGGTAACAATGATGAGATACTTAACTTTCATATTGCGTATTCGGTGCCTCATCTGAGATGGGCAGAAATGATTCGACTTCACTTAGGGTATCACCTTGAATCCATAATGCCGAGCGCTCAGCTCAATTTTAATTCGATTGCATTGCATGGCGAAGAAGCCGATGTGCACCAAACTCTTTTGTCTCATGATGTTTTATCTGGCTCGGTCAAAGTACCGGGCCATACGTTTATCATTACGCCCGGTTGGTGGGAAAGTGAAATGATAGAATATGCTCGTGAGGTTGGTGTTATTGGGGTGCCGCAGCTGTTTTGTTTGCCGAGTGCGCCAGCGCCAATTTTTGCCCGACAGGATCATCGGCACAATGGTGATCGCCGATCGCTTGGTGGGGTGTATAATGGGCCAACGGCACCGGAGCGGTATGTGCACGGGCTACGGGCCATTAAGAATGGTGTGAGTCGGGTTTGCCTTGCGTACAATCCGAATGCTGAGAGTGAACACTTGGGCCGTATTATGCGTCATCAAGTAAAAGAGCTAAAACTAGCCTTTGCTGCCGCTAATATCAAAGTAGTGCTTCATGAATGGGCCGATCATAATATGAGCTATATGCCGCTGTTCTATAAGATGCAAGAATGTGATGCTATTATCACGCTGCATGAACCAACTGCGCTCCTTCATAATGATGGCGTCTTGGCTATCTGTAATCGCCTTGGCAAGCCACTGTATGCTTCCGAGTTGGACTCTGTTTACGAAGGTGCGGTCATCGGCACGGGAGTATCGCAAGCCGCTTTTGCGGCACCGTTAGCTTCATTGGTAAGGAAATATGTGACTAACCCTGATCGTGGCTTTAACTGGGAAACTATTTTAATTCCCGATCAGTCTGGGTTGCATATGAATCACAACGCTCGAGCAAAGCAAGGGATTGTGTTTACGAAGGAACAAGAAGAGTTGGCTCGTATGCTTTCGATTCATGGAACGCACAGTGTTGAGTACTAAAAAGAAGTTTCGTATTGCGATCTTTGAGGGGTTGTCAAACCCCTCTCATGCAGCAGTTGCACGAAAGCTTTATCGATTATTGGCTCCCAAAGGAGACGAGGGCCTCTCGCTGTACGAGCCTCGGATCTACACTGTTTGCTTTACCAAGGAGTCAATGTGGAGCAAGGTCGAGATTGCACGTGAAGCAGAGTGTGATGTTTTTGTGATTATAGGGCAGCGATGCGCCTTATTCTTTAAGGATATTTGTGATGAAGTGGGTGTTGATTTGTCGGTAATTTATGTTGGGGTGCGGCATCCTGATCAGCTTGGTTTAATTTATTCGTCTGACTATCCTGGCGGCAATAGAACAGCAATTGAGGGTTCATATATTACGGGCGAAGATATTGCTGGGTATATTGCGTTATTTCAGAAATATATCTCTCGTATTTTTATACCTTATTATGCGCAGGGACTTTCTGGGACAATGGTGCATCAAGCGCAAGCCATTCAGTCTTTTTTAAAAGAACTAGGTTTTTTTGTAGAGCTAAAGCCTATAGCTACTGTGTCTGAGGCACTGATGAGCGTACGGCATGAAGCGGAGAATTTTGATGCGGTTGTTACTTTAGAAGGATGCCCTGCCAATGGAGCTCCTGAAATTATTAAATTTTCTGCCGATAATGACAAGGTTCTTTTTTGTGGATACGGATTTACTGGTATTGAATTTGGGGCGCCATGTGCCTATGGGGGCGATGTAGCTCTACTGGCTAATGAGATTCAGGTCGTTCTTGGAAAGCATTGTGAGGATGGTGTGCGGCTTGGAGGTATTCCGGTACGAACCGTGCAGTATGAGCGCTTTTTCATTGTTAATCGCGTGATGTTGTTGCAAACCGGTATACCAAAATCGATTCTTGATGTGCTTGAAAAAGCCGGTGATGTTACGATTGTTCGTCATTATGTGAAATTACCTGGATAAAGGAATGATGAAATGAGAGCTGGTATTCGTTGGGTTTTTGCCATTCTAGTCCTACTGATAACTGGGGTAATTACGTTGTTTTGGAGTGTTAGTAATTATCGGAGCAATGTAGTGGTTCTTGCCTCTAGCACTGTTCTTATTCATGAAGAGATCTATAAGGGCGTTTGTCGCGGTGCGGCGCAAAGCAGGCACCGTAGTAGGCTTGGTGTAGTTCCTTATTTGTTTTCTCATATAGATAGGGTGCAAATAGCTGGTATGTGTGAAGCGGCCATTGCATCAAGACCGGATTTAATTATATCAGTAGGAGCAACGAGTACTCAGATATTGCATGAACTTTTGCAGAAGCGTCAGCTAGCTATTCCTGTAGTGTATGTTGGAGTGAATGATCCGGTTAGGATTGGGCTGATTGAGTCCCTTGAGCGGCCGGGGGGAAGCATGACTGGAGTAGCAGAATATTTTGATCCGCTTGCATCAGCGCGCTTGGTACTTATAGTTAAGCCAGGAGTACGGGATATTTTAATTCCTTATGACTCAGCCGGAGCTACTGTTGATATGGTCATTGAAGCAATAGTAAAAATTAAGAACTATTTTGAACCGTATGCTGTGCAAGTAAGGGCCATGCCTTTAGATAGCAGTGTTGATGTTCTTGCCAAATTTTGCTCAGTTATTTCTGAATATGATCTTGTGATGGGCATTGAAATTGACCCGTTAATTCATCAATTTAGCGCAGGATTGGCAAAGCTATGTGAGCAATTTAATGTTACTTTTTTTAGCACCATAAGTAGTGGGGTTGTCTTGGGTGCGGCGATTACCTATGCAACGAGTGCGGAGAGGTTGGGAGAGCAGGCAATAGCGCAGGCAGAAAAAATTATATTTGACGGAGTGAGTCCTGCCGTTATGCCAGTCTTGGCAGCCCAAAATGCACGAGAGTTGTTTATTAATATGAAAACAGCAATGCGGGGAGGATGTGCACTGAATATTGAGCAAATTATGCGTGATATTGCCTCAGAACCAGATCTTGGTTCGTTGGAAAATAAAGTGAATATAATTTGGTAAGGGGAGAGGGGCTTGTCATGGAAACAGGCAAAAAATGCAAGGTTGGCATCCTATACTGTAATCAAAATAAGGTACATAACGTCGTGGCTAATCAGATATTTGAGCTATTGCAAGCGCCTGCATCGGAGAGTGATTATTTGCCCTGGCTTATTTCAACAAAACTTGATGAATATGCGTTCCGCGCAAATGTTTCATTACTAGCAGATAAAGAGGTAAACCTAATTCTTGTTTTTGGGGAGTTCTTTTCTGTTCTTTTATGTCAAATTTATAGAGAGTCGAGAGAATATCAAACGGTTTTCATTGGGGTGACCGATCCGGTACAGCTTGGCCTTGTTCAATCGCTTGAGAAGCCGGGTGGCAGTATGTCGGGGGTTAGAATGGAGCCTGCTCCTGAAGATATACAGGCTGATGTTTTGGCCCGTTGTTTCCCTTATGTTTCTAAAGTCTTGATCCCTTATTGTTCCAAAGCACTTTCTGGCCGTGTTAAATTACGAGCTGAGAGTGCGGCAGAGCGTTTTAGGTCGAGTGGCATTTGTGTGCAGCTTTATCCAATTGATATGCCTGAAGATGCTATTGAAGTTGTTTTTAAAAACATTGATTTTTTTGACGGCGTTTTGGTGCTTGAGGGATGTAGCACAACCGCAGTTGTTCGTGAAATAGCCGCTATTTGCTTGCAGTATAAAAAAGTCTTTTGCAGTAATAACGGTTGGCATGGTATTGAGATGGGCGCTACTTTTTCGTATGGTCCTAATTGGGACGAGACGGCAAAACAAGCAGTGAAAATGATACGTCTATGGTGGGACGAGCGGCAGCCTTTGGCTACGCAGTCAGTGGTAACTCTTTCGAATAACCGAGTGTTCTTTGTGAATGAAGTTTCCTTAAGGCAGATTGGAGATGTACAGGCATTGATTGAGAGATTGATGCAGATTGATGGAGTGCGTCTTGTCAGGTGCTGGCCAAATACTTTTCTGAGTGATGTTTTATAAGAAGAGTGGAAAATGTGTATTTTTTTGATACGGTAATGGGGGATGGGGCCAGTTAGACTTACGGCGGAGGATTTGTCGATGGTTTGTATTTTGAGTAGATGGATGTCTTTGGTGGTATTGAGCTTCTTTGCCGTTATTGCAAGTGGACTTAATGCTGATATGACCTATCGTCCTGGGGCCGAGACTCTATCTCAAATGGCGGCTACGAAAGCAAAAATTAAGTAATTTCTTCTTATGTTTTTATTAAAAAAATGCCATCTCATGTGCCGTAGCTTTTACGGATGAGGTGGCATTTTTTCCTATTGGGATAGCGCTTCAATAATATTTAATACGGTGAGCCGACTCAGGCTAGACAAACTATTTTTTGCTGATACCATTATTTCTGCCGACATTTAGGGGTAATTGTCGGCTTCATAATAATCCCTTGTGGATAGTGGCTTCGATTTGGGTTAACCGTCGAAGCCACATTTTTTATCTACGTAGAATCGCGTTTGCTTTTATGGTACAGTGTCCGGCTTCTGGTAAGGCATAGGTATGAAAGGTTAGCATGACTATTTTTGACGGCGTGACGGGGGTTCTTAACTTTGTGGGAAGTATCATTGATTTTGTCTGTACCGCTCTACTGAGTGTGCTTGGTATTATTGGCAGTCTTGTTGGTTTGATTGGTGGTCTTATCGGCCTTGCCGTTGGTGGTCTTCTCCTTTATGTTGTGTGGCTTTATGTTAAGCGCCAGGGCTATGCCATTCCTTTTATGCAGAATGTGCCGGTGATGAATGCCGCAATTCCTACTACCGCTACGGTAAAAAAAGCTGTAGCGCCGGTCGATTTGCCGCCGCATGACGTGGTGTCGATAGCAACCGATAAACTAAAAAAAGTTATTCTTGAAAACGGCTTGACCGTCTTGGTGTGTCAGCAACGTAATGCGCCTAAGGTGTTGGTGCAGATCGGGTATGACGTGGGATCGGCTATCGAGTCGGCCGGTGAGCGGGGCCTTGCTCATTTACTTGAGCATATGATTTTCAAAGGAACCGAGAAGCTAGCCGAAGGCGATATCGATGCGATTGCGCGTAAATATGGGGCCGATTTCAATGCGTTTACCAGCAACGATATGACCAGTTACTTCTTTGAAACCGATTCGCAAAATTGGGAGTATTTCCTTCCGGTGCTTGCCGACTGTATGCAAAATGCGCGATTCAGTGATCAGCATTTAGCCTCGGAAGTGAAAGCGGTTATTCAAGAATTGCGTATGTACAAAGATAGTCATTGGCACATGATGTTTGAACATGCGTTTGCGACAATGTTTCCGGCAAACCATCCGTATCATTTTCCGATTATTGGCTATAAAGAAGATTTGGCCGACCTTTCCGGTGCACGCTTAAAAGCGTTTTATGATAAGTATTATCATCCAAGCAGAGCGGTATTATGTATTGTCGGTGATATTGATATCGATGATGCTATTGCAAAAGCAGAGGCTGCATTTGCCGGCATCGTGTGCAATGCGAGTGAGCATACGCCGGCTTTTATTCCGCTTCATAATAATTTGACCTCAACATCGGCGGTCATGTACAAAGAGGTACATGATGAGCAACTTGGTGTGTATTGGCGCATTCCTGGCGTTAAATCCGGTACTCATTTGATTGCGAGTGCTATCGAATATATCCTTGGCGGTGGTTTGGATAGTCGTCTCTATCGTTTGTTAGTGGATGAATTGCAAATTGCTTCTTCGGTTCGTGTTGGCGCAGAACAAATGGTTGATGCCGGTATTTTCTTGATTACGGTTGAGCCAAAAGTTGGTAAAGCCGATCAGTGTAAAGCGGTTATTATCGAACAGATGAATACGGTTATTGCTGAAGGATTTGAAGAGGTTGAGTTGTATAAAATGGTGAAAAACCGTCAACGGCAACACATGCTTGCATTGCATAACCTCCATGATTTTGTATATCACTGGCTTGAGTCGTATTTCATTACTCGTAACGAGTTTGATTTTTTTAACGAGGCAAACGAGTATGCACGGTTGACGCTCTCAGAGCTTAAAGGATTTGCCGCCCAATGGCTCAATCCCCGTGATATGCACTCGATCTTATTATGTCCATTGCCTGAAGCGGCAAAGGCAATTTGGTCGGCCGAGCAGGCAAAGGAAGAGGAATATTATGCCTATCTTCTTGACCGACATAAGCGTACCGAGCCGTTAGGTGAAGGTTCGTATGTGTATACGTTGCCGGCTGCAAAACCGTTAGTGTTTAATTTCCCGCAACCAACCCGTATTGCACGGCAGTTGAACAGCGATCTTACGATTATCTCCTATACCGATCGCAGCTTGCCGTTGGTTAGTGTGGCCCTGGTCTTTAAAGATGCGGCCTATATCGCTCGTGCCCTTGATGGGGTGGGAGTTGATGTGATGATGTCGTTGTTGCTCGAGGGATCTAAAGGATTACAGAAGCAACAAATTGTAGAGTTTTTTGATTTGAATGGTGCGCAGTATGCCTATAACGGCCGTGGTATGAGCTTGTTGGTAGGGACCAGCAGTTTCTCTTCGGTTTTTGCGCATGGATTTAATGTGCTTATGCACCCGGCGTTTACGCAGCAGGCATTTGAAAAAATCAGAGATATTTATGTGCATTCTTACCAGCAGAAGAAAGATTCTGCGCGGCAAGTAGCAATGCGCACGCTTAAACAAGCGATTTATTACAAGCATCCGTATGGCTGGTCGTTTGATGAAGCCATTACCTATTTACAGAATATGACCTTGGCCGAAGTAATACGTTTGCATCAGCAATATGTACGCCCCTCAAAAATGGTGCTTTCGGTTGCCGGCGATGTTGACCCGTCATTTGTAGAGCAGCTGGCTATCCAAATGACGACAGATTGGCCCGCAGGGCATCATGTAGCGCCGGTCTACCCAGAGCGCCAGGTGCCAGAGTTAAAGCAAGTGGTGGTGCCAATGCTGCGCGATCAGATGGTATTAGCGTTTGGCCGTCCTTCATCGGTCTCACTTTATGAGCCGGCCCATATCATGTTAGATCTGTTGAGCCATATTTGTTTTAATTCCTTGGGATCTCGGTTGTATGCACTTCGTGAACAAACCGGTCTCTTTTACACCGCTTCAGGTTCGTGGGGTGCCGATGTGCATCAAGAAGATGGCTATGACTATGTGTGTGCTATTGTGAGTCCAGAGAATATGGCGTTTGCTGAGCAAGCGATCTTGAATTTACTCGCGACAATGACCAAAGAAGAGTTTGATGCCGATGAACTATCGGCCGCTCGCCAGATGTATTGCAAAGAAATGATCGATGCGGCCGCCGATGTGCGTTCGCTTGCCTCATTGTTTGCCAACATCGAAATTCTTGGTATTGGTTACGATTACTATGACAAGGCCTTACGGTATGTCTATGAGCTGAAGCTTGCCGAGTTGAACGACTATGCACGTGACTATATTTCGGCCGATCGTTTTGTGTCGGTGATAGTAGGGCGTGTTGGGGTTTTTGGTGAGAAGCCGGAATATGAAGAAGAGGATGAGCTGCCGTTTCCGTCGGAAGATTAGTCCCTCGGCGCGACGTAGCCTTAGGCAGAGTCGGCCCCCGATACTCGCGTTTTGCAGAGCATACCCCATTGCTCAGCTGTTCTACGCAGGCCATAGGAAGCTGTATTTCTGAGCGCCTGATCTCATGTATGGCATTTATTACGGCGTAAGCCGTCATCGCGCCGCCGCCGCCCTGACGGGCTAAGGCGTGCCTCGCTGTAGCTCACGAGAGCGTAAGCGGGAGCGTAGTGTGGCGATCCAGAGAAGATAGATTTTAAGAGCTACGAATTCTACTGGATTGCCCCGACTTCGTTATAACTTCGTCGCGGCTCGCCTTAGGCCGTAAGAACGGCGGCGGCACGGCTTCACAATGGAATCCTCGCAAAGACGGCAAAGCCGTCTATTGAATTGTGGGGACTGGCAATCTGCCGAAGTGAGCCAGTTCCATGCGGGGAAACGAGTGCGGGGTGTTTGCCGACTTTGCCAAAGGCTACGTCGTGCCGCGCCTTAGCTCCATAGGAGCGCTGGCGGGAGTGACCGCGTGGATCGATGGCCACGATAGGCAGCACCATCGCCTGAGCAATAAAATTACTTTTCCTGCACTCGAGATAGCCACTTCCAGCGTAAATAGCCATTTACCGGATTACAGCTCAAGAGCCGCCAGCTAATGGCAAGCAGCGCACGCAGCAACGATTTCGTTCTGAGTTGATCGGCCGCATAGAGAGAGCAGGTATAGGGAGTAAAGATACAGATGTTGTCCGGGCCTAAGAAGGGGCGCACTATCCGAAAAACTTCCCAAAAAAAGATTTCTATTAACGGGGCTTTGCGTTTTTCCATATCACTCCCTTAAGCCATGCCAAAATATCGTGATAACTTTTCTGTTCTGCCGATAGATAGGTAACGCAGAGAAAGATGCCGCTAGGCAGCGGCCCCTGTTCTTTGAGCGCCGTATGGAGCGCCGCTTTGATACGACGGCGGAGTCGATTCCGTTTTACACCGCCTTTGATAGTGCGGGTGAGGGCGATAATAAACTGTGTGTTGTCTGATGGCGCATGGAGCAAGCGCAAACCCTCGATGCTACCGGCCCGTTGGGCGGCGGTAAAAGCGGCTGCAATCTGGCTCGACCGAAGCTTGAAGAGAGATGAAAATTTTTGAGTACCTTGAGTGGTCACGTCGTCGAGCTCCTTGGTGGTTATAGAGGAAAAGGGAACTGATGCAATCAATTCCCTTTTCGGTAATTTTGTCGGAGCTTACTCGCTTAGGCGGTCAAGCGTTTACGGCCTTTGCTGCGGCGACGGTTAACAATCTTACGACCGTTACGGGTTGCCATGCGTTTACGAAAGCCGTGTTTATTTTTACGCTTGCGTTTGCTTGGTTGAAATGTTTCTGACATGAGCGCTCCTTTCATGAAAATTTTACCAGTAAGTCGGGATATTTTACCGGTAAATGCTCATGAAATCAATTTATTCTTCGTCGCTTTCTGCCTCATCATCGCCGGATGCTCTCAGTGCCGTGAGTTTTTTGATGAGTGGCGCCTGGGACTTTATTGCCTCTTGCCGCTCTTTAAGCGCGGCAAGGTATTCGGCTCTGGTCTGGGCATAGTCCTCATCGAGTTCTTTAAGCATTGCTCGTTTGTAGGCGGCAAGTGGCTCAATACCGCGACAGAGTTCTGCGAAGCGAGCATCTTTCTCGAGTGATTTTTTTAATGATGCTAATTTTTCTACCGTGGCCTCTATTTCCTCGTGTAGGCTTAAGTATGTATCCATGAGCTCGCGTTTTAGATTTGCCCGGAGATTGGCATACTTTTGATGCATTTTCTCAAGCTGCGTAGTTAGAGTCACAAACTCTGGATACTCGGCTTGCAGTGCGGCTTGAGCGGCAGCTATTTTCTGTGTTGCCTTTGTAAAGCCTGGTGATTTCTCTATGGCTTCTTTATGTTTGGGATAAATGCTGACAAAGCGGTCAGTGGTATACACTTCCGTGTCTTCGGCCGCGTGCTGCAGCGAAAGGAGCGCGGAGGCACTCTCATGTTCCTGCGTTAACGCATGAAGTTCTTTCTGTAGTGCTTCTTCTCTGGCTGCAAGTGCGGCATATTCGGGTGAAACGGTGCAGCGTGCTCGCTCCATGCATTCTCCCCAGATAGCATTCCGCCGTTCTTCATTTTCTGTGTAGCGTTGCAATAATGCTTGCACATCTGGTGCCGCTGCTAACGCTTCCGCATAGCGATTTTTGAGTTCTCTTTCTTCATAATTTCTACCAGCAACGCGTTTTGCAGCATCCCAAAGCTCGTACAAACCTTTATCTTTGAGCGCATCCTGAAGTGCTTCAAATTCCTTATAACTTTCTTGCGTACTCCTATCATATTCCGGATCTTTGAGCTCGCATACCGCCTTACTGCAGGCATTGCCGGCCTCCATTTTTTGACGCTCAAGCTCCTTCAGAGTGGCTTCCGCCTCATTTAAGCGCTTGCGCGTAACATTTATACCTTCTCTCATCTGCGGTATGACCGTATGAATTGCTTCTGCCTCACCGACTTCTGGTTCAACGATACATCGTGGGTCCTCTGAGGCTGGTAATGGCACCACTATGGGTGGCGTAGGTTTAGGAGTTGACCGCGGCCGCTTATCTCCTTTGTCTTTCTCTTGAAGCGCTTCAGATGCGCTTGAAGGTGCTGTTGGCGCGATAGCCTGTGTGGGTTGCGTGGTCGCCGGTGCTTCTCCCTGCTGATGAAGCAATGCGGCGGCAACGACCGGGGAAACACTGAGGAGTAGAAGGCGCGCTAGTTTTGCCCGATTTTTGCTATGTAAAGGCCGTCCCCAAAACTGTTTAGTCAAAATACCATCACGTTCGGTTCCCATATGGGCTGTATTGAGTGCGCTGATTGCCAGCAATGCTTTTACAGCTGCACGTGCGTGGAGTGATTCAATTGAAAAGCTGGTAGCCATGACTAGGGCTATGGCGGCGATTATTTTCTTATGCATGGTTTCCTTGTCCCTTCTTTTAGTGAAATAATTTTTACGCGCCGCTGTCGGCATGCGATCTGGTATGTCGGCTTTGTATCTCATTCAGCTCTGCTTGTATTCTGCTTAGTTCTGAAGCTTGACCGGGAGAGGGTGGCTCAGTAGCAAGGCAGCTTTGCTGGTATTGGAGTTCTTGCATGTAGAGTTTTTCATACATTTCTATTGCTTTTCTGGCCCGCGCGTCTGCTTTTTTGAACGCTGGATTGCGTGCGGCAAGCTGCTCAGTTTGATAGCTAAATTGTGCCTCAGGGGTTAGCGTGTGGAAATCATCGGTATTCTCTATGGCTTCTTTATGTTTAGGGTATTCGGCGTCAAAAAGTTGGAGTGCAGGACCAGTGCATGCATCGAGTGCTTTTTGTGCGGCAACCATTGCTCTTCTAATGGCATAGCCTCCCGGCACATAGAGAGCTTGAGCTTTTTTGCGTGCTTGTTCGCGTGAGATAACTGCCTCTAGATACCGCTTAAAATCGGTTGATCCGGCTTTTTTGTTGCGCAAGAGGTTCAAGGCTTTTTTGAGATCATTAACCTTAGGGCTGCGCAATAACACTTTAAGCTCATGATAACGATCTTGAAGGCCTATGCTTTCTTGTTGAGACGCCATCTTTAGGCTTGCTATTTCTTTATCAGCCGCTGCTACTTCTTCGCTGAGGCGTTGCCCAAGGGCCGCCTTGTCTGCTTCCGGCAGGCACTCAAGTTCGTATGCCAGTTTTATTTCTTCTTCTCCGATTGTGAGCGAATCAACAAGGGTTTCCATGGCCTCATCGACCGGCTTTTTGGCCGGGGCCGTGGTAGGCTTTTTGGCCGGGGCAGTGGTAGGCGGTTGCGGCTTTGGTATATTGATCGGGGCCGGCGAGTCAGGCTTAGGATCTTCCGGTGTTGATGATACGGTGAGCGTGTTGACGTGAGTTTCAGGTGTGCGCCTTACATGCCGCAAAAGCACAATGAGTGCAGCCGCGCCGGTTAGAGAACCGGCTCCAATAAGCAATCGTCTCAGCTGAGGGCGATTTTTCTGACTAAAAGGGTCACGCAAGAATTGGCTACTAAAAAGACCCCCATGAGCTGTGGTAGTGACGGCTTGAGGAGAAACGGTGACCGGAGCTTCAGCAGCTGCAGTGGCCGCTGTCAGGTGAATGGTGGTGCAGGCTAGTGCAAGCACTGTTAACAACCATAGCATAGGTGGTCCTTTCCGGGATTATTATGCTTTTCTTCTTGCTAAAAAAGCCTTATATCGCCGCTGTTCTTCGAGTAAATGCTTGCGGTCTTCGAGCAGGCTTGATCCCCTGTGATCTAGGGCATTAGCGGCCTCAAACGCCGCTAATGTGGCCAGGTAGTCAGGATCGGTTTCTTCCAACTCTGACCGAAGTTGTTCGAGCATTATTTGTTCTGCTTCGATATTTTGCCAAGCATCTCTGCGCGCATAGTCAGGATCAATGCTAAAAAGAGGCTCGAGTATTTTTGTGTAAAAATGATCCTGTATTCCATAGTTTTTGCGGTCCTGCTCACTGGCAGTATAGGCCTCCATAAAACCAGGACAGGCTTCCTCAAGCAGTGCTCTGGCTTCGGCTTGGCGCCGTGGTGCGTCGGCATAGCGCGGGTCCCGCTTTGCCTTGGTAGCGAGGAGTTCGCGAGCAACGTCAAGATCGTTTTTGGCCTTCTGGGCAGTATCGAATTGGGCCTTTGTCGCGGCTAAGCGATGCTCGATTTCTAGAAGCTGTATTTGGGCTTTGAGGCGCTTTCGTTCTCGCTTTTCAGCTAGGCCCTTGCATACTGATCGATAGAGCTTTGGAAGATTTTTATCGAAGGGGGCCAGTTTGTTAACGCAGCGTTGGATGGTCGCAAACTGTACGCTTTCGAGAGATTCGTAAGCAGCGAGTTTCTCTTTATTGTAACTATCATCGTAGTGGCGCGGTTCATTGAGATACGCATTGATTCCTTTCATATCTGGCTCACGCTCTCCAAATTTTAGGCAGAATTCCTCTGAAGAACTTATCATTGCTTCAAGAGCTGCTTTAATATCTGCATCTTGGTCCAAAGCCTCTCCATGGGTATTCATAAGCGGATCGAAAGAAGATTTAAAAAGTCTCATGTCTTTCGTACGTCTCTCTTTTTTATCCTGAGAATGCTTCAAGCGCTTTACCAAGGTTGCTCTTCCTGCTACCTCAAGATTAATCATCTCCTCGCGGTGGCCTTGCTCTTCTTTGTAACACGCTTCACGTAATTTTTCTATCTGTTGAAGATCCGTATTCTCTTCCCTCAACGCATGGCGTTGGTTGAGAGCTCCCCGAGGTTCGAGTATTTTGAGATTTTGGTCAAGTGCCGAATCACGCTGACGTAATGCGTTCAGCGCGGCTACTTTTTCAGGGCCCCGGGGGTCTCCGGGACCGGTTAACCATGCTTGATAGCCATCGTGCGTGGCGAGGGCATCTCGGGCCGCTTGCATCTTTGCCGTCACTTCGATGCCTATTGCATCTTCTATTTCACGCTGTCTTTGCTCTAATCTATCTATTTGCAATCGAAGTTGCTCGCCGTGTGCGGTTGCCGCGGCTATACGTTCCGCTTTTTCGGCGGCAGAGAGCGGCTTTTCAGGTTCGATTAGCTCTTCCTCCGACTCTTCTCCTGAGTCATCATCATCTTCGTCAGCTTCACTATCATCACCTTTAGCTTTATCTTTCTTCTTCACTACGCCGGCTCCTTTAGCGGAGGGTGGTGGTGTTATGGTTCCAGGAACTGTTGCTTTGTCACCAGATTTGTCGTCGGTGAGAGATGGCTTTGCCGCGGCAAGATCGGT
>JAUPTZ010000010.1 GCA_030917815.1 Candidatus Babelota bacterium | reverse complement strand
CTGGCTCCAGCGACAACGCTGATGGCTATTGCTGCAGTGTATGCACATCGTAAAAGCTATGAAGCAGCAGCTGCTGCATAATGGATTGTAGAGATAGGTAAAACGAATAACGGCGCTCTTTCGAAAAAGAGCGCCGTTATTGCTATCCATGTTGGGATAAAGATCGTTAGTACATGCCTCCCATGCCACCACCAGGATTGAGCCCTTGCGGCACATCTTTCTTTTCTTCAGGAAGTTCACTGATCATTGCTTCGGTAGTAAGCAACATACCGGCAATCGATGCGGCGTGTTGCAATGCAGACCGAGAAACCTTTGCAGGGTCAACAATACCAGCTTTTAAAAGATCGGTAAACTCTTCGGCGCGGGCATCAAAGCCGATGCTTCCTTGTGACTCCTTAATCTTATTAACAATAACCGATGCGTCAAATCCGGCGTTTTCCGCAATGATACGGGCCGGCGCTTCAAGTGAGCGATAAATAATTTGAACACCAAGTTGCTGCTCGGTACTGAGCTTTATGCCATCAAGTGCTTTTTGTGCACGTAAAAATGCAACACCGCCACCGGGCACGATACCTTCTTCAACCGCGGCCCGCGTTGCATGCAACGCATCTTCAACTCGGTCTTTCTTTTCCTTTAATTCGATTTCGGTTGCAGCACCTACGCGGATAACCGCAACACCATCAGACAGCTTCGCCAATCGCTCACGAAGTTTTTCGATTTCGTAGTCGGAGGTCGAATGATCGATCTCTGCTTTGAGCTGTGCAATTCTGCTTTGCAGCTGGGTTTTAGAGCCGGCACCATCCACAATGGTACATGCTTCTTTAGTGACATGTACTCGTTTGGCGCTACCAAGGTCTGACAATGTTATACCATCTAATTTGACACCGGTTTCATCAGAAATAAGGGTTGCCCCGGTTAACACGGCAATATCGGCAAGCATTGCTTTACGGCGCTCACCAAAAGCCGGAGCCTTTATTGCTACCGAATTGAGCGTGCCACGAATTTTGTTAACAACAAGGGCAGCCAGTGCTTCACCATCAACATCTTCGGCGATGATTACGAGGCCGCGTCCGTGCTTAGCCGTTTGCTCAAGAACCGGTAATAGTTCTTTGACCGAGCTGATTTTCTTTTCACAAACCAAGATAAGGGGGTTCTCCATTAATGATTCCATCTTATCGGTGTTAGTGACAAAGTAAGGAGAAAGATAGCCGCGATCAAACTGCATACCTTCAACTACTTCTAATTCGCTTTCAAAGCCTTTTGCCTCTTCAACGGTAATGACCCCATGTTTGCCTACTCGGTCCATGGCATCAGCGATTAGTGACCCAATAGCGGTGTCCGAGTTTGCTGAAATGGTAGCTACTTGAGTGATTTCTTCTTTGTTGGCTACGGGGCGGGCCATTTTTTTGATTTCATCGACGATTACTTTGACTGCGTAGTCAATACCGCGTTTGATTTCGATTGGATTTGCGCCGGCCGCCGTATTCTTAATGCCTTCGCGATAAATTGCTTGAGCGAGTACGGTTGCCGTTGTGGTTCCGTCACCGGCAACATCGGCGGTTTTTGAGGCTACTTCACGCACCATTTGGGCGCCCATATTTTCAAATTTATCTTTGAGCTCAATTTCTTTTGCAACGGTAACACCGTCTTTGGTGATGATCGGCGAACCGTAGCTGCGTTCAATGGCTACGTTGCGTCCTTTAGGTCCAAGGGTAACTTTAACCGCATTTGCTAGTTGATTAACACCATCTAAAATCTTAGTGCGCGCTTCTACGCCAAAAATGATTTTTTTTGCCATAATTCTATTCCTTCAAGCTTTAAATTTATTGTTGAACAATGCCAAGAATATCGTCTTCTCGTAAGATCAAATATTCTTCGTCTTGAAACTTGAACTCGGTTCCGGTGTACTTACCAAATACAATGAGGTCACCTTTTTTAACCGAGAGTGGATGGAGGATGCCGTTAGCATCGATACGGCCGGTGCCAATGGCAAGAACCGTCCCCCAATGAGTTTTTTCTTGAGCGGTAACCGGAATGATGATCCCGGATGCGGTTTTTTCTTCTTTTTCTGTTCTTTTGATTAAAACTCGGTCATGAAGAGGGGTTATTGTTGCCATCGCAGTAGACTCCTAAAAAAAATCTTTGGCACCGTCGCGTGCCGCCATATGTGTACAGATGGAGAAAATATTACCTTAAGGGGAAAATAAAGCAATATCCGTCGAGGTTTTTATTTTCTTGAGGGCCGCCTCTTGTGCCATCCTTGTTTTTGGTGATACGATGAAGGAAGAGTGTTATTTTTTGTTGCTGTATAAGGAAAAATGTCATGAATCGATGGTATGCATTGTTTGTTTTGTATGCTCTGACTGTTCTTGGTCTGAGCGCTGCAGATACTAAGGCTGAGCGGTTGGCCGTGGTGACAAAGCTTTTAAATGGTGAAAAACCGTCTCAGAAGGATGTGGCTTCGCTTAGAGAAGCAAGAGATGCCGAGCCAAAAACCTATAAGGAATGGGTTTCTTTGACCGCTGATGATTGGTTTGGTATGGAGCAGAGTGCGGCGGTAAGAGCGGCTAGTAATGGAGATATGATGCTAAAAGATGTCACAAACCCTCGGCATGCCGCCCTATCAGATGCCTACACTCTTGCGCAGATGCTGCTAGAGGGTGCTAGGCCGGTCGCCTTTGGATCAACTCCTGAAGAAGAAGTGCGGAATGCTCAACTTAAATTTTTGGCATCAATTGATAAGCTTGGGTTTGGCGATGCGATTCATCATGCAGAAGTTCGTAAGCGCATCGGTACATTGCAAAAAGAGAGAGATCTTATCGAAGCGCGTAAAAATTTTGCGGGCGCTGTTTCTAGTGCTATCGGTACTCATTTGAGAGGTGGGGAGTTTTACTTTGGTATGACAAGCATTTCTAAAGCATTTGGTGAGCTGGGCTGGGAGAAAGAGAGGGCGCTTGCGATTCCAAGCCAATTGAGAACAGCTCTCACTGAATTAGAGGGCTATTATTCCTGGGGCGAAGGAAAAGCTCAATATGGGAAGCGTAATCCGACCGAAAAAGAGCGAGCATTGCTGGAAAATGTCGCATCGGCCGTTGAAAAAAGCGGTGGAGGGCTTTTTCTTGAGTATCAAATGCAGAATATAAAAAAAGGGGTTGCTGCGCGAGTGGCCGAGTTAGATAAGGTATTCCCTCGTCCAGAGCCTGAACCTCGGGTGGAGATCCCTCTTGTGCCTGAAGAGCATCCGAGGCCTCCGTTGGGAGGAGGCGCGGGAGGTGATGTTCTAGCCGATGATGAAGAAGAATCTGATGATGAAGAGATCCCTGTGCTTGGTGGGGGACCGGCTATAATGCCTCCGATAAAAGATCCGGCCGATGAGCCAGCGATTCAGCCATTACCAGTGATTGAGCCTTTACCAGTGATAGAGCCTTTACCAGTGATAGAGGTACTGCCGGCAAGGCCGGATAAGTCACCTGCGATAGACGTCGACAAGAAATTATTGCCCGATGCAGAGTCTGCTACTAGCAGTAGCGAGGGTTATGATATTGTAAAGTCATTACTTATTGCGGCTACGCTTTTTGGAGGAGGCCGTGCATCGCAGCAAATATACCGCCTGATTAGGCTTAGCAGTATTATTCAAGCAGAGAAACAAATGCCCTTCGCTTCGCCACGACTGAGGCATCTTGAAAAACAACGAGAATCGCTCATCGGGTCACTTAAGTTTTTAATACCTATTTCTCTGGGGCTAGCAGGCGGAGCGGCGTATCGTCACTATGCTGCACGCGCTGCGTAGGGTAGCGCTGCTTGTTAGGCCGCGACTTTGTCGGTTAGCAGTTTAATTTTTACGCCGCCGCTTAATCGAGTACGTAGCGCTTCTACCTGTGCGCGATATTCTTCGTCTCTTTGCATGAGTGGCGTTGCTGTATCTTCACCCTTGAGTTTTACCAAGGGGTCAACCGCCCGTATCTTTGGGTAATCAACGAGATCATACTTTGCGCCGCTGACTACTTTGGTGAAATGGTTTTTAGCGTGGTAACATTTTTCCATCATGTCTTTGATGTGCGGATCGGTTGAGTTGTTAAGTATCTCGAGGATCTGTGTATCGATGCCAAAATGAATATCATCTGAGCTTATTAGATCGAGAGCGATTGCTTGTTGAAGGGCGCTGCAAATCCAATGGCGCCATGCAAGCTCTTCCGGTGCGCTCCATACATGTTCGGTACAGTACACCGAAATGTCTGCCAATAGGCGTGCATGTTTTTGATTACTAAAGAACCAATTGTTGTCTGCAAAGTGAAGCGAGGATAGGATATCATCCATCTGTTCTTTGGTGATGCGCTTAAGGACAAGACCTGTGTTTAAAATATACTGAATGCGATCTGCACATAACCTTGGATGCTTCTGCTCAAGTGCGACGTACGTCGGCTGATCTGGATTGATTGCCTCGATAGTTAGATTGTGTCGTTCAAGTAGCGAGCCAACCCCCATTTTTTGGAGGTACCAGTTATGAATCATGTCTTGGTATGCATGTTGATTACCGGTTTTGAAGAGATGGTCGGCTACATGCGACAATATGGTATGTGAAGCATCATGCAACAAACCAGCGACTTGTTCATCTAGCGGCCTGTTGTGCATTCGTAGTAGTGCAAAAACACCAACACAATGATCATAACGTGAAAAAGTTTTGCGACCGATGAAATACGTTGGTGGACCATGCTGATCGATCTCTTTCATGCGGGCAATAACCGGATGATGAAATAGTTCAATAAGTACCGGCTCAGAAATGTGCAAAGGGCCGAAGACCGTTTCAACGGTCATTTCATCAGGGAGTGAGTCCGATACTACATACTCTTGTGCTTGTATAAGAGCAACTGGCGCGGTTCTTGCTGCAACCGTTACTCCATGGAGCACCGATGCTGAAATACATGAAAGAGAGAGGAGGAGTGATAGATAAAATTGCTTCATACGAAATCCCCATTAATTATAAACATTTCGGCTGTGAAGAGTAGTGAGCAGTATAGCTATTACCGCAAAATTACGCCAGAGCAGTCTCTGGTGCGAACCGTACTTTGATACCATTATTTAGGTGTTGCCGCAATGCATTCATATTTTTGCGATACTCGTCATCGCATAGAGTGAGCGGTGTTCCGAATAGATCACCATCGATTTTAATGAGCGGATCGATCGCACGAAGTTTGGGGATATCTACTAAATCTGCATCGGTTTCCGTATCAACGGTGCAGTAATGTTTGTGGGGATTGTGGCATCGTTTGAGCATTTCGATAATCAAGGGGTCTGAGCTGTTGGCAAGTTTCTTGAGGATGCCGCTGTCGGTGCCGAAATGGATCTCTTCTAGTGTAATGAGTTTGAGTTTTGCCGCTTGCTCTAGTGCCTTACATAACCAACAATGCCATACCAAATTTGCGGCACAGGCTAAGCAATGTTCGGTGTAATACAGTGAGATGTCGGCAAGTTTGCGCCCGTGTTCTTGATTGCTGAAAAACCATGCATCGTTTTCGAAATGAAGCGATTTTGCCATGTCATGTAGTTCTTCTTGGGTAATGAGACCATGTACGAGACCGGCATGGAAGTTGTAATGGATACGATCGGCGCAGAGCTTAGGACTTTTTTGTTCTAGTGCGGTAAATTCGGGGCGATCAGGATTTATTTCTTCAATGGTAAGGCCATAGCGGGCAAGGAGTTTATCGAGTCCCATTTTAGTGAGATACCAATTGTGAATGCTGTCTTGATAGGCGTGCTCATTGCCGGTTTTGAAGAGGTGGTCTGCAGTATGGGAAAATGCGGTGTGCGAGGCGTCATGAAGGAGGCCGGCTACTTGTTCGATGAGTGGGCGATTATGCAAATGTAATAACGCAAAAACACCAATACTATGATCGTATCGAGAGAACGTTGGCCATGCACCAAAATGAGTTGCGGGGCCGTGCTGATCAACATCACGCATTCGCTCAAGAATGGGATGGGTGATGAGCTCAATGAGTAGTGGCTCGGTGATATGAAGCGGGCCAAAAAGTGAATCAATGGTTACTTCGGTAGGAAGTGTTGCCGGCTGTATGTATTGTTGTGACTGAATGAGCCAATGAAGCGGTTGCTGCTCAGCCGATACCGAAACAATTGACGATTCTTTTACTTTTACGTGTGAAATTGCGATGGTGGCGCAAGAAATGAAAAGTAAGAGTGAGAGATACAGTCGCCTCATAGAAAACATCCTTAGAATCAAGTTTGGGAGAGGTGGCCGCGTAGTATAATCTTTTGGCTGGAGAAAATCTTCAAAATGCGGTAAAAACCATCAACATAAGTTTGTTTTACTCCATAGGAGCGTCGATGAAACCCTGTACGATTATACTTTTTGGTGCGACCGGTGATTTAGCGGTACGAAAAATTATTCCGGCGATCCATGATTTAATGCGGACCGAAAAAACGCACTATCGTCTCATTGGTGTTTCTCGCGAAGAAGTGAATCCTGCTTTTATGCTTGCTCTTGCGCGCCCTTACGTCAATGGCATGGATGAGGCGGTGTGGAATGTATTGCATGAAAACTCACACTTCGTGACCGGTGATTTTCAAAATAAGAAAACCTATAAAATGATTGGCGATCTTCTTCCTGAGGATGGGGCTGATAATCGGTTAGTGTATTGCGCTACAGCTTCTGAGTTTTTTGTGCCGATTACCCAACATCTTCTTGAGTCTCATATTATTCATCGCCAAGATACTGAAGAATCTGTTTGGCACCGGATTGCGTATGAAAAACCGTTCGGCTCTAGCGGGGAAACAGCGCAAGCCATGGAGCTTGCAATTCGAGCCATGTTGGATGAATCACAGGTTTTTTGTGTTGATCATTTCCTCGCCAAAAAAGCATTATTAGCGTTTCCGGTTGCTCGTATGCTTGATGAATCTTTTAATGATTTATGGATGCATGGAAATCTCGAGTCGATCCAAATTATTATGAATGAAACCAGTGAGGTGGGGATTCGTGGCCGTTATTATGATGCGTATGGTGCGCTCAGAGATATGGTACAAAACCACGCGCTTCAGGCAGCAGCGCTGTTGCTTATGAATGATCCGGCACTTGGATATCCTCATGTATCACAAGAAAAAAAAGATGTGTTGACGGCGATAACTGCCGAAGATGCGATCCTTGGTCAGTATGAAGGGTATGTGAAAAACGAATTAGTAGATTCTAACTCGAAAACAGAAACCTTTGCTGCAATCCGATTGTCGGCAGACCTCCCCCAATGGGAAGGGGTGCCTATTTTTATTAAGACCGGCAAGCTGCTTGCTACGCAAAAATTAGTTATACACGTTATGTTTAGGTCAAATGACACGACCCGCATGGCCGATATGCCAATGGCAGTTATTGCGTTTACCGATAACTCGGTTGCTCTTGTGATTGGTGAGAATGAAATTGCAGAGTCCTTAACGGTGACTAAGGGACCTGAGCCCGATCCTAACGATGCGCTTGATGCGTATGGTCGTGTCCTTGAGTTTCTTATGCAGGGTGATCGAACAATCTTTGTGAGCTTTGAAGAGATTAAGCATATGTGGCGCATTATTGATGCGCTTAAAGCACAAGATTTACCGGTGTATACCTATGCTAAAGGGAGCAATGGTCCCGCTGAGCTTGAAGATTTCTGCAAACGCAATCATATGAAATGGGTACTATGAACAGAGCAGTTGGTGTTATTGGTCTTGGTCGGATGGGCGGTGGTATCGCCCAGCGATTAACGGCGGCCGGGTTTTTAGTGTACGGCTATGATCGTGCATCTTCAACCAAGGCGCCTATCGGCGTGACCATGGTGAGCTCATATGAAAATCTCTTGAGGGCAACTAATTGTGTTCTGCTCTTGGTGCCGGCCGGTGAAATTGTTGATGAAGTGCTGACTTCGTTAGTAATTGCAAAGACTTCTATGAAGAGTAGCGAACTTGTGTATGTAGTTGATTGCGGTAACAGTTTGTATACCGACACACTTCGCCGTCATGAGGCGCTCGTTACTTCAGGAGTGATTCTTGCCGATGCCGGGGTTTCTGGTGGTGTTCATGGCGTACAGGATGGCTACTGTGTGATGGTTGGGGGAGCGCTTGATGTTGTGGCTCATGTAGAACCGTTTCTGCGCGCATTTTCAGCACCACACGGGTATGCCCATGTAGGGCCGGTTGGCGCAGGTCATTATGTAAAAATGGTTCATAATGCGATTGAGTATGGCATTCTACAGGCCTATGCCGAAGGGTTTCATTTGTTAAAAGAGGGCCATTATCCTCATCTCAATACGGCTGAACTTGCCAAATTATGGCAGCACGGTTCGATTATTCGTTCCCGCCTTCTTGAGCTTTTAGGAGGTGTGCTCACGCGGCCGGACGATATCTCACAGACGAGCGGTGTGATTCATGAAAATGGCACCGGTCGTTGGGCGGTGCATGAAGCAAAGCGGCGCAACGTAGAGTTGCCGGTTATTGCCGAAGCGCTTAAGGTGCGATCGTGGTCTCGAGAAAGTGGTGGTAATTACGCGACTAAATTAGTTGCACTCTTACGAAATGCTTTTGGGGGCCACGCAGTGGAGCGTGAAAAGAAAGAAGATGAAAAATGAGCACTATGATCGATATTAGTTGGCCACTCGCGCCGGGGATGGTTTCGTATAAAAATAGGCATCCATTGGCAATAGAGCAGTTGCGTTCGATTGCTTGTCATAGTGTTGCCGATTCACTTTGTTCTCGTTTGCACATGCACGCTGGCACTCATGTTGATGCGCCATCACATTTTATTGAAGGTGGCAAAACGATCGATCAGCTTTCGCTGGCACAAATGAACGGTCCTTGTCGTGTGCTTGACCTAACCACTATCGCCGGTGAATTTGTTGAAAAGCATCATTTGGCTCCGTTCCAAATAGGGGCCGGTGAGCGGATTCTTTTAAAAACTCAAAACAGTTTTTTGTCGGCGCAGGGTCCATACAATGTTCGAGAAGTCTATCTTGGCTCATCGGCTGCTCAGTATTTGGCTGGGTGCAATATAGCGTTATTAGGCATTGATGCGTTAGGCCTGGAGCGAAATCAATCGGACTATGCGTCACACATAGCATTGTTTAGCGCCGGAGTGATTGTAGTAGAGGGATTACGTCTTGCGGCGGTGCCATCTGACCTGCAGGAGTGCGTATTACACCTGCTGCCGCTCGCATTTGTTGGCACTGAGGCGGCACCGGCCCGCGCCCTTCTTATGGTAGCTTGAAAAGACCCGTTTCACCGCCATGTTGAGGGGAATTTGCTAATTATTTGACAACTGATTAGGCGCGTCTTAGTCTATGCTCCATCTTATATAACGGCTAACGTACAATGCGTTACGTAAACAGCAGGAGCGTGTATGGAAATGGAAGTAATAAACTGGGCGAAAGTGGCAGCTTATTTGAGCGCCGGCATCTGCATGGGCATTGGAGCCCTTGGGCCATCATTAGGCCAAGGGTATATTGGTGGTAAAGCCTGCGAAAGCATTAGTCGTAACCCAGAAAGTTACAATGCAATCTTCAGCACGATGATGTTTGCACTAGTGGCGGCCGAAACCTCCTCCATCTATGCGTTTATTGTTTCGTTGATGCTTCTATTCCGCTAGTTATACTATCAAAAGGTTCAGGGCATCATGATGATAGCATTTAACCTGACGTTGCTTGTTCAGATAATGAATTTTCTTATTGTTTATTATGTATTGCGTCGCGTGGTCTTTGACCCGGTGATTGATGCACTTGTTAAGCAAAAAATTGATGAACGTCGACTAAATGAGGAAATTGCGCTTAAGCAGGTTGACGTAAACAGCTTCCAGGCTGAAAAGGCGTCGCAGTTGGTGCAGTTTCAGCAGGACGTAAAGGTCCAATTGGCGAGTGATACGATAAAAATTGTGCTCGATCCACAGTATACTTCTCGCGCGGTCCTCCGACCGGTTACATCGGCAGAATTGTTGGCCTTCAAGAAAAAGCTGGAGGAATCGTTGCATGCAGGTAGCTAGCTATTGGTTTTTCGTTAATGTAGCGACGCACGGTCTTCTTTTTGTTTTGTTTTGCATAAAGATGCGCGGTGTCTTTGTGGAATATATTATTCCGTATCTTGAAAAACATCGGCAAAAAGTGAACGAGCAGTGGTTTGCTTTGCAGGAAAAGCACTTAGTTCTTGTTTCTAAAAAAAAGCAGTTAGCGACCCAGTTTTTGCAGCAGGAAAAGCAAATAGCGTTGCTGACCGCTAAACTTGAGGCCTGGCACTTGGTGTGTAGTAATAAACAACGAGAAAAAGAGCATGAAATTGCCGATCGAGCTCAGGCAATGAATGAGCGGGCCGCATTGCAGCAGTATAATCTTGCGCAGGCACAATTAGTTACATCGACCGTCGAGGCGGTATTGGCTGAAGTAAGGCAAGGGGTATCTCGCAATACCGAGGCTACCTTTACTCACTACATGACACGAGCAAAAGCGCAGTTATCTGGGGTTGAAAAAAAGGACACGTTGTATGAATCGTCTTACGCAAAAAAAACAGAAGGCGCGTAACTTTGCGCGCGCTTTTCTGCGCACGCATGAGATGAGCGAGGAGAAGCTTTTTTCTGGTATTAATACGCTGATTGAATGTTGTCAGCAAAATCCTTTAGCATTTCATCTTCTCGAGTTGAGTAGCGCTCATATTGAGCAAAAGTATCGGGCGATTGATGCATTATCTCAACGCTTTGGCTTGCCCTGGCAGCTAGCTCAGCTTTTACGTGCCGTGTTGCGTTACAAGGAATTTCATTTGTTAATGTGCATTTTGGCTATGCTTAAAGAAGAATTTAAGAAAATGCATGGCATTCATGAGGTTATGGTGAGTAGTTCTCATCCTTTGCTTGCTCAAGATAAAAAAGATATAGAGTTATTAGTGCAGGAAAAAATTCCTGGTACACTGCGGTTTATGTATCAGCAGGATCGGGCATTGATTGCCGGCATTAAAATTGAAACACCGCTGTATTACTGGGAACATAGTGTTGCCAGAACCATACGAACACTGCAGCAACAGATCGATTCACAGGAGTAGTTATGAAAGAAACAGCTGGCGTTATTTCACTTATTGAAAAAGCGCTTACCCCCAAAGCACAATCGGAGATCGAAGAGGTTGGTACTGTTATTGGGGTTGGTGACGGTATTTGTAAGGTGTATGGTCTAACCAATGTTGTTTTTGGTGAGCTGGTGATGTTTGAATCGGGCGCTCGCGGTATCGTTATGGATCTTGATGAAGATTACGTTTCGATTATCCTTCTCGATCATGCCGAAGAAGTTTCGGAGCAAGAGGTAGTCCATCGTACCGGGAACTCGTTTCGCGTGCCGGTGGGGGATGCTCTTGTTGGCCGTGTTATGAGCTCTTCAGGGGAGCCCCTTGATGCTCTTGGTGAAATTGTGAGTAATGAGCAGCGACCTATTGAGCGGACTGCGCCTGGTATTATTGCTCGGACGCCGGTTAATGAGCCACTTGAGACAGGCTGCTTGGTTATTGACGCACTTATTCCGATTGGTAAAGGCCAGCGTGAATTGTTAATTGGCAATCGAAGTACCGGTAAAACAACTACGGCACTTAACACCATTATCAACCAAAAAGGCAAAGATGTTGTCTGCATTTATGTATCGATTGGTCATAAACAGTCTGACACGGCAAAAATGATTCACTTACTGCAGCAATACGATGCGCTTTCCTACACGATTGTGATTGATGCCAGTGCTAAATCAACCGCACTTGAGCAATTTCTTTCTCCCTATGTAGGATGTACCATAGCCGAGTACTTTATGGATAAGGGGCAGGATGTCTTGATTGTGTATGATGATTTAAGTAATCATGCCATTGCCTATCGAGAGCTTTCTCTCTTGCTTCGCCGCCCACCGGGACGTGAAGCGTATCCTGGAGATATCTTCTATATTCACTCTCGTCTTTTAGAGCGGGCTGGTAAAATGAATGATCAAAATGGTGGTGGTTCTATGACCGCATTGCCGATTATTCAGACACAGGGTGATGATATTTCTGCCTATATTGCGACTAACTTGATTTCGATTACCGACGGGCAAGTGTTTTTTGATACGAACATGTTTAACAACGGTATTCGTCCTGCGATTAGTATTGGCCTTTCGGTATCACGGGTTGGTGGCGCTGCGCAAATAAAAAGCATGAAGAAAGTTGCCGGTCAACTCAAGCTTGAGCTGGCTCAATTTGAAGCACTTTCTGCGTTTATGCAATTCGGTTCTGAGCTTGATGCGACAAGTCAGCGAGCGATTGATCGCGGTCAACGGGCGGTTCAGCTGCTTAAGCAAGATTTGCATGCGACCTATAGTCAGGCTGAAGAAATTATTTTCCTTTTTCTTCTACAGGAAAACTTTTTTGATCGACTTGATATGACCCAGATCAATACCTTTTCCCGTCAATTCGTTTCCTACCTTCTTGAGGTGTATCCGCAGGTGTACCATGCGGTTGCCGGTCCTGAAGGGCTGTCGGAACTTATTGAAACGTCTGTGCGCCGTGCCGCCGATGAATTTATTCTGGTCTTTACGAAGCCATCGACGCCATCGCAACAGGGGACCGGCTATTCCTCATAGTTATGTTAACAACATCGTTGTTATTATAAAAAACAAAGCCCTTCGTTTTTGCGGAGGGCTTTGTGCGTACTGTGTATGTGACAAGCAAAAAAAAATCAGCCATAAAAAAATACCCTCCAACTTTGGGAAGTCGGAGGGTTGGGGGGGCGAACAATACTTAAAGCATTGTTCATTTAGGGACATTGTACGGGAAGTCACCTTCCCTGCAAGATGACGCGAAGAGTATCAGCGTGGTTTTTCAGTGTCAAGAAAAATGGAAAGTTGTTGTATGCTCTGGAAATCACGATCAGATGCTGGCTTCGGTGAATGACGTGCTCGGTGTAACCGGTTTATCAAGGAGCAGGTATGTTGCTATTCTCATAAGACCGACACATGCCATAATAGAAATAACCGTATGGGTAAGGAGCGTGAGCATTTTTTTGGTGAGCGGCTTTTTTCGCTTTTCCTGAAAATAGGGGGAGGTTATTAGCAACTTTGATCCCACCGTTTCAACGATAAATTCAATATTATCTGCTGCATTGAGTCCCGATCCAAAAGAAATTCCATAAAAGCGATCGTTATTTTCAGCATGTGCGGTACAATCTCCTTTTACAATAACGGTGCCGGCCGTTAGCATGAGCCCTTGTTGGCCGCTTCGTAAGTGGGCGTTGTCGAGCATTAGTGTTGATGAAGTATCGGTAAATATAATTCCTCGTTTTTTTGGTTCGCGGGGGTCGTAATAAAAAGTACACCCGTTGCCTAAGATTAGCGTGCTTTTTTGTGCGATAATGAGGCTATCGTGAATTACTTGGTGCCAGGTATGTGTGCCGAGAATATGGCAGATGCCGGAGATATACAGGGAGCCTGTGTCCCACTGATAATCGTCGGCGAGTATGATGGTACAATCGTGTAGAACAATGGCGCTGGTTTCATTAGTCAAAATAAACGGATGACAAGCGAGATTGAGTATTACGGCATCGATAATGGTGAGCGTAGTATGTGGCCCAATAATTATGGATTCGGTCAGTATAAGTGGCTGCTCTGTGCCGCTCACACTGGTGTTGTGTAGTATTGATTCTGAAAATAGGGGTACAGGCGATAGTAAGCCGCAGATGATCAGAGCAAGAATCGTACTACGGCAACACATTTTTCAAGCTGATTTTCTTCTGCGAAGTGCTTCACGCGCAGCATTGTGCATGTCGGATAATTGTTGTGCGGTTTTCTTTTCATGGTCGATGTAGGCCTGTTTGTGTTCTTGTGCTTGTTGTTCGTTAAGGCGGCGTTGCAGTTTTAGACGGCGGACATCTCGGATTTGATCAATATGGTCGGCCCGTGTCCGTTGTGCCGCAACGCGATTTGAGTGAGTTTGTAGTTGAGCTCGTCGTGCACCGCTATCGAGATGTCGCTTTTCTTGTCGCTCTGCGATGCGTTGTTGACGAGCAAGGCGCTTTTCCTTTTTGTGTTGCAAATCGCTCATGCGGTCGTATTGCATGTAGCTTTTTTTTGCGACTTCTTTGACTGCTCGGCTAGAAAACTCTTGGATGACGGCCGATGCTTGACCAATTACGAGGGCCAGAAGGCAAATACATAATTGCTGTTTCATATGTAGACATCCTTTGTATACTAGGGTCTGATGTGTTAGGCAATCACTGTAAAAGAAGTTCCTTATCGAAGAGAATGGTTTTAAAAAAATAGATGAAGAAAATAGAAACCCTTATTAAAACCGCGCCTAAGCAGCCAGGTGTCTACGTCTTTAAGCGGCATGATGGTGCAGTCATGTATATTGGCAAGGCTCGGGTGTTGCGGGCACGATTGCAAAGCTACCTTACCGGCTACGCGGGTGAATGGAAAGCGACCAGCATTATTGATAGTAGTGATACCATTGAGTGGCACGTTACCGATAATGAGCTCGCTGCATTGTTGTTGGAAGCGCAACTTATTCAGAGCTATCAACCGCCGTTTAATGTTTTGCTCAAAACAGGGCAGCCCTATATTTATTTTGTTATTACTTCATCACTGTCTTCAATAGGGCATGGGGTAAAGTTGCCGGTATTTGAACTGGCTCGCACTAAAACAAAAAAGGGTATCTATTTTGGTCCTTTTATAGACAAAGGAGCGGCTCGCAGCGCCTTTCGTTTTTTACAAGAAACGTTCCGGCTTTCATTATGTTCTCGGTCTATTGCCGGCGGATGCCTTGCCTACCACTTGGGTCGTTGTGCCGGATCTTGTAAATCTGATTTTGATGAAAAAGGGTATCGTGAGCGGCTTGAGTTGGTGCGGAAAGCGTTGCAATCAAAGCCACAAGATATGATGGATGAAATTGATGCGCAGATAGTTGTGTCAAATGCAGCACTTTCTTTTGAGCGGTCGGCTCAATTAGTTGCCTACAAACAGGCTCTTTCTCGGGTGTATGCAAGTTTGGCAACCGGCTTTGATCGGCCTACCTCAATTCAGCGCCTTGCAGAAAAAGATATTTGGATTTGGCGTGCTCCTGAGGGGGAGAATCCGTTTGGATATCTCTTCCTATTCCGTGAGCAACGGGGCGTACTCAAGAAAGAGCGAATACTTTGTGTGCCGACGATGGAAGATGATTATCATCAGGAGTTGAGTAACTATATCTTTAGTTATTATCGCCTCTATCGACCCTCACCACAGGTGCTTGTTTCTGATGCGATTATCGACAGTAATTTGCTTGCTTCATTTGCGGTTGAATGGCACCAGCTTTCATATTCGGTAACGGTGAATGCACCTCCTCGACCTGAGCATACCGAAATTATGATTCATGCACAGGCCTATGCCGACGCCGAATACCTTCGCCCAGAGAAAATTGCCCAGCAGCTAAGGCAGTTTTTGAAGTTAAAACGAACGCCGCGTCGGATTGATTGCTTTGATATTTCTCATAAGCAGGGGCATGCGATGGTAGGCTCTTGTGTGCGATTTACCGATGGCAGGCCCGATATGTCCGGTATCCGTCATTTTCATATTAAAACGGTTGAAGGGCAGAACGATTATGCCTCACTGCAGGAGATTGTGCAGCGCCGCTATAAAACGATTGATGACTTGCCAGACCTTATTGTGATTGATGGTGGCAAGGGGCAATTGAGCGCGGTACGTGCGGTAATTGATGAAATGCTTGTCGGCACCGATGTGGGCTTGGTTAGCCTTGCCAAACGAGAGGAAACGGTATACTCGGCCCAGTTTCCGGAGGGGAAGGTGTTGACCGGATCGCTCGTGGCACATGGATCGCTGGTGGCGTTGCGTGATTATGCTCATCATCGCGCTATATCGTTCCATCGCAAGACGGCGCAGATGGTCAAATAAATAAGAACCGCACCAGAAGCTTGGTGCGGTTCTACAACGTGTAGGAGTTAGAGAGCTTGGATTATCTTCTAAACAAACTGGCGCTGTCTAGTCGTGAAGCCGATTCAGTGCTACTGATGTCGCTACCGGTAGCTGAAGATGCATCATCGTTTGCCATCAATGCCGCTTCTTGAAGAGCAAGATTAGCCTGTTGAGTCTTTATTTTCTGTAAGGCCTTTGCTTCATTTTCTGCTTTGGTTCCAAACATGCGTTCCCAGAGGTTTTTGCCTTTTTTTGTGTTTTGCATTTCGGCAGGAGCGCTCGCGGCGCTGCGTGAACTGCGGAACGACCAACCTTGGCGTTTGCCGGTTTTTTCCATGCGGCGGATAGCTTCTTGGGCTCGTGCATCTTCTTGCTCTAATGGACCTGCAACACTGCGTCTCTCACCGTCAACAACTACTGTTGAGCCAGGGAGAACCCTGTTAAAGCCTTCACCTGGTTTTCCTACTAAAGTGCTTCGTTGATCTACTGCCGTACATACACCAAGCACACTTTGGTCGACTACGACAGCGTTTGGATCACGGTCAGCTTTGCTTACTGGTGCATCTTCACTCTTTTTTGCTTTATAGTATGAGTGGGCTTTAACACCACCAGCTACTGCCGCGCCAGTAAGGGCAAGGCCGCCAGTAACCTTAGCGAGTGCTATCACCAAGCTGCTTATCTCTTTTTGCGTGCTTTCAACGAGTGCCGCTGCTTCGTCTCTTTGTTTTTTGTTTACCGTCGAAGAGTGTGCAATGATTTCTGCCGCATTGCGTTGCGCTCTTAATTCGCCAAAGCGGGTAAACGGATTTTTGTTTCCTGCGCCAAAGCCGAGTTCAGCCCAAAGACTTTTCGCGTGTGCCGAAACAGTGACGTTGGCGGTGAAGATGGTAAGGCTTAAAAGTAGTAAAACTATGTTTTTTGTTCTCATATGTGTTCTCCTTCTGGATTTCTTAAGTATAGTTAAGCAAAATAAAAAAATTCAATATGTTGTTTTATTTGTATGAAAACGTTGCACTGGCAGCTTATTTTGCATAATTGCTTTACATCGACATCTTTTTTTTCTTAATCTACCTTCATCAATGGAACTGGCATGCAACCAATCGGACTGCATGTTGGCATGATTCTTTTTTATTTTCCTTTTATTCGTTATGTGCGTTTCGGGCTTCTGGCCTTGATTCTGATGAGCCTTGTGCTTAGTGGCTACTGGTGCCTGTGTTTGTATAGGGCTTTGCTGCCAGTGCCTCCGCTTCAACCGATCGCTGCAGCGCCGGCAACAACACCGGTGGTTAGCCCGGTGCGGCAGTTGTTGAGGCTCGCACGGGATACGGCATGCGAGATAAAGCAGTCAAGTTCCGGCATCACTCTGATTGGCTCTGCGGCGCAGATAATTCAATGTTCCTGGTTGTGCGGGGTATACGATATTCCGATTCAATCCTATATCTTAACGCCGCGAGCTCTTTCTGGTCGGTATCTGTGGCGAGTGGTGGTATGAGATCGCTCGGGGCTTATTTGATGCTGGTTATCTGTGTGTGTGTCGCAGATCCTCAGCCACATGAGCCGCTAATTCAGCCATTGGAGCCCATTACGGTTGCGCCAGGGGCCGGCGAACAAAGCAATCGGCGCGTAGAAGACTTTTTACAGGACTGTTTTAGTCACCCGGCACTGCAAGTGCCGGTAGAGCTTTCGCTCCAAGCGGTATCACTGAAAGAGGTGGTAGAGATGCTTGCAGAGCGAGCAGGATTCTCTTTGGTGGTGGATGATGCGGTAAGTGGTACGGTGCCGCTTCTGGTGGTGCGGGGAGAGCCTATCGGGAGTGTGCTTCATACCTTACTTACTGGGCGTTCACCACCACTGGGAATATTAATTATACGCATGGTGCTTCATGTTGCACCTCGGGCTACGTTAATGAAACGGGCCCGGCAGCTTTTACTCTCGCCCTCCGATGCTCCGGTCCATGACGATCTTTTGGTTGTTTGGGCGCCATGGACCGAGCAACTAAAGTTGCGTCTTGAAGCGATGTGGCAGCATTGTACAAAACAGCATATTGGCTCGCAGCGAACCCAGTACTTTTTTATTGAGGATGAAGGGCGTCGGGTATTGGTACAGGGGACCGCAGCGCAGGTTAGTTTGTTTAAGCGAATGGTACATACTCTTGATGCGCCGTTACCGCAGGTACACATCGAGGCCCGCATTGTTATTGCGCGAACCGATTTTATGACCAAGCTTGGCTTGAATGCACAATTACTTTACGGTGGTGGCGGGCTTTCTTTTGCCTCAATAGGGGGTTCACCCTCTGCCACTCTTCCATGGCTTTTGAAAACAACGCAAAGCGGAGGGACCGGTCTTGAATTACCGCTGCTTTTTAATACTAAGACTTCAATGAACGCCTTGAATTTAGTGCTCAATGCGGCAGAAGGTCGAAGTTTGGTGCGCACGCTTTTGGCGCCTCAGATCATGAGTTGTTCTGGTCGGCAAGCTCTTTTGCATGAGGGGCAAAGTGTGCCCATTGAGACGTTTACCGAAGATTCGGTAGAAGGCCGAACACGGACTGTTCGATCGGCTCATTACAAAGATGTGGGAGTTAAAGTTCAAATTAAGCCGTATGTCTTGCCTGATGGTAAGCGAGTAAAGCTTGATGTATTGGTGGAAAATTCTCACCTCTCATCTGCCAGCACTAGTATTAATTATCCAACGATCACTACGTCGAAAGTTCACAACATGGTTATTCTTGATGATGGGCAGACGGTGCTTTTGGGGGGTTTGACCCAAGCGGCGCATTCGAAAGAGGAAAGTGGCGTACCGTGGCTACGGCGATTACCGCTTATTGGCCGCTTATTTTCTGGCGAAGCGACAAGTAAGCAGGAACATCGGCTTTATTTGTTTTTGCATGCGCGATTATTGCCGTTTAATTAACCACAATCGGTCCACGTGGTTGGGCAAGTGCCGCAAAGCCGGCTGCAGGGACTGCGGCAGGGATTGGGCTTATTGGTGCAGTTTGCTGGGAGACCGGCTCAGCCGCTTGCGCTTGTTGAATCACATGAATTAAGAGCTGAATGGATTGAGTAAGTTGTGTGACGCTTGCGGTAAGAGCCTGGGCGGTGCGCTCAGTTATAGGCATAGTATCTGCCGTATGTACCGGTGCAACAATGAGCGGTGCCACCGGTGCAGGTTCTGCCTTCTTTGGCTCTTCGGCTTTATGTTTTTCTTCTTTTTTAACTTCTTCTTTCTTAGGTTCTTCAGATTTGGGGGTACCTTCACCGGCCGGTAGGAGTACTTTATCAATTACGTAAAGCACACCATTTCGGGCTTCAATCGGTCCTTTGGTTATTTTCGCCTTTGTTTCGGAGTCGTCGAGAAAAACCGTATCATTAGCAGCAAAAAGAAGTTGTTCACCAACAGTGCCGACGCCGCTCTTCATGTCGTCAGCCGGTTTTGCAATTTTTTTTCCCGGGACTACATGGAAGGTAATAAGCTTTTTTTTCTTTTTTGCATCAACATCTTTTATCCCATCAAATGCCTCGTTGGTCGGAACGAAAACAGTAAATGGCGCAAGTGAGCCTTTTTCGCCCGGATCTTTTTTAGCATGCTCGTATACGCCGGCTGCTACTACCGCCTCATGAAAAGCGGTATAACCTGCTTTTTGTGCGGTAATTACGACATCATCAGTAGCGGCAGTTAATGTGGAGAATGTTAGTGCAGTAAGAAGAAGAGTGAATATGGTGTGCGTGTTCATTGTACCTCTTGGTTGCCGATGATTTTTGGTAGTCTTTCTCAAAACCACTAAAAAGGTCAATGAATCGCCATAGGCAACAAAAGAAGGCCGGTGTCATAAAAACACCGGCCTTCTTTTGTAAAGGTAATAAGACGATTTTTTTAGCTTGTGTGGCCGGTATCACTGCTGTCGCCATGAGGACCGTGACCACCGTGTGCTCCGCCATGTTTGCCACCGAATTTTTTTAAAACACCTTGATCTTGCAGCATTTTCATGAGCGCCCATTTCCCACCTTTTGAAGTGAGGGGAGTGGCTTTGAGAATGTCGCCCATTTGCTTGGCAAGCGGTGTCAGTTGGTCGTCTATAATCTTTTGATCATCGGCGCTTGCGACTGGTGGCGTTCTGCCTTCATCGGCTCCTTCTGCATGTATTGGTGACATGGCTACTAACGAAAGTATACCGATAAAATAAAGCATTTTTTTCATAAAAACTCCTTGTGTACTACGTTCTACTTATTATTCTTTGATTACTGAATCGCCTTCTTCTTCGGTCTCGTCCTCTTCTTCTTCATCAGCTTCGTCAACGGTGGGTTGTTCTACCACTGACTGCTCTGGGGTTGATTCTTCTGTAGTCTTAGCTTCTGCCGTTAGTTGGTCCATAAATCCTGGATTTTCTCGTTCTAATTCGGCGAGAAGCTGCTCAATTTTTTCTTGACTTAAATCATCTAACCCTTGGTCATCACCGAACGATGAGGAATCGGTGCTTTCCATCATGTCGGTTAGGATCTCATCGCTCACCGGAGCTTCGTCTGTTTCTAGAATGCTTGTTATTATCTCATCGCTCACCGGAGCTTCGTCTGTTTCTGGAATGCTTGTTGTTATGGTTGCTGGATCTTCGGCAAGCACCATGTGTGATGCGGAAAGCAGCGCAGTTAATAGTAGAATTTTACGGTTCATAAGGACTCTCCTTGGTATTCGTGGGCAATGTTAATTTTTTGATGAGTTCGCCATAGCATCGGCAAGCTGCATATCAAGTGAGCTATTGGCATCTGAAGATGTACTGTCGGCCCCATACGGGATGATATCGCTCCCGCTCTGGGTAGGGCTTACTGGTGTCTCCGATACGTTGGCAGCAACTTCTGTTGGGGTGGTGGTTACTATTGGTGCATCTGTAGGCGAAGTTGCTTTCTGTGCCGCTAGAGCATCGGCTGTCTGCTGGGCTAATGAGCTATCATCACCGGAAGATGGTTCATCGGTGCCACTGTTGTCTGGCACAACGGCATCTGATGAGTTATCACTTGAGCTGCCTGAAGAAGCACTCAATGTTTCGGTAGATACATCGGTGCTTGCGTTGGGAGTTTCGGTGGTTGCTGCATAGGTTGACTTGGCGATTGCTAATGTTGCCAAAAAAACAATAAATAATCTGTTTTTCATGGGACTTACATTCCTGAGTTTTTCTTTGCTATTAATATGTGGCGGTTATGGTATTGAGCATGAGCCGATACGTTGTTAGAAAATCGTTTATGGCCGAGTTTTGCCAATACGTATTAGCCCAACCATTAGTAAGGGCACATGATCCACAAGGACCAGAGTTGCTCATAATGCCGTATACGACTTTACTGGTTAAATCTGGATATTGAAAAGGGCCGCTCGGTGCTTTTCTGGTAAAGTGGGATTTTATATATGACTTGCTTGAGTTTGTTTTCAGGTTGTTTAGGGTGTTAAATGCGGCCAATATTCCAAGACAGTACTGTTTCCATAGGGCTACCATGGGGTATGAGATGGGTCCGACCATTGGTGTTAGTCCCGAGGTCTTGTTTATTGCGCTGTTTACCGCAGTTACGGCGTCATCGTAAGCATCAGCTTGTAGGCCGATCGATGCAGCTAGTGACAGGCCTAAACATAAAAAAATAAGTTGTTTCATGAGCGAGCTCCTTTTATGGTACATGATTTCTCAACAAAAACCCTGTGTTCAAGGGTACTTTTGCTATTGTCGAGTATAATCCTGTCCTCTTTCCGGGCGCAATGGTTTATTCTATTTGTATAACTTAGTGGCGGGCTAAGGTTTCCCAAAGCCCGCTCCAGAACTATTTATTACGCTTTTTTATGCCGAATCGCCTTTGGCTCCTTTTTTGATGGAGTGATTAACTTTTCGTCTAAAGAAATGCCGGCTTTAGCACTGCTTTTTTTAAGATTTGTAAACCACTCCTTGTCTTGCGTTAGGTTGGTGGTTGCTTCCTTGTTTCCCATGTGTATTGCCTGAGCAAGAAGGACCTCTAAGTAGTCGGAGCTATTGCTGAGCAGGGCGGCAAGGGTTGGGGCCGGGTGATGGGCTTTGTTATGCGCTACGTGCAGAAGGGCGCCGGCTTCGCGGTCTGCCTTCTCTTGTGTCGTGCGCATTGATAAATAATCGCTGAAAAGAGCTTTTTTTAGCTCATTACAAAGCTCTTGCAGCCTTTTTTTCTCGAGTGAACAGTCTGCCTGTGCTTTTTTTTGAGCATCACGCATGCTTTTCTTTGCCTCATCCGCAATGTCTTTAGCAACAGCCTTAAGGCTCTTTTGTAGCGTGTAATAATGTGGATCAACATTATGGTGCATATGCGTATGTATTGTTTGTGCAATTGTATGCGCATCAGTAGTTGAAGAAAGTGCTCCTAATGCAGGTGATGCAACGCAAAGCGCTGCGATGAGGTGTATGTATTTCATACATGTCTCCTATAGAGAGTGTTACCAGTAAATACAATAATGATCTGACAGATGTGTCAGCGGGAGAGGATGCAGCTCATGTGCATCATGTATGATTCTAATTGTTCTGAGATTCAAATAGCAACGATAATGTTAATAATTTATCTCTGCAGCGTTGTTTTTTATTTTTTGCATGCTAAAGTTTAGAGGCTCTCTCCTGACAAAATGTATGATGAAAGGTTTGCTATGCATGCACGCGTCTATAGCGCTACGACCATTGGAGTTGATGCTCAATTGATTGAAATTGAAGCCGATCTTAGTGCGGGTCTCGCATCGTTTACTATTGTAGGATTGGCCGATAAAGCGATTAATGAAAGTAAGGAACGGATTCGTGCGGCACTTAAGAATAGTGGCAACGGATTTCCGGTTCGTTCTATTACGGTAAATTTAGCGCCAGCAAATATAAAAAAACAGGATGTGCTTTTTGATGTGCCCATTTCGATGGTGATATTGCTCGCCGCTGGGGAAATTCCGGCAAACAAAATCTATTATGAAGAGACTGTTTTTTTAGGTGAGCTTGCACTTGATGGTTCTATTCGCCCGGTTTGTGGTGTTCTTGCTATTGCCGATTACATTCGCGCGCAAGGAAAGAGGCGGCTGATTGTGCCGTCAAAAAATGCTGCTGAAGCTGCATTGGTGGAAGGAATTGAAGTTATTGGTGTGAGTAGTGTCACTGAGTTACTTGCTCATGTGCGTGGTATACAGTTATTGGTTGCGACTCCGCCTCAATTTGAAGCACAATTTTCGATGGCCTGTGCGCAGGAACCCCAGGAAGACATTGCCGATGTAGCTGGTCAGTGGATTGCAAAAAGAGCATTACTTCTTGCGGCAGCGGGACATCATAATGTGATTATGATAGGACCACCGGGCTCAGGAAAAACCATGTTGGCGCAGCGTTTTCGTACACTGCTTCCACCACTTTCATTTGAAGAAGTCATTGGCATTACAAAAGTCTACTCGGTGGCAGGTATGCTTGATTCTCGTTCCCTGATAACACGACGTCCGGTACGTGCACCTCACCATACGGTCTCGCAGGCCGGGTTGATCGGTGGTGGTAGCGTGCCGCGGCCCGGCGAAGTAAGTTTGGCTCACCACGGCATTCTCTTTTTAGATGAGCTTACCGAGTTTTCTCGGGCAACAATCGAGGTACTACGTCAGCCAATGGAGAGTGGGCAAGTGCGTATCTCGCGTGCTCAAGGGGCGGTTGCATTCCCGGCCTCTTTTTTACTAATCGCAGCAATGAATCCGTGCCCTTGTGGTTACTTTGGGAATAAGGATCGTTGTCGTTGCAGTACGCAGCAGGTGCAGTCGTACATTGGAAAACTTTCTGGTCCCTTGCTCGATCGTATTGATCTGCATGTGCCAGTTCGAGCGGTGCAGTATGAAGAGGTTATTATTGAAAAAAAGCATGAAGGGCCTAATTCTGTTGAAATGGCCTGCGTTGCAATGAAAGCACGAGAACGTCAGTTTGCGCGAGGGCAACGCTGTCTTAATGGGCAACTGCAGGGAAAACAGGTGGTAGAATTTTGTCGATTGTCGTCAGCTGCCCACGCGCTGGTGGCGGTTAATTTTGATCGACTTGGCCTGAGTATGCGGGGATATCATAAGGTTCTAAAAATTGCTCGTACTATTGCTGACCTTGTTGAGAGTGAGCTGATTGAGGTTGCTCATATTCAAGAAGCGCTTTCATTCCGTACGCTATCGCGGTGACTACCGTCTTATCGGGCAGGTTTCTTGGTATCATTGCGTGCAGATAGCGTGCTTTTGTTAGGATGGAAAGTATAAATCAACGGCAAAAGAGAACATGTTTATGATACAAAAAAGACTCCTTCTGGTGGTCTTAGCGGTAGGCATTTTGTTGCAGGCTGGTGAAGTACGTCCGGCATGGGATAGAAATCTTGCGTATGCGACACTCGCCATTATTGGTGCGGTTGGTGTAGCTGCATCTACCGGAATTATTTTTTATTGCGATAAATGGATTGTGCCTCAAGCATCGCGAGAAGTGATCGAGCGTTATGTAAAACGAAGGAAGATTGCCAGAATAGCCGATGGCGTAGCTGCTGGCATGACGCTAATTGGCTTATTAGGTGCTTGGTTAACGCGAGATGACTGTATTAAGAATTATATGGCACTTATTCAGAGGGCTGCTGAGGATGAGAATGATGAAGTGGTTCCCGTTAGCGTACCAGTTGTAGTGGTGAGTTCTCCATCGGTGACTCATGCGCCGGTGAAAATAGTAAAAAAGACGTCGCAATCGGGTGCGGAAATTCTTACGCGGGTGCTGCAGTCAATAGTTGATTTACCAACTATTATGGCAGCGGTGAAAGATGACAAGACGAAATCGATTGGTGTTTCAGATAAGGGAGATGTCTTGCTGAACGACGGTGATGGATGGCGAGTTCTTGGTGCTCAAGCCGATCCCAATGCTATTGTGCCTTCCGCCGAGTTTGAGTGTGAGAAAGAGGCTTTTCTCGACTATCTTTTAATGAATAATTCTGATGAGTTGGACAAAGCGCTGCCATTTATAGAAACAACTATGATGTTTAAGGCACTTAAGCGCAGTTTTATTGGAATTTCACGTCCAGAAATGTTTAGCGTGCAACGAAAAGAAACAGAGTGTGGAAGTGTTGCCGGTGTAGCGTGCCTGCAGGGTAGTCGGTCAGATTTGACCGACTATTGCGACGTTATCAACGACGAGCGGGGGGCGCTGTTTGTGATATATAGTGATTATGAGAAAAGCGGTTTTTATTCTGATGCAGCGTTGATCGCAGAGAAAGCGCAAAAATTTAGCAAAGAATTGATGGAGCTGATGGGTAAGGCTTCGTTAAAAGATGCTGTTCAGGGATATGTAGATGAGCATATGGACTTTTGCGGCTCAGCAGCTTTGCTTTTATATGATAAAACAACGCAGGAGTTTTATGCGACTATTCACGATTCTGGTGAGGGTGACAGAGCTCATATTCTTGTTATTAAAGTGGGCAATAAGGGGCGCGTTGCGGTGATAGCATCACCCGGCTTATGGAGCGTGATGTCACGAGACGAGGTTGCGTTATTTGTAGAAGAAAAAATTACCGAGGGAAAGTCATACGCTACTATTGCTAAGTACCTTGCCGCAAAAGCACACTTAAAAGGAAGTCCCTATAATATTTCGGCCACAATTGTTGATTTGCGAGGGCTTTCTAGGGTCTAGGTAGTAGTGGATTATTGTGCATCATTGGTGAAAATTTTCCGTGACGAGAGAGATGATGGGCCGATCGCCTTCTGATTGTGCCATCATCCAATGAGGCTAGGCTAAATTGCATTCCTTCATCAATATCCAAAACCTCTAAGGTAGAGTGGCTATCACGTTCCCTGGAATCATCTGTTGAAGTGCCTGCTGGAGTGGGTACTGATGCACCGCAGCCTTGAATGCGCGCACATAAATCATTGGCGCGTTTTTGAAGCCATAGTGTTATTCTCTCTTCAGATGTCTTGGTCTTTGCTAAAAAGTCTAAGATGGCAAGCGCACGATCTATTGAGCAGGCCTGGCTCTTACAGAGAATGGTATTTCGCGTAAGTATGTATAGCTCGTAGAGTAAGTGATCTCTTTTTGCATGAGTCTCTAGGATTTCTTTTATGCCAGGATGCATGCTTAGTGCAGCACTATATATTTCTACCGAGGGAGACAGGCCGGGTATTATTTTTGTGTCAGCTTCGTTGAAAGCTTCTCCGATTAATATCTTTATTTTCTCAAAAGTTTTGATTACATCTTTTTTTCGAATGTCTTTAAATCCAATGGCGGCTGTGTCTAAAGAATGTGCACCTTCTATGTGTGATAGCAGCGTTGATGCTAGCCTCAAGTTAATAATATTTCGTTCCGCGTGTTGATATATCAGATAGGCCATATTCTCCACTTGATCGGCATATAAGGTCTCTAATTCCGCTTTGGGGATTATGTTCGTGAAGAGCACGGCACACAGTTCTGCGCTCAGTGCCGGCATTAGAATAAGATCGGGCTGGAAAAGGTCTTTAGAATAAGGAATATATATACTCCTTTCAAATAGCGCATAGCATATAATTGCGTAAATACCTTCTTCGAGCAGATGTTCCGGGATAGTTATGTGTCTCAATAGTGTCTGAACAGACTCTGGTTTTCTAGGTGGTGTAGTGCACCAGGTGCCAAGAAATGACGAGCGTACTGTTTTTAGCTCTGGGCGAATAGAAGAAGAGTATTCAGGGGGGAGAAAGACGGTTAAGGTCGCAGTTATTCTAATGGGCACCCAGTAGGAATAGAAAGTATGCTCGATCCGCTTATTCGGTTCGATCCAATTATGTGAGGCGCCATCAGCTCGGCCGCTTCTGCAGCGATTTCTGCTGTGCGCTTTGGCATCATCTTCGTTTATCTGGTCAGGGTATATATAGGTATGAATGCAGGGAGTTGCATTGACTGCAGAAGATTCTTTATACGAAGAAATAATAACCTTTTTGTTTTGGGTTTCTAGAGGTATTTCTTGTTTGAAGTGGCCGATGCTGAATGGGAGAAGCTTTATGTTTTCTAGATCATAGTCTGATGTGGTTTCTTCCACGTCAAACTCTGAGTCAGCGGCCAAGAGTGTGTTATTTGGGATAAAAATGCAGCTACAGAGTACGTAGAGAATGAGTTGGTACATAAAAATCCTTGGTGACTTGTGCCTATGAATGTACGTGCAATATCGAGCACTATACAACCAGTAGATTAGGCTTTTATTGAGGTGCGAGAGAAGAATTTAATGAAGATGGGCGGTATTGTATTGATGGAGCTGTAAAAGTACTTTTACTTTAAGCGTTATCTTTGTAGTATGTTGGCACAGATGGTTAAAACGCGATTGGTATGAAGCGAAGGCAAGATAGTTATGATGCTCCCGAAAAAGAAATTTGAAACAAATGTTCGACAGCTTGGTACCATCGTGGGTGGCTCGTTGACCGAAGGATTGACCATGCGCTTAGCGGCCGATTATCCGCTTGAATCGATTAAGACAGGTAAGTTCGCCTGTGTTCGTGGCGCTATGTATAGTTTCTTTTCTCTTATTACCGACATTCAGTTGCAGGTTACCAATCAAGACATTCTTCTTTTCCCACCGTCGAAACAGGAAATTCTTTTGCATGCGATGTTGAGCAAGCGAGACATTTATGCAACGGTGATGCTGCGACCTATGTTAATGCTTGATCATGCTACGCACGCTCGTATGCCGGTAAAAACGATACCGTCTCATTTTGCCGATGTATATGAAGCCAGCGCGACCGATGTTGCTCACATTTTTGGTTCTGAGGTATCGCATCGTAAATATTTTAGTATAGGTAAGCCGCTTGATATGGATACGCCAATCTGCCTTGATCTGAATCTCTTTGCGGAGCGTTCGAATGGTATTTTTGGAAAAACTGGGACCGGTAAGACGTTTATAACCCGTTTAATCTTAGCAGGACTGGTGAAGAGTCAGGCCGCCGTAAATCTCGTATTTGATATGCATTCTGAATATGGGATGCAAGCCCGTAAAGAGGGCGAGGGCATTGTTTTTGTAAAAGGTTTAAAAACGTTATTCCCCGATAAAGTGGCTATTTTTTCTCTTGATCCTGAATCGACCCGTCGTCGAGGCTGTGCGCCCGATGTGGAAGTGTTTTTAAGTTTCGATGACATTCGTGTTGAAGATGTGATGCCATTGCAAGATGAGCTCAATCTGCATCCAACCGCGCTTGAAGCCGCTTATTTGATTGCCAATAAATACAAAAAACAATGGCTGTCGGTGTTGTTGGATAAGGGGGCTAACGCAAAAGAATTTGCTGAAGAGATTGGTGCTCATGCCGAATCGGTGGCCGCGTTGTATCGTAAGCTGAAGCGGTTGGAGAAATTTCCTTTTCTTCGTAAAGAAACGATGGGGCATTCGGTTATTGAAACTTTATTTGAGTATCTTGATCGAGGAATTCATGTGGTGCTTGAGTTTGGTAATCATACCTCGCTTCTGTGCTACTTGCTGATTTCTAACATTATTACGCGACGCCTTCATGATATTTATGTGGCTAAAACAGAGAAATTTTTATCAACGCAGCACGCAGCCGATGAACCAAAAAAACTTATGATTACGATTGAGGAGGCTCATAAGTTCCTCAATCCGCAAGCGGCCAAACAAACCATTTTTGGCGTGATTGCCCGTGAAATGCGTAAGTATTATGTATCGCTGTTGATTGTTGATCAGCGTCCATCTGGTATCGATCAGGAAATTATTTCACAGGTTGGTACCAAGATTGTTGCACTGCTTTCCGATGATAAAGATATCCAAGCGGTGTTGACCGGGGTGAGCAATGGCAATGGATTGCGAGCGATTCTTGCAACGCTTGATACGAAGAAGCAGGTACTGGTCATGGGGCATGCGGTACCAATGCCGGTGGTTGTGAGAACTCGTGAATATGATGAGACGTTCTACTCAGATATGATGGCCGGGATTGCGGTGCAGAAGCTCGATACGTTGGTGGACGAGATTTTTTAATACTTAAAGCAAAGTAATCTTTTCACTCGTGCAACTGCGCTGCCTATCGTGGCCAGCGATTCACGCGGTCGCTCAAACACCCCTCTCTCGCTTTCCTGCGTGAAGCTGACTCACTTCGGCAGATAGTCTCAGTGGTTTTCCGGCGAAGGAGAGTCGGGGCACCTCACCAAGCGAGTTACGGCTTTTGGCGCTACGAACGCCAAAAACGTATGTTTGCCGACTTTGCCGAGGCTACGTCGCGCCGCGCCTTAGCTCCGCAGGAGCGGTGGCGGGAAGCGACTGAGGTTCGCCCCGAGTGCGTAGCCGTTGAATTTTACTACTGAAGACAAACCGCTATCTGATTAAGAAATTTAATCTTGGGGCAACCTCTTTCCAGTATGTGTAATTCTGTCCATCTTCCAGCGCCCAAATCCACGCAAGTATTGTGTGAACATAAGCCCACGAGGCAATACGTGCTTTTTCGCAGTGTAGTTTTTGTGCGAAGAGCTCTATTCGATCAACCAAGATTTTTTCTATCATCGGCTCTCTAATGAGCTGCGGCTTGGGATTTACTATAAACGCGGCCGCTTCATATGTCGGGTCACCGATTAAACCTTTGGGATCAATGACGAGCCATGCATCATTATTTCGTACTATGTTGCTGTGGTGTAAGTCCCCATGGAGCATTACTGCTGGTGGCGTGGTATCGAGCAATTCTTTGGTAAGCATTCTTGCTTTCTTTAGAAGATGTTCTGGTACCGCCCATTCGTGAGCGAGGATAGCAACTCGATCGGCGAGGGTTTTGAAATGAGGGTCGAGTGGTGCTGTATGAAGTTGCTTCATGCAGGCAGCTGTAATGAGAATTGATGCATGATCTTTCTCTGGAAACAGGGAACATAGCGATTGCCCGGGGTCTGCGCATTGTAAGAGTAGTGCATGTGCTTCTTGTGCAAGGAGTTGCACCGTACCATAACCTTCAAATGCCCTGAGTGCTCTCGCTTCTTGTGCTAAAGAGCGAGCGTTTGCACTTGTTTTCAGCACAATATGTTTTTCGCCTTGAAAGCCTTTGGCGATGTAATTGGGCCCTGATTGAGTCTGCAGGGTGAGGTTGCGGATATTCCAATGACGCGCATAAAGGCGAATGAGATCATTCATGCCCAAACTCTTTTAAGCAGAGGTGTGCGGTATTGAGCTTTTCTGTAACGTTTCAACCGGTTGCTCAGCGACGCTTGGCTGCTCTGTGCTTGGTTGCTCGGTCATCATATATTGGCTAAAACTAAGCGGTAGCAGTGCACTGATGCGATACGTTCTGACATCAAATCCGGCATTATTTTCTTTTGCACGCGCCAAATGTACCTCGGTTTCTGGATGAGAGAACTCGGCAATGATTTGTCGACAGGCGCCGCACGGAGAGGGGAACCCCGATCCACTGGCAACGATCAAAATATGTTGTAGTGTTGCATGACCATTGCTCCCAATAAGTGCCCCAATGGCGTTTGCTTCAGCGCAGAGTGTGAGGCGATAGGAGACGTTTTCTACGTTGCATCCGGCCGAGATAATGCCATCAGTTGTCTGTAGGGCCGCGCCTACGCTATAGTGTGAGTAGGGATTGTATGCTCGTTTCATTGCATCGACTGCAAGCGTATAGAGATTCGCCTGGACTTCTGAAATTTTCATAGTTCTCTCCTCCTAATGAGGCCGGTATTATGCAGCTAAATTCTTTCTAGGTAAAGACATTCATTGACAATGATAGCGGTACTTTTTTTAAAGTATGGTGATTATCTTTTGTGGTTTAAAGGATTTGTGTATGAACTTCTTCGGTCTCGTCTTTCTGTGCGTAATGGTATTTGGCGGCAGCGCCATTGATGCAAGCACTTCTTCTTCTGATTCATCGAGCACAACAAGTGCAGCAGGTGATGCGCCTTCATCGTCAAAATTAACGCCACTTGATGATGACATAGCAACACTTGGCCAAAAAATAGTTGATTTGACCGGCAAAGTTGCCAGCAAAAAGACCGATGTTGCAGCATTTCAGGCAAAGCTTGATAGCCTTGATAAGCAAAGAAGTGATGCAAAAAATGTTGGCGCTGTTGGAAAAACACTTGGTGATGATCAAAGTAGCACACTGGATACACAATATGCGTCGGCTAAAGCCGATTTTGACAAAGCAACAGCCGATCTCACCTTATTAAATGATCGTCTTGCCGATTTAACATCGCGGCAGGCAGTGGAGTCGTTCTTGAAAAAAAAAGTTAGCGATATGGACACGTTCATGAATGCGAGTATGGCCGCAGACGCTGATGCGGCAGATTTGGCTATATTACTTGCACCGGTCGATTTTTCCGGGTTAGCCGGCGCAAGTACTGATAAGGCGACGAATACAGATAAAACTACGGCCGCTGCCAAATCGGGTAGTTAGACTAACGTTATCACGACTTGAGCGATAGCGTAGTCATGATCATGAGATAGGCTGATCTGTGCCGTTAGCGTAGGGAGCCGAATGCCGGTCGCCGTGTAAAACTCTTGTGCACTGAAGAGCAATAGAGGACATCCCCATCGGGCATCCGGTGTTATTTCTACAAATCGAGCAATAGTGCGTAGCCCAAACGGCTGAATGTGTGTGATCGTTGCGCAGGTTGTACTGAGTGCTTTGTAAAATGCCTCTTTTACCGCGAATCGTGAAGCAAGAAATTCGGCCTCTTTTGGGGTACGTCTTCTGCACTCCTCAAGCTCGCGACAAGAAAAAATGGTCAGTAGTTGATTGTCTGAGTAGGAAAGCCACCGCGTGAAGCGGGGGATGTAAACGAGGTCTATGCCAATCATGTGGTGTACCAAAATGTGGTGAATACCATATGTGCTATAACACCAGCCATACCAGACACGAGTCCCATGAGGAGTGTCATAAGGCAGACTGTTTTAAGTCCAAACTCTTTGTATAAAATTGCATATACTGAAACGCAGGGAAACCAGAGGGTAAGAATTAGTGTTGCGGTAAAGGCCTGAGATCGTGTTAATGACGGTATGGCTCGTAAAAAAGTTAAGGCAATTTCTTTGCGAAAAAGTCCCATACAGAGAGCGGGGACCACTTCTTGCGGCAATCCCCAAATCGTTCTTGTCCAAGAGAATAATGTTTGCGCGATGATGGTAAGGAGACCGGTGTGGGTAAGAAGCAATACAATGGCGATACCGATAATAGTAATGGGAATCGCATCTGAGAGGAAGTTTTTTACCCGATGCAGCAATTTGCGCAATGAGGGACGAATGCGAGGGAGTCGCAACGGTGGCATTTCCATAATGAGCTCCTGATAATTATTCCGCCGCTGTATGCCAAGAAAAAGACCGATCAGATGCCAAAGAGTAACCAGTGAGAGGATGAGGCAAGCGATGAGCATGCCGCCCATCCTGCCTGCCATGGCAACAATGAATCCGGTTTGAGAAGCACACGGAATGGCGATGGCAATGAGTGTTGCGGCGATAATTCGTTGTTGCCGATTCTCAAGGATTCGAGTGCCGATAATGCCGGTGACATTGCAGCCAGCTCCCATAAGCATCGGAATGATAGCCGCGCCATGGAGCGCGTAACGATGCATGAGTGTATCGGCCACATAGGCGATGCGTGGCAAATAACCGCTATCTTCCAATAATCCCATAGTTGCGTAAAAAGCAATAACCGGAGGGGCAACTTGACCGAGAGGGATATAGAATCCGGTAGTCAGAATTCCCATGGCATTTTCAAAATCGATAGGTGAGCCGGAAATGTCGCCGATGAGGAAGGTTTGAAGAAATCGATGATTTTCGAGAATAGCGTGTAGGGCGCGGAGCGGCCATTCCAAGAAAAAATTAAAGACCGATAAGATAGTTGCTTCCATTGAAGCGCTTAGCATGAAGAGTAAGGTAAGAGTGCCCCCAAAAACCATGAAAGCAAGGATCGAGCCCCATAAAGGGTGCACGCTTAAGGTAGTGATGTGTTCAAGGAGCGTTTTTCGTCGCCAGGTAACCGTTTGTACTGCGGCGATATGCTGAGTAATGTCTTGCCAGCTTGGGCGGTCGGGCGTAGTAGTGGCCGGCTTATCAATGGTTAGAGGTAGTCCGGTGAGTGTTTTAATGAGCGCCATTACCCCGTTTCCTGAGATACTGACCGTGGGGATAACCGGGCAGTTGAGCCGTAAGGCAAGTGAGTCAGTATTTATATGAATGCCATTATAGCCGGCTTCATCGTAGAGGTTGAGGGCAACGATCATTGGTTTATTGAGCGCGGCTAGCTGGCAGTGGAGGTAAAGATTGCGCTTGAGCTGAGTACTGTCGATTACGTTAATGATAATATCGGCTTGGGAAAGGACAAAAAGGGCACCTTTAATAACGGTAGTGGTTTGCTCGGTGAGCGAATACATGCCTGGTAGGTCTATAATTTCATAGGCATATTCGGTTCGATGGTGGTGAGTGATCAGTGTGCCTCGGGTTACGGAGAGGGTGGTGCCAGGAAAATTGCCGGTAACCACATGGGTTCCGGTTAGGCGATAGAATAACGAGCTTTTACCTACATTGGGATTGCCAACTAAAACGACAGTTTTTAAGATTTTTGCATTCATAGAATGCTATTGTAGCCTGATTAATGCGATTGTGTAAGAAGAAAAGCCGTACGATTGCAATTTGCTGGTATGGCACGCTACCCTAAAAGCCATTAATGTGAATTTTTCGATAGGTTATTGTGTTAAAAGGGATGGCTCATGATTCTTTTACTCCTTTTATGTACTGTTTTGTGTCTTCCTTCTTATGAACTCTGTGCACGTCGTGCACCACGTAAGGCAGCGGTTAAAGTTGTGCAGCCGGTTGTGGAGAAAAAGGCGGCACCCGACCTTGATCGTTTAACCGGCCAATATCGCGATATTGATATGCTTGTGGAAGAGGCAAAGCGAAAAGCGGAGCACGAAAAACGTCTCGCTAAGCGCACCGAAGAAGAGCTTGAAGCAAAAGTGAGACGGCATCAATCGCGCTTTGAGCGTCGCCGTGAAGAGATGTTGGCCCGTGATGCTAAACAGCAGGTGCTTCTTGAGCAGAAGGCTCGGGAAGAGGCGGCCGAAGCGTCGAAGCAAGCCGAAGAGAAAGCTCGATTGATTATTACCGATGCAGAGCGTAAGGCGGCTGCGCTTAAGGTAGCGTTAGAAGAAGAGGCTAAAGAAGATAAAAAAGCTGGCCGTACACCTATTACGAAAGAATGGCGTAGGGAAATTGCAAAAGATTTTGAAAAAGATGCCGGATTTATTCGTACCGTGGTTATGGAGGGTGAGGTTATCCGTGTTGAGCGGCAGAACTTCATTGCCCTATTCAATGAACAGCAGGCTTGGTTGACTCAAAAAGTTGCCGAAGCAGAGTTCTTCTTTGATGAAGCATATAATGCGGTTGTAACAAAACGAAATGCGGTTGCTGCTGTTGTTGATGCACAGCGCCAAGCAGATGATCTTATTCTTGATATGGTTAATGAGTACCATTTCCCTGCAAAAGTACAATCACAGCTTCGATTGATGGCTCTTTATGAGATCAACAATCATATGCAAAATAGTCCAAATCCTTCGATTTTTCTTGCAGCTGATGTAATTGAGAATCTGGTACATAAGATTAGCATTGATGTCGCACCGGGTAAGCGTGATATCACAATTGTTACCGAAAAAGAGAAGGTGGTTAATCTTGAATCGCGCATCGCAGAACTTGAAACAAAGTTGAATCAAGAAGGTGCTGCCCAGGAATCGGTACTCGAAAAGTCTGAGCAAATTGTCTCGATGGAAGGTCAATTAATAAAGATGAAAAAAGAGCGTGATGAGATGCTTATCCAAATTGGTGCTCAGGAGCAAGCCTATACACAAGCGCTTGGAGCAAAAGACGAGGCGCATGCACAAGAGCGCGGATCATTGATTGAAGTTCTTGAAAATAAGGAGCGTGATAAAGCTGAGCTTGAGATTCAGCTGGCGCAAATTTCTGAGCACATGAAAATATTAACTACTCGCTCACAGTCGCGCTTAATAACGTTAGCAGAGCAGTTGACCGATAAAGCGGTAACCGAGAAAGAACTACGTGCTGCTGTTGAGTCAAAAGCACGCAAGCAGGCAGAGCTTGAGATTTCCTTGGCGCAGGTAAATCAAGAGATTGCACAGCTTCGTCGTACTAGCACCGAAGTGGTAACTGTGTTGACTGATCAGCTGAATACCTTGCAGGACAAGTGTCGTGTGTTGGGGGAATTGTTTGAAGAGAAGCAAAAAGAAAGTATCGAATTAGAACTTGAAGTTAAGAGCGCTAAAGAGGTTAATCTTCAGGTTCTTGAGCAAGTGTCGGTGTATGCTAACCAGCTTGAGCAGGCGCAGCAGGAGTGTGGTACCTATCGCTCGCAAATCGAAACGTTGCAAAAAGCGGTGGCCGATTTGAGCGGCCAAAACGAAGGCTTGAACGTTACCGTTGATTCGTTTAAAGAACAGGTGATTAAATTGACCGAAAAATCTCAACGTAAGGTTGCGATGCTTATGGAGATGTTGCAGCTTCATCAAAAAGAATTGAATGAGCGTCGTGCCGCTTATGGCGAGATGGCTAAGCTTCAAGCAACGCTTGAAAAGGCCCGTAGGTTGCATGCCGATGATACGCGTCGAGCCGCTACACATGCACATCTTCTTTCACAAATGGCTACGTTTGGTGACAAGTTACTTGCCGACTATAATCAGTTGCATAACTCGGCTCATAATGTACGGCATGTGCACCAGCAGCTGGTTGATTTGTTGTGTTTGGTTCGTGATTGTCAGCAAGAACCTGATCATACTGAAGTGTTGCGTTCTCTTGAGATGGCGCTTCAATTATTAAGTGAAGCTTCGACTGATATTGCCATTCCAGAGCGACAAACTAAAGAATTTGAACCGATTGTCCTGCAGCCCCAGCAGGTCGAAGTGGAAATTGAAGTGATACAGCCGGTAATGGCAACCGAGTTTCCACCAGATCAATTTGTTATTCAGGTGCAGACGACGGCTGACGACGCTCTCTCTGGGACGCAAAGTCCAATGGTAGAATAATTCATATTGCAGAACTGTTGCATCGACTTTTTCACTGTTGCTAGCATGACCCCGTTTAGAAGATCCCTTTGATCGCATTAACACGGGAATGCTTATGACACGTTTACGATTGTTTTTCTATTTAGGCTTTTTTGCTATTACTACCTCGCTTACACCGGCCACTGAGCCTATGGCGCAACTACTTGAAGCATTTCTTAATTCTGGTGGCCAAGCATCGCCTATTAAAATGTCTACCAGTGGCTTTATGACGAGTCTTAAAGAGCTTGATTTTTATACCACCGGTCGCCTTTCTCTACCGTTCTTCTCAGGGTTTGGCGTGATGTTTGATCTTGGCGGCGCCGGTTCTGGTTCGCCATTTTTAGCGCTACCAGCGCCGCAACGAGTCTATCTTGACTGGAATGATAACGGGTCGCTTTCTCCGGCTGCAGCGCAAGCGCGTACGATGTTTATGAAAATTGCACAGGAACGGTTAGTCGGCTTTTTTAATGATGACATGCTCGGTTCTGGTGACGGAGAAGGTGCGGTCGATTTCTTTGGTGAAGATGATGAGGCTGGAAAAAAGAGGCATCCGCTGGAGCGACTTTTTAGTTTTAAAGTAACTCCGGGCTTGGTGTATGCAATCAAGCTTTTTCTTTTGCTGAAACATGCTGGTGAGCATTATGGCAAAAAGTTTTTGGATAAAAAAGAAAGCAGTGATCGATTCGTTCGTGGCTTTTCTTATGTTGCCGATATTGGTGTGCTGACCCTTCGTTTGTTCAAGGCATGGCGTCGTGACAGTCGCGCTGCTGGTGGAATCTCTGCGGCGATTGAAGATTGCATGCCATCGCTTGGTCAATTGCTGAGAGATGTGTCTCGTAAGTGTATTCCTGCTGCGCTGAATCCTTCGCATGATGAAATGTTTTTACACCGCAAGCTTGATCGTATGTGGAAGCTTGTTATGACCGGTGATGGTATTGAATTTGGTCCTGATGGTAGCGTTCAGCGTGGGCTTGGTGTTGCAATAAGCGGTCTTGAGTGTCGTTCGGCAGAAGAGGCAAAAACCTTGTCCGATTTCTTGAATCAAAAACAAATTAATTGGGACAAAATAGAAACGCAAGATATGGTAGATAAGCCATTCATTGTTCGCGTAGCAATGATTTCGCAACTATATGCTATGCAAATGCACCGTTTGCCTGAGGCGGAGCAAACAGAGCGCCGCGTAACATTTGAGGTGGTGAGGGGCATTATTGAAGATATTGTATTGCGGCATGCACAGAAAGAGTTTGGTCGTTACGATTTAGATTCAACCAATCCGGTTGGTGTTGATGCTCACTTGTTAACCGACAGCTTTAGATCGTTGGTTGGTCCCGGTAGGCCACTTGGGTATGCAGGCGATTTGCCGAAAGTGGTACATGCTGATCACTACGTCTATTACTGTACCAATGAGACCGATGCAACCGATGCCGCTAAAATTGTGGCGGTAATATTTTTTCAAGCATTATGGGAATATCTTGAAGTAATGCGTGGTAACAACGAGATGAATGCTGAAATAACGGCGACGGTAAGAGAAAAAGAGCGTCGCCAGCAATTTGCACAGGCCTATTTAGACAATCCTGAGGCGAGTTTCTTAAAGTTACCTCTAGGTCTACTTCTTGAGCGGCCGACCGTTGATTTTTATGCGGTTGCGGGTCCGTATTTTAAAGATAGCAAAGAATGTTCTAATGCCATAAAAACTTTGATTAAAGGAACGCTTGAAAGCCACAAAAAAGCGGCTGCTCGTGTAGGAAATCTTTATCGCGAAGCGTTGGATAACCTCAAGAAAAAAGGTGGAAAATTTGCTGGATGTACCATTCCAAGCGATTTAGCTGAGATGGTTAAGGCCTCATAAGGAAAAGCATATGAAAAAAAGAGTAGTTATTGCCTGCATAAGTAGTTGCTTATTGAGTGGATATGCGGTGGCAACTCCTTCGGGAAGCGGTGCCATTGTTTTGGGTGTTAAACCGATGATTTCAAGTGCAACGACAACGGCGAAGACTCCTGCTGGCGGAAATGTTGCTGAGGTAACGGCAAGTATTATGGAGACAAACAAGCATGATCCGATAAAAGATGCTGCTCTGTTTAAAGCACCAGATGCGCCGGCTGTGCCTGCTGGCGAGATTAGAACGGTGGATGATCTTGCAGCGGTCATGCAAGCCTTTAAGAAAGAAAAAATAGAGGAAATTCAACGAAATCTAGCCGCTCTTGAAAAGAAGCTTGAAGAGGCGGAGCAGGTATTGAGTGCTATGAAAAATGGGGACGCTGATGCGCTTAAAAAACTTGCGTATTGGGCCCGCGTTCGTGCTGCATTGGATGGCGAGCGGCAAGTTCTTTTGGCAATACGAACGATGCCTGAGCGTATGCGGAGTCCTATTGAAGTGTTGCAGTATGGTTATGATGAGGCAAAAAATACGATTACCATCTTGCAAGCAATGGAACCAGACGCAAATGGCGAAGGTAGTAAGAGTAAGGATAACGTCAAAATTTCATTAGATAAGTTTGTAAAGAATAGAGCTAAGGCCCCTGTGGCCGAGAATGAAAAAAATCTTCGTGAAGCTCGAGATAACCTGGCAAATTACTATGATTTAGTGATTGATCTCTATAAGGATTTTGGGCGCATGCTTGATGGCCTGTGGTTAATTTCTGCAAACGATTTTAAAAAGCAGAAAGAGGAAGAAATTAACATTTTTCAAGAGCGTATCACTGCAGCTCAAGGGACTGCAGCCGGTGAAAAGTCTATCGTACTTGAAGGTGACAACAGCAGTGGAAGCTTGAGCGGTAGTGCTATTCTTGATAAACGCATAGCAGAGATGGTGCAGCGTAAAGATGATGCGGTGATCAAAGCGCTCGATGATGCTGATCGGTATAAAAGGCGAATTGAAAAATGTCATCGGCAAATGAAATCGATTTGGAAAGAAGATGGTAAGGTTGTTGATAAAACCGAATTGATTGCGCAACGTAAAATCGACTGGCAAGAAGCTTTGGGCGATGAGAGCGAAGCGCGTAAGGTTAAAGGCAATATTAATGATCTGATCGCAGCTTATGTTGCTGTTACCAATCAGCGTCACGAATCATATAGCAGAGACCAAGGCCGTACCGATTTAGAGTATTCACTCAATGAGGCTCGTGAATCACTGGATGAAATTACTGCTCGGCTGCGCGCTATTGATGAAAAGAACTTAACTTCTAGTGTAACTCGCGTGGGTATTAATGCGCTACTTCGTGAATCAACTATGCTACGTACGCAAGAATACATGCAGGGTAATTCTATTTTTGGATCGGTTGCCGTGGGCCTGAGCAAGCATCTCTCTCGTATCAAAGAAATTACTCCGTTGCGTGCGAAGCTTGAGATGCGACTACGTGCAGTCAGTCGTATATTTCCTGGTATTGCCGCAACCCTGCCAATTGTTCGTGTGCTGGTTAACAAGTATGCCCCAGGAATGATCGAGTCTTGGGCATAAACAAAAGGTGTCATTGATATGAGATATCAGCTTCTGGCTCTGGCAATTTTTGCCTGTAGTAGTACATCATTGCTTTCTTCGAATGCCCTTGCCATGTATGGTTTAGAGAGTGACTCACCAAGCTCTTCAAGTCTTGCTGATTTAATTTTGAGTTCGTCTAAAAAGCCTTCTCCTGTTGAACTTGATACGACCGAGGAGGCTCAAGAATCGGCTGAAGAGTTATCTACTGAAAAAGCGGTAGAGGTTAGTGAGAGTGAGCCATCGATGCCGGTATTGGCCGAATGGGAAGATCCGTTAAAAACACTTTGCAGCGGCTCATTAGATAAGTGGAAAGTAAAAGATTCGCTTCTTGCGGCCGAGCTTGCTTATGTGTTTATGGATGCCGATCATATGGAGGCTTTTAGGCAGGTGCGTCGAGCATCTCTCGCGGCATGGACCGCCTTGAAAAAAACGAAGGGCAAAGAAGAGGTATTTACCACTTTGCTATTGAGTGCGGTACAAAAAGCGGTGCGTGATAAGAAAATAAATAAAGATCCAAGTGAATCTTTTGTTCGATGGGTTATGCAGTTTGATTTAAGCGTTACCAGAGAAGATTTTGTTAAAATAATGCTTAAGATAACCGACATAAAATCACCGTATGGGGTATTGCTATTGAGCGTTTTAGGGTATCGTTCCTTTGATGAGCTTAATGCACGAAATGTTAATGGGGTGGATCTCTCTGACCTTAACGCGCTGCATCGATTTTTTGCAGAGATGGTAATAGCGTATCGTAATGAATATGACATACAGTATCAGGTAGCTCGTGAGCTACGTATTGCTTTGTATGCGCGCGAGCATAAATTAACCGAAGCGCAGCTTTTCGAACTCGAAAAAGCCGAATATTTGGGGATGGCGATACCGACCGATAAGATGACGGGAAGTAGTTTTAATGAAACCGACTGGCTCCAAGAGTTGGTTGCTGCCCGTTACAAAGCTCATCAGCTTGCGCTAGAATTTGTGCAGAAAAAATTAACCAAAATAGGAAGTGCACTTCTTCTTTTCCAGGCTCGTCTTGAGTCGGTACGAATTCCTGATAAGGTTTTTGAGTATCCTAGTGGCAGTCAGGCCTTGTCGGTTTGGCTGTATGATTCTCATGTGTACAGCATATTAGTTGGTATTGTGTATCGACTTGCAGAGCGATTTTTCCGGGGGAAAGCCGAAATACTTGATCTTACCGATATGCAGTCGATTATGTCTCGCGAATATCGTGGGCAAATGTTGTGTAAGCATATTCCATTGGGAGTTCCTGGCGGTGAATTTGATACAAAGGGTGCTATGCCATCGGTCTCCTCAACGCCGTTTGAACGTGAACGCCGGCGCTCATTTGAGGCCCGCTTGGGTATCTTGTCTGGTGATATTGATTTCTTTGATTATGCTTCGCTTGCGCCAAATATACAGAAAGCGGTGAGTGGTTTCCGTGTGTCTGATGGTATTGTGCTGTATAAAAAAATAGCAGGCTATTGCTCTTATATAAATGGTGTTTCGTGGGGTATCTTGCCGCAACGAAATAAAAAAACAGTTGTTGGGGCGCTTACTAAAGAGATTGGTGTTGTGAGAGGATATCTGGGATTGCTCGGTATTAAGAGTGGCACACGATCTGAAGTTGCGGCTTCTTATAAGATTATTATGGATCAGATTGCGGTTTGGGCACCGCATAAAGCGTTTACTTTTAATGCATCGTTTTCTTTAGCCGGTGGGTCCAAGAGCGCAACTACAAAGGTAATATGTTCTGAAGGTGTTTATCAAAGTCTCTATAAATTATTGTGGCTCTGCATCTATTGTCGGTTATTGGCGATTGAAGTTAATCAGCGCCAAGAAGAGGCCGTAAAAAAAGCACAAGGCGCTACAGTGGCAACCGAGTCGGTTGATCTTTTTGATGAAGATGGTGTTTTACGAAGTGATATTAAAGCAACCGAGATGGCGGCACCTAAATCATCAACACCGCTTGGTAGCGTTGGCGAACAGCTTGCTAATTTTGGGAAAGTATTTGCACGGCATTCGCAGCAGATTACCGATAAGCTTACCATTAAGAATGATTTGGATGGTGCAATTGATGAAACCATTAATGCATTGGGTACCACCGGCGATCTTACACGCCAAATTCAAAAATCAATGCTTGTTGCTTATCAGGAAAGCGATCGCAGTTACGGCAAGCTACTGCTTAGTTTTAAGGCATTAACGGTCTACACTCACTGGATGACCGAGTATGCCAATAGTAAGATTAGCAGTATGCAGAAAGCGATTCGTACTTTGTTTGATAAAGCATGGGTTAAAGTGCTGCGAGCAGTTGCCGGCTCTAAGATTGAGAAAGCATTACGAGATCTTATCGTCGAAGTGAGCGAAGTGGACCGACAGTTGTTATTAAAGATTAAGATGGCGCAAAAAGATCTTGAAGATGCCCTCAATGGAAAAATAACCGATCCTTCAAAAATTATACTGCCGGCCGAAGATGAGACCTATTTATTGGCTATAAAGGCTGAACAATCGCTCACGCGAGAGGGTCGTGCAAAGGCAATGGATGCTGCATATGATTTGGGCTCATCAGCCACCAAAGAAGCTCCTATCCCGGCCAAAATGGTGACCGGTAATGCGAGAATGGTGACACCTAATATCCCGGTCGAGCACATAACAGGCTCCGGCGTCGCGGTGATGGCATGATGAGCTTTCAGCGCCGATGTTTAGTGCTTTTGTTTGTCAGCAGTAGCTTCCTGTGCCTTGCGCGTAGCGAGCAGCCCCGCACAATATTTATACCTCGCTCCATGAGTTCTTCGGCGCTCTACACCGATGGTTTTTCTCTGCTGGCAACTCATGATCGCGAACATAAGCGCGTGATGCTTTTTGGGCACAGTCTCTTGTATCAAGAGTCATTTAATCATACAAAAAGCGCGCCATTTTTTCTGGGTAATGATCGTACCAAGGTGATCATTGATGAGGGTGAAGAAGGGGATATTAATCCTGATTGGTTCCATATTCAGAGCGCTACCGATACGCTTTATAAATCAACGCTAAGTGTTGCACCAAAACGGTTGGCGATTGGTGTTTGTTTGCGGGCGCAATATATTTTGGATGATATTTTGGATGGTTTGTGGGCTGCAGTGGTGCTGCCTATCGTTAATGTTACGCATACGTTGAATGTTGCTGAATTTAAAAATTCTGCGACACAGGTGAGCCCGACATCGGCGTTTGGCTCGGTTGAAAGGGCGCTTGACTGGGATAACTGGCGCGCCGGTAAATGGAGTGGAGAACCACAATCTATTACCGGATTAGATGATATGGTATGTCAGCTAGGCCTTGATATTGATGGACCATTAAATAGTATGCAGCAAATCGCTCTGGAAATTGTAGTGCCGGTTGGTGGTCGGCCAACTGGGCAATATTTGTTTGAACCGCTGATTGGTTCACAAGGGTCGGTTGGGATCGGTGGCAGTATCAAAACAGTAGCCCCGGTTTATCAGTTGAATAAGAACTGTTTATTTTCTTACATTGGGCATCTTGGCTATCGGTACCATTTGCCGTGTCATCAACCCCGTTTATTTGATTTAAAAGGGCAGCCGTTTTCACGTTACTTGGTCTATATGGATACCGCGTTGCGGCCCGATATTGCAAACGTGGTGATGAAAGCTGCTAACGGTGGAAACTTCTTTCTTCGTGAGTCGTTAGTAACGCCAGGAGCAACCGGACAAAGTATTAATGCGCTTGAGATGAGCATTTCGCGGCACCGCATAAACGTTGGATATATGTATTGGTGGCGGGTTGCTGAGCAGGTGACATTCGCCGAGCCTTTAACGCGTACATTTGCGGTGCCATCGCCACAAGGTCTTGATTCTGGTGATTTACCGCTTTGGCTCTCTGGGCCAAAGATTTCAGATAGTTTTAGTGCGCTCGATGTAGCAATTTCAACGAGCCCTGCGATCGTGCAAGATATTGAATTTGATGTTGATAGTGGCGCCATGCCACAAGTTGCATCGCATACCTTGTTTGTTGATTATAACAGCTCATTTATCCATGATATAGCAACATGTACCGTGCGTTTGGGTTTTGCCTATGAGTTTGCTCACACCCCGACCGTACTGGACTCGCTACATTTGTGGTGTGGTATAGGAATAACGTTGTAAGAGGTGATGTATGAAGTGGCAAAAAATGAACTCTATTATGTTGGTAGCCAGTTTCTGTGCTATCGCCGGCAGTGCTTTCACAAGAGCTCCATTAAGACAGGAAGCACGAGAATCTCATGAGGTTCGTGCGGAAAATCGAGTGAATGCGATCATGAACAATATGATGCTTTCGGCCGAGCATAAAGAAAAATTATTAAAAATTGAGTGGGCGAATATACAGAAGCTTGGGCTTACGGCAACTCCGGTAGGGCAAACCCTTAAAGCTTATCTAAGCCTTGCAATGGTGCAAGTTGAAAGCAGTCGAAAATATGTAGCTTCACCCGCGATGCACACCGATGAGGCACGATTTGCTTCGGTCTCGCTTGATGGTGATACCGAGTCTTATGATGATGACTCGGAGACCGAATCGGCCGATGATATTGAAGTGCCGGCATCGGTTGAAGACGCTGCGACGTATGGCAAAAAAATTATTGAGAGCGCGCAAAAATACAGCGATCGTCTTTCATGTCCCGGGATTCCAACCGTCTCACAACATCGTCTTTTCTCATGCGCACTTTTTGCTCAAAAAGCTGCCCAAAAAGCTACTTTGCATAAGCAGCTTCAGGAAGCAATTGCGGTGCATCAAGATATCGAAAAAGAGCGACTTGATCAGAATGGTGGGCTAGCCCGTTTTATTGCTAAATTTAAAGATCATATACAGAAAAAATATGGCTCGAACGTTGATGGCCTTGAGAATGAAGTAATGTTTAAAGTGTTTCAAGGTCTTATTGGCGTCACGATTGATCCTTCGCTGACGATTGCCAAAAAAATTGGTGATTTTCTTAAGACATACAATACCTATGTGCAAGAAAAATCTCGCTTAACGGCCGAGCAGCTTGCGGTACCTTTAGCACAATGGGCACATGTTATTGTTGGTAGCGATAAGGAGCTGGGAGCAAAATTCAAACTTCTTTTGGTGAGTTTTTCTATGGAAGAAATGAAACAAGATTTGAAGCGTGAGCCGCTGGTTAAGAAGTTGAAAGAGGCTTTGGATGTCCAGATTAAGCAGGCTGGTGAGTTGCTTAAAAAGGATGGTATTTCTTTTGAGGGAGATGCCGCACTGGAGCCGATGAGTGTTGCTATGCGTTGCTCCGAGGTTGTTCAGGAGAAGTTTGAAAAATCGCATGGGCAATTAACCCCGGATGATAAAGAGGCGATTGATAAATATATTGGTATTGCCGATCAAATCAGTTACCTCACGAACGATTATGATATCGTAGTTCGTGACATGGCTGGTGTTGAGGCCTTACAACGCCTTCAGGCCGATATTGCAAAAATGTCGGCGTCTGAGCAGGAGCTTCTTAAACAATCCTCTGCTATAGAAAAAGCCGATCTTGACACGTTAGTGCCTGGTCTTGGGACCGAGCAGTCTCGCCACGTTGCCGATGCAATGGAAGATAGCAGCCTAATGGAGGGTGAGGCCGATGATATGTATCCGCAGGAAGAGGTTGCTCATAAGCCACGTATTGCCGCTCCTAATAAAAAAATCATGCTGCTGATAGCAATTGGGGTTATTATCGCCGGAGCATTACTTATTAAGAAGTTTTCGCCCAATTCGTTTGCCTGGCTGGGGGGATTGAAAGATAAATTTATTGGTGGGAAAAAGCCTTTTGCGGCTTGAAAATTGACGCCCCGCCTATATTTGTGTCATTATCTCTAGTACAAATTGAATTCTTGCTTCTGTGATGGGGATGGTACGGTGAAAAAAGTATCTAGGTTGTATGTGTTTCTGGTTTCGATTTTTGCTGTCTCATCGGAGGGTCTTCTCTCCTTTACGCCAAGTACTGGTGATGTGATTGGTGGGACCACCGCGGCGGCGCTTGTGGTAGTGGCCGCTGTGTCCTATTCAAGGGCAAAAAAGGCTCTTCTTGCTGCTGAAAAACAACAAACACGTATGCTTAAGGCGGCCGAAGGGACTGCGCAGTATCCGGAGGATGAGGCGGCGTGTTCTCGTGCTGCCGCTAATGTTGCGCGATCGAGTGATGTGCTTCAAAAGCGATTGAAAATCTTCGTAAGGCAAAGCGTTTTGCGGTCGGGGTGACCGGTGCCGTGATTACCGCTGGAGTGGTGCGATTTGCATTGTCAGGGGCGGGGGACCAAGATTCAAAGAAAGAGGCTGAAAATCCTTTAACTGCCAGCTTAGCGAAAAAAGATCAAGAATTGGCCGCTGCGCTAAGAGCACACGATAGTACTCGGCAAGAGCTTGAGGCTCTTTCGCTGACGCACCAAAATACTCAATTCGGTTATAGCGAGATAGCTGGTCGCTTGACAGAGGCAGAAAGGAAAGCCGATCAGACGCAAAGAGATAAGGATGAATCTGTGGCGTTATCAAAGCAAGCGCTAGACGACTTTGCTGTAGAACTAGCTGCGGCTAAAGCGCAAATGGTGTCGGCACAAGAAGAGATTGATCAATTGAAGCGTGCTCAAGCGGGGGGCGCTCTCCTGGCGCAGCAGCAATACGATGCGTTGCAAACTGAGCGAGATGCATTAGCGGCCGAGCTTGCTGCGTTGAGGCAACGTGCGCAGTTGGACGGTGATGGGGCAAACGCGGAGATTAATAGGCTTGACCAGACGTTGAGGGCTGCTAATACGCAGTTGGATGAAGCGCGTAGGGCTCTTGCGGCAACGGCGACCGAGTCGGGCAATCGGTTACGAGATATTAATGCTTTGCAGGTTGAGCGAGCTGCATTGGTGGCCGATCTTACGCGAACTGCAAGAGAAGGCTTGGATAATGAGGTGGTTCTTGGTCGGCAACGAGACGTGCTAGCGGCCGAGCTTGCGGCATTGAAAGTGCAATCTGAGCAACTTACACAACAAGGCAGGAATGATATTGGGGCCTTGACTCAGCATTTGCGTGGAATGGGCGAGGAGCTTCGGGCCTGCAAGGCCGAGCTTGCCGCTTTACAGGAAGCACACCGTGTTGTGTTGGGTGCTCGTGAGTACGATAGGAGTGATGCGGCAAGGCACATTGCTGCTTTGGAGCTTGAGCGAGATAGCGCGATTGAGCAAGCTAAGAGATCGAAAGAGGAAAACGATGCTCTTGCCAGGAGGCTTGGTGAAGAGCAACGGATATTGCGAGATCTTAATCGCGAAGCGGGAGCTGATCGAGTCAAGCTGGCAGAAGCGCGTAACGAGGCTTTCAGGCATGGTGAAATGGTCTCGGAGCTTCGTACAGATAGAGCCCGTCGGGGCGCGGTAAAAGCACAGCTTGAGATCGAACTGAAAGCGGCAAGGCCAGATCGTCTCTTCTCTCGTGACGAAGTGGCGAATTTGCTAGGACGAGTCTATCTATAGTTTATAGTGCTGCAACCATCCGATTGACAGTCATTACACGAATGCGTACGCTGCGATTCTCTGATTAACGTATTACCGGAGAATGGTATGCAAAAAATTGTCTATGTAGTGTTGCTGAGTCTTTCTTTTTTTCCTTTGTATGGTGAGGCTCCGGCTCAAGACTATGCGTTTGTGCAGTTCAAAAAAGAATTGGTGGAGACATTCCATGCTGCCGACCAACAAAGTGAATGGTTGAATGCGTTGATGAATCATAAAGAGGTTGATCTTAGCGAGCTTTCATTGACCGACGTGGAGAAAACCGTTGCGAAGCTTGAGTCGCATATTGAGCGATTGTTTGCTAAGAAGAAGCAAGAAGGCAAGCTTGGTGAGCAAGAGAGTCGTTGTCTTGCCCTGGCGCAAGAGTTGGTTAGACAACTTACTAATGCACGGCTCTCCTATCAGAAGAGAATACATAGTGAAGAGTCGGTAAAGAAAATTGCAATATCTGCCGGCGCAGCCGTTGCGGTTTTTGGTGGTCTTATGTTGTTGAATTTGGTAACGCCGCTTGATATCAGTTTGAGTACCGCTTTGATGTGTGGTATTGCGACCGGGTGTGTTGTCGGTATTATTACGCACATTGATCCGTTGATGCATCGTGTCCGCTCTGTCTCAAATTTGGTACATGATTCGTTGCCGCAATCTTCATGGAATGTTGGTTTGAAGACGGCGGCTGCGGTTGGGGTTGTTGCATTGGCGTCAGGTGTTGCCTGGGTTAATAAGGAAGCACTATTCGGTGGTATATCTTCTAAGAAACGGCCACAAAAATCGTTGGAAAATATGATTAAAGGTGCCGGGTTAGCCGATGATCGCGCGTTATGATTGAATGCGATAGTGCACACGATTTGGTGATGTGTTGTCTTCAAGCCCATGTTTTAAGTGGATAGCGCTTATCTTGCGTAGCGGCCACGATTTTCTGATATTTGATTCACGATCTTGTGCACAAATTAGGAGGTTTCGCGGCATGAGCATTTCTTCCGATATGCCGGAGGTGGTTGTGATTGCTACGGCGCAAAACTCTGCCTGTGGATAGCGTTTACTGATGTAGAGTGGATCGAGCATTACAATGCTTTCAAGCTCGCTTAAACTGATTTTGCTGATTGAATTATCAAATTCTTTTTTTACGCCATCGAGCGTTGTTTCCCCGGCAAACGAGAGTTTGGTTACCGGTATTTCTTGGTTGCAGTCGGTAATCATTGCTTTATAGATTCCTTGATCGGTACCGAGTGAAATGAAAGTGATGGTTTCATCATCGCTATTTTTTGCTTTCCCCCCAGCGTACATAGTCATATTTGCGAGGATACTGCAGAGAGTGCCAAGTAGGAGTAGTGCAAACATATAGAATCCTTTTTTTGTCATGGAAATCAATGAGATAAAATACGGTAGCAGATCTTGAAAAGCAGGGGCAATATATCGGTATCTACTAGCTAAAAAATGCATATTTCCTTGATACTAGTGTTGCGAATTGGTCCTTTAGTATAGTCGGGCACATGATTTTAAAAGAGTCGGGGGAGATGGAATGGTAGTACGGTTTTTTCTGCGCTTTTTGCTTCGCTATCGCTGGTATTTGGTGGGTGTTGAGCTCTTAAATATTGTGTGGGGCCTTGCGGAAGCATTTTTACCGTACGTACTGAAGCTTATTATTGACGCACTCGAAACCGGTCCTGAGGCAACGGCAAGTTCCTATATCTGGACTCTCTTTTTTACCCTTATTGGTCTTTTATGTGCAAAAGATGCGGTTGCCCGCATAACCGATATTGTGACCCATGGCTATATAAGCCCTTATGCTCAGTGTGATATGCGTCAAGCGGCGCTTGGGTATGCCATGGACCATTCATATGATTATTACCAAAAAATCTTTCTGGCAGTGTGACCGATAAAATTAACCAGCTTACTAAGAGCTTTGATCGACTGTATGAAGCGTGGGCCCACTGGACAACGCCGGTTATATGGTCGTTTATCTTCTCTATCATTATGCTTTCACGTACTAACCTTGCCTGTGCTGCTTTGGTGGCTAGTTGGTTTTTGTGTGCTATAGGGCTAAGCGTTTATTTATCGATACATGGCATTTCATATGCTGAAAAATATGCGGCGGCGCTTAATAACGTTGTTGGAGCGACCGTAAATGTTTTGCAAAACATTTTTACGGTTAAAATGTTTGGGCAGCAAAAAACCGAATTAACCTTGATGGAGCGTAATCACAAGAAAGAGATTGTGGCGACCCAGCGATTACAGTGGTTTTTATTCCGTGCTAATGCATTGCTCTCGCTTGCCTGTATTGGGCTTATTGCCGGCATATCCTATGTGTTGGTTACGGCGTGGCAGGGCCATGCGATGACGCCGGGAAATGTCACCTTTATTCTCGCTACCTGTTTTAACATGTTCAATACCATCTGGTGGCTTTCGTCGCACATCGCAAAAATGTACAAAGACTATGGTATTGCTCGTGAGGCCTATTCGATTATGAGTACGCCGCATCAGATTATGGATGTTGCATCAGCATGTGAGCTCAAGGTGTCATCAGGGGACATTGTTTTTGATAAAGTACAATTCAAGTATAAGGGGCACGCAACGGTATTTTCTGGGCTTAGTGTGCATATTAAGCCGGGTGAGAAGATTGGCTTAGTTGGTGACTCGGGGAGTGGCAAGACAACGTTTATTCATTTAATCATGCGATTTTATGATGTGTGTGGAGGCTCTATTTCTATTGATGGACAAGATATTTCTCAGGTAACGCAAGAGTCTTTACGGCACAATATTGCGCTTATTCCGCAAGAAACTTTGCTTTTTGCTCGTAGTGTTAAAGAAAATTTGCTCTATGCAAATCCGCATGCGTCGCAAGCAGATCTAACTCGTGTGATCGCCCAAACTCATGCGGAGCAATTTATTGAGGAACTACCGCACAAAGAAGACACCGTGCTTGGCGAGCGAGGTACTAATATTAGTGGTGGTCAGCGGCAGCGGATTGCTATTGCTCGCGCGCTGCTTAAAAAAGCACCAATTCTTATTCTTGATGAAGCGACCTCGGCTCTTGACTCTATTACAGAGCATGCCATTTCACAAAGTCTGTATGCGTTAATGGAAGGGCGTACCACTATTGCCATAGCACATCGTCTTTCAACGTTGCAGCAGATGGATCGCTTGCTCGTTTTTGTTGATGGCAAAATTGTTGAGGAGGGCTCGCATGAAGAGCTCATACAAAAGAAAAAGGGTCACTATGCAAAAATGTGGCAGCTGCAGGTAGGTAATATGATTGGCACTGATGAAACCAGGGGGCGTGCATGAAGCCGTTGATTGTTTTTTTGAATGGTACTTCAAGTTCTGGTAAAACATCGATTGCCAACGCATTGCAGGAGTTATATCCAACGCCTCTGTTGCATACCGGTATTGATTGGTTCTATGACATGCTGCCAAAACAGGCGGTTGGCTCAGGTCCAATGACTCAGTACGGGTACCGCTACATAATGCGTAATGGGTTGCTCGATCATATTGAGGTTGGCGAATACGCGCAGCGATTAATCGGTTCCGTCGTGCCGATGACCGGTGTCCTTATTGAGCATGGGAGTGATATCGTTATTGATGAGATATTATTTCATGGGGAGCGGCGGGATTTTCTCCATGCCTATGCCGATACGTTTGCCGATGCCCGTGCCTATTTTATTAAAATTGAATGTGCGCTTGAGATCCTTGAAGCCCGTGAAGCGCAGCGGCCCGACCGTCACCGAGGGGTAGCCCGTGCTCAATTTTATGAGGTGCATAATCATCTCTATAGTTACGACTTTACGGTGGATACCGGTACCACAGAGCCGAAAGCCTGTGCGGAGATGATTTTGGATTTCATGGCGAAAGTACCTGAACCGCAAGCGTTTGCGGCGATACGTGCACGGAAAAAACATGCGTTATGAAGAATGCGACCTTTTTAGAGCGGTATTTGTCTCAAACGCTTTCAACCGAAGAGCAGGTTATAGAGTTTCCTGTTTCTCTTGAGCATACGGTATGGGATGGTAAAAATACCCGAGATGCGGCAATTACCGCCGTCATGAAATGTATAAGTGTGGTATTCGACGAGCCAACTACCGACGACGCTACGTTGTTATTGACCGTTATGAGCGAGCTAACTGGGCAAGAGTTAAGCTGTGAGCATTTGTCGCATCGTATGCATATGCAGCCGTATATCGTATTGCATATGTTGGGGGCTGTGGAGCTGGCCGGTATCTGGCGCCATCTTAAGTGCTTTAATCGCGAAGATGAGATAGTGAACGATAAGAGCAAGGGCTATCTCGTTGATGTGGGACTTGCTTGTCAGATGTTTGCTATTTCAAATCCGGTCGCTATTGTTGAACATCGTTCATGGGGCGCATTATTTGAGACGTTTGTGGTAAATCGATTGGCCCAGCAATTACCGGATGATACCCATATTTTTTACTGGCGAACCGCTCATGGCTCTGCCGAGGTTGATGTGGTCCTCCAGCGCGGGAAGGTGTTGTACCCCATTGAAATAAAGAGTGCGGTCCATGTATCGGTTTCCAATGCCCGCAAGATTGAGATATTTACCCGCTACTATGAGGCCGACTATCAGATAGCGCCCGGTTTAGTGATTTATACCGGCAATCGTTATTACGCGATGGAAAATGGGGTTTTTGCGGTCCCGGCAGCGATGATTTAGTCGGCGCAGAAGCGTTCATTGATTTTTTAATGAGCTGTGTTACCCTCGCATTTCTGGCATCGTTTCTGGTGCCAGGTATTTAATGGGGGTAAAAGTATGTATAAAAAAGTGATGATGAGTGTACTGATAGTGCTTGGATTATGTAGCGGCGTGGTGATGGGATCGGCTGCGACGCAAGACCCTGAGGTGATGGCACTTTTTATTGCGGCAAAAGATAATGACGAAGATGCGGTGCGGACCTTGCTGAGCGGAAAGTCTGCCTAGCCCGTTACGAACTTCAGGAAGCGTTTTCTTTTAATGTCGACGAGTATTCTATGACTCTTCCGGCTGGGGCGTCTACAACATTTTTACATGTGGCCGCAGCTGCAGAGGCGTATGAAGTTGTTACGGCTCTGGTTAATGATTTTGGGGCTAATCCCTGCGGAGCTGCCGGACGTTCGATAAGAACGCCACTCCACTTGGCCTGTATTAAGGCCGGGCTTCATTGCCGCAAGCTTAAATCTTCTTTTTCTGCGCTGCCATTTACTTCGCCCGAGGGCTCAGATCAAGAGAATATTCTGGATAAAATTCCGGTCAGCCTTACGGTTATTTTGGAGATTCTAGCCGATGGAATGGTGAAAAAGGGTGTTGACGCGCATAAAACGACAGATCTTCATGGCTTTACGACAGTGGATCTTATGCGGCGGGCCGCTACTGGGGAGTCTCTTTTTCGATAAAGAGATAATTAAGAACAACTAAAATTTTTGATATCCTGCTCTTCTGCTTATGTGGGAGAGCAGTGACTTGTTTGGGGGAACTATGAATAAAAAACTATATCTACTATGCGTTATGAGTTTGAGTATGATGGCTTTTAATGTTGTAGCCTCTTCGGCCTATATGGCACCATCGGCAGCATGGGGACAGCGGCTTTTGGCTACGCTGAAGGCCGGTAAGTCTTGGGCGTCAGTGAAGCCGATTCTTTGCGAATTGAGTTCTTTATCAAGTTGCCCGCGTAAATATCTGTTGTCGAGTGCGCCACTTGCCGCAGCCTTGCAGGAAGCCTATACCGAAGAGGGTTCGAGTGATAAAATACTCCCGTTACAATATGGGATTCTGTATGCTCCTGCCGATGTTGCTAAGGAATTATTGCGACTTGGTGCAACTGCGCCTTCTTGCGATGTTGAGAGGTGGGTTAGTGCAAGGTACGCAAGTCAGGTGATGTACCTGTTTATCGGGGTAGACATTGTCAAAGCTTACAACAGATATGTGGTTGGAGTGATTGAGTAAGGAATAATGTAGGGGTATAAAGGCATGGTGCGCATTACGGTAAAAGTTGTTCCGCAGTCTGGTAAACAGCTGCTGCAATGGGACCAGAAGCAACAAGTGCTTAAGTGCTACCTCAAAAGTGCACCGGAAAAAAATAAGGCGAATGATGAACTCATCGCCTTATTTTCACAGAAGCTTGGCATTCCAAAGTCTTTTCTAACTATTATTGGCGGTGCAACTTCACGTCGTAAAACGGTCGCCATTGAAGGTTCGCTTTCGGTGGTCGATATATACCGATTACTTGGTATCGGCGATGAAGCGGGTACGCGGCAGCAAACGATAGGCTAGTGCTTCAACACGCTTATGCGTGGGTGCACAATGCAAACGATATCTCTTCTTTTTTATTGGCAGGGCCTTGATACTCGGCTACAGGTTCGCTGCGGCGCTCTGTGGGCGACCGACCGTACGATGGTTGCCGCACGCCTTGTTTCTGTCCGGCTATTACCAATCACTATACGTTTCTCTTACTGGATGGTGGTCTATCCTCCATGCTGGTGGTACTGGTGGGTTCATCTACAATCGCGTGAGCAGTTACGTCTTATGCAGGTGGCTTTCTTCTGTCGGACGATGCATGCATTGATGGGTGCGGGGCTTCCTCTTTATGGTGCGTTGCGTGTTGTTAGGATGACCGCTGCCGATTATCAGGTACGCCGCGCTGTTGGGGATGTAGTGGCGGCGATGTCTCGTGGACTGGCACCGAGTGATGCGTTTAGGGAGGCCGGACGCCGTTGGCCGCCGGTGGTGCCGCTGGTGCTGGCCGCTACCGGTGGTATTGGAAATGTTGGTGATGTGCTGCTTTATATCGCTTCTGCATTTGAATATGAAACTACGTACCGCTCCGATATTGGGCGTGCCGCATTGATACCGCTTATTACGGCCGTTGGTGCGCTGTCCTTACTTGGTTGGGCGCTCCATATAGGTGCTCAGCAGGGTGCTAGTGATAGCATGGCCATTCTATCATGGCTGTATGCCTACGGCGTATATGGTGCTGTTGGATTGAGCGGGGGCCTCTATGGGGTATGGAAGCTGGCAGGGTACTCCATGCAGCTGGTGGCATGGCGAGATCGTATGATTTTGGCTCTGCCGCTGGTAGGTCGGCTTATTGCGTATGCACAGGGTATATTATTTTTTACCGTGCTTTCGATAGTACTGCGAGCCGGTGTTTGCTTAGTTGATGCGTTGAGTGCGATGGAATCGCTTTTCCGCAACGCCTGTTGGCAGGCGGTGTTACGGAAATGTGTTGCTCAGTTACGAGAGGGGCATTCATTGGCCGATGTGATGCAGGCGGCGCCACGTATCTGCATCCCGGCTTTTTTTGTAGCTACCTTAGCTACGGTAACTAATGCGCAATCGTTGGCCGCCGTGTGCCAGAATGCGGCCGCGCTGCTGGTTAATGAGCAAAAACAGCGGATGGCCCTGTACGTTGCACTGCTGCAACCGACGTTGATGGTAATGGTTGGTGGGGTTATCGCCTACTTTTTATCTGTGTTGTATCAGATATTTTCATATTCATTGGGCGCGAGTGGGTTGGTATAAGGCGATTGCCCGGTTAATAGATCATACTATTTGTACAATGGTTCTTGTAAAGTGCCTTAACGTGCGGTTTTTTATATGATACTGCCATTATAGACCATGTGGCACGAGCGATACGCTGATGGGCTGATGACAAGAGTCGTTTTTATGTACATATTTCCACTGTTATAGTGATTTTGAGAGGAAAAACAGCTCATTCTTTGTACACCAAGTAATATGGCCGTATTTAACTACTTGATCTTCTTCTTATTTCTCATACAGTATTTCTTAGGCGATCTACGAGAGCTTTCGAGGGAGTAGTAATGAGAAAAAACTCTTAAGGAAGAGGTAGTCGTTTATGGGAAAGGAAACTTTATGAAAAAGTTATTAATGAGCTTCTTAGCGATAAGTTGCTTGGGCTGTTCGATTGTTTGGGCGCAGTGGGACAACCGACCGCCGGAAGAGCTAGAAGTATTGTCGCAAATGGCGGCGCATAAAACCAACAAGTAGTATTCCTCTGTGGAAGAAGTCTTGAGGGTAGTGAGGAGAGGGTGTATATGTAAAAGCATATGCGCCCTCAATTTTTATTGATGAATGAATTCTAACTTTATGGGGCTTTTCATGAGGTTATAGATGCCACGATTGTGAAGGCCCTGTTTTCCCATTTCGTAGGGATTAATGCAGATGCGGCAGAGGTCGGCCGTGTTGAAGTAGGTAACAGGCAATGCTTCTGGCGCTATGCCTTGATCAACAATTTTGAGTATGAGCTCGGCAACGAGTAGTCCAATTTCTGCTTCCTCAACGCAGCATGCTGCTGCCGCTCCATTGCGCACCGAGTAAGAATCGGAAGTGATACATGTAACACCATGCATGCGACATATTTTTACAATTGTTTGTAGGCCGCTTACAACAAGGCTGTCCCGTAGTAGTACTACAATGTCAATATCGCGGGTGATATAGGCCTGGGAAAATTTGGAAATTTCATCAAGTTTAGTGATGGCTATGCCGCCAGCCTCAATTTTTTGTGTTGCCAAGTTTTTAATCATGTCGGTGGCGATATTCTTTAGCATAGGCGAGGTGGTACTATGAAATATCAGTACTCTTTTCGCGTCAGGTCGAATATGTAAAAGGGATCGTATGCAGGTTTCCGATGCGCCGCTTGCATCTTCAGCAATGCCGGTGCTGTGGGTGCCGGTTCGATCTTTTTCCTGACTAATGCCCAATGCAACCGGGTCTGAGACGCAGGTAAAGATGTGTGGGATTGGGCAGTCCCGTTTGGTTAAGAGAGTGTGTGCATTTTGTGCTGACACGTTGCCGATCGTGATAATTGCTTTGCTTTCCCACGCGATACTCTCTTCAATCTGTCCTTTGAGGAGTGAAAGATCTTGATGGTGATAAAACTTTTTTACCTCTAAATTAACGCCTTGCGCTTTGCAAAAGTCGACTGCCGCAGTCATGAGTTCTTGAAGTGCCGGTACATCGGCTGCGAGATGAAACGATATGCGATGTGCGACTGGTGCGGCAAGCCAGCGTTCTCTTTGCTGTATACAGTAATTGAGTAACGAGGTATGGCACAGCACGACGAGCGTGAGTGAGGTGCCAAAGGCTACCGTAATACCAATGCGTACTCCGCGGCTTAATTGACTCACTAATCTTCCTTTTTATAGAGAACTTTATTGGGGATGCTTGCGAGCTCTTCAGGAGAGATGGTGACTCCCTGCCGACCAATGGTTGACTCGTTAATACCAACAAAATAAATGTTTGCTACATCTTTGACCGGTAATTCTTCGGGGCGAATGTTTTCTTTGAAAATGGTTATCAAATAGTTGCCGGCTTCCATGCCCTGGATATGGTCTTTGGGGCTGAATCCGATAGCGGCTCCTTGCTCAACCGAGGCGAGATCTGAACTAAAAATAGTGACGCCGAAATCGTTGCACATGGTGACGATTGCCGGCATGTTATTGACGATAATTTCGTTGCGCAACGTAACGATCGTATCGATATGATGAATGAAGGAGGAGATTTGGCTCGTTACCAGCTCGGTTTTTTGTACCGGTAACATTTGGACTTGTATATTGCGGCTTAAAAATAATCGGGCCATCTCGCTAATCCGCTGATGAATGCCGACCGCATAAGGATCGTACGGCAGCAATACATTTTGAACCGTCTTCTTGAGCCCCTGGAGTAGGTTAACCGGTGACGTATATTCAGGATCATTAGTCGAAATGCCGGTAATATTTTGGCGGCCCTGTGACCCGGCATACATGATGCCTAAATGGGAAGGATGGGTAATGCTCGTAAATACAATAGGAATGCGGATATTGAGGAGAAGTGCAGCGCGAGAAGCAACTTGAGTAGCCATCCTTCCAATAGTTACAATAGCGTCATACGGCATCGTGTAACGGTTCGTGATATGCATAGCATGTTCCATGACTTTTTTCTCGTCGTTCTGTCCGTCAAACCAGGTAAATGAAAATTCGGTTGGGGCATGAAGGTTAACATGTTCGGTTAAACCATGAATAACCTGGCGAATGCCGGCGACTCGAGAACGAGTAAGAATTGCAATATTAAAAGGACGAGAGCGGTGCGAAGTTACCAGGCCACGGAGTCCCACGATGACGTGAGGCATCGAATCAATCGTCGGCTGAGTTGGTTCTTGCTCTGGTGCAAGCTGCAGTAGATCGGTCAATTGTCCCATGAGGGTCGCTTTCGTATGGTAAGTGGAGGTGGCACCGGTACCGCTATTCTATGATCATGACTGTAAATAGTGACACAATAAACGAGTTAGTCAAGGGGCTTTTTTATAAAACAACCATCATTTCATATAGAGATGTACAAAATGACCGTGACATTGAGAAAAAGTTGTGTTAAATTCGGCCCCATCTTGTTATTTCATGCCGAAGTGGCGAAATTGGTAGACGCACGGGACTCAAAATCCCGCGGTAGTGATACTGTGTCGGTTCGAGTCCGACCTTCGGCACCAGCCTTCGCCTTCTCGTCGCCGCGAGGCTTGGCGAGAAGATGCTACGGCTGGCTGCGCCGCCAAAGTGCTAGGCGAGTAAAGCAGCGCAAGCGTCATTGCGAGGAGCACGGCGACGTGGCAATCCAGGTAGATAAAACGCACGAGGATATTGCAATGATTGATTGTGTCTTTTGTAAAATCGCCGCTGGCGAAATCCCCACTACCATCGTTGCTCAAAACGAATTCGCGGTCGCATTTCATGACCGATCTCCGCAAGCACCAATCCATCTTCTTATTATTCCTCGTGAACATATCATCAACATCAATGACCTTACCGATCTCCACAATTCTATTGTTGTTGGAATGATGCAACTTGTGCGTCAACTTGCAGCAACTTATGGTAATCAGGTCGATAAAGGGTTTAATCTTCAGATAAATACCGGTGCAAGTGCGGGGCAAGTAGTCTTTCATATGCATTGGCATTTTTTAGCTGGTCGCTAAAACGCTTCGCGTCACAATGCCCGAGGTGTTTTACTGCAAGGGGTTGGGGAGAGTATGACGAAGAAAATAGCGGCGGTACTTGCTGCAGGTGTTGCCGGACTTCTGGTTTTTCTAGTGATTATTTTTATGATGCTTCGTCTGACACTTGGTCACTCAAGTGGCAATCAGGAGCGACGTGCTAAAATCCGTGACTACGTGTGTCGCGTGTATGGTGGGAAAGAGGTTACGTTTCAGGCCAGTGATGGAGTGACCTTGGCAGGGTTGCTTATTAAACGGCCGGAGGCTAAAGGTACTCTCATTTTGTGCCATGGGTATCGTCACTCAAAAGAATTGATGGCCCGCTATCTGGGCATGTTTAAAGAATACAATACGTTACTGTTTGATTTCCGTGGCTTTGGCCAAAGTGGTGGTTTCTTCTCTTCCATTGGGTATTATGAAAGTAACGATGTGCGGGCCGCTATTGCCTATGCCCGTAAAGTTATTCCGCTGGCTTCGTTGAGGCCATTGGTTGTTTTGGGTGTTTCTATGGGAGCGGCAGCGGCGTTAAAAGCGGCGGCCGAAACATCGGTTGGCATTGATGGACTTATTTTAGACTCACCGTATGCGACGCTGAGTGAAATCATTAATGAAGCGGCCGGTCAATTCTCTCTGATTCCTCGACCACTTATTCGGTTTTCATCCTGGTTTTTACAAAAAATCCTCGGGCCGATTCTTGATATGAATCCGGAAAAATATATCGCTCATATCTCGGTTCCAATTCTCTTCATTCATGCCGCGACCGATTCAACAACCAGTCCGTCACACAGTATTCGGTTGTTTCGTAAAATGAAACAGCATGGCCGCGCAGAGGCCTGGTTGTGGCTGACCCCACCGGCAAAGCATGCCTATTGCTATATCTCGTATCCGCAACACTATGCGATGCGGGTCCATGGGTTTTTGGCTTCGCTGTAAGACCTGACTTGAGTCTTGGCCTCCCGCAAAATGTTGTCGCATTGTACGAAAAAATAGCGGCGTGTAAAGGGAATTATGCCAAGAGCTGCTGTGTTATTGTGCCTATTTATGCCAGCAAAAAGCTTCATTCTTATCTTCTGCAGCCAATTCTACTATTCATATTGAGTAAGCCTTAGAAAAAGCCCCTAAAATTCCTCTTGCATTTCTCGCGAACCTGTTTAACAATGGCGACGTACATGTACAATGTGCCAAACACATAACAGTAATCGACCTCCCCCTGGTTGAGTCATGCAATGTCTAAGTGGCGAGCCTGGGAGTTGTTGCAACTTTTAACCAAAAGGAAACAATTATGGCCAGCGCTATTAAGAAGGTGACGACCGCTATTCTCCACGGTCTTTCGATGGGGTCTAACATTCTAGGGGTGCGGCAAATCAGTCGAGGGCCGGACAACATAATGAATTTTTATGTTGTCTATTCACAGGGGCATTTACGTTGGGCCGAGATGATACGTCAGCAGCTGGCAAGTTCGTTGGAATCGGCGATGCCACAACTTAAGTTTTATATCACTACGACCACGCTGCCGTATGGATCTAAAGAACAGGTTATCAATACCTTATTCTCGCATGATATTCTTTCTGGCTCGGTCAAAGAACCGGGCCATACGTTTATTATCACCCCTGGCTGGTGGGAAAGTCAGATGATCGAGTATGCCCGTTCGATCGGTGTTTTGGGATTGCCGCAATTGTTCTGTTTGCCAACCTCGCCGGCCGAGCTGTTTCATCAAGCCGGTCAAAGTTCTTGCGATAGGAGTAGCTTGGGTGGGGTGTATTCCTGGCCGGCCGATCCGCAATCGTATGTCGATAATCTGATGGCGGTAAAAGATGGGGTAAAAAAGGTGCTGGTTCCCTACAATATAACCGATGGCACCGATCATATGATTCAGGTTATGAAATATCAAATGGCAGAGCTCAAGAAAGCTTTTTATGCCAATGGGATTGAGGTGATCGCGCACCGGTGGACCTTTGATAGCATGGAAAGTTTTCGGCTACGTACGACACTGAAGAGTTGTGATGCGGTCATTACGTTACATGAACCGACCGCAGAACTCTATTCGGCCGAACTAACCGCACTGTGTAAGAAGGTGCATAAGCCTCATTATGCATCGCAGCTTGACTCGGTCTACGAAGGGGCGGCGATTGGAAGCGGTGTCTTTGGAGGCGCGTTTGGGCCGCCATTGGTTTCGTTAGTAGCACAATTCTTAGCAACACCGGAGCGAGGCCTTGGTTGGCAGACGGTATGCATTCCGCCGCAATCGGGTGCTCACATCAATGACAATGAACGAGAAGAGCAGGGTATTTTCTTTGACAAGAAGCAGGAAGCGCTTTTTCGTGCCAAATCGATTTTTGGAACGCATCAAACCGAGTATTGATTGGGCCGTTAATGATGAATGAGATGCAACAAAAGGAGCCGCGGCTGGTCTGTCGTGTGGCGATATTGAGGACTCACGATGACCCGGTTCATGAAGCGGTTGCTCTTCAGCTGTTTCGGCGGCTTTCCTTTGGCAATGGTGAGCCATCTATATACCAACCGGTAGTGTTTCAGGCTGCTTTTCGTAAGGATGTCGTGGCTGCGCAGCTCGAAAAAATGGTTGAGCAAAAATGCCGTATTTTGGTTGTATTTGGACAGGTATTGAGTAGTATTGTTTTCGAAATTTATCGAGAAGTTGGTGAGTTGATGCCGACTATCTATTCGGGAGTTGCTCATCCTATAGAGAGTGGTTTTGTGGATTCGTTTGGTTGGCCCACCGGTAATCATGCGGTTATTACGGCGAAGCACCCGTGCAGCCAAGAGATTGCCAAAAAGGTGCATGTTTTTAAGAAATGCATTCGTCGTATATTGTTACCCTACTGTGATCATGGTCCAATAGATAGTACCGCTGAGCGAGCAAGGATACTGAAAAAATATCTTGAGGATGATGGATTTGAGGTTGAAGCTCATAAAGTTGCTTCACAATATGAGGTTATTCAGCTTATTGCGGCTCATCTTAAAAATGTCGGAATGGTGATAACACTTGAGGGCGGGTGTGGTGCTGGAGCGGCCGAAGCCATCTCGCTGTGCTGGAGAAATAAAGTTGTTTTTTGTTCAGGGTATGGAAAGCAGGCTCTTGAATGTGGAGCGCCGTGTGTCTATGGAGGGGACTACGGACTTCTCGCTGATGATTTGTATGAAGCTGTTGAAATGTTTTGTGAGCAGGGAATTTCTTTTAGAAAAATCCCGCTTAAAGTGTCTGAGTATGAAAGACATTTTATAGTGAATGAACCATTGCTTTTGCAGATGGGGGTTCCGCAAGAAATTATTGAAGATCTTAGGGAGTCTGATGATGTTGAGATTGTATATTGGTGGATTGACAAACCGCGTTGTTGATTACTTAAAAGGGTTTATGTGGAAAAAAAATGCCGTGTAGGGATTGTGTTTTGCGGTGACGATAAGGTTCACAGCGCTATAGCATTAGACATTTTTAAACGGCTCCAAGTGCCTTCATTGCGAGGCGTGTATGAGCCAGGGTTAATTTCAACACAGTTTAATGAACGAGATTTTCGCTTAAATATGATGGGGTTGGCACAGAAAAATTTGATTTTATGATGCCGATAGGCGAGTATTTTTCATTGTTGACTAAGCAGATGTATGAGGAGCTTGATGAAGGTTATCAAACAGCCTTCGTTGCTGTAATTGATCCCGTAAAGCTTGGGTTGGTGCAATCACTTGAGAAGCCTGGTGGCTTTATGTCTGGCGTTAGTATGGAGATGGACTCGCCAATTGAGTATCCAGAAAAAGTTGCATTGTTTCGTCCGTACATTGGTAATATTCTTCTTCCGTATGGGCCAGAGTGTCTTTCTGGTTTGCTTGATGAGCGTGCGCATGTTGCGGCTGACTATCTTCGAGCGGTAGGATTTTCAGTTTCCATGGTCCCGATTCATTCTGCAAATGATGCCGTTGTTGCCTTTGAAAAAAATGTTGACTCAATTGATAGTGTAATGCTCTTAGAGGGTTGTTTTTCGACTATGTCAGTTAATAGGCTGGCTTATTTATCATGGCTACATAAGAAAATTTTGTTTGGTAATAATTGCAAAGAAGGTGTGGCAATGGGTGCGACCTGTTCATATGGGCGAGACTATGGGGATTTGGCTGAAATAGCAGTTAGGATGGTTCATCATTATTGGGATGATCGAAGATTGATGCTGCAACAGCCTGTCATTACACTTCCGAGTAATCGAATTTTCATTGTGAATGAATCATGGTTGCGGCAAATTGGTGATTCTGACGTATTAATTGAAAAACTTTGCCGCGCGCCAGGTGTTACTGTGGTCCAATTTTGGCCAGCAAGCCCAAGTATCCTAGTGTAACTATTGTGGACATGTAAGGACTTTTTGATATTCTCACTTTGAGTTTTGGGGATAATTAAGGTGCGAAATTGAAAGGAACGTTAATGATTGATGAAATTTTTAAAAAAACACGAGAGAGGTGGCAACTGATGTTGGGCTTTGTACTATTGAGTGTTTTTACGAGCGTCATTTCTTTGAAATGTGTTCATAAGAGCGCAGAACCACAAGAATTTTTTCCCGCGATGAAAGCTCAAAAGCCTGTCACTCGATGAGTAATGTACAATTATGTATATCGACCTGTGTATATAAGTCAGAAGGGCGTCGTCTCCACTCGTAATCGAGGGATGAAGCGGCGCCTCTCTTTTTTTCGCAGACGCCATTTTTTTGATTAGGGAGAGAAAATACGCAGTGGACATGTGTGTGGTTTATGTTATCATTATCCCGTTCTTAAAAACGGTTTTGATTCCAAAAAACTCATTCTGTCTCTTGAAGAAGAGGTGCTTGTCTCCACTCTAGCTAACGATGCACAAAAGAGGGATGAAGCGGTGCTTCTTCACTATGTAAAATTTAGACTTTGATCCCTCGCATAAAGCGGGGGATTTTTATATTTTACCGATACCCTGATGTGGCATATCTTCTTGTTCCACCATGCCAAGCTCTTGTTGCAGTTGGCGCAAGAAGCCGATTGAGTGACGGATGATGGTGCGGTAATAGTGCAATCGTCGACGAAGCTTTATCGGCATATTAGCCTGTGTGTACAGGTCTAAAATACTGTAATAGTAGGTGATAAACGATCGATTTTCCTCATCAAGTCCTTCAAGCGTCTGATTAATGCGACGCTGAAAGGTCTCATTGTTCAGATCAAGGCTTTGATTGTAGTGCATCTCAATGCGGCGCATTTTACGCAGCAGCGCATTGAGTTTGGTGTAATCATACCCTTCATGCCCATGATTACTTAAAATCATATATTGCGCAGTGCTTTCCTTATGGTAAGGCGCTACGTAATTGTTATAGGCAAACTCGGCAAGCCATGCAATAAGAGGCACCGCAAGTATGATGCCGCAAATTCGTAATGCTTGTCGTAAGTAGGGTAGGCGTTTTGGTTTTATACGCATTGGTCTCCATTTCCCCTGTCGTATTACATATTCAGATTGTAAACAATGTTGAGGTCAAAAAGCAAGAAAGTCTTGTTGAAATCGGCACAATCGCTCTTATTCTTGTTTTTGATAGAGGTAGAGTGGAAGACCACTGATCGTGAACAATGTTGCGATTAGGATGGTGTTTAGCGGTGTGTGGGTGATAACCCAAAGACAGAAAAAAGTAGCTCCAATGCCGACGAGCCAAGAAAGGCCAAAGGCAGTTCTTTTTTGGTACAAGAAGTGGAGGAAGGCGGCGCAACAAGCTACATAGACAAACAAGAAGGCGGTGACCGAGAAATCGATCACGGTGCTTACTTGTTGGGCCAGTGAGTGTGTGCTGAGTAGGCCAAGGATGGGAAGGGTGCCACAGCAACTGGCTAAGAGTGCCCAGATGGGAGCCCCGGTAGCCGTTGTTTTTTTGAAAGCGGCCGGGAAGAGTCCTTGCTGTGCAAGGCCCAACGCAATTTGCCCGCTGGTAAGAACCCAGGTAACAATAGTACTCAGGCAGATAAGGGCCGAAATTAATGAAATAACGAGGTGCCAGCTGCCGCCAAATATAGATTGTATAACATCGGCATAGGGAGTGATGCTGCCGGCTAACTGGGTGCCCGGTACGGCGCCCATAACACTGAGGCTGTTAAAGACGTAGAGTGCGGCGACCGCTGCAGTACCGCTTACGATAGCAAGGGGAATGGTGCGGTGCGGATTTTTAACGAGGCCGGCCGAAGTGGTGGCCGACTCAACACCAATGAAGCACCAGAGGGTAAGTAATGTTACTTGGCCAATGATATCGCCGGTAGGTAGTGCTGCAATAGCAGGACTGAGCACGATGTTGTGTATCGAGAAGCGGGAGATAATAAGGGCAGGAATGATCAGCAATGGCACCACTTTAAGAAGCGTAAGGATAAATTCGAGTTTTCCTATTGATTCTATCGATCGCAGATTGAGGGCAGTGGCCAGTACAAGGAGCAGAGCCTGTAGTAAAAAAGTAGCTATTGGATTAGATATATTAAGCAGCGGTAGTAAGTAACCAACGCAGGCGGCAAATACTATGGTCGTGCTTACCCACGATACGATCCAGTAGGTCCATCCGGTAAAAAAAGCGGCCGTACGCCCAAACGATTTTTCGACGTATACATGCGGGCCGCCGGTTTCTGGGTAGGCCTCACAGAGCTTTGCAAAGACGAGAGCCAATGCGATGGCGCCAAGACCGGAAAAGAGCCAGCCGGCAAGTGCATAGGGGCCGTAGGGAGCCAGCAAAGAAGGAAGCATAAAAACGCCGGAACCGATCTGGCTGCCGGTTACTAAAGCAAAGACCGGCCAAAAGCCCAGTTGTCGTGTTGGAGTACTCATGTAATGGTGTCCTCAGAAAAGTAAAAATTATTGGCGCAATTATAACGGTGCTCCCTTGATGCAGCAAGAAAAAGTGCGGAATAATTGCATGTAGCTCGATCTTTCGCTAGGCTGCCGGCCATTCCACTCTTTCTTTTGAAAGGAACTCGTATGAATATCACTAAGAAAATAGTTCTGCTTGCCCTTGCAGCTCAATTATTACCAACCGCTGCAGTGCTTGCAAAAGCGAGCTATGAATATGTTGCCATTAATCGTCAAGAACTTTTGCAAAAATCAAAGCAAGGCAAAAAGCTCCAAGAAGAGATTCAACAAGGCGCTCGCGATTTGCAGATGAAGCAACAGTCGGCGGTTAATGAGTTACAGCAAGAAGAAAGAAAGTTTCAGAAGGAAGCACCGTTGTTGAGCAAAACAGAGCAACAACAACGCTATGCTAAGCTCAAAAAAAAGAGCGAAAAAATGCAACGCGAGTTACAAGATGCGGCGGCAGAATTTGAAGAGAACGCGAAATTTGCGCAACAAGAACTTGATGCAGCAAATCTTGATGTTGCTCGTGAATTAGCCTTAGTTAAAGGCTGGAAAGGTATTCAAAGTATGGAAGACTTGTTGTTTGCAAGCGCCGACATCAACGTTACCGACCAAGTTCTTGCTAAGCTTGATGCAAACTATGATGCAGAACAAGCAACTTTGCTTGCGCAAGCAACTGCGGCAAATCAAGAGGTGCAAGCCTAATGACAACCTCACCTTTTGTGGTTGATGGCATTTCGGTAATTATTGGGCTCGGTAATCCCGGGCCCAAATTTTCTATGACCCGGCATAACATCGGCTTTTTATTCCTTGAGTATCTAGCTAAGACTTTTCACGCTTCATGGCGTACTGTTGGCAACACTGAAATTGCGACTATTCGCCTTCAGGATAAAGAGATTTTGCTGGTTAAGCCGCAAACATTTATGAATAGTTCTGGTGATGTGTGGCCAATATTGGCAAAAAAGGGTATCAAATCATCACAAGTGCTTGTAGTGCATGATGAGCTGGAAAAGAAATTTGGTACGCATCAAGTTCGTCTTGGCGGCAGTGCGCGCGGTCACAATGGCCTTCGCTCGCTCATCACGCGATGCGGCGAAGAGTTTTGGCGCTTACGTTTAGGTATTGATCGCCCAGCCGATAAAAATACGGTACCTGACTATGTATTGAATCGTTTCCCAAAAGCTGAAGAAGATCAGTTGACCGCTTTTTTTGAGCGGGTTGCGCTGCAAGAGAAGCTTATTTAACCGCTAACACGCTGTTGGCAAAGATTTTTGGATCGGCTTCTTGGGTTAAAAATGCGTAGGCATACGACGATATATATCGATCGTTTACGCACTTATAATCAGGCTCGATTCCTTCTCTGCTGAGACCGGCTTCTTCGAGCGCTCTTTGTGTTGCTGGATCGTCGCAGCGCGCAAGGGCGGCCACCCGAATACATTCAAGCGTCACCACACTGAATTCTATGAGTGCTTGTATAATTTCAACATCATACCCTTTGTTCCAGACCGAGTCGCTCAGCGTGTAGCTAATAATATCTCTCGGTTCTCCTGGATAGTACTGGCTTATGCCTGCGGTACCAATCATGCGGCCGGTCGCTTTTTCTTCAATAGCCCATGGGGTAATGTACGATTTCTTATAGCGCTCAACCCAGCTCTTGAGGAATTCCATAGTTTCAAATTTTGAGGTATGTGTGGCCCATGTATGTCGATTGGCGACTTCAGGTTTATGGGCATAGGCATACATATCATCGACATCGGAGACTCTGGCGTCACGCAGTATAAGATTCTTTGTCTCAAGCCAGATTACGTTGCTTCCTTCTGGTGCGCGATGAACCTCGGTGATTACACGAGCAACATGGCTCGCGTTACCGTCAAGCTTTCCATCAAGCCGTTCGGTGCTGTTGGCTAAGTTGGTGTTATTGGCACAGTTTTTGCAGCGTATTGCCTCTATTCTGCGCTCTTCAACTACTTCTTCGATTTTTTCCGGTGCTGGTGGAAGCCAGCCACGAAGGCAAAGAAGGCTAATAATGATAGCGCAATTAGCTGCTACAATGACCGTAGCAAAATGTTTATTCATCGTTATACCTTACTTTTTTTAAGTTGCTCTGCAACATCTTTTTTAAGCACTACGTATTGGTAGAAGCTGAGAAGTTCATCTTTGAGGCGCCAGAATTGTCTAAATCGAGATGTTGGTGACATGCCGGCCTTTTCTAGCACTTTGCGTGAGGCGAGATTATCAACACGAACAATCGCGTCAAGACGATTTAAGCTGAGATACTTTATACCGTATTCTATGCAGGCGCGCGCCATTTCGGTGCCATAGCCTCGGCCCCAGAAGCTGGCATCAAGCCACCAGCCGATATTTGCGCGATGGTCAACCGGAGAAAAGCTGTTAAAACCGCCAAGTCCCATGATGGTGCCGCTTTTCTTTTCACAAATGGCCCAATGGGCTCGTTTCCCGGTGCGATAATTTTCGATCATCTCGAGAACCTCTTTGCGCGTTTCCTCCTCGGTTGTGTGAAGCTTCCAGGTGGATGAGGCCTCATTTTCTATTTTTCTGTAGTACTTATCGAGGACCGGAACGTCATTTAGAGTGACTTCTCTTAAGAGTAATCGTTCTGTTTCTATATTGTGGCGGTAGCGGCCTTGGTGAATCGCGAGAATAACCGGTCTAAAATTAGCGCTATTGTCTTTGTTAAAAGAAATGGGATGATCAAGCGCGTTATTAAAAACATTCGAGAGCCCGCACGACTCGCAATGGTAGCGAGTGTAATGGACCCGCTTTTCTGCAGGGGTCTTGAGGATGGTTGGCACGGTAAAAATCCCGACGCCGAGCGTTGCTAAAGTGCTTATAATTATGGCGGAAAGTGGAATTGGCTGGAGTACCGGATTTTTCTTCTGTGCGCTATGTTTCATTCTGTCTCTTTTTGGTATAAAACTAAGAAGGATTTCTGGTGGGAGTGTATCAGGTAGCAAAATAGGTGGTCAAGGATGGCAGAAAATACGAAATTTAAGCTTGTTTCCCCGTATAAGCCGGCCGGTAGCCAGCCAGAAGCCATTGCTGAGCTTGAAGCACAGCGTCCGGGGACTTCAACATTGCTTGGAGTGACCGGGTCGGGTAAGACATTTACCCTTGCCAATATTATCGCCTCGCAAAATCGCCAAGTGTTGGTCTTGTCGCCCAATAAAACGTTAGCGGCCCAGCTTTACGAAGAATTCTCACATTTTTTTCCCGAGAATAAGGTTTGCTACTTTGTTAGTTATTATGATTACTACCAGCCCGAGTCATACTTGCCGGCGCAAGACATTTATATTCCTAAAGAGACCAAAATTAATAGTGAGATTGAACGGCTGCGCGTTGAAGCGACCGCTTCTTTGGTGAACCGCCGCGATGTTATTGTGGTGGCCTCGGTATCGGCGATTTATTCGCTGGGAAATCCGGCCGACTACCGTTCATTAACGATGCGCCTGAAGGTGGGTGATGCTTATACGCGGAATAATTTGATTGCTGGCCTCATTGATATTCAGTATCAGCGTAACGATATGGAGCGGGCAAGTGGTAACTTCCAGGTTGTCGGTAATGCGATTGTATTATGGCTTCCTTACCTGCAAGACAATGTCCGTATCGAGTTGTATGGCGATGTAATTGAGCGTATCGAGTTCATTGATCGTCATAATTATCGTGTGCTTCGCATGGTTGATAATCTTATTATTTTTCCGGCAAAGCATTTTGTAACAACGGCGGCGCAGCGTGAAGCGGCGATTATAGAAATTCAAAAAGATCTGAAGATTGCGCTTGAAGAGCAGGAAAACCCGTTGTATAAAGAGCGACTACGTACCCGCGTGGGGCACGATATCACAATGCTGCGCAATACCGGGTATTGTTCCGGGGTTGAAAATTATTCTCGTTATTTTGAAGGCCGTGGCGCCGGTGAAAAACCATACTGCTTGTTTGATTTCTTTGATAAAGATTTTTTACTTATCCTGGATGAATCACATATTGCTATTCCGCAGCTGGGCGCGATGTATACCGGTGATAAGTCACGTAAAACCGCGTTGATCGAATATGGGTTTCGCTTGCCGTCAGCTTTTGACAACCGTCCGTTGCAGTTTTCCGAAATCGAACAATTTTTCAACGATGTTATTTTTGTGTCGGCAACGCCAAGCAAGTATGAACTTGAACACACCGCTGCTGCCGGTAATGCGGTGGTAGAGCAGGTGGTTCGACCGACCGGTATTCTTGATCCGACCATTGTGTTGCAGCCTCGGGAAGGGCAGTTAGATAATGTGGTTGAGCGTATTACGCAGACAACCGCGCAAGGGTTTCGTACATTGGTGACCGTTCTTACCAAAAAGATGGCCGAAGAAATGGCCGATTATTTGGAGCAGCGAGGTATTAAAGTGTGTTACCTGCATAGCGAAATTAAAACGCCGGAGCGGGCCGGTATTTTGCTGAAACTACGGCAAGGTGTGTTTGATTGCCTCGTGGGAATCAATCTTTTGCGTGAAGGATTGGATCTTCCCGAAGTAGCATTGGTGGCTATTATGGATGCCGATATTGAAGGATTCTTACGTGACGAGCGTTCACTAATGCAGACCATTGGTCGAGCCGCTCGAAACATTCATAGCACTGTTGTATTGTATGCCGATAAGATTACCCGTTCCATGCAGGCAGCGATGGATGAGACCGGGCGCCGCCGTGCATTGCAGGAGATTTATAATGCCGAGCATGGCATTGTGCCTTATACGGTGCAGCGTGAAGTTTCCGAATCGCTTTCTGCTATTCAGGAAAATATTGCGGCCGCCTCTAATCGGAATAAGAAGAAAAAAGATCGTGGTCCCAAAATACCAAAGCGGGGTACCCCTGAGTTTGAAGCTCATGTGCAACAACTTAAGGACCGCATGCAGGCGGCGGCCGCTGAAGGGGATTTTGAGACCGCTATTGAGTTGCGTGATGAACTCAAAAAATTGATGTAGTGCAGAATTTTATGAAAGGAAAAACTGTGAACTTATTTAAATTGTTAGCGATTATGTGCGTTCTGGGTAGCGTACATTTGGGAGCATCATCCGGTGTGGTGGTTTCTAAGGCGTGGCCTGAAGGTGTGAGAAATCCTAAGGATATTTTCAAGACATCGAGCTCTAAGACTTTTTTACATGAATATACGCAATTTGATCTGTGCCTATATAAAGGATGTGCTCAGCGCGTGTTGGAAATATGGAAAAATAATCTTGATAACACCGACAGATTTTTTCTGCTAGCGTTTGTAGAGGGTATGGTGACACGAGCCGGTGCTATTTTTAAAGAGGAGTCGGTATCAAAAATAAAAAGTCTTATTCTTGGACTGTGCTTGCATAACAAATGTTTTAAAAGAGACTTGAGTGATAGTGATATTGGAGTGATTAGGCGGTGTTATTTCGATGAGATTGATTCTTTATCCATAACAAAAGGTGCCCATACCGTTCTTAAAGGAACTCTGAGGGCGTTTGTTATATATTGGATTGCTGAGAGCCGCAACAAGAGAGCGCTTGATGAAGCGTGGACCTATATGCGGGCAATGTCTTAAGGAAGAAGCGGGGGAAGTTAAGAAGGAGTGAGTCTGTAGAGATCTTTGTAAGATACAAGTGAGGTATCAATGATTGCCATCTTTTTATTTTTTCTTGCCACCGCGGTGAGTGGGTCAAGTTATGGTTGTGATAGGGTATGTGATGTATTGTGTTGTGCCGTATTTGAACCCTCTTGTGACTGCTGCAAGTGCGATTTTGTTGGGGCCGAAACCTGTGATCGTGTTTTTGGGAATGGTACGGGGAAATGTAAGAAGAGCTATAATCGTTGCTGCTGTTGTGCCTGTTGCTGCTTTTGTTATGTTTGTGGTTTCTGTGCTCTTTGTTTGACTGATCCCTGTGAGGGATGCGCTAAAATAAGCCAATATTGTTCGGATTGTGAAGATCTATGCTGTACTGGCAGTCAATGTAAAAAAACAGGAGTACCTCAGCAAACTGACTGGACTGCTGAGTTGCAAGTGCCTGCCAGTCAAGAAATTAGGCAGCCAGATGGCGGGATTACAAAAAAATAGTTATATGTGGTAGGCGCCCTAACTCTTGAATTTATTTGCTAATTCAGCGACCGCTTTGAGCATATTCAAGAAACTTGATTCTGCGCTTACAATATCGTGAGCGCGATCTGCAATATCGTGCGCTTCACGGAGATGCTCGTCTAGGTTTTCGACAAGCAAGCCAAAAGTTTTGAGCAATTCCTCTAGCCGTTTTGGATCTGAAGCGAGCGCTCTACACATGGCGTCAAAGCCGCTTGGCCCTTCCGATTTTGGCTTAGATGGATCTGGCGCAATGGCGACAAATGCCTTGAGGCTGTCCTTAATAACTGTTTTACCTTCTTTTCCTTCTTCATATATGCCGTAGAGGATGTTCATAAGGATTTTAAATGGTCCAGGTGTTGCACTTGGTGGCCCACCAGTTACTACATCTGGCAGTTTATGAAGGAAGGTATTAATGATGGTTTCTTTTTTATTGTCTGGGTCATATGGATGGGAAGCATTTTCTACCACCAGCATTAAGCGATCCAGCATATTTGTATCTTCTGGCTTAGTTGGGATTGGCCCTTTGCGGTTGATGGTTTGAAGGGTCTTTGTTGTTTCTTTTGCTAATGCTAAGCCAACTGCTGCTGGAGAGTCTGCTTGTTCCGGACTACCAATTGCCGTACTCAGCGCTTCTGCTTTCGCATTCAACTGCCGTATTTTTTGTACGATGTACCATGTTGCTAGCGCTCCGGTGCCAAGTGCAATACTTACCCGTACTTTGCGCCAAAAATCACCTAAAGTTGGTGAGATGGCGGTGTAAATTGCGGTGGTGAGCTTGCTTGGTTGTATCCTGAGTAGCTGTATCTTGATCGCTGGTTGATTTTTGAGCGCAGCTTGTAACTTTCTACGGGTTTCATCGAGAAGCAGTAGCATTATTTTTTCTTTGTTGCTTGGGAATATGAATCGTACGTCTACGAGATGTTCTAGCTTGTCGGTAAGATCGGCTAAAATTTCTTTAATGATATCGTCCGATTCTTCATAGAGGTCTATAAAGAGACCGATCGCCTTTGCTTTTGCCGCTGCAGAGTACGGCGCTGCAGAGCGAATGTTACTCATAAGTTTAGTGAAGCGAAACGGGACGGTTGTGTAGGCTTTAGCTGGTACGAGCATGTCGACCGGTTGTTCCGGGGACGGGGATACGAATTGTTCGCCGTCAGAAAGGAGGGCGGGCGAGAAGCAGAGGGTAATAAGTAAAAATATATGTATCATTATGCTACTGATCCTGTTGAACTGGTTACCGATTCATGGTCTGATGGGGTAGTTTTTTTCTTGGACAAGCGGTTTTTAAGGCGACCCAATAGAGATGGCTCTGCTGGCCCTACGTCATGTCGCTGTGCTTGTTCTTCACGATGTTTTTTTACTATTTTTTTCTGCGCATCTGTCATCCATAGCAACGGTGTGCTTTCCTTAAAGTCCAGGGCGACGCCTTCTAGTGTCTTTGTAAGTGCATCTATTACCTCGGCAAGTGGCATATTTTCTTGCTTGCTCAATCTTCCTAATGCATAAAAAAGATGTTCGGCCGCTGAAACTGGTGGGTAGAGTTTATCCTTATCAGTGATTTGTGCATTCATATGCTTCACGTAGTATTCATGTTTATTTTCATCGGTCATAACGCGAACGCCTTCCTTAAGTCTTGGGTTTTCAAGGCTTTCGATGAGTCCTTGGCTTAGCAGCCACTCATTGAGCGCTTTGGCACTAGAATTAAGTTTGTTGCTAATGCTTTCAAGTAGGTGCTGTCCGGCCCCGCCTTCTTTGGTCAATAGAGACACTGTACCAAATATTTTGTCTATCATCGAGGGTGGCGTTGGTACGGTAATGGCTCCCTTCTTGTAGCAGAAGGTTTTTCGGTCAGCATCCCAGATTACTTCTACGCCCTCGGCAAGGTCTGTGGGCCGCGTTGCATGTTTATCGAGAAGCCCCTCTGAGCGGAGCCAATTCATTGTTTCTCGTGCATTGCGTTCAAATTCATGCGTCATGGTGCCAAGAAACTTTGTCACGACCGGTTCCCTGATCAGGTCGACCATGTTGTTTGCGGTCATAATGCTCTGTTCCATCATATTTCGCGGTGGTAGGTAGGTTGGATAGACAGCGCCGGTTCTTGGGTCCTTCCAGAGCTTGTGGGTGATCATTGAACTTGCTGATGGCAGGGCCCCTGAGTATGAGGTTTGGGCCGCATACCGCATCTCATAAGATTCTAAAGCATTCGGGTCCGATGCAATTTGCACGCGGACGAATCTGCTTTGTGGGTTGTCTGTTGGAATATCATGGGCGGCAAACCAGGCTCGTTGCTGATCGGCACTAGCGCTCATATTTTCAATAAGTTGTGGCATAAGTGGTCGTGCTGTTTCAAGGAGGCCTTCCCCGAGGCGGACCGCTCGATCACCAAATCCTTCCGGTTCGGGGATCCAGTTTCGAGGGTCTTTAATGTTGTCCGGGTTGATGAGAGTGGCTAGGCGAAATACCTGTCTGTTTCTCACTGGATCATGATCATCGATAAGCTTACCGTTTTTATCTTTTGCGATGATGGCCTTAAAAGCCTCTTTTGCCCGTTGGTTTTCTGCAAGGTTATCGTTGACGTGTCCTAAAATCTTAAATGATTTTGCGGTGTTATCTTTTATCGGCTGCCAGTTTTTGTGTACGTAATGGGCTCCTTTAGCCGCGGCGAGAGCAAGGGCGATTTTGCCGTAAGGAAGTCGCTTTACTTTTTCACTTACACCAATGATGGTTGGGGTGATGCAGGTGAGAAGGTGCCGGTAGAGTTTTTGAATGTTTTCCTGTTCTTTTTTGGAGGGAACCGTGTGTTCTAATTGGCTAAACGCGGTTTGTAGAAAGGCATGAATGAGGAGGGCTTTTTTTTCGGTTGACCAGAGTTCTTTGCGGAGAAGTACCTCAAGTTTGTAGGCAATAGCGGAAAGGCTTTGTCTGGTTGCTTCGCTGCCGGTATTGAAGAGGTAGTTGAAGTAAAATTGGGCATAGGCTACATCGGTATGATACGGGCTTGTTTTATCAAATTGCCTACTTACTTGAGCCATGAGGCGGGAAAATTGAAGCTGCGCTTCTTCGGCAACTTCATCTCTGACTATTGGAGTAAAGAAGGCGGCCGCTTTTTCAAGAGCGGTAGCCTTATGTTCCATAGTCGATGCGGCGCATGTTCCTGCAAGTGATAGGCAGAGTATAAGTAGTAATACCATATAAAATTCCTTTTCCCCGTGAACGGTACGCATAGTAGCCAGCTAAAAGTATTGCACTCCATCGATTTTGGAGTAAATACAATAGTATTGTTGCGGTAAAAAACATGGTACAATCGCCCCTCGTTGTGGGCTATTCCCGGTTCTATAAAGGATGTTTTATGAAAATTTCGCTGCGATGGTTGTGTGATCATATCGTTGGTATGCCGTGGCACCTGGTTGATGTTGAGGCATTAGTAACGCGATTTAATGCTAAAGTTGCCGAAATTGAGCACACTGAGAAGCTTTCAGTATCAATTGATGCATTTGAAGCGGTGCGTGCCCAGACCGCTATTTCGCGGGGGCTTCCATCGCGCAGTGATCTTTCGCTTTGTTCCGACAAGCTCGCTGCGTATCTTGTGGTGGCTACCGGTAGCGGATATCGCTGGATAACGCTTCAGGAGGTTGGTCTCGACAAAGAGGGCCTTGTGCCGGCGCTTCGGATAACCGATGCCGATCTTGCTGGCCAGTGGCGATCTAACTGGGAAAACGAAGATATTATTTTGGATGTAGACAATAAGTCACTCACCCATCGACCAGACATGTGGGGTCACCGAGGGTTTGCTCGTGAGGTAGCAGCCTTATTTGGTAAGAAAATTTGTGATGCGTCGCAAGTGTATGAGTCACTTCTAGTGGTGAAGTCTGATAGTTCAGTTGTGCTTCGTAATGATGCGCCTGCAGCCTGCTCAGGTATTGCTGGCGTGCAGATCACCTCGATTGCGCAAGCGGCTTGCGATGTGCGGGCCACGAGTCGTTTAATTAACATTGGTTATCGACCACGTAGCGCCGTTGTTGATATGACTAACTATGCTATGGCCGATTGGGGACACCCAATGCATGCCTACGATGCCGATCGTTTAAGTGGTCATTTGATCAATGTTAAATTTGCATCGGCCGGTGAACAGCTCGTACTTTTGGATGGTTCTAAGATTGATTTAGATGGTAATGATCTTGTAGTAGTAGATGCTGAGAAAATTGTGGGGCTTGCCGGTATTATGGGTGGCAAGGATGATTCGATACGGCCTGAGACTCGGGCGCTTATTTTGGAAGCGGCCTGTTTTCATGCTTCCACGATACGCAAGAGCTCAGCCCGCCATAAAATACGTACCGAAAGCTCTCAGCGATTTGAGAAAACGTTAGATCCGGAGCAAATGGTACCGGTACTTGAGCGATGTATTGCGTTAGGGCGTGCTTGGGGTGTTATTACGGCGCCTGTGACGGGACCAATAGTCCTGTTTTCTACACCAAAAGAGCCGCTAATCCTCTCGGTTTCCCATCGCTATATTGTTGATCGTATTGGTGTTGCACTTGAACCATCAACGGTCGTGCAGCTGTTGGCTTCAATTGAGATCATGGCGCAGCCGCATGTGGTTGGTGATGATACGGTATTTGAGGTCAATGTGCCCTCATACCGAGCGACCAAAGATATTTCTGGCCCCCATGACATTGTAGAAGAAGTAGCTCGACTGTATGGTTTTGATAACATCACGCCGATTATGCCTACCGTTGTGCAAAAAGCATCGAACCTGCAGCCGGTTATGCGTGAGCGGATGATTAAGCAACATTTAGCCTACAGTGCCGAGATGCAAGAGCAACGTAATTATGCTTTTTATAATGAACAGATTTTGGCGATGATTGGTTGGCAAGAGCCGGAGCGCTTAGTGCTGAGAAATCCGGTCTCACAAGAAGCTCGTCGTTTGGTTTCCTCGCTCGTGCCTCATTTGCTGGGTAATGTTATGGACAATATGGCCGATGTGGAAAAATGTGCCTTTTTTGAATGGGGAACCGTGTGGCCGACCGGAAATGGATCGGAACGCAAAGAGCTTGCCGGTGTGTGGTATGACAAGCGAGGGGCGTTTGATTTTTATCGCTTGAAGCACGTAGTAACCGAAGTGTGCCGCTTGGCCGGCATTGCTATTACGTGGCATACGGCGGTGATGATGCCGGAATACCCTTGGTTGGCAAAAACGCCGGCCGCCTTTATTTCGCATGAAGGCAAAGTGATTGGTGTGCTTGGTGCAATCGATCCGGTGATGGTACAGAAGATGGGTGGTCTTCCAGAAAGTACCGCATACGGATTTATGCTTAATGCTTCTTTATTGCAAAATCATCCGGCGCCGCGTTATACGGTAGGGCCTGTGCGGAAGTATCAACACTCAACCGTTGATGTGAGTGTCATAGTGTCCCATACCAGTATGGTTGCCGATCTCGAAAAGCTGTTATACGCCTGTAGCGACCTTATTGAAGAGGTACGATTAATTGACTTCTTTGAGAAAAAAGAATGGACTGACCGCCGTTCGGTTGCGTTCCGTATAACATTATCGCATCAAGATCGTACGGTGACGCGAGAGGAAGTTGAGCAGGTGCGCATTCGATCACTTGAAACGCTTGCTGCTCATGGAGCGCAATTGCGGGAATAGACGCAGGAAGGAGAGTATGAGAATACAACACTACGATTGGTTATTTGCGTTAACCGCATTCAGTACATTTGTGCTTGATCGTTTGAGCAAAGTGTATGCGCTACAGTATTTGTCGATGAATGATATCCTGGTATTTCCCGGATGCAAGCTTTCGTTGATGTTTAACAGCGGTATTAGTTTTAGTTTGTTTGCCTCTTCTTCTGGAGTTATTTCTTGGGAGCTTACCGGCATTATTGCACTGATCGTTGCGCTGTTAATTGTTGCGTGGCGTTTTTATGCACTAACGCGTACTGCTGATATTGGGTTTGGCCTTATTATTGGTGGCGCTATTGGAAATTTTGTTGACCGATTGTACATCGGCGGTGTAATTGATTTTGTAGAGCTCTACTGTGGGCGTTGGTCATGGCCGACGTTTAATGTGGCAGATGCCGCAATTGTGGTTGGATTCTTGTTAATAGCTGGTGAGGCGTTGTATGAAGCAAAAGCTAAGTAATATTGCATATGTGATAGTATCTTTGGGGCTGGTTGGATTAGTTCCTGCAGCACGAGTGTGGGGATCGCTACTTGGTATTCCGTTGCTTTGGCTTTTTTCCTGGCTTCATGCCTTGGCGCCAACAGCTGGGCTTGTGTGCATGGCTAGTACGCTTGCTATAATGTTTGGGCTTTCCTGGTTTGTACGTCGCGATGTTACCGAAGAACGCGAAGCCGATATTGTACTTGATCGTTTAGCCGGGGTTGTTGTTGCGCTTGCCTGGTTGCCGAGTGTGACTATTAAATTCCTGCTATTTGGTTTTTGTGTGTTTCATCTCTGGCTTTTTATGAGTGTGCTTGCGCAGCGTGTGTATGCGTACGATAACAAAACAGCAACCGGTGGTGTGACGCTCAGTAGTGGTGAGATAGTACTGCTTGCGTTGATGACTAATGGTGTGCTCCACTTATTATGGTGGATTGCTCATTAGCCGACCGATTTTTAAAAAAATCATATCACTCTTGTATCCTTCTTTTTGTGCGCAATGTAGGGCATTGATACCCTTAGATCATGTCTTGTGCGATCGTTGTTATGCGTTGGTTCCACGTGTGCCCGATATACAGGTAGCGTTGAATGCAACGCTGCGTTGCACGGTGCGTGCGCTGAGTCGGTATAGCGGTGTTGTTGCTCATTTGGTGTGTGCGAAAGAGCGCCGAGACATCGGTGCGGCACAGCAGCTTGGTCGTCTTGCTGCTACCTATTGCATCGAAAAGTCATTAACGTATGATCTTATTATTCCGGTACCGCTTCATTGGTCTCGCTATTTGATGCGCGGATATAATCAAGCAGCGGTAATGGCGCAGTATATTGCCCTGCCAACCGGTGGTCGTTGTGTGCAGCCCTGTGTGCGTACGCGTGCCACTAAGCACCAGAAGCTTCTTGAGGGTCGTGCACGTAAAGCAAATGTGGTTGGCGCTTTTGGGCGATCGTGGTATTGGTCATTTGACCGTATGGCCACAGCTATACAGGGAAAGAAAGTGTTGCTCGTAGATGATGTCTATACTACGGGACACACGCTTAATGAATTTGCGCGAGTAATTGCTCGATTCAAGCCAAGTCGGCTAGAAACGCTGGTTGCCTGCCGAGTTGTTTAATTAAAGTCCATAGGTTTCATCATTTCACTGGCCATACGTTCGGCGGCGCTGCTTGCTTTGTCGGCCGCTTGTTCTTGTGTGGTTGGCGGATTGAGTGCTAACTCTTGTTCAACTAAGGGAACTATTCTCTTTATACTCTTCATCATCTCTTTTTGTTTGTACCGTTGATACATGCCAAGAAGTGTGTCGGTAATGCTTGCAAGGTTTGCGACCGCTATTGCAGGTGAAAAAGTTGTCCCATTGGCGCTCGGTGGGCGCTTGTTAAGGAGTAGCGCAAGAAGCATTGGGGTTGCGTACTGGCCAAGCATTTGGATTGCAAGGCGGGTCTTAGCCAATCGTTTAATACTGTTTTTGTAGGCAGTAATGTCGGTTGGTACACCATGGCGACGATTGAAGTAGGAAAGATAATAGGCTTCTCGTGCATCAAGTGCCGCATCCTTTTCGGTTGCAGCATTGTATAAAAGGCTGGCAGTTAAGGTAGCAAGGTTTGCACCGCCGAGTGCTTTGTCGGTAGTGCCTTGCGGTGTGAAATTATATTTCGCCATACCTTCGGCGGGGAGCATGCCTCTGATCCGTTTGTTTTTCATGAGGTCAGGAGCAAAGGGCATAATACCGTAAGTGGCCTTTGTCAGTGGGCGAAAGTAGCGAAACATTTTTTCGATTGAATTTTGCCCATCTATTTTGTGATCGCTATCTTTGAAGCCGGCCATAATACTCGTAAGTGTTTCACCTTCAAGTGCTTCGGCAATCTTGTTGGACTCATGCTGTTGTAAAAAGCTGTCTGGACCCATGTACAAAAGGCCGGTACCAAGCTTACCGCGATGCCGACTAATAAACTCATTGGTTGATGGTGCTTCTTTGTCCGGTCCAAGGAGTTGTCGTGCGCGCTGAGCTCCGATGTTTTCACCGGTTCCTTGTCGCATTTCTGCATCAAAAATGCCGGAAAGCATCAGTTGGCGCTCAGCCGCTACTCGATTTTCTTCGTCGTCACGTCCGGAAAACTTTTGTTTTTCGGCTAAATATTTAAGGTGATCTTCGGCATGCTTTACGATGTTTTCCATCGAAGGATCGGTGGCTTTTGAGGTGTCCAAGGCGATCGTTCTAAGATTTTTTGACACGTCTCCGTCATTATCACGATCACGCTCGCTAGCCAGAATCTGTTTGAAATTCTCGGCAGACAGGGTTTTGCGTGGAAATTTTGTTGCTGCTTCGGCAAAAAAAGGTGTTATGCAGCTGAAAAAAATGAGCAGAAATATCCCTGAAATCATAGCCTGAGTCCCCCTTGTAACATGTACAGTTACCTAGCCTCAGTCTACGGGAGGGGGGTGGCTTAATTCTATGGTTTTTACTTTTCTTCTTCTTTTTGGCGCAAATATGCGGCTACAATGCGCAAGACTTCTGCTTCTGCTGCGGTATACGACTCGATATGACCGTGGGTATGTTCAGCAAAATAGCCGACATTTTTCTTGTTTTTTATGGCGATACACTTCATTCCAGCAGCAGCCGCCGCCTTGAATCCCCAAAGAGAATCTTCAAAAACGATACATTTTTCTGGGTTAGCTTTAATTTTGTCGGCCGCATGGAGGAAAAGTGCTGGATCAGGCTTTGCTTTATTATCAACGTCGGCAACACAATACATGTTCTGGCCGAAGTAGGAGATAAAATTCATTTTTTCTGAAAAACCCTTGAGGCTTTCGGCATCGGCATTTGTGGCAATACTGCTTGCAATCCCAGCCGTCGATAATTTACGATGAAAGTCTTCAAATCCATGTATGAACTGGATTTCTTGTTTGACCAGTTCTCGCACGATTTCGATTTGTTCTTTAGCCAGTTGCTCTACGCTAACATGCGCTATTTTGAACGTATCTTTTATCATTTCCATTGCCCCGATCATGCCGATACCGGTTAGTTTTTCAAAAGCGGCGTTTTGCTCCGGCGTTGCTGCATGTACATTGACATTGTAGCGAGCAAGTAATAATAATGTTGCCGCCTCCCAGAGATGTTCGGTATCGATAATTGTACCGTCCATGTCAAAGATTATTCCCTCGAGATGGGGTTTTGTGCTTTTCATATCTCTATCCTATCTGATATACTGTTCTTCCTTTTGCAAAGAATTGTACCAATAATCCCTACGTAAATGCGAGGTTTTTTATGTTGTTTTCGTACACGCTTTGGCTTACACCCCTCTGGTCATCACTCGCTGGGTTTGGTCTCGTAGGGGTCGTTCTTTGGGCCGTCTTTAAATACTGTGTAACCGGATCCAACTCATTTCTTCTCCACAATACTGGTGGTTTGCCAACTATCGCGGCCGTTGCCGCTTGGCGGTATAGTTCTCTGTATCCTCGCCTTTTTCTTGCAGTGCTGCCAGTGCTGTCCACTATAACATTTATTTCACATGTTGGCTTAACAAGCGATGCCTGGTTTTCGGTATACTGGATGCTCATGCCTCTTCTTTTGTTGTTATCACCGGCCGCTCGAGCTCATGTTATTACTCGCTCAATTATCGCTAGTTTAACTGCGCACATGACGGGGGCCTTGATTGTCTGCCTATTTGGGGCGTCGGTAAAGTGGAGTCTCTTGGTGCCCTTGGTGCCTTTTGAGCGGTTAGTTTCTATCGTTGGTATGCTTGTTGTTTCAATGGTTCTTAATCGTCTGCATACATGGGCAAGGCGGCGTATTGCTTTGCAAACTATCTCTCAGTGTTGATTTCATGACAAAACCACCGTTACGTCATATTGCATTTATCATGGACGGTAATCGTCGGTGGGCTGAACAGAATACGGCCGACGGTCTCTATAATGAGCAGGCATTACGGGCTATTTTTGAAGCAATTAATGCGTGTAAAGATCGGGATGTCTCGTGCGTTTCGCTTTTTGCATTCTCGCTTGAAAATTTTAGCCGGCGTGATGAGGCGTTAAAAAACCATGTGTTCAAGGCCCTCATACAAGCCTGTACTGAAAAGAAAGATTTGTTTATACAGCATGGCATTCAAGCTACGTTTGTTGGGGCGCGAGAGTGTTATCCAGTTCCGGTTCTTCGTGCGGTGGAAGCATTAGAAAAGGCGACGAACGAGCAAACAGGTGTGCGATTACAAATCCTCTTTTGTTATGGAGCGCAACAAGAAATAGTGGCTGCTACGGCACGCATTGCATGTGATGTTGCGAGCGGCGTGCTGGCCGCTGAAGATGTAACACCACAGGTATTCTCTTCTTATTTATGGACTGGTGATATGCCACCACCTGATCTTATTATTCGTACTGGCAAGGTACATCGGTTGAGCAATTTCTTGCTGTATCAGGCCGCGTATAGCGAATTAATGTTTCCTGATTGCCTCTGGCCGGAGATGACGCGGGCTAAGGTTAATGAATGCATTGACCAGTTTTATGCCATCGAACGTAATTTCGGCGCTTAGCCCGGGATCGCTTAGCTGTCTCATTTCTTCCTCTAACAACGAAGATAGTTTTGAATAATTGCTTGGGCCGTACTGATTCTTTTCCCATCTCCTCGCACTACTACTTTTGTTGGCATGCCGTAGGTAAATAAAACATGGGGTATGAGGTCGTAGTAGACTGCTGCCTTGGTGTCGCGAGCGCTGCGTAAATAACCATGATCAACCACTTCTATTGAGCCATTATCGAGTGGGATGCAGACCAGTGCATGATCTCCCTTACGCAAGATAGTGAGGCCCGGTTCCTTATGAGCATGAAGTTGCCAGAGGCCGGTAGCGCCGTTGACTACAATCAAAAGCCATATGATTTTTTTTGAGTATCGATGTTTGGTTGTGTAGATAAGCGAGCAGAAGATAAGTATGGCGATGCTGTATGCCGGTATCAGATACCACCAATGTAGTGCAATCCAGCCAGAAGGGATTGGTGCATCAAGAAGATGATCCCAGATATTGGTGATGGTGATGAGTAGCGTGGTGAGTGGCGTGTGTGGAATGCCTAAAAGTGTGGCAAAAAAGATGGCGCTGGTTAGAAAAAGAAACGCAGTTAAGAAGCATGGATTGATGAGGTTTCCCAGAATACTAAGTAGCGGGTAGGGAATATGCCACCAGAGTAAAAAAGGTAAAGAGGCGATGCTCATGAGTAGTTGGACGATTAAGCCATTTAAAAAAAAGCTTAACATGCTCATGTGTTGCTAATCACTAAACCGCGCTGCGTGAAGTGCCATGAATAACCAGCGAAGATAGTGTTGAGCACCACCGGCTTGGGGGAAATTGCGTTGCGCCGTATCAAGAACCTGTTTTGCAACAGATGGATTGCGATAGGCATCATAGTCTATTACGGTAACCAGTTGATGAACGAGTAACTTCGTTTCGGCAAGACTGGGTTGTTCACTGCGTAAAAATGTATCAAGTCCGGCCGGGTCTTGTTGTTTTTCAGGATCGGTGAAAAAAGTTAGCAAGCCACTTAATGTTGGCACTTGATGGGGTGATTGATAGAGAATGGTGCAGCGGGATTGGATAGTTGGTAGCAATGCGGCATAGTCATTGGCGAGGAATATGAAGAGGTAGCCTCGTGGTGGTTCTTCTACAACTTTTAAAAGACGGTTCGCGCAGGCAGTTGAAAGTAAGTGAGCATTGGCAAGCACAAAGGCATGCTTTTTGTTATCATCAAGTTGAAAACGAATGATGGTTAAAATTGGTTCAATGTCATCCAATACATAATCACTGGTTGGCTCGATCCACGTTACGGTGCTTGATTGATGTTCGGTGATAGCACGGCAAACATTGCAACGGCAGATTGTTGTTTGGTGCTCGATGCGATGTGGGCACATAAGCTGCTGGAGATAGTCGGTTGCAAACTCGGCTACTTCGTCGTGGGGGCCAGTGCAGATGAAAGCTGATGAATGGTTGGTTTGTATGATGTTCATGATGACCGAGTACGTAAAAAGTGAGCAACATGTTCATATGCTTCATAGGCAACGGTTTCTAGCGGTAGTGTAGCGTCAATGGTGTGAATGCGGCTGTGTGAGGCCACTAGGTGTTCGTATCCAATAACAACACGCTCCCAAAATTCTTTACCTTCTCGTTCCATGGTGCTCTGTGTACCGTGTCGTTGCATGAATCGCTTGCGTGCTTCATCTGGTGAAATCCGTAGATAAATTGTGATATCTGGTTCGATGCCGTGCATTGCAAATCGATTTACCGTTTGAATCAGATGAGGGTCAACGCCGCGGCCGTAGCCTTGGTAGGCCACAGCCGAATCGGCCATTCGGTCAGAGATAACGATATCGCCATGCGTTAATGCTGGTATCACTAATTTTTGAAAATGTTCTGCACGATCGGCTGCAAAAAGCAAAAACTCAACACGAGGATCGCATTCTTTTTCTTCCTCCAGAAGAACTTTCTTGAGCATTTTTCCGATATGGGTGCCACCCGGTTCTTTGGTGAGCACAACGCTATAACGGGCTCGTATGAGTGCCTGGTGTAGGGAATGAAGAAGGACCGACTTGCCAGCGCCGTCGATACCTTCGATAGTGATGAGTGTTCCCTTAAATGGATGGTGCGCTTGTGATGACACGGTTGGAAATCTTTCCTTTGTATGAGAAGGCATTCGAATGGTTTCTTGGTAGTGATTTTAGTGATTTTTCTCCACTCTGCATAGGCTTATGTGGCTTTGGTATGGCCAACAAGATGAAAAATGTTAATATGTGAGCATGGTCTATAGGGCCGAGCAATGCTTTTATGAGTCGGTTGTGAGATAAGGTAAATTATGAAAATAACGCGTGTGCTGTTGTCTGTATTCATGTTAAGCGCAATGAGCAATTTAAGTGTTGCGAGAGCTGAACCTGAAGGAAATGGCTTGGCCGCGTTGGGGACTCTTGTGGGGTTTGTAGGGGCCGGCGTGTGTGGGTATCAATCACTTGGGATGTCAATGGAGGCTGCAAAAATGGCTAGAATTGCCAAAAAGAAGCCAGACAATGTCGTAGCGCAAAAGAACCATAAGAGAGCGCAAGCGCAGTATTATGGCAAGCTAAAATGGGCAGGGGCATCTCTTTTGGGGGGTCTAGTGTCATATGCATTTTTTGCCGCTTCTTTGAAGCAAGATCAGTCGGAAGGTTCAGTTCCAGTGGCCGGTACGTCTACTTTAGAAAAACCGGTTATGACGAATACTACTCGAAGAAGAATTTCTCGTGACTCAACACAATCATCGTTTCATGATAGGCATACATCTGGTTATAGTGGTACTGCTGTCGATCATGATCTTCGTCGAATAGACGAAAATCATCGGGTGTGGATTGCAGAACAAGAGGCGAGAAGGGCGGCCGATCGTAGGGCTCTCAGCGTGAATACTGAACGCTTGGCCAACGAGGCGCATATAGAGCAGGAACTTTTTGGGCTTGAGACTTTAGCGGCCAAGGCAGCTACTGTTACCAAAGACCTTAAGAATGATTGGAAAAAAGCCAATCTCGATGCTGACGATTTATTGCGCATACGGGAAGATTTGCAAGGCTATCTGTTGCGTCAGCGTGCTTTTGAGGTCTCCTGCCAGCAGGTATTGGGGCGTGGCCATCTTCGAGAAGGAAGTTATAAGGGGCGGCTGGCTTTAGTTGAGATTGATATTTTGATTGCCATTGAGGCGATAGAGAAATCTTGTGCGCCGATTGAAGTTGAGATATATGAGCTTGAAGCAGAGCGTAAAAAAATGCTAACGCTGTCGGCTGGCAATGAAAAACGTGCTCTGTTGTACAAGTTAAGGGAGAAGCGTACGGCGCTTGAGAAGAAGGTGCAAGAGAGCGATGGGATCGATGCGCTACTACCTGATGCTACTGGTACACGAAAAGATCGACTAAGTCGAAATATAGAGCATTTTTCCGCAATGATTATGGCGAGTTAGCTTGTACATATTTTCCTGGGTAGTATGAAAACGATCAATGCTATTTTTTTTACGCTATTCTTCTGTACATCTGTGCAATCAACGGTAATGAGAACGAATTTTACTTATGGAGTTGCGGCACTTTTTGCTGTTGGCGGGTTGCGTAGTACCTATTTGTTTGCTTCCAATAGGCGAATACGCCTTGCATTGCGGCAAATGATCTTGTCTGACAACCGTGGATTTCCTCTATGGTTCCCTCCAGAAATGAAGCGTCTTGCGGTGCGTGCTGCCTGCTTCCGTTTAACCACAGCGGCGGCACTTTTCATGAGCGCTTATCTCTTGTATTTGTGGGCGCAGCGCAACAATGAAATTATAGATACCATCGCTTCGATAGCGCCAATCATTACATTGCCACCGGCGCCCGATGTGCCATTAATTTTTTCTTTATCAATGCCGGAGGAACCCTATGTTCAACCGATGGTCGAAGATGTAGTTGGGGATTCGTGCGCAGTTGTAGTGGCGGAAGAGATACCACCGCGAAGCGATGCTGCTGAAGCGTTGCTTCTTGTCGTAGAAGAAGATCCTGTGCTGATAGTGGCTGAGAAAAAAGGAGAGGTCGTGCCTACGCAAGAAGAGCCAGCAGTTTGCTCAACAGCCGATACCCAGATTTCAGATGAGGAATTTATTCCTGACGATAACTCAACGGTGTCAAGCGAGTCTGATACGGTTTTTAGCTACTGGTGGGATTGTAAAGAAGGAGAAGAGCCGTTTGATAATCTGGGGATTTAGCGTTAGTTGGTACGTACACTAATTTCTCTCGATTATTGCTTCAGATCACAATTGTTGTTCACACTCCGGTGTAAAAATTCTTACCGGAGTGAGCGTGGCAATGATTATCAAACGTCAAGCGTATTTTCTTCTAATTTTTCTGATTGGTTGTACATCGGCTATTAACGGAACTTCGTATACATGGGGGTTGACGAGTGGTGCGTGGAACGGGCATTCATCCGGCAATCTTATTGCTGATAACAATGCGGTTTTTCTCTCGACTGCCGATACGTTTACCTTGCCTGACACTTCAACGGTGACTCAATACGGTATTTTTAAGCCGCATGCCGGTGATACGCTTAACATTGTAAAATCGGTTTCTATTAAAGGGGATGTCGAAATTCGGTTTACTGGATCGGCACCAACACTTGATGATAGTGGCATGCCGCAGATAGCGCCTGAAATCTTCACCATCAACATTGGTGCTACTAATTCAGGTTCAGGCGGGTCTCTTGTTCTTGACTCGGTGAGTCCAGTCGTTGTGTCTTCCTATACCGACGGCGCAACAACGGTTGATGGGTATTCACAACTTATTTTTAACCCAGCAGAAGGTAAAACTATTCTAGTGAATATGTATGCCGATCTTGAATTTCAAAGTGTTGATGCATTAGGTGGCTATAATCCTTCAGATACTCACTCGGTTGGTGCGCCAATACCACTTTATATTACATTTCGTGGGCGTGGAAGCACAGTGTTTCTTTTTCCATCTGGTGCAAGGCTTCGCTTTGGGCCACCAAATCCTGGTCATACTGCGTTCGACTCGGTGCCTGCCGATTCACCGCTCAGCACGGCCGGCGTTCATGTTCGTGTGTACATGGAACAAGGGTACATTGATGCGTATGGTAGCGGTTCTGGGCCAATCGATGTGGTTGATGGATATGGTGATACCATTGTGGCGCCACGGCAACAACTTTGTTTTGACAAGTGGAGCTACGGTGTTAATGAAGTGAATGCCGACTTAAGTCTAGACACGTGGATTACCTGGGGACAGTTGTCTTCATTTGTGTTTGTTTCAGATAATTACTTGGGCATTTCAGAAACATGGAATGATGCCGTAATTGCCGATGGGCATGAGAGTTTATCGGAAGTGTTATTTCAGCCCGGCTATGGCTCGGTATCGTTTGATCCTTCCAGTGCCGGCACCGGTCGCATGATTTTGCAACTATGTGCGGGACAAGATCCGGCAGGAAATGATTTTACCGATGCAGGATTTAATATTTATGGTGCATTGCTAGAGCCACGCGTTCCGAGTTCTAGCCGAAAGCAGGCCATTATTTTGAATGCCGACTTTCGTAACAATGTTTGGTTTAATCAGCGTGCTGGGGTGGCCGCACTTTTTCGGGTGACCGATGAAGTTTCTTACTATGAGCGCGTTGTAGCGTCCGATGGAGATCTCTTTGATGCGCCAGCAAATTGGCTTACTCGTCCGATTAGTGATCGACGTGGATTGGTAATTATTAATCACAACAACTCTATTCCTCATTTTACTAACAACTATGAGAATGCGGCCCGTATCGATGATTCTGCGTGGGCAATATTTAATGATTATGAGCCTGGGTTTAATTTAGGAGTGAATGGTCAAATTGAAGTGCAGCCACATACGTTTATTGATTACATAGCAAATAACTTTAATAGAGAGATTTCATCGGCCCATGCCGATCTTTCTATATATACGCCTGATTTGGTAAAAAAACATAATCCGGCCGCTTTTTATACCAGCACATTGCCAACCTTTCCACGTCGTTCTTCTCATCAACTCGATCAATGGGGTTCACCTATTAGTGACATCTTATATGCAGGAGGAGCGCGAGCCACGGTAATACTTCAGGGCGATGCCGGTTTTTTTGTGCGCGCGGCAGCACCGAATGATTCAGGTGCATACGTTAAAAATCTCTTCTTGCAGCCTTATACCAAAGAATTTTATTATTTGGATACGGTCGGTTCCGGCAGCGATACTCAGGCCCTTACGGTAACGTTAGGAATTGGTCTTTATGATGGAAATTTTGTTGCGATCACCGATGTCTACAACCAACCGGTGATGCAAACAACTGAGCTTGATGGAGTGCATGCGCTTGATGTAGAAGGCCCTTTGTCTATTGTCTCGCAATCAGGAGTTCGCGGGGAAGTGGCCGCAGGATTTTTCTCTGTTCCCTCGATTGAAATTGATCATACCGGCAGAGAGGTTGGGTACACGAATTTTGAGCAATGGGCAGCGTGGCAATCATGGCTTACTAATGCTGGTGGCCAGCCCCAGACTGTTTATTTGCCGATAAGTGGAACGTCGTTTTCGTTTGACAGCCTCACCTCTATTAATCTTGCGCAGGCGGTTACGGTTGATGGTACTTCTGGTGATAGTTCCGATGATACAACGGTTGTGCGACCGCTTCCTACAACAGCAGCTATTCCTGATACTTCATCTCCGATTCTTTATTCTGCAAAATATTATTCGGTGTACGATAAATCCACTATTTTCTTGAATGCAGATTTAATATTCGATTCGGTTAATTGGATTCATGCCGATGTAACCCGTAAGCTTAATGCGCCCGAGGTTTTACCACGTCCATTTACCGAGGCATTGCCTCATGTTGTCGGTGGTGAGCTTGCAAGTTTGCAAAATGATTTATATCCACCGCTCTTGAAGCTGTACAACACCGTGCTTGATTGCCACGAGTCATTGGTGGTAACCGGTGCGGCGATAACGGTGCAAGAGTATGATATTGGTTCAAGCAGTTCACTCAGTCTTGCTAATAATATTTCACATATTATCTGTTATAACCGTGGGCGTGAGTATGATAAAAATGGCTATGGTCGCGTAATTCAATTAGGGAGCCAAGCTAACGTTGCGTCTGATCAAGTGACGACGAATTTATTGTATAGTTCGGCTTTTCTTGATGTATATCGTGCTGCACCAACATCTGCTTTGGTTGCAAGTAATATTCCTCCTGATAGTCCAACAACAATTCGCCTTTATATAGATTCTGATAGAGAGCGAACGGTGACGAGTGCTGATCGGGCACTTCATTCACTCTATCTGGCGAACGGTTCTCAGATTCATTTGGGATGGCCAACGCTTGAGGGTGATAGTGGCTATTTGCCGGCGATGATGGATGATGTGGTACTGAAGCAACTGCAGGATGTTGATCCGGCAAATAGTAAAATGTTTCGCTTTAGCCCGTACGAAACCGGTGGTGGAGCGTTACTTTTTAACGGTGGTCCATTTTGTATAGGGGCCGGTGATAGTATTGATGCACTGCCGCCAGAGCGTCCAATTCCAGGCATGGATGTTGATGGTGTTGTCTATGTAAATTGTGGTGGTACGTTATCAGTTACCAGCACTACCGATTTGTTCATAGATACGGTTGTGGGTCGGCTCAAAGCTCGATTGCTAGCCGCGACCGGGACTATTATTGCGCCAGAAGATCAGGTTTATTTTTTAGCTAACGGTTCCATCCAAGATTATGGTATTGATTTTACTACCGATCAAAACATCGATGGGCCGTATGCAAACAATATTGTGATGTCGGTTGTGGATAAAATCCACAGCGTTGATGTTCCTGAGTTGTATGAAACTTCTGATGAAGAGCCGATAAAATAACGTGGTGATTAAGAGATCGTTGACAAGTAAGTGAGCATCAATCCTATCTTTACTGCAAGGACGTGGGGGAGGCGAACAGTACGGCACGGTGAGGTGTAGTATGAGAGTGATCTCTCCATTAAAGATACTGTTTTTTATGTGCATGTATGGATGCATGCTCACTGGCTCTACTGGTCTTGCGATTGACAATGATGCCGGTACTGTTTCTTATTCTAATGCAACGAGTATTTGGGAGTATTCGATAGAGAATGGTGCGTGGACTTGGCTTGATATTGCAACATCTAATCTATGGGCCTTTGACGCTGATTCCGGAATTTTTCAAGATTATCAAACTGGTGAGCGATGGATATATGATGATACGTATCGTGTGTGGGTTAATACCTTTGAATCTTCCTATGATCTTACAACATCAAATGCTATTGTAAATCAGGTATGGGCGCTTGATGACGAGACGCAGCGATGGCATCCTGTTAGGCGCTCATTCTCGGGGGGGCACTATAGCTTTGTAAGTCTTCCTGTGGCGTATTGGCAATATCTTTCCGATACCGATGAGTGGCACTTTGTCCGCAGTGTGGGTGCGCCACCGACTGTTCCGGTTGATGAAACGTGGACATTTCAACCATCAACACAGATTTGGTCACAGAATGATCCGATTACCGGTTCATCGTGGATGTATCGTTCAGACAATGCTAATGGTCAGTGGAAAAGTTTAGTTACTGGCGAGTGGTGGCGCTTTGAGCGCATGACCGATACACAGTCCCAATGGAATATTGTCGGAAATGTACCGCCTAGTGGCTGGGATTATGTGCGTTGGATGCAAACATTATCAATTGGTGTATGGACATCGCGGACCGTCGCAATTTCACCACCAGCGACCGGATTACTGCAGCTATGGCATTATAGTAATGATGATTACTTGTGGCACAATGCGAGCGATTTGACTATTGATCCGGTCGAGATTGTCCCGTTATTTTTGCCAACACCTTTTGCGCAATACAAGGCGGTAATTGACCATGCTTTGGCAACTCTTTCAGATGAAGGTGTTCGGTTTGGCAGCGATGATGGTACCGGTGCTGGATTTATTGATGAAACACAAAATTCTTTGTTTAAGGGAGGCGTTTTTGTTTTTGATTTTGTTACCAAGATGATAATGACCAATACCGTTACCTTGTCTGGTGATATTGAGTTATTAGTTGAAAGCGATGCGGTACTGACCCTTGGTGATGACTCTTCTGATGATGTAGTTATTAAGCCAAGTGATGATGCGACGTATGCACACCTTATTTTTAATGTTGTCTCGGGCAAAACACTTGAGATTGATGTAGTTAATAACGTGTATTTCCAGGCAAGTGCTACGGTGCCGCTGCTCATTACGTTTCGGGGGAAAGGTACAACGATATTTCGGTTGCCGTCCGGAGTTACTCTCTCATTTGGTCCTGAATCGGCCGATTCTTCATCGGTTGGTGTATGTGTGCAAGTGCTTATGGATTTAGATATTGATGATATTAGTATTGGAATGCAGCAGGTGATATTTGAGCCATGGAGTTATGCGCAAGAGGATTCTCATGATGAGGGTGCGAGGAACACTGCTACAAACAAAACCACTTGGATTCGTTTTGGCACTTCATCATCGCTGCGATTCATTTCTTATAATGCAACCGGCACTGATGATTCTATTGCTGGATATGGTGCGCTGGCGTTTGATGTATGCCACGCTGGAACCGGACGTACTATTCTTGATCTAGCGCCCGGTGTAATCCCTGGTCTTGGTTATGATGCCGGTATAAATATTTGGGGATCGCTGATTGTTGGTACGGGTGAAGATTCTGTAGTGACCACCTCTGATTTACGTACAAAAGTGTACCCTCATAAGCGTGCCGGTATGCTGGCTGTTCTGAGCATTACCGATGACCTCGCATTTAGCACCTTAGTGGAAAATATTGATGACGATGCTGCTGGCTGGGTTGCTCGTGGGCCAAATGATCGTCGTGGTCTGGTAATAGTTAACAATAATACAACCTATCCGTATCTCGCTTCAAATCTTTCGAATGCTTCATCACTTGAGACGAGTGATTGGGCGCCGTCACAAAAACAAAAAGGGTATCAACCCGGTTTTATTCTTGGTGATAATGGTCAGCTTAGAGTGGGGCATAATTTGTTTTTGGATTATGTCGCCGGTGCAATAAACCAAGCGGTTGATCCTTTGCAACTTGGTGGAGCTGATGCTACTTCGGCTACCGTTAAATTACATAATCCGTCAGCGTTTATTGTTGATCAGCTTGGCGTGTATGGAGCATCAGTCGATGCTTCGTACGATATGACATATGCTGGTACGAGTTATGGAACAATGGTGCTTGAGGGCACTGCTGGATGCTATTTCCGTTGTGGTGCATCATGGGATTCCGGCGTTATCGACAATGTGCTTGATACCGATAGTGATACTGGCGCCGAGACGTTGGACGCAACGATTGGTGTTGGCGTGTACGACGGTACATTCTGTCCGGTTCTTGATGTTAACGGAGTGCAATCTCATGCAGAATCGATTTGGATTGATCGCGCAGGAAATCCCTTTTTAATGGATGATGATGGGCCTCGTTGTTTAGATGGTGAGCATGTACTTGATATTGAGGGTGAATTTAGCATAGTGTCGGTGATTGGCCGATTTGGGTTTCCTCCTAATGGTTATATAACATTGCCTTCGATTCGTATTGATTATACTGGGCAAGAAAATAATGGAGTTCTTTCATGAATATGCGGCGTTGCCTCTTAACTTTAGTTCTTTTTTTCTACAGTGGTGTGTGCAATTCTGTGGATCCTTATATATTGGAGCATACTCAGATTTCGGCTTCCCATGCAGTTGGATGGTATCTGACCGGTGGCCCATATGAGGATTCGGTTGCTCTTGATAATGATCGGTTTACTGGTATTGCTACATTAACTTGGCGGGATCACCATAGTTTGCCTATAGAAGATTCTGCATTCGTAGTGGTATGGGATTTATCAGTTGGTGATATTGATTGGCAAAATCGTACTAATACAACCGAGTATACCTTTACGCAATCAACGCATCAGTGGTCGAACTTGAGTGGAGTAACCTGGTTATATACACCAAGTTCAAAAACGTGGACACAAACTGCTGGGGGCAGTCAAGTCTGGGCCTTTGATGGGACTGTTGGGCATTGGCTGTATAGTCCAAGCAGTAGTCCTGTTGCATGGGCTTGGGATCGGTCTACTTTTGTATGGAGCCATATTCCTTCGGGCACTACATGGAGCTATGATTTTACTGCGGAGAGTTGGGCTGCGGTATCCAATCCGGAGAGTTTGACCATTGCAATCAAGCCGCCGCTGCCGGTGCTTCAACAAATGTATGCAAGAGAGACATTAACAGCGGCTTTACGTTCCGGAGCTCTTGATGGAGAAGGTAATACGACGTTCCTTTTTGATTCGGGGCATTCTAATTCGTCTGAATATACTGCGCTGAATGATGATGGATATTTTAAGGCAGTGTATCAGGTTGCTGATAATGCTTTTACTGCAACATTTATTAATGATGGTGCGTTACTTTATGACGTTGTTGTTCTGGATGCTCTGTCATTAACTCATGACATGACTTTTAATGATTTTACTATGAGCAGCACGTTGAATACTTGGTGGCAAGATTCATGGGCTTACAGTGGCTCAACGCAAAAATGGGTTGATGGACAAACCGGTGAAGAGTGGTCGTTTGATGTTTCTACCAATACATGGACCGGGCCAGGAGATGAGTCATGGCAGTCAGATGCTTTTGGTCTTGAGTGGTCACAGAACGATGGTGATGCCGTTTGGACCTATACACCGGTTGATGGTCATTGGTCATATGATGACGGTGTTCATGCTTGGGTTTGGCGCTATATGATGCTGGCTGGTGGTTGGCAGCAAGTATCTGTACATGATGGTGAGCCGGCTAGCGGGCTACCACCTCTTGTTGTTGCTCAAAGGGCTATCGTCCAATCAATTCGCACCGTTTTTGGGAATGAATATTCGGTTACCGAAACGAGCAGTACGACCTGGGAGTTGCGTGGGGCACTTTTCAATGATTATGCACTTTTAACTGTACCTGCAGACGGCTCCGCTCCGACTATTGCATGGCGGAATAAAGGAGATGACTTACTCTCAACTCCTGATGCGACTTTTTCGTATAACCTAGCAACCGGTAGTTACGGATGGAATGTTCCTGGCGGAGCAAATCCGGATTATACCTTTGATGGGGCTACCTCTTTGTGGGCGACTTCGGGTGATAGTAGCGTGTTTCACTACGTTGTTGAGACTAAAGGCTGGCACCAGACTGTCGGAGGAAGTGCAGCATTTATGTATGACGGTACACTTGGCCTGTGGAATGATTCTTTGCCAAACCAGTGGTTCTGGCGGCCTCAAAATTCATTGTGGGTCGCAACTGATGGAGATTTTTTGCGATTTGATCCGACGGCTGGTGATACTCAGCGAGCCTGGTTGCAGCAGGTTTTTATACGTAATATTGTGAATAAATTTCTTGCAGCCGGTATTCTTGCAGGAACTGGTACGACCGATTGGACTGTGGGTAATCTTGATGCTGGTGAGTACGTTCTTGTAAATGGGTCGGCCGATTTTGCGATGATCTACAATACGGTGTCAGGCATTGTGCAGGGCCAGTCGGTGAGTGACACTGGTTGTATTGATGCTGCGGTCGCCTTAACTTCTTATGACATAGAGCATGGTGATTTTACTTGGACACGAACGGTCGATCCAGAGTGGCCAGAGTCCTGGGTATATGCCAGTACAACACATAGATGGACAGACCGACAGACCGGTGAATATTGGTCTTTTGACCCGGCTACAAATACATGGACCGGCCCTGATAGTGGCTCAACGACTTGGCAATCGGACTTGCTTACTATGCAGTGGTCACAGAATGATGGTGATGCGGTATGGTCGTATGCTCCATCATTAGGATATTGGTCTTATGATGATGGTGAGCGTTCCTGGGTATGGTCATATTTGGCTCTTGCTGGCACGTGGCAGCAAGTATCTTTGTATGACGGTGAACCGGCAACAGGGTTGCCGCCATTGGTTGTGGTGCAAAAAGCGATTATTGATTCTTTGTGGAATGCCGTGAGCATGTTGTCGGCCGTTACCGACAACGGTGCGAGTTCCGGAATTGCTGCACAATGGACGCTGGCCGGCGGAATTTTTAATGACCATGCAACGCTCACGGTACCGAGTGGTGGTGCCTCAGCAACTATCGCATGGAGAAATAATGGGCACCATTTGGGTACTACGCCAGATGCTCATTACAGTCATGTTGTAAGCACTGGGGATAGCTCTTGGTATATCGGATCTGGTGGTAGTCCATCCTCCGTGTATGTTGGTAGTACCGGTATATGGCACGATGCTGCAAGTAGTCTCATTTGGCATTATGACTCATTGGCTCAAACGTGGACGCAGACTCATGGCGGCTCCCAAATTTGGAATTTTGATGATACTACCGGCTACTGGACGAGTACCGGTTCCAGTGTTCATTGGCTTTGGGATTCACGCAAAGGGGTTTGGATTGATGTTGATGGAAATGCCGAATGGCTGTATGACTTAACCGCTTCAAGTAGCCCGTGGCGAGCTTTGTCGTATGGTGCATCTCTACCAAGTCGTACGCCTCCGTTACCATTGGTGCAGCAGCTCTATAGTCGTCATGTATATAATGAATTTTTATCTGATGGTGTTCTTGCTGAAAGTGGAAAAGCCGATTGGATCGTGGGAAATCCAATCTCTGGTATCTATACTGCTACTAATAGCGCTGCCGATTTTACCGCTACCTACAACACGATTAGCGGTGATATTCAGGGGAGTTCTGTGGGGGCTTATGCTTTTCTTGAAGGGGCTGTTTCTTTAGTGTCGTATACTATGGAAACCGGCGATTTTACGTGGGAACGTTCGGTTGATTCGCGCTGGCCTGAAACATGGCAGTACAACTCTGGTCCTGGATTATGGATGGACTTTCAAACTGGTGAGCAATGGTCGTATGATGCCGATACGAATACTTGGACCGGCTCCGATGAGATAACAACGTGGCGGTCCGATGTCAATGCGTTGCAATGGACGCAAAATGACGGGGATGCTGTTTGGACATATGCTCCATCAAATGGTCATTGGTCCTATGATGATGGTCTTCACACGTGGGTATGGCGCTACTTAGCGCTGGCCGGCGGTTGGCAGCAGATATCGGCGTATGAGGGTGAGCCGGAGCATGGGCTACCACCACTTGTAGCTGTGCAGAAAGCAATTCTTGATACCCTTTATACGGTGTTTGTTGATCTTTGTGTAGTCACTCAAACCTCTGCGGGCCATTGGAAAATGACCGGAGGATATTTTGATGATTATGCAACGCTTACGGTATCAGGAGATGATTCTTATGCCTCTATTGCGTGGCGTAATAACGGTAATGATTTAGGTGCAACACCCGATGTTCGCTTCTCTTATAACATGAGGACTGCTTATAGCTCCTGGTACACTGCGGCAAGCGAAAGTCCTGCTTATAACTACAACGCCGATACTGGTCATTGGTCTAATGTTGGTGGAAGCCAGGTCTGGGTCTATGATGCCGGAGCGAAGATATGGACTCATACGGTTGGTGGCAGCCAAGTGTGGTCATTCGATACGGCGACTGGGCATTGGGTGTATGATCTCGGGGGTGGTGGTTCTGTTTCTTGGTTGTGGCAACCTGATGCAGGACAATGGCAGCATGTTGCCGATGGGTCTGAGTGGATTTATGATTTTACGATGCCGAGCGCCCCATGGCGACCGCTGTCTGCCGCCGATCTACCATCGGTAACACCACCGTTGCCGCTGACGCAGCAGATGTATAGCCGCAAAATTTTGAACAATTTTTTAGCGGCCGGTGTATTTGCAGAAAGTGGAAAGGCCGATTGGATCGTGAGCGGGCCAAGTACTGGCGCCTATTCGGCTGTTAACAGTGTGAGTGATTTTATCGTCGGATGTAGCACGATTACCGGGGATGTACATGGAAGTTTTATTAGTGGACATCCATATACCAATGAAACTTTTTCGCTTGTCTCTTACAGCATTGAATATGGCGACTTTGTGTGGGCACGTAGTATTGATCCGCGATTTGCAGAGCGGTGGCAGTATGATTCTGATTTGGCCACATGGACCGATCTTCAAACGGCTGAGCAATGGACCTATGATGATGCAACGTTTACCTGGATCGCCCCTGATGACACGACAACCTGGTTGTCGGGGCAAGATGGGCTGAGCTGGATAAAGGCCGGCAGTAGTCATGCATGGATCTATGTACCATCAACCGGACATTGGACGCATAACGATGGTACTCATGCGTGGGAGTGGCGTTATTTAGCGTTGGCTGGCGTCTGGCAGCAGATATCCTCTCGTCCTGGTGTGCCGGTTGGTGGCATGCCTCCCTTAGTAGCGGTGCAAAAAGCGTTTATTGATTCGCTCTGGACTGTCTTTAACGAATTATCGGTTATCTCTCAGACTTCGTCAGGGCATTGGAAATTAACCGGCGGCCGCTTTAATGATTATGCTACTTTCACAATCCCAACCGATAGTTCATTATCAACTATTACGTGGCGTAGTAATGGCAATGATTTGGGTGCAACACCCGAGACACATTTTTCCTATGCACTGAGTACGGGAAATATGAGCTGGTATACTATTGCTGATAGTGACCCTGCGTATACCTATTCGGCTAGCGGGTTTTTATGGACCAATGCCGATGAGAGTGAGCAATGGACCTATGACAGTGATGGTAGAACATGGACACAGACGGTTGGCGGGGATAGCGAGTGGTATTTTGATGGAACAGTTGGTTATTGGTTGATGTCTGGAGGACTTCCATGGCGATGGGATGTGGACAGTGCTGTTTGGATTGATACCGTTACAGGGCTTCGATGGTTTTATGATTTTGTTCGTAATGAGTGGCAATCGGTTGATATGGCGTCATCGATTCCTACTGAGATTCCTCCTTTGCCTCTTGTGCAGCAAATGTTTAGTCAGCGACTGCTGTTCCTGTTTGCCAGTGTGTTACCTGAAGGCAGTAAAACCGATTGGATAACGAATTCTCCTGTGGTTGATGATACTATATTGACGGTGAACAATAGTGATGGAGATTTTACCGCTAGTTTTGATAGCAATGCTGGTTATATTCTTGGAAATTATGTGAGCAGCTATTTGTTTGCTGATGGAGCCGTATCGGTTGCTGCCAATCTTGATACTGGTGGGTTTGCGTGGTATCGATCCCTCGATCCGCGATGGACAGATGTATGGACGTACGATAGTGATGAGCAAATTTGGGTTGATGGGCAGACTAATGAAACGTGGGCATACGATCTAGATAGTAGCACTTGGACCGGTGGTGAACCGCTAGTAACGTGGCAGTCCAATCCGATAACTATGGAGTGGATACAAGTCAGTGATGAGGTTGAGTCGTTATGGACTTTCGAACCGGCAACCGGCTATTGGTCGTATGATGATGGTGATCTTGTTTGGCAGTGGAAATATATCTTTTTGACCGGAATTTGGGAGCAAATTTCTTCTCATGCGGGAGAACCTGCGCAAGGATTGCCTCCGCTGGTTGTGGTTCATAAGGCGGTAATCGATACTTTGTTTGATGTGTTTACTGATACTGCCATTATGACGCATGAAAGTGATCGATGGATCGCTCGTGGCGGCTATTTTAATGATTATGCAGTTTTTACCATGCCGGTAGATAATGCTGATGCAACGTTAACCTGGCGTGATAGAGGGGATGATTTAGCGGCGACGCCCCATACTAATTTCCTGTACTCACTCAAGAGTGGGTCTGTGCACTGGTATACGGCTGTTAGCGGGCTTCCTGCTTATACATTTGATGCAACAACAGGGGTATGGACCGACTATATCAGCGGTGATGTATGGGTGTTTAATGCGGAAGAGACATCTTGGACACAAACGATTGGCGGTAGTCAGATATGGACATTCAATAGTACGACAGGCCACTGGGTTGCCGATAGTAGTGAGAGCTGGCATTGGGACGCTGAACACGCTTTTTGGTTGTATATTGGCGGCAGTACGACACAATGGCTGTACGATTTTACGGTTTCGGAAGATCCATGGGAGGGGTTAACTCCTGATGCACCGTTACCAACGGTAAGGCCACCGTTACCATTGGTTCAGCAGTTGTATCGTGTCTATGTATTGAATCAGTTTGCGCCTATGGGTGTTTTTGATCAGTGTGGTAAAGAAGATTTGCTGTTTAGCTCTCCGGTGGTTTCTGAGGCCTCATTTACGGTACACAATAGTGATGATAATTTTACAGCGGTTTATTATCCGTTCTCGCATGAAATCGAGGGGCATTTGCTTTCTTTTGTAACGGTATACAGCAATAGTGAGTCGGATTCTTTTATATGGCAATTGCGGCTTGATCCTGAGCATCAAAAAAAATGGATGTATGATGCTGACGCGAAGACGTGGACCGATCTGCAGACCGAAGAAGAATGGCTTTATAATGATGATACGCATAAGTGGAGTCACAGTGGTACTACGTGGCAGTCAGATGTTACCGGGTTATCATGGTCTAAAAATTCCGGTTCTATTGTTTGGGTCTATGATCCATTAACCGGGTATTGGTCACATAACGATGGTGTGCGTGCGTGGCAATGGTCTTATCAAATGGTAACCGATAGTTGGTTGCAAATTTCTTCTCATAGCGGCACGCCATCGGGTGGACTTCCTCCCGTGCTGGTTGTGCAAAAGGCGTTTATTAATGCGTTGTGGAATGCGCTAAACGATGTCGCAGTAGTTACTGAAGAAAGCCCGACCGAGTGGATTGCTCGTGGTGGTTACTTTAATGACTATGCGGTGCTTACGGTACCAGATGATAGTGATCCAGCAACGATAGCGTGGAGAAATAAAGGAAACGATCTTGGTGCCACATCAGATATTAATTTTTTACGCATTTTAACAACGAGTGATGAGTCTTGGTATCTTTCTGGTAGTGAGGATCCAGCATATACTTTTGATGGTACAGAAAGCACATGGAGTAACGCTGCTGGTACCAATGTATGGGATTATGATGCGTCGTCAAAGACATGGACGCAGATAACAGGTGGCAGTCAGGTGTGGACATTTGATGGAGTGGCTGGAGAATGGATTTATCATAATGGCAGTGATGAGGCACATTGGATTTGGAATGGTACGAATGCATTGTGGCATGATGTAGCTACTGGTAGTGATTGGCTTTATGATTTTGTGGAAACAAGTAGTCCTTGGGAGTCGTCTAATATGGCCGATGCAACGGTTCCGACAATAACGCCACCACTTCCGTTAGTGCAGCAGATGTATTCGCAGAATGTGCTGAATGCATTTTTAGTGGAAGGTGTTTTTGTAGGGAGTGGTCAAGCCGATTGGATTTTTGATACCGATGTGGTGGTAGATGAACTATTGCGTGTGCAAAATGGTATTGGCGATTTTGTTGCTACGTATTCTGTTAATGATGCAACTATTGAAGGACATTCGATAAGTTCATATTCGTTTGCTGATGATGCGATTTCGGTTACGGCTAACACTCATACGGGTGATTTTACCTGGAACCAATCGATTAATGCGCAATGGCAGCAACAATGGGTATATGATAGCGTGTCTCATATCTGGACCGATAATCAGACCGGTAAGCAATGGTTGTACGATGTGGCTATTAATGCGTGGGCCGATGCTGATGAAGTGATTTGGTACTCAAATCCAATAACACGGCAATGGTCTGATGGTGTTAGCTCCTGGTATTACATCCCATCAACCGGTTATTGGTCGTATGACAATGGTATTTTGGTATCGCAGTGGCATTACAATTATTTGGCCGGTACATGGAAGCAAATAGCATCTGGTGATGATGGCCATGCGTATCCATTATCATTCCCTCCGCTGGTGGTGGTGCAACGAGCCTATCTTGATTCATTGCAGAATGTATTCAGTGATAACGCAGTAATTTTACAAACCGATGATGGCGAGTGGACTGCGCTGGGTGGACACTTTAATGATCATGCAATGCTTACGATTCCGGATGATATTTCGACTGCAACGATCGTGTGGAGAAATAATGGGTATGATTTAGAAACCGATCCTGTTATTGGGTTTTCTCATGCGCTGGCTACTGGTGACACCTCTTGGTACGTCGATGGTAGCAGCGATCCTGCCTATACTTTCGTGGCAGAGAGTGGGACTTGGACTCAGATCTCTGATAGTAATGAATGGGTATATGCGGCAGTATCAAGAACATGGACGCACAGTTCAGGGGATGATTTGCCATGGAGTTACGATACTACTACCGGCTACTGGGTATATGGTAGTGGTAGTGAGGATGAAACGCATTGGATGTGGCATGCCGATAAAGCTTTGTGGCAAGAAGTCGCTACAACCGTTTATTGGATCTATGATTTAACAGCCGACGACAGTCAATGGAAACCGTTGACATCGACCGAGTCAGCCCCCTCAATAACACCACCATTGGCCTTAATACAGCAGTTGTATAGTAAGCGTTTAGTATATGAATTCTTGCTAGCCGGTGCCTTTGATAGCAGTGAAAAAAATGACTGGATTTTTAATACTCCACCGGTAGCTGATACGGTATTCATGATAAGTAATGATGCGAATGATTTTACCGCTGTGTATAGTAAGCAGGCCGGTAGCCTTGAAGGGAATTTTAGTAACCCATACTCATTAGCGACCGGATCGGTAGCAGTCTCTCTTAATACGGCACTGGGTAGTTTCACGTGGCAGCGATTTCTTGACCAAAGATTGCCGGAAGAATGGGCGTTTAACACGGTTTGGACCGATGGCCAAACCGGTGAACAGTGGATCTATGATTCCGATACTTTAACATGGCACAATGGCGTTGATGCTACCGAATGGTCTGGCGATGAAACCGGGTTAGTGTGGTCAAAAAGAGATAGCTCGGTGAGTTGGACGTATGATCTATCTGCCGGTTATTGGACGCATAATGATGGAGAAAATCAATGGAATTGGCGTTACTTATTTTTTGCTGGCATGTGGCAGCCGTACACCGCGTATGATGCCAGACCGGCTGACGGATTTTTGCCTCTTGCGATTGTACAAAAAGTTTTTGTTGACTCGTTGAGCACTCTCGTTGGCAACACTACGATAGATGTTTCTGTTGATGAGGATTCTGGAGAGTGGACATTACAAGGTGGTTTCTTCAATGATTATGCAACCATAACACCGTCCGATGGTTTTGATGCAGTACTTGAATGGCGTAATAATGGCATTGATTTAGAAGTTGATCCAGCGGTGAATTTTTCTGTTGCAGTTGGTACGGGAAATATTCTTTGGTACCTTGATGGTGCAGATGATCCGGCGTATACCTACGATGCAACCACCGGCACCTGGACCGATGTGGCAACTGAAGATACATGGGCATATGATGCTAGCGCGCAAACATGGACACAAACACACGGTGGGTCGCAAGTATGGACATTTAATGCAACTACCGGGTACTGGATGTATGGGAATACTACGAGTTCTCCAGTTGATTGGTTGTGGCAAGCCGACACCGGTCTGTGGCAGCACGTTGCGCCGTACAATGAATGGCTTTATGACTTTACTGCTTCAGATCATCCATGGATTGCATTGACACCTGATGCTGAAATACCAACAACTACCCCGCCTTTGCCTCTGGTGCAGCAGTTGTATGCGGCTCGGCTCTTAAATGAGTTTTTGGTCGCAGGAGCTTTTGACGATGAAGGAGAGCCTGATTGGATTTTGAGTTCGCCGGTGTTATCAGATGCACTGCTGACGATTGAGAACGGCGGTAATAACTTCACTGTTACCTACAATCCTGAAGAGAACAGGTTAGAAGGTTCGCTTTTATCATATATGAATGTTGCGCATGATCGTACGTCAGGTGATTTTAGTTGGCAGTTATCGATTGACCCTGAATGGCCGCAGCAGTGGCTATACGACAGTACCTCTAGAATTTGGACCGATCAGCAAACCGGTGAAGAGTGGCATTATTCTCTTGACACGCACCAATGGACAGGGCCCGATGCGGTTACTTGGCATTACAATGATGCCCATCGACAGTGGATACAGAATGATGGCGATGCGTCGTGGACCTATACTCGATCGAATGGGCACTGGTCATACGATGACGGTGATCATCTATGGGTGTGGCGGTATATTCTGTTGTCACAAACGTGGCAGCAAGTAACCTCATTTGATGGCATGCCGTCAACAGGGCTGCCACCGTTAGTTGTAGTGCAAAAAGCATTCTTTGATGGCCTTGCAGATATATGCGTTGACCGTGAGATTATCATTACGCAAAATGATGAAAATGGCTGGTCTCTGGTTGGTGGTTATTTTAACGATTATGCAACATTGATCGTGTTAGAAGATGGCTCAAACGCAACGATTGAGTGGCGGAGTAATGGAAACGATTTAGAGAGTACCCCAGCAGTCACTTTTACGTACAACGTAAGTACCGGCCAGAGTTCTTGGTATCTTGATGGTGGCGAGGATCCGGCAACGACTATTACTGATGCGTGGTATAAAGTTGGTACCGATATCGTATGGGAATATGATGCCGAAGATGTTACGTGGACCCGGGTCTCAGGCGGTTATTTAACCTGGTCGTTTGATGAAACAACCGGTTACTGGATAACTGCTGGTGGGCATAATTGGATGTGGGATGCTCGTGCCGCTGTGTGGATCGATGTGACGACCGGGTATCAATGGCTTTATGATTTTACACAGCCTGATAGCCCCTGGGAGGCTTTGGCGGCTGAAGTAGTGTTACCAGATAAACTGCCACCATTACCGTTAGTTGAGCAAGTCTATATGCACTTTATTCTGAATCAATTTTTAAGTGGTGGTGTGCTTGCTGAAAGTAGCGATGCGGCATGGATGATAGACAGTCTTGCTGACCGTACCTATATAGCGATCAATGAGGCCGAAACTTTTACGGTAGCATATGATACGGTTGCCGGTGAGATTTCAGGTTCATTAGTGAGCAACTACGACTTTATTAATGGATCATATACGCTTGATTCTTACAACGTAGAATATGGTGATTTTACCTGGTTGCGTACGATTAATAGTCCGGTGGTAGAGGGATGGCAGTATCGCTCCGATCTTGGTATATGGACCGATCAGCAGACCGGTGAAGAATGGACATTCAATGTTAATACTAATACGTGGAATGGGCCCGACGCTGTGGTATGGCAGTCTAATCAGATTACCGGAGAATGGTCACAAGATGGTGGGGATACGGTTTGGACATACAATTCAGGTGGTGTTTGGTCGTATGATGATGGTGATGTGGTATGGCAGTGGCGCTATTTAGCATTGGCTGGTGTCTGGCAGCAAGTAACTTCGTTTGATAGTCAGCCGATTGGTGGCCTGCCGCCGCTCGTGGTTGTACAAAAAGCTATTATAGATTCTTTGCAGAATGCGTTGGGTACCTTGTTTGATGTTGAGCAGTATGATTCGCGCCATTGGATATTAACTGGTGGCTATCTCAACGAATATGCTGTTCTTGAGACGCCAATTGACACTAGCAGTTCTACTATTATGTGGCGAGACTTTGGCAGTAATTTGGGTAGTGATCCAAGCGCATCTTTTAATTATACACTGACTACCGGAGATAGTGTCTGGTTCAATAATGTTGGGACATCTGACTCATACACGTTTGATGCAAGTACTGGTGCGTGGGCCGATACTGGCGGTAGCGAGACCTGGAGCTATGATCCGCTGGTGATTCAGTGGACGCAGACCGATAGTGGTGATCGAGTGTGGTCCTATGATAATGTAACGAGCTCTTGGGTTGCCAATAGTGGTGAACAGTGGGCCTGGGATATTGATAACGGTGTATGGTATTACCTTGCTGATGAGACCACATGGGGCTATAACTTCACTATGCCTGATACGCCATGGAATGCCTTATCGCTTAATGCAACGCTACCAGGGGTGACTCCGCCGTTACCATTGGTACAACAGATGCATAGCGCCCGTATCTTGCGGCAGTTCTTATTGGATGGAATATTTGATGAGAGCGGTAAAGTTGATTGGATTGTTGCTTCACCGATTGTTTCTTCGGCTCTGTTTACCTTAACTAATAGTACTCATGATTTCACCGTTTCTTATGATGCTTCACATGGTACGATGACCGGGTCTCGTACTAGTGATTATGCCTTTATAAATGATGCGGTTACCGTTGACTATGATGTTAATACCGGTGGCTTTACGTGGCAGGTGACAATCGACCCACGACTACCTTTGGTATGGGTATACGATGGCACGAGTGCATTGTGGCTGGACGGGCAAACCGGTGAGGAGTGGTCATACGATGAGGCAGTGAATACATGGACCGGGCCTGAAGATCTTGGGGCCTGGCAGTCGGATGAGCTTGGGTTGGTGTGGACGCAGAACGATGGCGATGCGGTCTGGACGTATACGCGATCAAATGGTCATTGGTCATACGATGATGGTGAGCATACATGGCAGTATAGCTTCCGTGTGCTCACTAATACTTGGGAGCAGATTACCGACAATATAGGGCTACCAGCTAGCGGACTGCCACCACTGATTGTTGTGCAAAAGGCGTTTATTCAATCGTTTACCGGGGTTTTTGACGATGTGCCGGCAGTTACATCGGTTGAGGATGGCGTCTGGCTACTTAAAGGTGGCTATTTTAATGACTACGCGACACTTACTTTTGCAGAAGATGGTGCCGATGCAACCATTGCTTGGCGCAATAAGGGGAATGCTCTGGGCGAAGATTCTGACACCAGTTTTACCGCATCACTTCGCACCGGCTCTACTACGTGGCTTACTCCTGAAGATACTAACCCTGTTGCGGTTTTTAATGCTAGTACTTCGACTTGGAATAATTTTGTCGATGGGGTTGAACCATGGGTCTATTATAGAGCAACCGGAGTTTTGACAACCGACTCTGGTGCTACTGCATGGGTGTATGATTCTGAGAGTGAGGCATGGAGTCATTCTGGACAAGCTTGGGCGTGGGATAGCGTTAATGGGTTGTGGACCGACAGGGAAACCGGTACAAAATGGGTATATGATTTTACCGCGCCTGACAGTCCCTGGGAGCCATTAACCCCTGCAGCGCCACTTCCTTCATTTATGCCACCATTACCTTTGGTGCAACTAATGTATGTGCATCGTATTATTTCAGCGTTCTTAGGTGCTGGTGTATTTGCTGAAACTGCAACGGCCGACTGGGTGTTTGCTTCGCCATCTTTAGCTACGTATCAAGCAGTTAATGGGAATGGTGATTTGGAGGTGACCTGCACTACGGATGGTGGAATCCTTAGCGGTCGTTATACCAACGGTGATTCTTTGATCGCTAATAGTACATTTGGTTTTGATTATACGGTTGAAACAGGTTCGTTTACATGGTTTCGCTCAATAGATCCTTTGTGGTTTGAGGTATGGAGATATGACGCTGATTTATTAACGTGGACCCATGATAGGACTGCGGACGAATGGGTATATGATCCAAGCGCTAATACGTGGACAGCTGGTGAGACAACCTGGCAGTCTAGTCTAACTGGTACGCATTGGACGCAAGATGGTGGTGATACGGTGTGGGTCTATGCGCCTTCAACCGGGCATTGGTCTTATGATGATGGTGAGCGTACTTGGCTGTGGAGTTATCAATTTTTGGCCGGTGCATGGCAACAAATATCATCACATCTAGGTCAGCCTGATGGTGGGCTTCCGCCATTGGTGGCAGTGCAGAATGCGATTATTGGGTCGGCATGGAATATTTTAGGTCCGCTTCAAGCAGTAACTCAAACTAGTTCTACCGAATGGCATATGACCGGGGGTCGGTTTAATGATTACGCGGTTCTTACCACCTCTGGTATTGACAATGACCACGCAACGACTATTACTTGGAGAAATAATGGCAGGGCGCTGGGGGATGGGGCCGATATTGCATTTACCTATGCGGTAGATACGGGGCATAGCGAATGGGATTCTTATATAAGCGAAGGCAATGCATATATTTTTGATGAGGTTACCGCCGAGTGGAGAGATGTTTTGAGTGGTGATACGTGGTCATATGATCGCACTAGTCGGGAATGGACACAAACGTCGGGTGGTGATCAGGTTTGGCGATTGGATTATCTTGGCCGTTGGGGCGGGCATTGGCGTTGGGATGGTGATACTTCTCTGTGGACTCACGTAGGTGATAACAGTGAGTGGTTTTATGACTTTAAGTCGACTGAATCACCGTGGAGAGCTGTATCATTCAATGCGATATTGCCTGATGAAACCCCGCCGCTGCCGCTCGTGCAACAGTTGTATATGCAGCGAATTTTGCGCGCATTTTTGGCCAATGGAGTCTGTTCGGAAAGTGGACTTACCAATTGGGGAGTTTTTTTTGATAGCGATGGTAGGCTTACGGTGATAAATGATCCGGTAGATTTTGCGGTAATATATAGCCCAACTACGCATACTCTCGCGGGGCGCCTTGTAGGACCACGGCCAATTGATAATGGTGCGCTTACCTTTTCTTTTGATGATATTACGGGTAATTTTACGTGGGAGCAAAGTATTGATGGTGTTGCCACAGAGACAGGATGGGCTGAGTCGCTTGGTACTGTCTGGATCTATAATCAGAGCCATGACGAAGCGGTTTGGATACAAGACGAAGAGACTCTTGTTTGGGTAAATGTAACCGGTGGAATTGATGGTGACCAGTGGCGCTATTCTCCTTCAGATGGTACATGGATTAAGAACGATGGTGTAGCCGCTTGGCTTTATGATGCATCTACGAGCTTATGGGTGCATGACGATGGTGAACGGCTGTGGCAGTATCGCTATGAATTTTTATCACATAGTTGGCGACAGATTACCACGAACCTTAGTCGGCCTGCCAATGGGTTTCCGCCATTGATTGTGCTCCAAAAAACCTTTATTGCATCGATAATGGATGCAGTCAGGTTTGCCGGTGGGGTTGATAAAAGTGGTGGCCCGTTTGGTTGGAGCACTTTTGCAGAAATTGTAGCTACTGGCGATGACGAGGCGTTTCCTTCTTATTGGAAATCGCTTAATGCGGCTGAAACTCAGGATATTTCCTATACGCCAGCAAAAGCGGCTGCGGTATGGACCGGGAATAGTGAGCAAAATTTCTTTACCATTAATTTTGCTACGGCACTGATGACGTGGGAGAATTATTTTGAGACTAATAATCCGTACATTGCTTCGTATGATGTAAATACTGGCGTATGGATGGAGCGGAATATCGATGCTACGAGATGGACGTACGATGGAGTAGCGAGAACTTGGACAAATGCCGACGAGTCGGTAACATGGAGTTATAATCCAGGCGATGATAGCTGGCAGAGTTCGGTGACCGATGGGGTACTGTGGTATTACTCATCAAGTGATGACGTTTGGAGTGCGCCGGCTTGGGAAGCATCATGGCAATACAAAACGGCGGGACGATTTTGGGAGCGGCTTACCGGTTCTGTAACCGGTGTTGAAATGCCACCAGTTGCCTTGATTCATCAGTATTATCTGAATAACGTGATGTACGAGTTGGCTGCGCAAAGCTTCTTTCCGCAGCCACGCTTGGCCGGAAGTCTTACGGCAATTGATGATCAGCCTGACGTTTATGAATGGGTAAGGCCGGGAAGCACCGTGACCGTTGATCTGGTGCAGGAAGGGACTCCGTCCATTACTTCTGAAACTGATGATTCCTCAGTTCATTGGACCTATAATCCTAGTACCGGTGCATGGACATGGGTGCAGGAGCTTGAGATTTCAACAAAAACCTGGACGTATAATACTACAACGCACGTGCTTGCGGGGCCTAGCCATGATTCGTGGAAGCTACTGAGTAGTAGTAATGATCTTAAAATATGGGGGCACTATGATTCGGCTCATCCGGAAGATGTTACTGCCGATTGGCGTTATACGCCTTTAAGCGCAACCTGGTATGATGTGCACAATGACATTACCTGGCGCTATGAGCCACTTACCTGTTCATGGGGTGCTTTATTGGCGAATGGCGATGCTTCGGTATGGCGTTACGATGAACCATCGCTGACATGGTATTTAGTAACCGGTACGCCGCCCGAAGATCTCACCGATTTCCAACCTCCTTCAGTAGTGCGCCAAACGACCGTTATCAGCACCGTCTTTGATGCGGTGATTGGAGAACCTGGAATTTCATTTGGTCGAGTGACCGATTTAACGTTTGAGCGGCAAGATGACGGAACCTGGTTGGGTGCAAACGAAAGCAATAGGATGAGGATTTCTTATGATAGTACACAATCATCACATCAGATTACCGTTTCATTTAAAGCGGTTGATGAGCCGTCCTGGATCGATGATAGAGTGCAGTTTTCGCTTTCTACTGACGGTTCGTGGGTATGGGAGAATTATTTGAATCCTTATCGTCCTGAATCGTTTACCTATGATAGTAGTACGTTGATGTGGCAAAACAATCTTGATGAGAGCGATGCTTGGAGCTATAACCCCGCGACCACAAGGTGGACCAGTTTGTCGGCTGAAGAACAGTGGCGTTATAGGTATAATGGGCATCGTTTTAGCGGTGCGCGGCTTGGAAGCACGACGTACCACCCAACTACTGATCGCTACACTTCATCTACCTATGACTTTATTGCCAATAGATGGTCGTCACTTCCTGGCGGCTTTATCCTGCCACGTCCTCTTACGCAATTCATAATGACTTATCAGGTGATGAGAGCCTTGATCAATGCTCATGCATTTGACACTTCACCACTCATGAGCTGGGCCTCGGGTGCGCAGGCATGGGTTGGTAGTGATAGCTTTGGCAATGGCCGGGCGACCTATGATGTTCGAAAAGGCTATTCTTATTACTGGACCGATAGTTCTGGGAAAAATCAAGTACGCTACAATGACACCAGTGGCGAGTGGGTCTGGGTGTTTGATACTGCGTGCTGGCGTTATACGACATTACATAACTGTTGGGTTCGTGATGGCGATCCTACGGTTAATTCTTGGTATTATTTTGATGGCATATCGCCATATTGGGTTAGTGCTGGCGATAGTTCCATACAATGGACACAGCAGGATAGTTCAAATTCATGGATGTACACGCCAAACTTCGATGAATGGACGTATAATGCGTCTACTGGTCGTTGGCAAGTTTTCCTTGATGGGAAAGGTGTTTTTGTTGAATGGGCTTACAATTTTGTAAGTGGTACCTGGTATGAGACAAGTGATTCTGGTCTATTGCCTGCCGTATTTCCGCCATTGGCATTGGTTCAGCAGCTCTTTTTAAATCATCTAAAAGCTAGTGGTGATGCCTTTTTTGCGCAGTCATCACACAGTGCGGCACGTCAAGTATCGGCACCGTCAGAGCATCCGCTCTATGGTATACGACCATTAACGAAAAATGCGTTATATGGGCGCTATAATTCGTCATCAATTTTAGTGAATGCACCGACTCATTTGCATAATGTTTGGTATATACAGAGTGATGTTTCGCGTAATTTAGGGAAAATGCAATTGCCTAGCGTAACTACGAGTGCATTACCAACTATTATTGGCGGTGAGCGCTCTACGCTCTTTGGTGATACTTGGGGTCCAACAATTTCGTTATGCAATAGTATTATTGCCTGCCAAGAATCGCTGGTGAGTGCCGGTGTTCGCTGGAACGTTCACGAAAATGATAGTGCGGATGGCGGGAGCGATACTGCTAACGGGGATAATAGCTCAGCATTAATACTGTATCAACGGGGCCGTACTCATGATTCCGGTCGCCGCCGTGGCTCGGTATTTCAACTGGGATCGATTGCAAATCGTATGAGCGATGGTACGTTGAGCGCTTCTGTGCAGCTTTCTTCTGACGGCGTGCAGACTACGAGTTCGCTGCGCGATGGATTTTTTGATATTTATCGTAGCGCGTTAACTCCTGGCGCGACGATGCTTCAGCCATCAACGATTGAATTAGCATTGCAGACCGCTGGTGAATCGGGGATTTCTGCTAAAGACAGATCAACGCAGATATTGTTTCTTGCACATCAATCACGCATGAATATTGGATGGCCTACGTCATTTGGCTCTACTGATAATTATTCCCCATGGACGATTCCATTGAGTGGGGTAACGTTTGATGAGACGAAGAAATTTGATCCAGGAGCAACCGGTGGTGGTACCTTACGCATTGCTGGTGACAACTTATGCTTAGGCTCTCGCATGTCGAATGGGCTTCCGCCGCGCCATCCGGTTAAGACTATTGATCAGGGCGGGATTCTCTATGTTGATTTTGGCGGCACCTTGCGGGCCGATGAGCATAAAGACTTTGTGCTTGACGCGACCATAGCTGCGGCGCTTGGCAACGGGTCTCTGGCCGGTGCCGTTACTATGCCACCCGATCAAATTATATTAGCTGAGAATGGGCGAGTGCAGGGATATGGAGCCGATTTTTCTGCGGCGGCCGAAACTAGTGGCGACTATGCAGGTTACATTGTCATACCGAAAAACTCTCCGTATTTTGCGACTGGTAAACCGATGCAGTCTCCAACTTTAGTGCAAGTAAAGGGGCGAGCGCGTCAGAGGAAGCGGGTTAGATCATCGAGTCGACGATAAAAATTGCGGTTTCATTGACACCTTCGCGATAGCCTCGATTATCATGTTTGCGGCGTATTGTTTTTAAAAGGGTAGTTTATATGAAAAAAATGCTGCAAACATGTATTGTGACACTAATAATAGGGCTTGCTCTGGGGAGTAATGTTTTAGCAACCGCTTTTAACGGCTCTGCAGATTTCGAGTTAGTCGATGGGAATGTGTTGACCATGAATAGCGGTACCATTTCTTTGACCGGCGATCGTGTGATTTCGCTGGTTGGTGACGCCGCCACTGCGATAGTAAAAATTGGTGCAACACCGTCGTCTGGAGCGGTAACCATTCAACCAGGTAGTGAAGTAGATTCGATACTATTATTCGATGTCTTTTCGGCCGGCTCAGTACTTGAAGTACAGGTGCTTAATGACTTGATCTTTCAAAGCAGTGGTGCCGATGCAACCTATAGGCCTTTGTATATTGGTGTTCGCGGAAAAGGAGAGGTTCGATTTCGTTTGCCATGTGGAAAAAATATTACTTTGAATGGTGCTCATCTTCGCATTCTTATGGAGCAAACGTTAGCGCAAATGCAAGCCTCATCGCAGCTTTCTTTTGTTCGCTGGAGTCTTAGTGCCGATACAGACCATGGAGTCAATCTTGATCCTTCACTTCACTCGGTTATTGAAGTTGGTCAAAACAGTTCAGTCTCGTTTATTTCTCAGCATAAGTCCGGCTTGGTTGATGATTCTGGGGCTCTTGATTATGGTTATGGTTCACTGTTGTTTGACCCCTCAAATAACAGTACTGGTCGTATGATTCTTAAGATTACGGCAGGATCTGAAGCGGCCGATTTCACCGATGGTTCATTCATGATATATGGTAGTTATGTAGAGCCAACCGGTCTTGGTTCGGCAGAGGTTGTTACCAGCGACATGCGTACCAATGTGGTGTACAAATATCGTGCCGGTATTGCGGCAGCGGTACGTATCAGTGATGCGTTGGCACGAAGTGGTTATGAGCCAGATTCTGATGAATTGAGTGCGTTTTTGAGCGAACCGACCAATAGCCGTGGATTGGTGGTCTTGAACTATAATAATTCGTTTCCTCGTCTTGCTAATAACTATGACCAAACGATCGCACAATTTTCTGGCGATTTGAGTAGTCTTGAAGGTGGGTTGATTACTTCAAAATGGTTTGCCGCAAATACGGTACAAAATGGTTTTGTGTTGGGTAATAACGGGATTTTAGAAATAGAAAACAATCGTTTTCTTGATTACTTTGCGTGTCGCGTTAATACCGCTTTAGAAAACTTTCCAAAAGATGGAGTGCATGTTGTTACATCGGCAACGACCGGTGATGGCACTCATGCATCCGATAAAGTTAAGCAGCATAATTCATCAGCATTTATTATCGATGGGAATGCCTTTCGAAAAACAAATACTACGGCGGCACAAGATCCTGCTTTCGAATATGATGCTACCGATGTGGCCCAAATATTTTTACGAGGGAATGCTGGTATCTATGCCCGTGTTGCAGCCGACAGTGTGTCCGGAGTGTTGACCGTTGGCACAACCGATGAGGCCGGAGTAGGTCTTACTATTGGTACCGATGGGTTGAGAGATGCAGGATTTAGTGGGACCTATATTGGTGGCACGATTGGGCAGGCCTCGTATGATGGCTTTAGCGTTATGATGCTCGATGATTTTGGTGATATTGTGCCAGAGATTTCTCTTATTGGGGAGATAGCTATTGATGTGGAAGGGCAGGTCTCAATAATTTCTACGACGACCTTTGATGAAGTAATTGCACCGAATGGTTATATCAATATGCCCTCAATAATGATTGATCATCGTGGACAGGAAATTGCGTATTCTGAAGACTATCATGGTCTTCGTAGTGGCTTTGGTCGTGCTTTGCCGCTCGAGGGATATCAATTTTTACGTTATAACAATTCACAATTGTTAGTGAACGATGCCATGACGTTGAATCAGGTGCGTTTAGTTCATAATGATGTTGGTCGTAACGTAGCTCTTATTGGTACGGGGGATGCCTACCCTGCAATTGTGGGTGGAGAGCTTCCTTCGTTGATGATTTCTAAGCGTCTTGCTGAAGATCCTGCGTATTGGGTTCTTGATTATACCGGTTCGCCGATTTATCTTGTTAACAGCACTATTGAGTGTCATGAAAGTTTAGTGAGCGCCGGCGTGCACTGGGTAGTTCGCGATTCGGTTATTGATTATGAAGGTGGCGTAACTGACGGTCTTACCGATGATCAAATACGGGTACTTGGCGATAATACTTCGCATCTTATTATGTACAATCGTGGTAGCGAGTATGACCTCACCTTAAGTGGTATGGGCCGCTATTTTCAGCTTGGCTCTCGATTAAATACCATGGCCGATGGTGAAACACTTGATCCGCTCTCCATTGGCGATGGCGTATACCCGCAGAGTTCGTTGCGAGATGCATTTGTTGATGTGTACCGTCAAAATCCAATGCCGGCGCCTTTGATTATTACCGGTGATGAGACAAACACTATTAAATTTTCTGTGGAAACTGCGCACGAAGCCAGCACGGTATCTGACAAAGCGATCCAAGCAATTCATATTTCTGACCGTTCTCAAATTAACGTTGGTTGGCCGTCGGGACAGTATCAAAGTATCGATGTTATTGAAAGTGTTCCAACGTCGGTTACTCACTTAAGAGTAGATAGTACGTTTGCCGCTTGGGAATTTTCCGATGAGGTTCTACAGGCTGTTATTGTTGACAATCCAGAAGATGTAACCAGCTTTATTCCATATTTGAATGGTGGTGGTATTTTAGAGTTTGCGGGCGATGATATTTATGTTGGTGGTGCTGGTCGCTATAATCCAAAGGGTGTCATTACTCCTGCTGCTAACGAACTGATACCTCGTGGCGTGCGCGATAGCGGTGGTATTGTGTATGCAAATTTTGGTGGTACGATAACGGCTAGCGGGAGTCATGATATGATTCTTGATACGGTAATGGGCCGACGAACCTGCGCCATTCAGGCCGGTGCCGGGCTTGTGACTATTCCGGAAGATCAATTTATTTTCCAGTCACATGGTCGTGTGGAAACATTTGGTTTTGACCCGGTTGCTAATGAGACACCTCACTTAGTGAATCAGTTTGGTAACAATCCGATTGTATCGATTAATGTAAATGAGCTCCCAACACCGGGCGGTTTTGAACCAATTAAAGGGATTGATCGTCGTTCACCGTCGTTTCATTGGCCGCATACGCGTCGCTTGCATACGCGCTCTACCGACTCGGTGACGTTGCCGGTAACAATGCCAAGCTCCGGCATGCTGGTGATGACCAGTGGTGACACGGTTGAGCAGCTGTTGGTCTTTGGTGCGACACGGGCAAACCCATTCCATTTATGGCTTTCTGGCGATGGTGTCGGATTTTCTCGTATACGTGAATTTGTAAGCATGACCTCCGATCCGGTGGTGCTTGGTGAAGGCCCTTATGCAGCGCTTTTCCTTGATCATGGCGCACGGATTGGGCTGGGTAATCGTGCCTGGAATGCTAATTCGATAAATGCATGGAATCAGTTGGGCCTTGATAAGGTTACCTTGTATCCCAATGGCAATGGTGTTGTTGATCTGAACTCAGACATCATTATTACTGACAAATTACCGATCATTGCGACCGAAAATTTTGGTAATGGAGCAACCGCGCATCAGCTAATATTCTACTCAGATGTTCCTCGAGAAATTAGAATATTATCAGGCGGAGAGCTTGATCTCAGTTCGTTTGGCCGTGGTGCAGCAGCATTTCAGCAGATTGTATTCAGCGGCTATACTAAATTGGTCCTTGAGCCGGGCGCAAAAATACGCTTTCCAAGTACGGTGACCAGCGACAATCATGCCTGTGGTCCAGTATTGTATTTTAATGATAACAGCCAATGCGTATTCATGAGTAATCAGCAGGCCGATGCATCGCGATGGATTTGGAGCAGCGATGCTCCTGTGCAGGCGTTTGATAAAGTGCGTTCAAAGATTCTGGGTATTGGGCAAATTTGGCTCAATAAACAGGCAACGTTGACGATTTATGATAATGCATTAGTTGGCATTGAAGCCGATTATCAAACACCAACAACCGATGTAACCATTAGTATTCAGCGACAAGCGAAGATGCTTATTGGTGATGCTAATCGTTCTGGTGGTGCGTTTCAAGTCGGTAACATTCTCGATGGCGGTGGCGATGGAACGAATAGTAGAGATGTTGTTGGTGCTCATCCAACCGATATTAGTTTCTCCTTAACGCTTAATGGTGATACGGCAATGTGCCATATAGATCGGTCAGGATTCATGGGCCTTGCTGCTGGTGTGGTCAATAAAGTTGGTAATCCAAACGGTACATTGCCTTCTTCGACGACAGCATTTAGTACCGATTTAAGTGGTAATCAATACAATGCATGGCAAGTGCAATCGCTCTGGAATGTTAAAAATATTGCGCTTAATATAACAAGTGGATTCTTTGATCACAACCAGATTTTTGATGGTTCTGCATCGGCAAAATACGGCTCTGTTCTCGCTATTGGACCGCTTGATTACAATGCTGATGATGAAGCTGATGCGATTAATGGTGGTAGCTATACACTGACTATTGGTGATCCATCGCAGGCCTTTATTCGTGGCGGTGGTAACGTTGTGTATGTCGATGCCGGTATTCCGCAAGATGATCCGTTGCCGTTGAGTATTTGGAATACGTCGACCTATCTTACCGGAACCGATGATAGCGGTAAGTACACAATATTGGCACCAAGTCTTATGGTGTACAGTTATACGACGCCAACTGGATCGCCGCTTAATCCGACAGGGACAGAAACTATTAGTGTTACCAATGATTCTTCTGGCAATCCGATACACTACTCGTTTCAAAGCTCAGTCGTTGATGGAGCAGCTGGTGGTCCTGAGACACAAGGGGCGGCGCTTATTGAGCTCTATAACATATTGAGTATGCCGATTTATGGTGGTTATCCAGAAAAATTTGTTCCGGCTGGTAAGATTGCTGGTGGCGTTGCCGCGGCCTATTTGACCGTTAACGTCGATTTAACATCGGCGTTAATTGTACGGACGCCCGTAACGGTTGCAAAAGATAAGTTTGGTAACGGTATATCACCGCTGCTCTCGTTAGATGGTGGATATTTTATTGGTACAACTCCTGGTGGATCGCTGAAAAGCGGTGCCCCAGAAGCTTTCTGTATTGCATAAATGATGATGAGCGCACGGTTGATAAGAAAGGAAAGTTCAATGGCAAGAAAAATAGAGCGGTACATAGCGCTGGGAGTGTTTATGGCTGTATGTAGTACCGTTACTGTTGGTGCGCGTGAGTTTCGCGCTCCATTAATGGTTGGGCATGTAGGGCACGATTTTGATCCTTGTGAAAAATCTCCCTGGTATATAATGGCCGATGTTGATTGGTACAGTCGTAGCGCGCATCGTGCATTTGCTTCCCATGGTGTTGCAACCGGTGAGCTTTCGACACTCTTTTTTAATGCCGATTCGTTCCGCTTAAGTCATATTTTTGAGCACTGTGCGGTAGCGCAAAATACTGAGCATTATAATCCGTATATGCGTATCATGAAGATTGATCCTCGCGTAGAATACTATGAAAATGGTATGTGTCTTTCTGCGAATGTTTCCCGTTCAGTAATGGGCGGAAAAGCTCGTTGGGGCGTGCGTGTGAAGGTGCCGGTACGAGCAGTAGATACGGTGCGTAAAGATATCGCCTCGCGTCGTGATTCGCAAACAGAAGATGTTGCAAAGTTTCAAAAAAATGAAGCAGCGTCTTCATCGCTTGGTTTTGCGTATCGGCTTGATTTTCTTGAAGCAATGCCGACAAATGATTTCTCCGCTTCGCAAGTTGATTATGCTGCGGTAAGCGGCCCAGATACTTACATTAGTATCTTCGGGGGAACGACCTTGTCCGGTAAAGCAGCAGCGATTTATTCGCCAGAGGGATATGTGCCACGTGGAACACGGGTGGGTATTCTTGCTTCTACCGCACTCTCGGCAACGCCGATTTCGACAACCCTTGAAAGCCTTGATGAAGACACTATTTATGCCCTTGGCACCGGTGATTTCTCTGCGCTTACTGAAGCTTCTGCGGCAAATACACCAACGCGGGTAAAGAACCAAGATAAAAAGGCAACGGTTTGGATATCGTCTACGCATAACTCAGATGGTTCACAGGTGAGTAGTGGTGCAACAAATACGATCAATGCTCGTATGAAAGATATGGTTTCAACCTTTAATGCTAACACCTATGAGTGGCTCAATGATCGTGGCTATGTGCTTGAAACAACACGGCAGCTTGGTCTTGGAGATATCGATCTTGAACTCTACTATGATTACTATTTTGGAGACCGCATTGTTGGTGGCTTGAGCGCTTTGCTCCGTACGCCGACCGCATGCGGTAGCGGCTCAGACGAAGCAAATTATACCGGTAATCCTTATCGTTCTCATACCGGTAATGGACGGCATGTTGAAATCGGTGGCGGCATGCATTTTGACGTTGAGACCCGTTCTTGGATGATGATGCATTTTGATACTGAATATCGTTTCGCGCTTGCGCGTGCTGAAAAAACATGTGGCACCCCGGCCGAATCATTGATTAAAAATATGGGCTCTGAGCAGCTTGCCGACGTTAGTTGGCACTCGGTGATTGCGAATGCCGATATGCACTTCTGCCACTCGCATACGACCGATATTACCGGCTTTGTCGGTTACCAGTTTTACTGGAAGCGACAGGATACGGTACGATTCCGTTCAGGAACGGTTGATTCGTGGCTTGGGGCGTTCTATGATCCTACCGATGGTGTAAAAGACTATGCTATTGAAAACACCATTGCGCTTGATAACAATCTTGCCGCAGCAAATACCGAACAATTTGCTCATCGCATTAAAGGTGGCATTACCTATCACCTTTCTGATTGGTTTAGTCTTCGCGCTGGCGGAGCTATTACGTTTGCGGGACAAAATATACCAAAAGAGGTTGATATGTATGCCGGTTGTTTGGTGGCGTTTTAGTACTAATTTCTGCCTTTGACTTTTAATTAGTTTCTTTATAGCGTGTAGCCCTTATTTTTTTTCAGTGGGGGCTGTGCTTTATGGTTAAACGTATTCTTTTTTTGTTGGTAATAAGTAGTGCGCTGCAATCTATGGTGACGGCAGCCGAAGAACCATCGATTAACCTTGAAGTTGCTAGAGAGCTTTTTAGTAGATCAGGCATGTTTAGGATTGGTTCTGCTTTAGACACCGTATCTTTTGCCGCGCCATTTCCTTTATGTAAAAATGCTTTATATGATTGTGACGAATTTTCTAGAAAGTACATAGCGAGGGCCGATGAGCCGGTGAATCTGCGGTCTCTTTGTTGTGCGTTAGAAAAAGCTCATCGCTCGTTGTGTTATCGTAAAGAGGGTTCAATTTTTTGGGGAGTTGCTGATACGTGTCTGCGCATTCGCAGTGGGGAGATTGAGACTCGGCAATGTTTGTATGCGCGGTGTATCGATGAATCATTTGTTATTGTTGCCCTCGATAACGCTGAGATTGTACGTGAGTGCGCATGCTATGATGCAAAAAAGATGAGAACAGATTTTTGGGTCGAATCTTGGTATTTCGTAGTACATCAAGATAGTGATCTCCTCTTGAGGTCGTTATTTGGCGAAGAAGATATTGAGGCTACCGCGTGTGGTGAAGAAAAATCGTGTGACGAGGCAGTATCCAGCGGTATGGGCGATAGTAGCTATCGAAGATATGGGCACCAAAGGGGAAGGGGCGAGCTGGGCCATCATGCAAAAGATTATGTGGCCAGCCCCAGCGTGCGTAGTGTGAGCGGTTCGCCTGAGAGGTCGCCGGTTGGAAAAAAGATACGTCGTAAAAAGCGGTTGGCGCGTCCGATCATGCCGATAAAAATGCTGCTGGAGGCTGCGTTACCCGATGTGGCTGATGAGGAAGCAGGCCTGAAGCGTGCGCAGACACAAAGAGACGGAATAAGAAGCTTTATGCTTAGATATGGGGTCCGCTCGCTGAGCGATTATGATTGCAATGCTATTATTGTGTATATGAGTTCACATTCATCGCTTGATAGGCGTTTGACCGACTCAGGGCATTGTTTAGTGCGACGGCCTGATGGGCGGTTTGAAGTGATGGTTAAGCGGACGGTTAGGGATAAAAAAATTCGGGATACAGATGTTTTCCTACGAAATGGGGACAGTGCGGCTCCTGGTAGGGCCAATCTTGAAATGCTCTGGCGTCGAGTGAGGGGCGAGGATGGTTGGCTGGCAAAGTGCGAGGGTTAGGCTAGTTTTTGCAACAAATGGAAAATCAGGCTACACTGGTTCTTATCTTTAGTTTTATACCATATACATACTCATTGAAAGGGGGCCACCCGTGGCACGTTCATACGACATCTCATTACTCCCGTCATTGCAAGAGCAAGCGGCCTTTTTTAAGCAACAGAGCCTTGAACTGGTTAAGTTTTGTGAAGACGAATACGGTCGTTTTTTGGCTTTAATTGATGCTCAAAGCGATAAAACCGAAGACGCAGAAACTATTGAAGACCTCCAAGAGATTTATGCCTTTGCAGCAAGCCGCCTTGAAGCTTTGCAAGAAATGATGCAACAGGAAGTTGATGCAATCGAAGATTGGCAGAAGATGCTTGATCGCGTTGCGTTGACCGGTGATACCGCTCTGTGGGCCGACGTTGCAGAAGAAATGATTACCGAAGGCGATTTCAAAGCCGATGCGCATGAATTTAAGGCTTGGGCTACCGAAGAAATGGTAAGCCTTAAGCGCGGTGTTAATGAAGTATTGGTAGACTGGCAATCGGCTATCGAAGAAGGCAATATCGCCGACCTTGCAAAATTCATTGAAGCGATCGATGAAATGGAAGAAGAAGAAGCTGAAGGCAACTGTTGTTTGGACGATGAGTGTTCAGATGAAGAGTGTGGCGATGACAGCGATGAATGCTGTGGTAAGCAAGATCCATGCTGCCGCACTGAAGATGAGCAAGACGAGGAATAAATAATGGCAAAAAAGGTACGTATCGTTCCCGGCTGCATTAGTTGTGGCACGTGTGAAGCAATATGTCCCGCCGTATTTGTTGTTGAAGGGACCGCCCGGGTGCATAACCACGGAGCGGTCTCTTCTCATCCTGCAGAGGTTGATGAGGCTGCAGAAATGTGTCCGGTAAGTGTTATTGAAGTCACTGAGAGTAATGACAAGGAATAACGGTAGTGAGAGTAGATATCGTCGAATCACAGATCTACGATAGATTACGGGGCGATTGGACCGATGCCGGTCGATTACGCGGCGTTAGCCATCTATTGTGGCGCACTGTTTCTCAGCAGGGGAACAAAGAAGCATTAATCTCTCCAGAGCGGACTCTGACCTATAGCCAGTGGTGGTACTATATGCTTATAGTTGCCGACTGGTTACTTGTGCGAGGCGTTACGCAAGGCAGCCGCGTCGTACTCTACATCCCCAATACCGTTGAATTTTACTGTGCTTACTTTGCGACTTGGCATGTTGGTGCGGTGGTAGTGCCGTTGAATATCTATCTTCACTCACGTGAGGTTGCCGCCATTCTTGATGATGCACAGGCGACCGTTATAATTACCGTTGCTAGTATGCAAGAGCAGCTTGAGGCCTCTTTGGCCCAAAGCAAGGCAGCTTCTAAAACTGTTCTTGTTCTTGATACTTATTTATGGAATTTTACCTACGATGCACAAGACTGTGTAGATCGTGACACTGCGTTGCCGCCAGCAATTCGCTTGGTCGAGGAGAGTGCGGTCATTCTTTATACTTCCGGATCAACTGGGGTACCTAAGGGAGTGGTGCTTTCCGGCAAAAATGTTATAGCTAATACGATTCAGGTTCGTGCACGATTTGAACGGGTTGTGGGTGCAAGTAACAATGAACGTTTCTTGGCCATTCTTCCACTTTTTCATGCTTTTTCTCAAAATGCGAGTATGTGGCTCCCGGTCATGATGGGGGCTACTATTATTACGGTGCCTAAAATAGAGCGTCGGTCATTACTCCAAGGCTTAGCCTACAAGCCAACATTGTTTTTTGGCTTTCCGGCCTTATTTGGGCTGCTCGTAATGATGCGTAATGCACCACTCAATTCTATAAAACTTTTTGTTTCTGGTGCCGATGCGCTCCCCGATAAAATTCGCATGGCCTTTTCTCTGGTCTATGGCCGTAAAATTGTGAGCGGTTACGGTTTAACTGAAGCAAGCCCGGTGGTAGCCGTTGATGGTTTTGGGCAAGATCATCCGACTAATATGGTTGGTCGTCCTTTAATTGGTGTTACCTGTCAGATTCGTGATACTGAGCTTAATCCCTTACCGTTTGACAGTGTTGGTACGCTGTGGGTGAAGGGTGATAATGTAATGCAGGGATATTATAACGAACCGGTTTTAACGGCCGAAGTGCTTCATGCCGACTGGCTTAATACCGGTGACCTTGCTACCATTGATCATGAGGGGTATGTCTCGATTGTTGGTCGCAGCAAAGAGCTCATTATTAATAAAGGGTTTAACATCTATCCACAGGAAGTGGAAAATGTTCTGCTTCGCCATCCGGCTGTTTTTAAAGCGGCGGTCATTGCTAAAGATGAAGAAGGTGGGCAAGTGCCGATTGCCTATGTAGCGGTCCGTGAAGGAGCGCGAGTGGCGCCGGCCGACATTGACGCGTTTTGTCGTGAAAATCTGGCCGCCTACAAGGTCCCTCGAGTAGTAACCTGTCTTAATGATCTGCCCATGACGGCAACAGGAAAAATTGATAAGGTCCGACTTCGCTCTGCGAGCTACGTCGCGACTGCCACCACAAAAACCGCGCCATAGTCTGGAAAGAAGTCTGGAAAGACGGCGGCGGGTCCGACTTCGCTCCTTGAGCTTCGTCGCGACTGCCACCACAAAAACCGCGCCATAGTTTGTTAGGCTATTAGGCGGGGTCAACTGGTGTCGCTCCTCTAGTGGTATGTAGAGTAAGCATAGCGTTTAGTAGCGCTTGGCGACCTTCTACGGTGTTCATGTTCTCACGCCAAATTCTCTCGATTTCTTCTCGTGTTGCGGTTGGGTCAATGGTTATTACCGGTATTATCCGTGGAGCGACCGCCGGTGGTGCGATTGGGGTTCCAGCCGCTTTTGCTGCTATGCGAGCTTCCTTTTCTGCTTTTTTCTTTTGATAGATTTCGTCTCGATTGCTGAGCTCAGTTGTCGGTGCATAACCAGCAGGCAGTTCTCGAACCCACGCCTCGTAACTACCCTTAGGATCTAATTCAGCTGATGGCGTTGCACCGAGGTGTCGTGCGTAATACGCACGATGGAGTAACGCTTGTCTTTCTTCGGGCGAAGGAACGGTATCTTGCAAAACTTTCTGCAGAAGTTTTAGCTTTTGCAAAGCTTTAGCTTTCTTTGGATTCTTTGAGGGTGGAAGAACGGTGAGCAATTCGGAACCGGTGGCCCAATCGGCAGGGAAGAGTATTTTTAGGTTTTGTATGTATTCGTCGGCGTATTCTTCTGCTGAGCGGTTCCCCAATAAGAATTTGGCATCTTCGAGTGCAAGAGACTCAAGGAAATTGTGGCCATCGGTTACTGCGCCACGTTGTTTGAACAACATATCCACTGCTCTATCTCTATCTGAAGTACGAGCAATCATAGTATCGGCTTGCTCCATGGTTTCAAAGATATTGTTAATGGTTTCTCTGAGATCCCGTTCTTCATCAGACATGGTTGAGCCACCGCTGGAGGACAATTCTCTATCGTACTCTTCATTTGATTTTAAGATATAGGCAATCTCTTCGGCGATCAGGGGTTGATCATTTGCATCACGCGCAGCTGCAAGCTCAGCCGGTAGCTTTCTTTGGTTAGCGGCAGCGGCTGCTTGGCGCTGTTCAAGGGTAAGGCCTTGCTGATATTCACTTTTTCTGTAAAGTTGACGCAAATCACTTAATTTTTTGGCCTTTTCTTTTGCTGGCCGTAAATTGTCTCTTTCGGCCGCTTCTACTCTGTGCACTCTTTCCCAGTCTTTTGGGCTCCTACCGAGTATTTCTGCTCGTTCTCTGCTTATTTCGTCCACTAGGTATGCGTACGGTTTTCTATCGAGTTCAAGTCGCAATTTTTCTAACTTGGCCCTTTGTTTTTCTTTTATCACTTCTGCTTGCCGAATATTTTGCATGATATGTCTTGCTTGTCGCGCGTAATCATAGCGAGCAGTTTCAGGTGCCTTGCTAAACCTTTCTTGGAATGTTTTGGCAAGTGGCTTTGTATCGGGATGTGCGTTTAAGGCGTCGAGTAATCGGTCCAAGGTATCTTGTCTGAGTTTTCTTAATGCCGTCGCCTGCTCTCTGCTTAGGGCAGAAGCTGCATGGGCCATATCGTGGACTTCTAGCACTGTATCGATGCGAGTGATTTCCTCGATGAAAGGGGCGAGCGCCGTAGCCGCCCGGGTTTCCGCTAATTTTTTGGCGGCTGCTATTAATGATCTTTCTTCTTCTTTGAGCTGTTTAGCGAGCTTTTCTATATCGGCTCGCTGTGTTTCGGTAGTTACTCCTTCCTGATGCGTTCTTGCGAAAGTTCTATCGAAGCTTTCTAGTTTTTTTATAAAACCTTCATTGCCGTTAATGAGTTCTGACAAAAGATTATATTTTTCTTGCAGTGTGCTTGTGAGCATTGCGCGCATATGCTTTTGCGCAAGAGCCTGCTGTTGTGCTGCTTCATCGTCGGTGAGTTCACCGAGCTGCTTTGCTTTAAGCGGGCCTTCAAGTGGTATCTCCTGTCCCTTTGCCGCTTTAAGAGCTTCGCTTGCGGTTTTTATTCTTTCGAGCAACGCAATCAGCTCCTCTTTCTGGGCTACGGTGAGGGTTGCCTTGGCTAAATACCCCTCTAGTGCTTCGATTTTCTTTTCGATGCCGACGGCGCGAATGGTAACGTCATCTTGGGCATCGGCTTGAATTTCTCCGGCAAGGGCGATGCGGGTCTTGCGTAATTGTTCCTGCAGTTTTTGTTTGATCTCTTGGGCTTTTACCCATTCAGCAATTTGTTCTTTTGTTAAAGAGAGGGTGGCAGGAAGCTTGTTGTATGCGGTGGTTAGATTCTCTATTTTTACCGATACTGGAATGGCTGCGCGAGCGTCTTGTCCGACGTCCTCATCTTCTTTTTTCTTCGCCGTCTTCTTTTTAGCCTCTTTAGATCTCAAGTGCTTAATGCCATAATATCCACCACCGGCAATGAGTCCGGTAGTTACTATGCCCCGCAGCAGTGCCTGCCATGCTTTCTTATCTTTCTTTTTAAGGCGAGCAAAGAAGCTTTCACCATTCTCGTCTTTTTGATAGTTGGCAAAGTAGTTTTTTCCGTCTGGGCGTGTGCGATACATTTCGGCAAAGCTCGTGAGCCCGGCACCAAATGCACCGGCCGCGTAGGCACCGTCATGAGCTTTGAGGTGATTTTTAATAGTGGTAACATAGCCCGTATCAGCAGTGCTCGCATCAGCAGTTTCGGTTGGTGGTGATGCGTGGAGCGATAGCCCCATCGTAAGTCCCAAAACGAGTAGTAAAATCTGCTTTTTCATAGATGCGCGTCCCCATCAGTTTTAAAGTTTGTCTATAGAGCTATAGTAGCCAATTTGGTCAAGAGCTGTATAGCAATAGCCGGTAATATTAGATAAAGCCCGGTAGACACCGGGCTTTATCTAATATTCTTATTTCTAGGCAGTCTAGCGCATTTTTTTGGTTATTGCATCTGTAGTTCTCTTAGCTGAGAGCGGCTTTTCTTGGCCTTTTTTTGTTGATGCCGTGGCGCGGTACATGACATATCCGGCAACGATCGCGACGAGCATTGGCATAATAGCCCATAGCCGAGCACCGTGTGTTGCGCCTATGCCTTGCCAGCTGTAATAGCAAAGAATAGCGCAGGAGGCTAGACCGAGCAGGCAGGCGACTACGCTTTGCCATTGTGTGCGTGTTTTGCGATAAAGTGCGACGATAGTAAGAAAGAAAGCGATTAATACACCGAGGTTTGCCATGGCGTTTAAAACATTGGCACTTGCGACTACGGTGATGCAAAAGATGATTCCGGCACAGTGGGCGATGATAGCGCCGAGTGGTCGGCCGGTGCTTGGGAGGCGATTTGCAAAAAACGATGACATGAATAAGAGTTTTTCTTCGGCCATGGCGCAGAGCATTGCACTGTTTGCCACAATGCCGCCAAAAATGGCGTTTATGTGGGCGACAATGATGGCGCTCATAACCATAATATTAAGCAGACGTAGAATCGCTGGCGAGCCGATGTTTAAGTAATTCACAAAGCCAATAGCACCGTGTGCTTGAAGGGCCTCGGGTCCCATGATTGCTAAAAGGCTCAGATGGAAGAGGGTGTAAATGAGTACCGTAAAAATAAAGCCAAGAAAGATTGCTTTGCTTGCGTTACGTTTACTGTCTTCAATCAAGTGGCTGATGCTGCACACTCCCTCAAATCCCCAAAACCCAAAAATAGCCATAGGAATGGTTGGGATGAGGACCAGAGGTGATGTGCTGAGAATCGATGGTGTCGCCGATGGTGAAAAGTAGTATAACAAACTTGCGATACCCAAAAAGAGAGGGGTGAGCTTGTAGAGGGTCGCCACGCTTTGAATCCGCTCAACGAGCTTAAGTGACCGAACGCTTAAAGCACCGAGCAGAATTACGAGTGTTGTTCCACAGAGTGCCGGGAATGTTACCATAAATGGAATCCCAAATGTGGCGTTAACAATGGTGGTTAAACTGAGCAATTGCAACGAACCGATACTGACGTACCCAAGAAAATAGATCCAGCCACTGACAAATCCAGCGGTCCGAGAGATGGTGTTGCTGCTGTATGCGTAGAAGCTGCCTTGCCCAGGAAAATGCTTGGTAATTTGAGCAATACACCATACCACGGGGAAAAACAGTGCTCCGGCGAACAGCCAACCATAGAAACTGGCCGATCCGGCATAGCTGGCCATCGCTCCTGGAGCAATGAAAGCCGATGCGCCAACCATAAGGTTGATGTTCATTAGTATAGCACTGGTTAGTGAGATCTTTTGTTGTGAGCTCATAGTAGTATTCCTCTATAGAATGATGTGCGCTAAAAACGCATGCAAAGTATATCGGGTTGTTTTGTGCCTGCCTAGGGATGTGGAAAGAGGCCTGCATAGCGCAGGCCTCTTTCCGATAATGGGTAGCATGTAGAATAGTTATGCCGCTGCTTTAATTGTAGGAGTTGGCGCTGGGGTTGCGTCGGTCCCTTTAGTTTTTTCTCCCTTGCTGTTCTCTTTTGTGTCGCCTATGTGGCACCCTTCATAGGTTGCGCCAATGGCACCAATAAACATCAAGAGGGCGTATATTACTGTTTCACTAAGCACCGCTGCAGCGTCGTGGTCGTTTTTAAGGCGATCCATGAGTCCTTTGAGGGCTAGCTTATTGATGCGAGGGTTGCCGTTACTATCTTTAGTGAATACAAGACGTCCAAGAAAGGCGCCTAATCCGCCAAGGCCTACGCTGCTGTAGATAATTGCTTTAGTTCCATGGCTCCAACGGTTATCTTCGGTGGCAGGAGCAGCTTTATCAGTAACCTTATCAGTAGTTTTATTGTCAGCTTTAGAATCGACTACTGCGTTAGGGGTGGCTATTGCACCATCGGTGCCTGCAGTCGGTATTTCTTTACCTGGTTCAGCTATTGCGGCTACTGGTTTATCTACTGGTTTATCTACTGGTTTATCTACTGGTTTATCTGCTGGTTTATCTGCTGGTTTATCTGCATTTTCGTCAGTGACGGTTCCCGGTAGCGAGGCTGTTGGAACGGGGCCACTGTCCATTGAAAATGCACTTCCCAGTGACAGGGTGGAAACGGCAATGGTCAGTAATAATAATTTCTTGCTTAACATGCTCATTATTCCTTCTTAACAATTAGTATGTAGTAATGACCATATTTCTGATCATGCCGATAGACTATCGAATTCAGATAAAAAAGAAATAAAATCGTTTTTTCGTTACGGAGAGGCCATATTTGGGTTTATTTTGGCATTGGCTTCTGTGATCAATAGAAAGAGTCGTTGGGGCTGGCGTGGCGATCGTCTATGAGAAGCGACCTATGTAGCAGAGACAGCCTGCACACTCTACTGGAAGTGCGTAGCGATGACCTGGCTTGAGTGTCAGGAGGTTCATTTTTTTGAGATCTGGGTCAACAGCCCTCATGATAGTTCTATACATGCCGCTTTTTTTATCAAGACCTGTCCCTCGTGCATCTGTGACGAGAATAAAGAAGCTTCCACTGGCTGAGCTAAACCTCTCTTGTGGTGTATTCATGGAGATGGGGATAGGCTCTTCACTTTCTTCTATTTTTGATTGAGTTTCTGATTGTGAGACTACAACATCAAGTGCATAACCTTCTGCCTTGAGGTCTGCCGGAATTTCTAGGCTGATTGTCCCCACGGTTGAGGGGATTTCTCGCGCAAGTCTTTCTTGGGCCGGGGCTAGAATGCGGAGCATAATTTCATTGTATTTTCCCGATTCATTATTGAGTAGCTTGCCTGCTCTATAAAAATTGAATGCAATGTTCCCATCTGAAGAGGTTGAGCCGGTTGCGGCCGGACTTTCAGGTGTTTTTGGCGCATCGTCTTGAGCTGGCACCGCATCGCTTGCTTCATCGCTTGCCGCAAAGATTGGGTGAGGGAGTGGTGATTTCGGTGGTGTCTGTGGAGCCCGGAGGCTGCTTGGTGGTGATGGCGTGAGTAGCTCGGCATCAGGTGATGGCACTGGCGTAGTCTGGTTATCAAATAAGGCGCGAGTGTTTGATTTGTGTGACGAAAAGCTCATGTTAGTCATGGCCGGCGATTTCATGAGTTCTTTGAAAGCATCAAGTGGCGTACGAGGTGTTACTTGAAACGAGGCGCGTGACCGATCTGTTTTCTGCGGGGAAAGTATTGGTGCATCGATTGGTGCAAGGGGGGTGAAAGCGATATCTTCCGTGATATCTGGTTCTTTTAATGGCGTCATTGGTCTGAGCGGTGGTGATGTCGAATCTATGGCGGGGGTGACGTGCTCTCCCAACTCTTCCGGCGATGGAGCAAGCTGGCGTGGCGGTGTTTTGGGATCGGTATCGGTGGTGGTTGGTTTCGCCGGAATTATTGGTTCCAATGCAACCGGTACTGGGGGAATAATGCCGGTTACTATCGGTGGGGCTAGTTGCTTTGTTGCTATAACTGCCACTGGTGATTTTAGTGGTTCAGGAGTTGGTTTAGGAATGACGGCTGATTGAGTAATGGTGATTTTAAGAATGGGTGCTGGTGCAGAAGCAGGGAGCGGGGCGGTGGTTGTATTTTTTCTCATGAGCTGCGCAAAGATGAGCGTCAAAAGAGCAAGTCCTGCTGTTTTGCCTGATCGCATGAATGCATTGTATGTCTCTGGGTCTTGTAGTCGATTTTGTGATGCATCGCGGTGAAGCGCGATCAATCGTTTGAATGCCGCTCTTCTCTCGGCCGTTGCAGCGGTGCGGTATCCACTGTATAGAGTGCCTAAAAAAAGCCCGCCAGTTGCTGCGCCAAGCCCAATGGTAGACATGTCAAGCCGCGCGTTGCTTGCGGTGCTGATGAGTAAAAACGTGGTTAGGAGTTGTGCGATAAATCTTTTCATATAAACGTATCTTTCGTGAGGCGCTTTGTCTTGCTGGTAGGTATGAGATTATACCTTGGTGGAGTGGGAGAATGAAATGATTTTGCTGTTGTGACAATGTAAGCGAGGAAGAAGTGACATGCGAGAAAGACTATGCTAGTATCCCCGGCCTTAAGGTCTAGTACTGGATTTTTAATCGTAAGGTTATGTGTATGAAAAAACTTTTACTCTTGGTTGCGTGTGCGGGAGCTGCGTTTTGTTTTTCTGGTTGTAAGTTTAGTAGTCTTCAAGATTATTTTAATTCTAACGGCGCGTCGACTCAGGCGCAAAAGCCGGAAAATCCAAACGATCCAATCTTGGTAAAAATTGATGGTAAACCGGTACTGCGCAAAGAAGAGTTTCTTGAGTTTGCAGAGCAAGCAATGAAAGCAAATCCATATCTTGCTTCTTTTGGTATTACCTCTTTCGAATCGGCACCAGAACCAATTCGTCAACAGTTGCTTGATGCAGTGGTGCAACAAAAACTGATTGCATGTTGGGGGCAAGCACAGGGTATTGAAAATACCGCGCAATATAAAGAGTCGTATGCAAAGATTATCGATCAATTGAAGCAAGCACTCGTTGCTCAGTCATTTGATAAAGAGATCTTCGATACCGTTTCGGTTTCTGAGGATGAGGTAATCGCCAAATTCGACGCTGATCGTGATCAAATGATTAAGGAACCGGGATCGGTTAAAGCGGTTGGTGTTTCGTTTAAGAGTGAAGAAAAAGCAAAAGTCTTCTATGATCTTGTTGCCAAAAAAGAAGAAGATACTTTTGCGAACTTAGCAAAAGAGTCTGACGTCTCTGTTGTTGATTTTGGAACGATCTCTCTTGACCCACGCAAGCAAGGAACCGATAGTGCTCCGATGGTGGTGAAGCGAGCTTTGGCTGCACTTGGTGATAAAGAATACTATGCGCAAGCAAAAGATGGCGATATCTTCTGGGTTGTTCAAGTTATTGACCGCACTAAGCCGACTTACTTTTCATTTGGAGAAGTACAAGAGCAATTAGGTGCCATGGTAAAGCAAGAAAAGTTTAGAGCTGTGCGTGATGCTCGTATAAACGAGATTCGCGGTAAGCACACGGTTGATGTTGATAACTCAATTCTTGGTTCAGGACAAGATCCATTTGCCGCACTACAACAAATGTTGGCAGCACAAGGAGAATTGAGTCCTGAATTCCTTGAAGAACTTGAAACAGCGGCTCAAGATGACGAGGCGCAAGGCTAAGTATCACTGAGAGGGTTCGTAATGCCACACATGCATAAGGTTCTTACTATTATTGGCGCTATTGCTTCACTGAGTGGTTCGTTGTATGGCGACCAAATAGGGGAACGTATTTTAGTTGATCAGATCGAAGGGGTTGTTAACGGCACCATCGTGACGAGGAAACAATTGGAAGTTCCACAAATTGCTAACAACGGAAAACCGTTTACGTTCGAACAGTACGCTGCGCACCTTTTGTGGCAAGAACGAGCCGAAAAAAAGAGTATTGTGGTTGATGAAGACGTGACGCGGAGCGTTATTCGTTACAAGGAAGACAACGGCCTTGCCGGACTTCCCGATGATCAAGCAGATATGTTACTTAAGGGGCAGATAGGTATCGATTTTGATACCTATCGTGCTCAGCTTACTCAATACTTCATGATCGAATCATTTAAAAGTTATGAGTTTCGTAACCGCTGCAGCGTTGCAGAGTTCGAGGTGCGTTCTTATTACGACACCCATCCAGTTATTGACCCGGCCGAGTATCGCCTTGAATTAGTGAGCCTAACTCCTGAACAATTTGTTGAGTGGGAGGCCGGTACGCTGTTGGTCAATACCCTTGAATGGGATTCGTTTGATTGGCTTCCTGATACCAAGATAGCACCACATATTAGTATGGTGCGTACGATGGCGGTTGATGGGTATGCTTCGGCACTTGGTGCTCATGGCGAGCCGATCTTGATTCATTTGCTTGAGAAGAAAGAGGCTCATGTGCAGACTATTACGGAGCGTTATCATTCGATCGAGCTTGCTTTGCAGCGGGAAAAAATTGCAGTTCATGCGGCCGAATCTGAGAAACAGATTCAAAGCACAGCGGTGGTGGTGCGCTTGTCTTGAATTCCCATTGAGGGGTTACCGTGGGATTGAAAAAAATAGTGTGGGGCTTGTTCAGTGTTCTTTTGTTTGTTTTTTCCCCACTCATTGCAGCAGATGATACCGATGATACTCAAAATGTCTTAGTATTAATCCCTATCGATAGCGACGCGATCGCTGATGTCGATGATACCCACGTTGTTGATACTCAAAATGCGGCCCGTGCCGCTTATTATTTGGTAATGAAGCTTCGTGAATTAAGTCGTAGGCGGTGCTTATTGAAAGTCACCGTTCAGAATCGGTTAGGAACTGAGGTTAGGTTTATTCATGATCGTTTGTGTCGGCAAATGAGTGATGAGAGCTTTTCAAGTGTGAAAGAGCTTTTTTCCTCTACCGATATAGTGGGCTCTGTTTCCACTAGAACATTGGCAAGTATGATTCTTGTGTTTGTGAGTGTTGGCTTAGCCGTGTGGAAGCTCACTGTGGTCATTTCCTCTTCTCTCAACCATTCTGTTGCGTGGCAGGAAGGAATGAGCCATGAAAAAGCAATATTGAGTGCTGCAGGCGGCATGCTGTTATGCGGTATAGTGCTCTTATGTTTCACAATGAGCAATGACTTAAAGGGTATGGTGACACAGCGCTATCGGGCTCAATGGCAGAAACCTTTCAATTATGACGGACCGAATCCTGAAAGTACTGAGGCTCCACGAGAATATATCATCCCGTCTAAATGGGGTCTTGTTAATTATATTGTGTGTGATGCTGCCGCAATTCCTGAGTCTCTTGAGGATTTTAAAAGAATGATTGGGAAAATCGTTGATCCTGCTCTATCTGATGAATCTACTTCAAATCAGATATTTAGACTCTGTAGGGAGCGTTAATTATGCAGGCACGGTGAACCGGTGGGCAAATGCTCTAATATCAATGCCGCTTCTCTAAGATCTTGACCGCCCTTCCCATTATCTTTATTCTGATAAAATGCGATTAAAGTGTTTTTAAAATGTGATTAAAGTGCGATGAAGGTGTGATTAATATGGCAACGAAGTTTGAGCCGGTTTATGCAATTTCACCTGAGATGGTGCGCGATATCGGTCGTATTGAAGCATGCAGGGGGAGGGCTTTCCATGCGCCGTTGGCGCCGGCTGTTTTTGCCTCCTTGCGGAAGAGTGCCCGTTTACAGACGGTCCATTATTCTACGCTTATCGAAGGGAACCGGTTATCTTTGGAGCAAATCGATAAAGTTATTGAGCACAAAGGGCATTTCCCGGGTCGAGAGCGGGATGAAGAGGAAATAAAAGGATATTATGTGGCGCTGGCCCAAGTAGAGCGATGGGTTGCTCAAGGAGTGACCATCTCTGAGAAGCTGATTCAGCAGACACATGCGTTAGTGGTTGGTGGTGGGAAAGAGGGCCTTAAGCCATCGTTGTATCGAGATGGTCAGAATGTTATTTATGATGGAGCAACTAAAGGCATCGTCTACATGCCACCTGAGGCAAAAGATGTGCCATTGCTCATGGCCGGTCTCGTGAAATGGCTTCATGAGAATAAAGAGTTGCCCTGTCCTCTACTTGCCGCTATTGCGCATTATCAATTCGCTACTATTCATCCGTATTATGACGGCAATGGGCGCACTGCTCGATTGCTGACGACCTTTATTATTCATACGTATAGCTATGATCTTCAGGGTATTTATTCGCTTGAAGAGTATTATGCGCGTGATCTTGCGAGTTACTACAAGGCTTTGTCTGTTGGGCCATCGCATAATTATTATATGGGGCGTGCCGAAGCCGATATAAGCGGATGGATCTCCTACTTTATTGCCGGTATGGCTGAGGCCTTTGAGCGAGTTGTCGATCAATTATTTAGTGAGCGTCGCTCTGATATGCCGACTCGTTCGGTTCGCGATCGCACTTTATTATTACGCTCGCTAAAACCACTGCAGCGAAAGGTGCTCGAACTCTTTGAGGCGCATGAGACAATTTCGGCAGATCAGATAGCGCAGATTCTTGGCTATACCCAGCGATCGGCCGCACTCCAGTGCAAAAAGTGGGTTGCGGAGCGATTTTTAGAGATTGCCGATAGTTCTAAAAAAGCGCGGCGATATCGTTTAGCATCTCAATTTGAGCTATTGGTTATCAAGCAATAATTACGCCGGCACGGTGAACCGGTGGGCAAATGCTCTAATATCAATGCCGGTTGTTGGTGTCTCTCTGCGTCTTAGTACCGTATCTATAAATGTTGCTAGCTGTGCCATATCGGCCGGTTTTGCGCCACGCGTTACCATGGCGGCCAGACCAATTCTGATGCCACTCGTGGTGAGCGGTGGTCGTGTATCTCCCGGAATAGCATTTCTATTAAGTACGATGCCGGCTTGTTCAAGAAGCTGTTCCGCTTCTTTGCCGCTTAGTGTTTCAAGCCCCGGTGTTTTTGAGAGATCGACTAGGAACAAATGATTGTCGGTGCCGCCACTTACTATGTGATAGCCCCGAGATTGGAGCTCATGAGCCAATGTTGCTGCGGTGCTGCAGACAGTTTTGGCATAGTCACCGAATGATTGTTCTTGTGCAAGAAGAAAGGCAACGGCGCGCGCCGCGATAGCATGCATAAAGGGACCCCCTTGGGTACCAGGCATTATACTCAAATCAACTTTACCACCGAGGTCTTTTTTACAAAGAATGAAGGCGCCTCGTGGGCCACGCAATGTTTTGTGGGTCGTGCTCGTGATAATATCGGCATGCCCCACCGGTGTTGGATGGCATCCACCGGCGATGAGGCCGGCAATGTGGGCGATATCGGCCAACAAGAAAGCATTTGCCGAGCGAGCAATAGTGCCGAAGCGAGCAAAATCGATAGTGCGTGAGTAGGCGGTGGCGCCGGCTATGATGAGCTTTGGCTTATGAAGCTGGGCTAGTCGCTCGATTTCATCGTAATTAAGCAGGCCGGTGTCCGGATCAACGCCGTAAGATACAATGGCATAGGTTTTGCCCGAAAGGTTGACCGCATGACCATGGGTGAGATGGCCGCCATGAGCTAGCGACATGCTCAAAATAGTATCGCCAGGTTTGAGTAATCCGTTGTAAACAGCAAGATTTGCCGATGAACCGGCGTGTGGCTGTACATTGGCATGATACTCTGCTTGTAGTTCCTTGGGTACAAAGAGGTCGAGGAGGGCTTGTTGTGCGATTCGTTCTATTTCATCTACTACGGCACAGCCGGCGTAATAGCGTCGACCAGGATACCCTTCGGCGTACTTTGTTCCGGCGATACTTGCCAGAGGAGCTCTGGTTTCTGCGGTTGCATAATTTTCTGAGGCGATAAGGTTAATAGTGTTCTGATGACGGGTATGTTCGGCGGTCAGAAGCTGCGCAATGCTAGCGACCGATAGGGTTTTTGTATTCATGAATATTCTGCCTTTCGCAATATAAAAAGATATGTTACGATACCGCTCTCATTTGCACCACTTAGTGTAGTGCGTCTCATACATTTATGATACGAAAGAGCTCAACATGATAGCAACTTCCGATTTTCGTCGTGGCTCAACCAAGATTCTTTGGAATGATGAACCATGGCTTGTAGTTGAATTCCAGCATGTAAAGCCGGGCAAGGGCGGTGCATTTGTACGTACCAAGATGAAAAATCTCATTACCAATCGCCTGCAAGAAGAAACATTTCGCTCTGGCGAAAAATTTCCTGCACCAGATCTTGAACTTATACAAGTACAGTATCTGTATGCCGATGATCAATACAATTTCTTAGACCAAGGGTCTTACGAACAACTTGCTTTTAGCGCAGAGCAGATCGACCAAGTAAAAGATTACTTGAAGCAAGATGCGGTGTATACCATGCTTAAATTTAAAGGTGAGCCGATTTCTATTGAGGCACCAAATTTCATGGTGTTGACCGTTACGAGTACCGTGCCTGGTGTTAAGGGAAATACTGCGCAAGGTGGTAGCAAGCCGGCAACGCTGGAGACCGGTGTAGTTGTTAACGTTCCGTTATTCGTTAACGAGGGTGAATCTATTAAAGTTGATACTCGTGATGGCAGCTATATAGAGCGCGTTTAATCGATATTCTGGGGGTGCTATGTCGGTGGACGATATAAAGAATACACTTGATCGCAGTAAGCAGTGCCGTTGTAATGATGGACCGCTGAATGATTCTTGTGACGAGCTTATTACGGTACAACCGGTGACACGTCGTCAGCTGCGTGCATTGGCGTTTCATTATGTTTATGCTCTTGATCGTTCCGATTATCAAGGGTCGCTTGAAGATGTTTCACGATTGTTTTTGGACGGTTTTGGATTGAAGCCTGGTGATCATACTTTTGCCTTGAACATAGCGCAGGGAGTTGTTGAAAACCATGTTCGGTATGAAACAGTTATTCAGCCATTGTTGGAGCACTGGCGATTTGACCGCCTTGGTTGCTGTACGCGGTTGATTTTGTACATGGCGCTATGGGAATTTGAGCAGCCTGATGCAGTAGCCTCGATTGTTATTAATGAAGCAGTAGAGTTAGCAAAAGCTTTTGCTGAGCGGGATGCATACCGTTTCGTTAATGGTATTCTTGATCAAGTAAAGTTATTGTACCCACACTCGATGGCTAACGATACCGAATTGGCTGTTCATGCATCAAATGGCCAAGAGTCGTCCTCTTCTTCTGAATCGGAATCATCAGAGGATGCCGGCTGATTAGCTTCATCTGTTTGTACAAACAGCGGTGGTTGATCGCTGTAAAATGTAGCAATGCCGCTTTGTAGAGAATACGGAGCGGCATCTTCTTTTGTTGATGCAGCGATGTCTGGTAGTTCTAGTAGCCACTGTCCAATTATTTGATTGCGAATATTTTTGTGGCAGGGATCAATAGGGTCGGCGCCCAGATTCACATCATGCAGCTTGACTTGGATATTTGCTCGGCGCTCGTGAATTGGCACTACCTGATCCCCGACGAGTGGTTGGATGAAGTCGGCCGGTGAGTAAAGGTTAATTACCTGCCGTACCACTTGCATGTTAATATCAAACCTATCGGTGTTGATCGGGGTGCCCATTAAGCAGAGTAGCTGGATTGGATAATCGGGTAGCGTGCGTCGCAGTCGGTGGCTGGTATTCATTGCCTCTTTGAGTTCGGTAAAAGTTTCTTGCAAAAGTGATTCTACTTTTGGTGCAACTTCATAAATATAGGTTCTATTTTTGGTTAGTTTTTTCTCTAAAAAAGGGCTTCTGATAATGTCAGGCACTTCGGTTTCATCGGTTGCTTGTGCTTTATACAAAGCGGCATAGAGCATAGTGGTGAACGCGGCGACATTGCCGCCGTTACTGTGTGCTTCGATGATAATTGGTGTGTTCGGTGGGAGTGTCAGCATGCGCTCGATAAAACTTTTGGCGCCTTCAATAATGCTTTGTGGCGATACACCGCCAGACCAGATAAATGGATGTATATCGTGCCCTAGCGGCGCGGCCTGTTTTTTGACCGCTTCGTAAAACGTTCCGTTTGGTCGAAACCAGCGGCTATCGCTGCCAAAAGAGCCGTGAAGTATGAAAATATCGCCATACGCAGCGGTGATAGTTGATAGATACAGCATGATGAATATGGTTCGTGGGGTGAGCACGGAAACCTCCTGATCCGTTGAGAAACTTATTGTGCCAAATACTATCTCTAGCTTGCACTCATTTCTGCAACGGTTTATTCGAGAGGAACCTGTTCGAGCCGTAAATACGCCGAAACTTTTTCCGGAGTTGTAGGTGTAGCTATTGTTATTGTTTGTGATAATGTCATGAAAAGATTCAGTGATGCGGCGAGTAGTTTATTATTGGCTACCTCATAACTATTAATGAGTAATTGGTAGCCGATGTAAATCGTTGGGCTAACCGTATTGGTACTTAAGTACCGGGAAAGTACACTCACCGCTTCATCGGCCATATGATGCATGTTTGGGGTAAATACAAACGATGCACCGTAGGAAAGTGCTGAAGGGGTTGTTGCATACAGCATCGTGTGTTGTTGTTTGCATACGGTAGCAAGGCGTTGCTGATAATCTTCGGGGGCCGATCTGCTAAGGAATATGAGCATGTCGCAGGAACCAAACACCAGTACATCAGCACTCGTAATAGTTGGTTTCCGTACAATTGCTTTGGCCACGTAGTCTCGTTTTTCAAGCCACGCGACTATCTCTGGTAGGAGTGGTGTTAAAATTTGATCGGTTTGGTCATAGAGAATGCCGACGGTGTGTATGCTTTGAATGGTAGGAATGAGGCTGCACATATCGCTGACAAACGTGGTGAGATCGGTAGCAATGCATATACACTTTGCAGGGAGTGGGATTGGAAGTGCTTTTGGCAGATCTAAATCAACGAATACTAACGGAGCACTAATATGTAATTTGGCGCGTGTTAATAACATGAGTGCCGCATATTGATTGTCTAAGCAGACAATAAGAGCCAGGGGTATATGACTGATTGATTCGATACTGCTTTCTAGGTCGAGTGGTGAAAGGCGCAATGCTTTACAGTGGAGTCCTCGAAGCGTGCATAGGCGTAAAAAAAGTGCGATGTATTGTTCATGATATTCATTGTGCGCATGTAGGCAAAATGCGACGGTGAGGAGTGTCTGCCCGGCATGCCGAACAGCTCCATCAAACATTTCGGTTGGCGGCAGGGGGGGATTGATCATGGCGATATTGTGGGTAGGGAGTTCGTTGATGGTTAACAATATGAACTTGCTCAAGCATTGTTATATATTCGGGGCTGAGTTCGATCCCTTGTGCATAACATTTTTTCTTGTTAATAACGCAATGATAATTCGGATAGTGTGTCATGATCGTACCGGTAGGGTACTTTTTCTTTCCCTCGCATAAATTGCGAATGAGGTGTCCAATATGAGCACCTAATTCTTTTTCCGATTTTCCAAATCCAAGTGCAGCGCCGAGCGTTACAACATCTAATTCTTGGGCGCACAGGGTTATTTTTTTTGTGGTGCAATACGTAACGAGCTCTTGCACATTTGTGGCCGTTACCGTATGAGGCATAAGAAAAAGTGTGTCGTATGAGGTTGAAAATGCACTGAGCTGATTATCAATATGCGTGTTGTGCGCCAGGACATGTGCATGCGTCTTTAGATGGGCTTCCTGTAGCGCGTTGCTTAGAGCCAGAACCTCTTCACGAATGTGTTCATTATGGAGGCGATAGAGAATGCAGACCTCTTTGGCGAGTGGTTTTATCTTCTGGAAAAGGGCTACTTGTTGTTGATAATCATATTCAGTTGTCAGAATAATGGTGTTGAATTCATGGGGTAATAAGCGGGTTATTTGTTCGTTGCGCAGCCCGGCTTTGATGACCGGAATGTGTTGCAAAAATTCGGCAGCTTCGGCCGCAATGTTAGCGCACGTTACACCGAAGGTGACTAAGATGTCGCAGGTGCTTCCGGCGTGTTGAGCTTGTTCAAATAAAGTGACGCGTGTGTTGTCGCCTGGCAACGGGGCGATAATGTATCGAGTGCGGCTGCTGACAGAGAGGAGTTCCGATAGCCCTTCAGCCAGGTAATGGGCCGCTTCATTAGGTAAAGGTGTTAAGATGCCGACGGTAATAGTGATTGGCCACGTCGTTGTGATTGCGGGAGTAATGGCTCGATTGTTACGTTGCACCTGCTGCGCGGCAGCGGCGTGATACCAAACACGGTAAGCTATGAGGAGAGTAAATAGTGCGCATACCAATGCCGCGATACTTATGTACCAAAATGTATTCAACGCAGTGAATCTCCAGAGTGAGAATGGTCCGCAGTCGTAGTAGCGTGCCATAACGGCCGGGGATGTCAAGATTTATTTGTAGTGACCATAGCCGGCAAGCACGATGCCAAGCAGTGTTGTGCTTGCGGCAGCAAGTGCTTCATGTCCATTGCTGTCGATGAGAGAGAGTTCCATCGAGTGTTCTGTGTGAGATCGAGACAGCTCGTCGCGATATTTCTGTGACGTGAGTCGCCGGAGGAATTTGCGCACATATCCTCGTTCTTGGCGACGAAATTTTTTGAGTGTCCATAGGGCGCCTAGGGCGGCTACCAGGATGCCGGCGGCACGTGTTTTGTTCATGCTCGATGCTGGTGCTGCGGTTGGTAGACCGTTAGGATCGAAGGGCAGTGCTGCCGGGATCGATTCATTGACTACTTTTAGATCTAGAGTAAGGACAGATCGAGGAGGCTTTGGTACGGCCACGGGGAGTGCAGGGTCTGTTTGCGTTTCTGCCGGAATGGTACCGGTTGGTTTTTTATCGCTTTTGTCTGGTTGAGTAGGAGGTGGAGTGAGCGCTTTGGTGAATGCATTAGCTAGCTCTTGGTATCGTTCTTCGAATTCTGGATCTTTTTTCTTATCAAGCCCTTTAAGGGTAGGGATTGTTGGCTTATATCGAGCAGTAGTTTCATACTTAGCTAATTTGCCCTTGTGTAACGAGTGCATAATGTCCTGAGCGGTAAACGTTTTTCCATGTTCTGCGAGAAAGCCACATTCAGCGACTAAAAGCCGACCGGCTGGTTCGAGGTCTTCACTGGCAAGATTAATGCCAGCAGCATTTAAGATGCCTAGTCCTTTGGTCAGATACTGCTCTCTTTTGTGGGAGGGGTCCTTCTTTTTTTCAAGCATAAGCATAGCATTATCCGTTTCTGCTATATCTGAAGCCTCAATTTTTTCGCTGCCTCCGCTGAGGACCGGCTTTTCTAGCGCACTTACAAGTATATCTCTGGCAGCGTTATGGGCTGGGGCTGCTTCGGCAAAGTAGCTCCGGTTTCGGTTATTTCCCTGTAGTGTGCTGATTCGCTCCCAGTCAAGGGTTCCGTAAGGGATTCCAGGAGTGTATCTTTCTAGCTTCCCGGTAAAAAGTGAATGGGAGATGTCGCGTGCCGTGTAGGATTCTCCTGAGCTCAGAGCGGTTTCGAAAGCATTAAATATCGCTTCCCCCTTTTCGTTAAGTTGTTTCCTAATTAAATCGGCTTGCCCTTTGCCGGTGGCTTCGGTGAGTATTTTCATGGTACGCATATATGGCCCGACGACAGGCGGTACTGGGAGTGGTGTTGGGGCTGGAGCTGTACCGGCTACCGTAGGATCAACTTCCATGCCAAGGCAACTTGAACCACCGAAAAAACACACGGCAAGTATCACGTGAGTGAATAACTTCATACTTAATATCCTAAAATAGTACAAATTCTACTGCCGAACAGTATAACCAATAAGAACGGCATACGCCTACTTTTTTATAAAAAACCAAGCTAAAAAGCTACTTTTAAGCGGCTGCAGTCGCACTCAGGCCTCGCGAAATCCCATATACTCCGCCACCCATGGCGATAAGGCCGATTGCGGTTAGCAGAATGGCTGATTTTCGTTCCCCATAGCGAGCTATTAATTCTTCTGGTGACCTATTTAGGGCGTCTGGCACCTCCTGATTGGTGAACCAAGAAAGAAAGGCCATGCGCGATTTTTGGTTGGTGAATACTATGCTAAGCAAGGTAAGGCCCAGAAGAAGAGCGGTGCTACCAGCGATTGTTTCGGTGTTGATCCGGCTTCTTTGCGGTGAAATTGCTTCTGTCCCTGTTGACGCAGGTGTTGCGGGGAGTGCTTTTACTACGGTTCTAATGTTTGAGGACTTTGATGTGGTTACTACTAGTGTATCGAGTACTTTAGGCGTTGGCTTCGTTGCGACTAGCTGGGCTACCTTTTCACCATTATCGCTAGCAATTTCCTCATCTTCGTCGGTCCTCTTGCTTCCTTCGCTTTCTTCGGGTACTTTTTCAGCGGCTGGTGTATGAGGATGTTCTTTGGGGATGCCTTCGGCGGTAGCAACTGATTTCTTAGTCGTAGCTTCTTCCCTGTCGCTGCTGTCTTCTTCAGATACATCACTGTCTCTACTGCTGGTCGTAGCACTTGCAACTAGATCATCTTCTTCTAAGGCTGATTTGACGGCTGGCATAGTAGGGTGCTTCTTGTCCTCTCCTTCCTCATGATCAACAGGCTGTGCGGCTGTGTCATCTTCTTCACCACCTATTCCATCTTCGGCCGTATCGACTTTATTGCCGTGTGTGTCGTTAAAGGTTGGCTCTGCGGTTTCGACTGGGTCAACTGCTGCATCTGAAGGGTATAGTTCTCGCAGAATTTCGGCTACTGCAGGATTTGGTTTGAAAGTGGTTGCCGGCGTGTGCGGTTCATCACCGGTTATTGTTCCGGCTAGCAATGCATGTGCAATTTCTTGAGGAGAGAGCGGCTTTTTTCCTTGCTCTGCGAGAAGGCCAATTACGCCGAGTATTGTTTTATCGTTTTCATTAAGTTGTTCACCAAACCGTCTAGATCGATCTATGCCTAGCGTTCTTAATGCGTTATTGATGAGGTGTTGCCGCTGTGCTGGCCGGCAAGTGGCAAATTCTTTTTTAGCAGCGGTTACCGAGTTCATCGGTGCCGATGGTTCGCTCGGTGTTGCCCATAAACTGCGTACAGGGTTTAGCCAGCTCGTTGGGCTAGTCCAGCTCCATGTTGGCTGCGCAGTAGGTCGTGTCTCGGCGGCAAAGCCGGCACCTGATAGGCTCAATAGACAAAGAGCAAGCAAAGAGTAACTACGTAACACAAAAACCTCTCAGGTAATTAGTAATGATTTGCCCTAATAGTGTACCAGAAATACTCATAAAGATGCCAGAATACAGAGAGGCGGGATTACCCAGTAAGAGTAATACCGCCTCTAAATTATGCTGATTTCTACAATCAGTTACATGATTTCGGGGAAGAACAGCACCAATTCAAACGGTGCTGTTTCTGCCGGGTCGGAACCATGAGTAGCATTTTGACCGATGCTGATAGCAAATTGCTTACGCAAAGTACCTTCAGCCGCTTGTGCCGGGTTAGTAGCACCCATCAAGTCACGCCATGCTTTAATAGCGCCGTCTTTTTCAAGAGCAAGGGCTATTACTGGGCCTGAAGTGATGAACGTTACCAACTCTTCATAAAACGGACGAGCCTTATGAACACCATAGAACACTTCTGCTTGAGGGCGAGAAATGGTCATTTTTTTCATACCTACAATCTTAAAGCCTTCTTTTTCAATACGGCTGATGATTGCACCGGTATGGCCGGCCGCTACTGCGTCTGGTTTAATGAGTCCGAATGTTCTTTCGATCATACTATTCCTTATCTGCTTTTACGCGGTCAGCATGTTCTTGAAGAGCTTGTTGCAGTACAGACTTCATTGAAGTAACTGCAGGCTTAGCTTCAGTGGCTTTCTTGCGTGCAACTGCATCTTGTTGCTGTTGTTTGCGACGTTCAGCCGTATCTGCAGATTGTTGTGCATGTGGTGCAACGTAGCCAGGATCTAACGCTCTGATTGATAAGCCAAGCTTACGATCATCGGTGTTGATCTTGATTACTTTGCAACGAACAGGCTCGCCAACCTTAATGTTCGATCCTTCAGCCAATTCTGAACTGTGGATCAAGCCTTCAAGGCCGCTTTGGAGACGAACAAAAGCACCAAAACTGGTTATTTTTGAAACGGCGCCATCAACAGTTGAGCCTACTGGATGTACGGTTTCTACCGAATTCCAAGGATCATTTTGCAGTTGCTTGATGCCAAGAGAGATCTTCTTGCTGTCGGTATCGATAGACAAGACGATCGCTTCAACAACGTCGGCTTTCTTGTAATGTTCACTTGGGTGAGTGATATGATCGGTCCACGAAATATCTGATACGTGTACCAAGCCATCAATACCGTCGGAAAGTTCTACAAACACACCGAAGTCGGTCACATTGCTGATTTTGCCAGAGATGCGATCGCCAACTTTGTATTTAGCAGTAATTGTTTGCCATGGATCTGGTGTCAATTGCTTGATACTCAGAGACATACGGCGATTTTGCTTGTCGAGCGTAATGACGACAACGGTTACCTCTTTACCGATTTGGAAATGACGGTGTAAGTTGGTAATACGTTCTGTCCATGAAACTTCGGAAATATGGACCAAGCCTTCAACGCCAGGAGAGATTTCTACAAACAAACCGTATTCGGTAATGCTTGAAACCTTGCCGGTCAGCGTGCTGCCGATAGGGTATTTCTTCTCAACTTCGTCCCAAGGGTTGCTTGAGAGTTGCTTGATACCAAGAGAGATTTTTTCATGTTCACGGTCAAGGCCGATAACTTTAACGGTGATAGTGTCGCCAATCTTTACCAATTCGCTTGGGTGGCTTACGCGACCCCATGACATATCGGTAATGTGAAGCAAGCCGTCTACGCCACCGATATCAACAAACACACCGTAGTTGGTGATGTTCTTAGCGATACCTTGTATTACTTGTCCTTCGACAATAGTGGTCATGACTTTTGACTTATTAGCTTGACGTTCACTTTCAAGGTAGCGACGACGAGAAATAATAACATTGCCACGTTTTTTGTTGATTTTTAAAATCTTACATACGATTTCTTGGCCAACGAATTGGTCGAAATCGTTGATACGTTGCATATCTACTTGCGAGCCAGGAAGGAAAGCTGGGATACCAATGTCAACGTTAAGACCACCTTTAACTTTACCAAGAACGATACCTGAAACCGGCTTGTCTTCTTTTGCAAGATCGACAATGCGGTCCCAAGCCTTCATTGATTTAGCTTTTTGGTATGACAATACTACTGAGCCGTTTTCATCTTCAAGGCGGTCGACTAATACTTCAATAGAAGCACCTTCGACAAGAAGGGCGAGTTCTTGAGAGTTGAATTCGTTCATAGGAATAGTGCCATATGATTTGAAGGCAACGTCTACTACCATGCCACTGTTGCTACGGCTGAGTACCTTGCCGGTGAACAATTGGCCCGGAGCAAAGACTGCGCCGTGTTGTTGGTAGAGTTCGTTTAAAGATGCCTCTTCTTTTGGCGATAACGTAAACTGGTCTTGAATCAGTTCTTCGTTTAAGAGTTGAGTCGCTTTCGCGTCAATCGTACTTTTAAGCATGTTTGAGTTTCGTTTCGATGATGCCAGGCGGACCTGCCATCGGTTTAGGAATGATACATATACTAAAAAACGTGGAAACAACTAGGCTTTCACGCCCGTAAATAATAGCAGAGGTTGGTAGGGACTGCAAATTGAGCCCTCATTAGCTAAGAGGCATCTCTTAGCGACCGCCTGTGTTGACGTATTGACATTTGATACCTGCCCAGGCACCCTTTGTCCTTCAAGTATAGTATATTTACAGCCAGAGGATGGTGTTTTGGCGGTCAGTGGGGGGGATCTATGAGGTGCGTTAATAAATTCATATTGTTTGGTGTAGTAATTTTTTTGGGATTGCCGTTTCAGGTTCGGCCATCAGACGGGGCTTCTTCTTGCTTGCCTGATATTTTTGGGATTTTGACTAATGCCGATCCAGCTAATATAACAACAGAGGTTTTCGAGGCGGCAGATAAATGCTCGCTTGAAGGGTGGAAAAGTATATTGAACCACTGGGCTGAGGAGGTCAAAAAACAGCCAAAGCTTGGTAACCGTCTGTTTCGGCTTATAATCGTATATAATCTTAGAGTTTTCGAGAATACTCCTGAGAGTGATCCGGGGTTCTACTTTCCTTTCTTTGCTCATTGTCTTAAGGCTTTAAGTAGCATTCTTGAGACCGCGGGCATGCTTACGGCCGGTGGTGTGAAAAACACGAATTCATCCACAGCCTCCGTCGCCCAGCTTATGGAGGTCCTACTTAAGCGGCTTGAAGGTGCGCCTACCGGAGAATCTAAGGAGGTGGGGGCGCAGGAAATCAAGAGCATGTTGTGCTGGATGATTACGAACGGTTATTTAGTGGGTAATGGCGCGGCTGAAGCGAAAGATACGCCATGTTTGTCTGCGTTTTTGCAGCGGTATGGCATTGTTCAAAATAGGCCTGCGCTTGGGGAGCGGTCAATGCACGCTGGTGCTCCGGCTAAGGCCGGTCCTACTGGCGAAAAAGTAGCGATTAAAAAAGTTTCTGGTATTTGTGGTGGAGTGCTGTCAGGGGGAGGGGCGGATGCCATTAGCTATGCTAAAAGGGCTGGTGGTGTATCATCAGGCTCGAATGGCGGCGGAATGGTTTCTAAAAAATCTGGTACTTATAATAGGCCAGGAGTTAAGTTTATTTTTTACTTAGCATCCGAAGATGAGATCCAAAAAAGGATATCTTCATATGGGGTGGATTTGGTGGCTATTAAGATTGTTGCTCCTTGGTACGTTGAGCTGTTACAAGCTGCTGCTTTAGCTAGCGTGGGGTCCGCTTCGCAATTGGTGATCGCTTGTAGGGAAAAACCTTATGTTATTACAATGGTTGCTGATGCGCTTCGCTTGTGTTTGCAGAGTAATACTTCGGCTTGTTTAGAGTGGTATCGTGGTGAATTCCTATCTTATTGTGCTTTCTTTGATGCGCAGCTAGGAGCTAATAAAATGAGGGAAGACGCTTGGGTGGAATATCAAAAAAAGCTCATTGATCTGCTGTTTATTGGAAGCGATGAAAGCCAGAATCAAGCTGTTTTTCGTCTATTGCAGAGTAGGTCCGAGCACCTTCGATCGGCGTACTCATACTCACAGACTTCAACTTTGTTAGATTTTATTACGAAGAAAATCGATGATTTAACGATAGGTGATTGTCTTCCTGTGCCAACATTGTCTACTGTTGCGCCACTGTTTAATCGCATTCCACTACAGTCGCCGACACTATTTACGGCAGAAGCATCGGATCGGGCGAGTCTAGAGCTTGATGATCTGTTAGAGACTTTTTTTGTACAGGAGGTTGAGGTCGAGGATTATAATACCTTTGCTTGTAGCAATGAGGTAAATGCTGGGAAACTTCTTACATTTGCTGAAAATAATATTGAAAGGCTCATGACAGCGGGGTTGGCAGAAATGTATGTGTATTCTCAGCTAGGTTCTATCGGATGTCAGTTTGAGTCTTTAACACCTCGATGTATAACGTTATTGATACGGTATCTAGCCTCTGCTTCGTTTGATGGTGGGAAGATTATCATTCAAAGCTTAAGTGATATAGCAACGGTACATGATAGCTATCGAGATGAATGTTCTGTACATATTAGCGTGTGGACTACTACGTATGCAGAAGAGCTAGAAGTTCAGAGAGTCAGGGAGTTACGAAATAAGCGCCAACGAATCGTATCAGACGATTAATTTTGTGGCGTTAGCGTTAAGCATCGCTTTATAGAGTGCCGGGTAGCCTGCCTGATATCGTGGGGTGCTTGTGCTCCATGGTGATTGAGTCGCCATTTCAAACATTGTGCGTACGATAGTGAGATGCGCCGGGTTGCAGGTAACAAAATGAACCGCAGTACTCTTTGGTTCCCCAATCAGTTTGATAAGTTGACATGAGGCTTGATGAGCCGTCACGGCAGCGGCAATAGGTTGATAGACAAGGTGGTCGATTTTCTCTTGCCGAGGAATCGGCCGCTTTGTGTTTAGGCCTGCTATATTCGCTACGGCCGGCCTCTGGGTCGATACTTGGGTTTGCCAGGCTAGTGCTCCGGTTACCATGCACAGCAAGAGGCTCAGTCCTGCGATTAGTAATGGCATTCTGCGTCCTGTTGGTTGATTAAAAAACACGCAGGTTAATGTGCGGGCCGGCCTATTAATCGGACTATCGGTGGTAATGACATAGGCTGGAAGGTCGAGTTGCGCAAGGACCGCAGCTATTTGGGAGCCGAGCCGCTGTGGTTCTGGTGTGGTGGCTGGTAGAGCAACAACGAGGCCAAACAGGTTCCTGTGAATGCTTGGCAGGCTGATGTCAAGGAAGGTTCTGAGTTGAAAAGGAGCGGTGAGATCGTAGTGTTCATTGAGGAAGTAGGGGTCTGGTGTGAGGCTGGCGTACGGAGCGGTGGGATTGGCAATAGGAGCTAGGGTGGCGGTAGTGGTAGTCAGCGTGAGAAGGGTAGTTGGTGTGGCACGTAGGGCGTGCCAGAAGATGCGATAGAGCATAGACGTGACCTTTGTAGGTGGTGCTCCGTGTCGTTGATTCGAGTAGGATGGTAAGAATAGCGCGGCCGAGGCAATAGTTTAGGGGCTTGCTAAGCAACAGCGGTAAACAGTGAACTAGTATCAACGGTGGCTGGCAGCAAAATCTGTGTTAGCACGTCATCAATGGTTTGTACAAACGTAATATCAATACCGGCCGGCATCTCCTTGAGCGCTTCAATGCTGGCTCTGTTTTCTTCCGGTACCAATACATGCTTGATACCAAGGCTACGCGCTCCCTCAAGTTTTTGATCGAGTCCGCCAATTGCAAATGCGTTACCAAAGAGATCAATTTCACCGGTCATTGCGTAATCATGTCGTGTTGGGCGACCGGTTAATGCTGAGATCAGTGCAGTGCCAAACGCAAGGCCGGCCGATGGGCCTGATTTAGGGATGGCGCCGCGCATTACGTGGATATTAATATCAAGCTTGTCCAGGCTTGTTGTGTTCTGTAGTGATACTTTTGGTGCGTAGGTGGCCATGATGTTAGCGAAGTTTGTTTTGACGTAGCTGAGCGCAGCTCGTGCCGATTCCTGCATGTCTTCTTTTGCAAGACCGCTAATTTTAATTTCGCCTTTTCCTTTGGCCATCGTAACTTGGATGAGCAATACGCCACCGCCACCCATACTCCAGTAGAGGCCGTTGCAAGTGCCCACGGTATCGGCTCGGGAGATCGCATCATGTAGAATTGGTTCGCCCAAGACCGTCTCTAAGTTTTCCGGTGTTATGTTGTTATTCTGATTGCGTAGATATCGAGCGACAATTGTTTTGAGGCGCTTATTGAGCTGGCGAACACCGGTTTCCTTGGTGTAGTTAAATACAACGGCGTGAAGCAGTTCTGGTGTTATAAATGATAAATCGGTAATCCCGTTTTGTGCATACAGTTTTGGGAGTAAGTAGTTTTGTGCAATCTCAACTTTCTGCCGTTCTGAGTAGCCTGGCATCTCTATGATTGTTAGGCGGTCATAGAGAGGGTAGGGAATATTTTGAAAATCGTTGGCTGTTGCGACAAACAACACGTTTGAGAGATCAATTGGCACGCCTAAATAATCATCAACAAAGGCAGTGTTCTGCGATGGGTCGAGTACATCAAGCAAGGTGTTCGCGATGGAAATGTGAGGAATCTTATCGATTTCATCAAGAACAATCAGTGTGTTTTTCGAGCCACTATCAATCAATGCTTGCGCAATAACACCGGCATGACTATTGCGGTATTCCGATGCAATACCACGGATATCGAGCGACGAGGTTATGCTGCCCATTGAGACGCGAATAAGTTTTTTGTTAAGAGCGGTGGCAAGCGCTTGAGCGATCGATGTTTTACCAACGCCGGGCGGCCCGTATAAGCAAAGCACGGTGCCAGCGCTCTTGTCGGTGTTGCGCTGTGCAAGAGTGAGGTAATCAAGAATCGATTCTTCTACTTCATCGGCGCCATAGTGTGTTTTTTCTATTGCTTGTGCAACCGTTACCAGATCATAGTTGGTGGTATCAACTTCTGGTGCCCATGGAATGGCAAGGAAGGCAGCGATGTAGGCTCGTAGCTGCTCATGCGTATCGGTGCGCTCACGAGCAACATCGAAGGCATCGATAGCTTCAAACAGTTTTTTACGTGCGAGTGGCGAGAGGTATGGTTCAATTTCTTTTGCCTTGCGTTTGAACTGAGCTAAGTTGTTGTGAGCCAAGCCAAGGAATGAGATAAGATTATCGGGAGTAAACGTAATTGTTTCGTTGCGCAGGTAACCGCGTGCAAATTTTCCAATGAGGAAGTTGAGTTGATTGGTTAACCCACGCAGCCCATCTTCGAATGTATATTTATCGATAATGGTGCCAATAACTTCGTTGCTAAACGATGGCTTTTGACTCATTAAACCGATCTTCTTCAAGAGGCGAGGGATGATCTTTGTTTGAGCAATCTCAATCTTTTCGGCACGAGTATACGAAGGTACTTGCACGATGGTCATACGATCACGTAATGCGCTTGGAATTTCCCGCTCGTTGTTCGCTGTTGCAATGAAAAGAATTTTTGAGATATTAAAGGGGATGCTTAGGTAGTCATCAAAAAATGCCGTATTTTGTTCCGGGTCTAGCGCGTGCAAAAGCGCATCTGCCGGCGAACCATGCCATTTATTTTCGTTACCCATCTTATCGATTTCATCAAGCAAGACTACGCCAGATGCGCTTTGCATTGTTTTGAGTCCTCGCAAGATTTTACCTTCTGACGCATTCAAATATGAGCGACTTACGCCGGTGATATCTGACTGTGCGTGTACACCGGCAAGGCTGATGCGGTACATTTTTTTATTCAGTGCTTGCGCAATATGGGTGCAAATCGAGGTTTTTCCGGTGCCGGGTGCGCCAACGAGGCAGAGCACGAGCGGGGTCCCTCCTGGACATACCATGCGCAGTGCTAAGTGGGTCAGCACGATATCTTTTACTTGATCCATGCCGTACTGGTATTCATTAAGTGCTTCTGCTACCGTGTCCAGATCGAACATTTCCGGTTCGGTTGAGGCGGCGTCGGCCCAGGGAAGAGCGAGGGCAAAGCGTAGATAGGTTTCAAGGCCAGGGCCTTCAAGCTGATTTTGTTTGCTTCTTTCATAGCGGTCAATCATATCAAACAAAAAGTTGGCGGTTAGCTCAGGAAGCTGTAACGCTTCGAGTTGTTCACGAAATTGCGTTGGAAGATCGTTGCTGTCATCGCTGTTAATGTTTGCCGCTCTATTTTGTTGAAAAATGCTTTCTACGAGCAGCTTGAGTTTGTTTTGGATAGTTGAATTTTGCGTTAAGAATTCAAGGGCGCGGGCCGGTGTAATTTCAAGATTCAGTCGATCAACCATGGTTTGAATGAATTGATTACAGGAAGTTATTCCGAGCAATTCCTTATGAAGTGCTTTTGTTTTATAGCGACGGCCAAGCATTTCATAGATATCTTCAACTGTTTTTGGGGATAAGCGATTGAAGAGTGGCGCGTCTTTATAGATGCCACAGCTGCTAGGGCTGACTTCAAGCCTTGTTTCTTTGGTAGGTGAATTGGGTAGTGGTGTTTCTTTAATTGCATCTCGTGGGTTGTAGATTTGGATAATATCTTTTGAGGTGATAGTAAACGTTGGATCGGTTTTTTTTACCCCATCTTCTGGCACGTATTGAGTAACCGTCGCGGTTACTCCCCACGCAGTCGTCGCGTCATCATCCATTTTTAATAAGAACGCTACCGGCTCTTGTGCTGAGTGGTAGGAGATCATCTGGCGCTGTATTTTCTGCTCTGTAGGAGAGAAGAGTCGCGTAGTGCTTGGTAGAAGAAGTCCATCAACAAATACAACCGGAATCGCAAAAACGCTTTGAGTAAATATGAGACAAGCGATTGCGCAAAAAATTAATGATACTTGCTTACGCATAAGTGCGCCCTTACGATGGTGAGTAAGTTACTTAAACTATACAATGATCGTTATCCTAATATGAATGCTATGGTTTTGGTAGCAAAACGTAAGAAAGAACCTCTTGCACATCTTCTACGAAGAGGATTTTTATTCCTTCAGGAAGTGCTCCAATTCCTTTGACATCTTTTTCATTTTGCTTCGGAAAAATAACTCGTGAAAAGCCATGTTGCTTTGCGGCAAGTAGTTTCTCTTTCACGCCACCAATAGGCATTACATTTCCCTGAAGATTTAACTCGCCAGTCATAGCGTAGTCGCTATTAACCGGGCGGCCAGTGTATACCGAAAATATTGAGGAAAGTAACGTAATTCCTGCAGAAGGGCCATCTTTTGGTATGCCGCCGGCCGGTGCATGGAGATGTAAATCGTATTCGCTAAACATCTTTGCATCGATATTAAATTCTTTGGCATGTGACCGAGCATAACTGACTGCGGCTCGGGCCGATTCTTTCATCACTTCACCGAGTTGGCCGGTTAAAATAAGCTTACCGGTTCCCGGCATGAGAAGAGCTTCCATTTGTAGCACTTCGCCACCATATGGTGTCCACGCAAGACCATTGGTTATGCCGACTTTGTGTGTGCCCAATCTGAGTGTGTCGATAATGCGACGCGGTCCGAGATGGTCTACGAGATTACGCTTAGTAAAGCTTATCCCTTTTTTGTTTTCAATGTAATGGCGTGCATATTTGGCACACAATTTTTGAAATAATTTTGAAAGGCCACGCACGCCTGCTTCGCGGGTATATCCGGTGATAAGTTCTTCAATGACATCTTTTGAGAATGCAATATCGGTATGACCAAGGCCAGAATCAACAACGATGTTTGGCGTAAGGTGACGTTTGGCGATTTCCAGCTTCTCTTCTTTGGTGTAGCCGGAGAGCTGAATTACTTCCATACGATCGCGGAGTGGTCCCGGAATAGTGCTCAAATCGTTAGCGGTTGTGATAAACAATACTTTGGAAAAATCAAAATGTACGCCAAGATAGTTATCATAAAAGGCTTTGTTTTGTTCCGGATCGAGTGCCTCTAGAAGCGCTGCCGACGGATCGCCTTTATGCGATGAACCAATTTTGTCGATCTCGTCGATAAGCAGTACCGGGTTAAGGCTACCGGCTTTTTTTATTGCTTGTACAAACCGGCCGGGAAGGGCGCCAACATAGGTGCGACGATGGCCACGAACTTCGGCTTCATCGTGAACACCGCCGACAGCGATACGTGCAAAGGTACGTCCCATGGCTTGTGCGATCGATTTACCCAGCGAAGTTTTACCAACGCCAGGAGGTCCGGCTAAGCATAAAATTGGACTGGCGCAATCGTTCTTCAAATATTTGATGGAGAGATAATCAAGAATCCGTTCTTTAACTTCATGAAGACCAAAGTGACCTTCATCCAATATTTTTTTAGCAACGGTGATGTCATTATTATCTTTTGTTGTGGTTCCCCATGGCATGCCAAGCAACCATTCTATGTGATTGCGCATAACCGTGGCTTCTAATGAATCGCTCGACGTTTTTTTGAGTCGACTGATTTGGCGATTAAATTCGGTGCGAGCCTCATCGGTGAATTGCAGCGCGGTTCCCTTGTTTTCAAAATCTTCGATATCTGAATCACTATCATCGCCAAGCTCTTTTTGTATTGCCCGAAGCTGTTCGCGTAAATAGTACTCTCGTTGCGATTTGTTAATTGAGTCACGAGTTGAGGTGCGAATTTTCTCTTCAATTTCGGTTGAAGCAACCAATCGTTCTAGGTGGTGCAAAATGGCGTCAAGCACCTGTGTTATCGATTCTTTTTCAAGCAGTTCTTGCGCCTGATTAACCGGTAAATTTAAATGAGAGAGCACAAAATCACTGACTTTTTGTGGGCTTTCAATTTGGTACACAATGGAGGTGAAATCTGGACTAAATAATGTATTGTTTGCCGGTAGCTTTGCGACGCTTGTGCAGATGTTTTTGACGTAGTAGTCTCTTTTTTCTGCGTTGCAATCTTCGTTTGTTGCGGCGATCAATTCTATGGTTGCCATTAACGCATCATCGGTTGGTGTTACGTGGTGTACCAGTGCTTTTTGTACGCCTTGCACCAGGATTTTGATGCCGCCATCAGAGAGTTCCATAAGACGTATAATTTCACCAACAGTCCCCACCGCAAAGAGATCTTCGATGCTTATAGGCTCACCTTCGTCGTCATAATTGTTTGGTGACATTTTGGTTGCCAGCATGAGAACTTTTTTATCTTCTCTCATGGCCTGTTGAATGCCGGCAATAATTTTTGAGTCAAGAACAAGAAGTGGCACGACCATGTGAGGAAAGACAACGACATCAATGGTCGGCACGACCGCGATTTCACGGTTTTGCGCCGCACCTACCGTTTTGTTTTCCTGTTTTTTCATACAGTGCTACCTCCCCCTAAGAGCTAATTAATGTAATCTGTACACGCCCATGTGTACTCGTGGTATTCTGAGCCGTTTCGGCTACAAGAAAAAATGCGATTGTATGGCAATCTTTCCTTGCGGCTTGGTAACCAGTTATTGCTTCAACTTTAAAGGATCTCTTTGTATGCGAACAATCATTTCTAAATATGACCTCTCATTGGTGCATGTTACCAAGGGTTTTGAGGTTGACCAGATTGTAAGGCCGATTCTTTCGCAGGTTAGTTATACTTTTTCCCCTGGTACTTCCTATGCAGTTGTTGGTGCCTCTGGGTCGGGAAAGTCGACGCTTTTGCATATTTTGGCCGGCTTTGAGCCGATTGATGCTGGAATGGTCTCTTGGGGGGGGAGGGCAAGCGATAGTTTTGATCCTGAAGAAAGAGATGAGTGGATAGCGGCACATATTGGGTTTGCCTTCCAATTTCACTACCTAATACCGGAGCTCTCGGTGTACGACAATGTAAAAGTTTCGGCCTTTTTAGCTCGTAAACCGATTGAGGAGCGAGAGATTGGTGAGTTGATTGGTGCATTAGGGCTTGCTGGTCATGTGCAGCACTTTCCCCATCAGCTTTCTGGCGGACAGCAGCAGCGAGCAGCGCTTGCACGGGCATTGATTCGTAAGCCGACATTTTTAATAGCGGACGAGCCGACCGGCAGCCTTGATGATCAAACGGGTGGAGAGATTATCGATTTTTGTCGGGAGTACCAGGCCCGTCATGGGATGGGGTTGATTGTGGCCACCCATGATCGGTCGGTCTATGAAAAGATGGATGTGGTTATCAGGCTTGAAGCCGGTTCGCTGATTACTCGCTAGCCCAAAAGAGCAGGGTTTTCTCTTTGTATTTCTACTAATAATGCACGTATGGCATCTAGATCATTTTGTAGGGCCATGACCTGTATTTCTTTGGCGTCTGTTGGGTCTTCGCTATGAGCTTTTCTTGCGGCTTCCAAGGCGGTGTGCTTTTCGATAAGCAGGGTTTTCATGGTTCCGAACATAGCTGAAAGTTCTGCTACTTCCTCTTCAATTGAGATAGTCTTATTTAGGAGAACATCGTGCTTTTGGCCACAATCGGCGAGTGTCTGTGCAGCGTTTGGCTGATCCATGGCGAGCGCCGCTCCGGTGAGGCAAAGGCTAACTATTAAAATATCACGTACTAACATAAAAATTCCCCCTATTGTTTGAGTTGGTTTGATAGTGATTTGGGGGATGTATGTAGAATACGGTGGATGGAAAGTGTAAGAGATTATTTAGTAGATCGCAATCTCTTTGCTTGTGGCAAGGTGTTTATATTAGGTAGTCTACGCCGCAGGTGCTTAGTAAGAATACAAAAAGCGCCCGGTTTTATAGCCGGGCGCTTCAGGCATACCATTAAAAAGTTAAATGCCGTAACTAAATACTATGCTGTAGGCGGTTGGGTCTTCCAGCTCACCGGTGTTAAGGCGACCAGGTTCCAGTGCTATGAGCATTGCTTGTATGTTTTGGCGAGCGGTTGCCAGTTGTGTGCCAACTTCGTGGTGCCGTGCCGTTACTACTCTGGAGTCTGTTGCTATATTGTTTGCGATTATAGTATTAAATTCAATGGTCAAAGGCATCAAGGTGTCGGCTATAGCTTTAATCGCCATGATTTTTTCTATGAAAGCCGCTGCTTTTGGGGTAGCCTTTATCAGGCCTATCACTTGATTAAGATTGTGGGCCTCAGTCATTGCGGCGTTAAGAGTCTCGCCGAATTTTTTATCAGACCAGGTTACTTTTGGCGCTATCGCAGCGATCCTTTCTTGAAGCGTTCTAGAGATTTTTACCACATCTTGTCGGACGTTAGCTACTACTCCGCAACTGCTGCTTGCCGCGCAATGGCCGTTTAATTTGTCGAGTTCTCTTTTTAGCGTGCCCAGTTCACCACGAATTGCGAGGAGTTCTCTGAGGACGGCCTCGAGATCATCATTCCAGCAAGAAACTTCTCTATCCTCAAGCATTTTCTCTGCTGCCAGTCTTGCTCGAGTCGTTTGTTCGGCAAGTTTTTCCGGCGTCCAGAGTGTGAATTCTGCTGCAGCTGCGGCTGCAGGTTCTTCTAATGTGGCAGAGGCAAATACAGATTCAGAGGCGCATAGGCTAAGGCCAAGCAGTATCATAATTCTTAGTAACATAGTATATCCCTTCTTTATGAGTCAAAAAAATTTAACGAGCGCTGTAAATGGCTGGATCTTCAAGCTCACCGTCGGTAATGCTCGCTAATGGATTTGGTCGATCATTGGTGGTAATCATAGCACCATGTTTTCTATTTGTCCATATTGAGCCGCGTATGAGAGGGCCTCCGGGGAAGAACGTTTACTTTTGAGCAAAATCACGTAGAATACGGCCAACTCGCGTAGAGCGCTTTATTTTACTCTCCCCCTGGTGAAAGGAAATGTATGAATTTTCGTAGTGCGGTAGGCGTACTGGTCTTTTTGTGGTGGGTGCCATTGGTCAGTTCAGTTTCGGTTAGCGTTGACGGTGTTTCCTTTGATCGTTATGCCGGCACGGGTGACGGGGAGTTATTCGTAGCGCAATCGACCATTCCTGATGATAATCTTCAATACAGCGTTGCTCGTATGTCGCTCACGCGGACAAATGAGGGAGCCTATCAGGCATCGATGGTTGGCTTGGTTCCGCAGCAGGTGCGTATCAATAATGCCATGGCTGCAAACAAAAATAATCCCCGAGAGATGCTCGTGGTGGTCTCTGATAACCCTCTCTATGAACAATGTGTGAAGTATCTTTCTACCTATAAGGGCTATCCACTGGTAGGCTTTGCGCCAGCCGCTTCTCCGGTTCATTCGGTTGCGCTTATAACCGAGCTCGATAGCGGTCTTTCTATGCTTGTGAATAGACTTCCGTTTGGTGATGCTCTTGGTGCGGTCACCAGTAATATTGTTGGTTTGACCGGTGCCGTATACACCCGGCGTAGTATGAATCCGGCCGTGCCGACCACATCATTTGGTTTTATTTTTGCGGCAGTGACGCCGAGCGATAGCAGTTCATTCTTGGGGCAAGCGGCGGCCGGTATTGGCATTGCACAGGTTCTTGGTGACGGAATTGTGCCTTTTGATGCGCTGGGGCGTAATAGTGGTCCACAGGCGGCGCCGTTAACGAGCGACTTGATTGCTATCGGCGACATCGGCACAATAGCAGAAGTTCGTGCTTTGTGCTGGAATGAAGCGCTCAATAAATTATTTGTTGCACTGCGGACTAACGATGGTGGTGTTGCGGTAGCGGTGGGATCGGTTGATATATCTAGCGACGCGAAAGCGAATGGAAAATTAATTTCCGGTGCTCAGTTTAAAATATGTCCCTCCATTGTTGGTGCGACCGGTGTCAATCTTGAAACCGATTGGGATGATAATGATTATATTATTGCAAGTACGGCAGATGGACTTTCGCCGCAACTTCTTGATGTGATGAACGCTTCGACCGGAAATAATTATCTTATTGTGTCGCGTGATGATGTTAATGTGTATTCGCTTCCACTTACTCCTGCCGGTCTTTTGGCTACTAAAAATGATAGTACCGCTGCGGCAACGTTGGGAAGCGCCGATCAGCTCTATACCACCGATGATACGCCAGCAATAGTAGGCTGTGGTGAAGCGCCGGCTGCGATTAATTCGCTGCGCGTATATGGTGATAGTGTCTTTGCTTCTTGCCTGGGTGATTCCGATACTACGAATGGCGTTTTTGTATCGCAAGCACTGTTTGATATTACCGGAGCGATTCGTGGATGGTCGCCATGGAAGCCGGTGGTAGTTGCCAGCAATCCAATTTCTGGGTTTGCTCGGGACAAACTTAATCGCATGAAATTTTTAGCCGGTGATAGTGATACGATATACGCGCAAGTGTGGGGACAATGTCGTCAGAATGGGTATTGGGGCGGTACGTCAACCGATGAGTCGGTTGGGTTAGTGCGTAACGTAAATCAATTCTTTACGGCCGAAAATGGCGGAGTACAAAATGTTATTAGCGTACAATCGCTGAATGGTGGTTGGTACAACACTTCATCGCAAGTTGCGGCAGGTTCTTCAATGCTCTTCTTTACCGGGCGTAATAGGTGTGCTTTTGCATTAACGGCAGTTGGTGGTGCACGTATTATCGGGGCTGATAGCTCAAGTGTCTCTAATTTATGGACCTATGATTTTACTGCAGCAGGCACATCGCTTGGCATGATAACTACTGCAGCAATCTCGGCAAGCGATGCTGTTTTGATTCCTTCAGGATGGTTTTTTGTAGGTGGTAGCGATGGCGTTGCGGTGCTTTGTCAATCGGATGGATCGGCGTGGGATGGCACTGATGAAAGTGAGCTTGCTACCGACTTTGCTTTTAATGTACTGAAGAAGAGTGACGGTACCGATTTTTCGCAAGTGAGCCAAATTTTAACCGACAGAACCGGTTTTTATATTGTGTGTGCCGATGGGATGTATCGTTGTTCGTATAATGCCGATAATTTTGCTAATGGTATCGCAGATGAAACTTTGATTGCCTCACCAACAGTGCTTTTTGGAGTATCATACGAAACGATTTTGTCTGCGGTTATTGTTGGTAACTATGCCTTTTTGGCAACGAGTAAGGGACTATGGGTGAACGATGGGGCGTTAGCAGATGTTACCGACACCTTAGGAAGTGGTGGCTGGAATGAGATTCCAATGGTGCCGGGCTCTAGCGAATCGTTTGGTGTGTGTTCGCAACTCTTATTTGTTCCGGGTAATACCATCGATGATGGTGGTATGCTTTATATCTTAACTGCCGATGTTGCGTTAAACGTGGCCAGTATTTATCGCGTTGATATACCGAGTGGATCAACCTTGACCGGTAGTGACCGTGATGAAATGGGAGCGGTAATTCATACCATTGATACCGTGGCACGTACCTACATGAGCATTTTAGGGCAATTTCGTGAATATTTTTATACCGATGGTGGCATTTCGCTCGATGCTAGCTCGCAGCACCATACATTCCTTGCCGAGGGGCGAGGCATGTTGCGTGTGTTGCCGATGAGTGCGTATGTTGGTCAGATCGATGCGTGGGTTGATAGTGTGCAGCCAATTTTTGATGTTGGTACGTACACGAGTACTATTTCTGGTGTTGTGCGTGAGCTGGCTACCGGGACGATTATTATATCAGGGGCATGGGGTATTCAAATTCTTCAATAAGGGAGTAGGTTATGAAGACATCTTATGGGAAATGTGTACTAGTCTCTGCGACGACGCTAGGTCGTCGTCATTGCGAGGCTGCTGTGCCGGCCGAAGCAATCCAGAGTAACAAGAGTGCAAGCGGTTTAGCTGGATTGCCACGTCACTATGTTCCTCGCAATGACGAGGCAGTGGCCTCGTGCAAGCTATTTTTCTTATTGCTATTTTTACCAATAGGTTCGGTTTCTTCCTATACACCGACCAATATTCATCAGCCGTATGATGGTGATTTCACGCAACGTCTCTGGGCTCCCTCAAATACCATACAAGTTGGTCTACGTGCTCAAACCATGCTGCAATCTAAAGCCTATAATGGTGATGAAAAAAGAGTGCCCGTAACGCAGATTTATGGCTCAGATTATTCGGGCGTGAATGAATCGAGCTTGGCGATGCTTGAAGGAAGCGCGCCGGGTACCGCACTGCATGGGCTTGCCAACCGCCTTCGTGGTGCGCAAGATGGTGTGCGTGGGATGTTTACGGTGACCGGTGATTTGTCATGGAATCAGGGATGCGTTGATCTGATCTATCGTCTAGGTATGATTAAATTACCGGGCATGTTTTCTTTCGGAGTGCACGTGCCGTTCATTGAAGCGGCAATTCATAATGTTTCGTGGGTCAGCGCAACAAAATCGCAAACGTTGCAAGATGATCGCGTGCGAGCGTTGCTGGTCAGCGATCAAGCAACCTTGGGCTCTTTTGTAAACAAGTATGGTGATATGAATATTGGTGACCAGATGCGGTCTGGGCTTGGCGATGTTTCGTGTATGCTTTATTGGCAAGGGCATTTTTCTCAGTATCAGCGACGTCTTCGTGATGTGATGGTGCAATTTCGTCTTGGTGTGCAAATTCCAACATCACATAAAGTCGATATTGATAGGGTGTTTGATGTTGATTTTGGTCATGATGGTGCGGCCGCTATTCCGTTGGGTGCTGGATTGCGTCTTGATCTTGGCGGCAATGTTCGTGTCGGTGTTGATGTGGGTACAACCATTATTGTGCGTCGTTTGCAAGAATGGCGCTTGAAAACAAGTTGGGCACAAACACCATTCCTTACACTGTCAAAAGGTGTTGCGACGCGTGAGTATGGTCCTGAGTGGCGCTTTACCGTCTACGGACAAACCGAGATTCCAAAAACCGGCCTTTTCTGCACGGGCGGTTATCAATTTTTCAAACATACCGACAGCACGCTCTATCCGCAAGATGATGTAATGAGTGCGTTGATTATAAATTCTTCACCAACGGTTGATGCCTCAGAATCACACAATTTGCTTGGTGCTCTTTCATTTATTCCGCCGCGTGCTCGCACCTGGAAAATGTTGCCCGAAATCTCGTTGCAACTGACTGTGCCGTTTAACGGAAAATGCGTGATGAGTGGTGTGTTATTGAGTGGTGGAGTTTCGCTTAAATTTTAGTAGGTGCAATACCGCCCGATTAGCCTAGCGCTACATGACCGCTCGTGAGAGCGTCATTGCGAGCGTATGCGCGGCGATCCAGTCTATTATCTACTACATTATTTTTACTGGATTGCCACGTCGCACAAAGGCTCCTCCCGCTTACGCATTAGCCTGCTACAGCGGACTGGGCGCCATAGCCTTCGGCGTCCGGTGGCGCAATGACGACCTGCGCCGTGCAAACTTCCTGAAACTCTAGCGGCGGCAGTAGACACCGCTGTCTTAATCTCTTACACTTTTTTCCTGTTAAAATCTTTATCCTCCCGGAGGTTGAACATGGAAAAATGTTTGTTTTTGTCCTCTTTTTTCGTTGGCATTTTTGGTTGTTTAAGTGCCTATCCATCGGTTGAATTGCGTCCTCGGTATGTGGTTGCGGCGACCGTGTGCATCTCCGCATCACTGGTTAATCTTTGTGAACTTTGTTTGACCGCCGAAAAGCGAATGCGTGTTAAGAGAGTTGTGCTCCTTCGTGAAAAAAATTGGGCAGTGACTCGGCGGCTTATGCTCACCGCGCTTGGTGTTATTGCTGGTGTTGCTTGTGCGTGGCATGCGGCTGAAGCGGTGGCTGAGGGAGCGACCGCTTCAGCCGGTTTGTCGCAGCTGTCTGATATGGTGAGTGGTGGGCCACAATCATTAGTGGAGGCTTCGAAAGTACCGGTGCTTGCTGCCGGTGACAATGTTGTCTCATTTGCGCTTTCTGGTGCTGCTGCGCAATCAATTGTGTGGACATTTGAAGCAGGCGAGACAAAGGAGTTGGCGTTGAATGCCGATCAGGCCGCAAAGCTTAAAAATTTTATGCACACTAACCGTGGGTTAGTACCGCTTGAATTGTATGCCGTAGTGATTGCCGATACAACCCATTTTGTGTTGATTGATATGGCGCGCAATGGATATTTTTTCGATGTATCTATGAATTCTATTGCGCCATCATGGGCCGACCTGGTGCGGCAAAAGTCGGTGCGCACGATCGGTGCACTGAGCGGAGCGGCTGCAATAGATAATGCATTAGTTGTTACCACAGAGCGGTGTGTACCCGAAGAGCGGTGTGTACCCGATTTTGAAGAGCGTTCAAATCAAGTGATTGGTGAGGATCGTTCGGTGTCTACTATTTTTGATGATGTTGAAAAATTGCCGCATGATGATGGAGGCGATGGCGATAGTGAGTCTGAGCAAAAGAGCGAGAGCATGTCACGGGAAAGCCGTTCTTCTACTTCGTCGCAAGATTAATCAAGCATGAGCCCGTGAGTTTGCTGGGCGATTGCGCAAGTCTTGCCGCGCATGATGGCGTTCATAATAATTTTTTTCTTTGGGGTGACACCGGCATCAAGTTCAGGTGCTTCAAGAAACGGAACCAAGCAATTCTCAAGATCACTGCTGATATTTTCATACCAAGATACCGGCAATTGATGGCCCGATTGCTCAATGAACGACACAAAACGGGACACCAAGGTTTTATGCATTTCATCGGCGTCATCAAGGTGATTTACCACGCGGTTGCTGCATAAGAGCGAAATGTTATGTGCCGCTTGGAGAAATGAAGGCCAAATGCTTTCTGGATGTTGTGTGTACCACACCGTTTTATTGAGCAATAATTCAACAAAACGAATGGTCAATGTACGAAGGCGCTCGCGCATAGCGGCCTCATCGTTAACGCCGATGTCTTTGACCGATTGCGCAATTGTGTGTGAAAGTCCGGTAAAGAATTTTTCGGTTGATGTCTTTGGTGCTTCCAAGTGGCTCGTCAGCTCGGTGAGCATAATATTTTCTATCATTTTTGCCGGTGTTTTTTGTTTCGCGCTTTGCAATGCGTTGAGCGGAAAATGGCGTTCTAGTTCACTAGGTAGCACCTCTAAAATGTGATTCATCGCGGTGTCATCAACAAGTGATGCTTCCTTAAGTTTGTTGTGAAAAAGGCGCAAGCCGGTATAGGTTTGCTCGGCCGAGAATTTATACTCATTTGAGAGAATCAAGAATTCGGTGATATGTCTGGCATCACGTGAGAGTAGGTCGGCATATCCAATAGCATTGTATTGTTGTTCAATAAATGGTGACAGTGCATAAGAGAAGAATGATTCTTCACGGGGGGCTGCTTTTTCCTTTGCTGCCTCAAAAAACGATCGGAGTGGCGCGAGTGCAATTGAAGTAGCGACGAGTGATGGAGAGGAAAAATAGTCTCTGGCAACATCGGGATTGTAGTTCGTTTTGCCGCCTTCTTGTATGAGGATACCATGCAGAGAAAAAATAGGAGAAAGACCGCTAAGAACCGACAATAACA
>JAUPTZ010000005.1 GCA_030917815.1 Candidatus Babelota bacterium | reverse complement strand
TGCTTCATAGCTTTTACGATGTGCATACACTGCAGCAATAGCCATCAGCGTTGTCGCTGGAGCCAGCAACTTGAGCTCTCCCACCAACTCACTTCGTTCGTTTTTTAATGATCTAAGTTTTCCAAAAGTAACCGATTCGCTTGATTCGGCCGCTTTTATAAGACGGTTAAGTGAAACCAATCTCGCTACCTTTTTCACCAAGAAAACGCCGCCCAATCCTACACCAAAACCAAAAATACCGGTCGCGGCAAGAGCTGTCTTGCCCCTCTTTACCAACTTCTCTGGTGTTGCATCAGTACCAGGAGCCGGAAGTTTAGGTGTTATAACCGGTTTCGGCTCGGCCGGTGTCGGCACCACAGGCAACGGTTTATCCGCAAGCTTACGAGCCGCCTCCTCTTTCTCAAGGCGCTCCTGCTCAGCCGCTTCACGAGCCCTTGCAGCCTCATCATCAACTCTTGCTTTCTCTTTTGCCGCCTCGGCCTCTTCAGCCGCAATTCTTGCCAATTCACGTTCAGCTGCCGCCTTTTCAACTAGCTCTTTCTTTGCTTTTTCCTCAGCCTCACGAGTCCTTGTAGCTTCAGCCTCTTCAGCCGCAATTCTTGCCAATTCACGTTCAGCTGCCGCCTTCTCAGCTATCTCTTTCTTTGCTTTTTCCTCAGCCACACGAGCCCTTGCAGCCTCGGCCTCTTTAGCCGCAATCCTTGCCAATTCGCGTTCAGCTGCCGCTTTCTCAGCTATCTCTTTAGCTTCAGCCTTCTTTGCAGCTCGGTCTCTCTCTCTCTGCACCTCTGCCTCACGAGCTTGTATCTCTACTAAGCGATACTCCACCAACGGAACAAGCCTGCTCATGTGCGGAATACGAGTAGCCATCTGCTTAATACTTTCAATGTAGCGCTTTTCTAAAGCAACGTGCAAGATCTCGCGCCTTTGGCGCGCTTGAACAAACGCCTCGGCATCCAAAGTCTGTTGATATGCTGGTGTATTTACGCTCTTTGAGTGAATTTGATTTGCCTCTTTCATCATAAAAAAATCACCGTCATAACTGGAATATTCCTTATCCTTCTTCGGCCCAAAGGAATAATACCACGTAGTCTGCGTCTTGTGTTGCTTAATCATGGTCATACCTAAGCCTTGCACCACTTCGAGATCATCAGCCGAAACTTCCGCACCATTTAACGCCTTCTCTAGTACCGCATTAACCCTCGGATAAAGGGTTTGAATATCCTTTACATCAAAGTAGGCAGCCCCAACATAAGTAGATAGGGGTGAGTTTTTTTGAAATAACGGATCAGAAGACCGCCTTTCAAAGCTGCAAATTTTATCCAGCTCCTGGAGAGTTATTTTACCGCTCTCAACAAAAACATTGAGGCCTTTGGCTATCTCGTTAGAGAACGGCACCGGCCGCAGACGACTTAGCTTCTCAAAATACTCATTGATCTGCACATTGATATCTCTATCGTCAACCTCCGGCAGGTCTATCGCATGAACCGCTCCAAAGCCAAGCATGATAACCGCTATAAACAACCATTTTAACATCTTCACGATACTTTCCTTCATTTTATTAGTAATTTTATGTACACCATCCAAGAGTAAAACATTTGGCCCCGTAGCGCAATCGTTAAAACCTTTCCCCTCATTTTTGCAGGAAAAAAGCCATGATTCCTCTCCCCTCAAGCCATAAGCTAGAAGCGGAGTATTGACAGAGAAAATCTATTATAAAGTATGCTGGCACTTCTTTAACAATGTACCCCCTCAGGCAAGAAAGGATTGCTGGCATGCGCCGTCACACCATACCACTGATTTTATGCATTTTTTCGGCACTTTCCGTAACCTCGCTCTCGGCATTTCAACCCTATCTTCCTTACAACCCGGTGCCAATTCCTGATATTGGACTTAACAGGGAGAGCAGTTCTGCCTTTTATCTCGAAACAAATACAATCGCATACGGACGTTTGGCCCATCAATGCTTCTTAGACAACCTCAAAGAGCGCAACCCCCTAAGCGCTCTTTACTTTAATAGTGGCGACTTCCGACTGAGTAACATCTTTCAAGACTGCTTGGTCCCCACAAATACCGCCAACTATAATCCGTATATGCGGGTGCTCCGACTCAAACCACAAGTCACTTACAGCGAAACAGGGGCGGTGCTCACCGTTCGGGCTGAAGCCGCATTTGGTCCACGCAAATGGTTCCATGTGGGCATAAAGGGTTCTCTACCATTTAAACGTCGTGAGATTGAACGTAAAGACCCGGGCACAAGAGACACCGCCCAAATACAAGACCTTGCAAGTATTGCCGAAGTCCAGATGCCAACTACCTCATCTACCACTAACGACGTTCCCAACGCCAGCGCATATCGCCTCGATTTTATAGAAGCAATGCCTGCCTATGACAACACAACCACCAGCGTTTTTATCGAAAGCATCAGCTACGATCCTCTTACCGGCTCAACAAATGTTTTTACCAACTCATCACTTAACAATACCGGCAGTGACTCGATCGGGGGAGCGGTCATCGTAAAAAAAGAAAGTTACGTTCCCCGCAATGATGACATCGCCGTAGTTGACACACAGCTGGGATATACCGGCTCAAGTAAACATGCAACAGAAATCGATGCTTATTTACCAGCATTTACTTCGCAACTGAAAACAAACACGGTCTATGAAATTGAAACCGGCGTTGATTATACCGGTCTTCTGGACAGCACAACCAAAACAGTAACACAGCGGCTCAAAGATCAGGATGCTAAGGCAACATTGTGGGTAATTGGCTCATATGACAATACCGGAAATTCAACCGATGCAACCAATGATATTTACACCACAATGACCGAAAAAATTGCACAGTACAATCAAAACGAATACGAATGGTTTCATGACCGCGAGTATCTCTTGGAATCACAAATTGCCGACGGTATTGGCGATGCAAAGGTGGAATGTTATATCGCGTGCGACCTCTTTGATTCATTTCAGCTTCGCCTTAGTGGTGGTGCAACACTACCAATCGCCCGCCAGCAAACTGTAGGCCAAAATCCATACGCTATTCATCTCGGTAACCGTGGCCACCTAGAAGTATTTGTTGCCGGTGGTGTAACCATCGCAGTACCAAAAACAACATGGTTTATCACCGCCGATGCACAATACAACACCGCCTTGAACGCTATTGAAAATATTTCGGCTACACCACGTGGCGCACAAATTAAAAACATGGGGCCTGAAACCCGGGCCGAGATCGCATGGCACAGTGCACAAGGAAATGTTTGGCTTCACATGCGGCATCCAAAAACAACCGCTCTTGTTTGCTCAATCGGCTACGATTGGTATGCAAAAATCGAAGATACGCTCCGCTTTCTTGATAACAATGTACAATCATTTTTAGGCAACACATTCAACTATTCAACACAAAAATATGACATCTCCAATCCTATGACACTTGATCCAGAAGTGGCGAAAAATCACACGAGCATGGTCGCTCATACCCTTCGTTTAGCAACCGCTTACACAATCTCGCCTTTCATAAAAATACAGGGGCAATTTGGGTATGTACTAGCAGGGCGTAACTGCCCACAAGTGACCGAATGTTCTATCGGATGCACCATCTCTTACTAGGAGTTTATTATGAACTACATATTCCGATTTCTCCTTGCCGCGTGCATCATCAGCACCTGTCCTAACCTTTGTGCCGATGCTATAGATGATGCCCTTGCGACATACGAAGTAGAACTTACCGCCACCGACACTGCGGTCGGAAATTTATTCTATACTTTTGGCTCGGTGCGCGCTAACACAGCCACTTCTCTAATAAGCGGCATTAACGATATCCAAAGCGATATCACTGATAGCCTTGATGGCGCAAGTCCTTCTCAAACGACGACTCTTAATGCACTTCATACATCTTTCGAGACGTATAAATCATTGTGCGTAGATTGCCAAACACTTGGCAATTTACACCAAGATGTTGCCGATGCCTTATCCGATCTTTCAACTATAGACATCTCAAGAACCGCAACGGCAAACGGCATTATTATTTCAAGCGCACTCAGTGACCTGGCGACTACCGTTACCAGTTTCACAAATCTCCGTACTCTTGGCAAAAATGGCGGTGAAGGCAGTATCGTTAACGATATAGCATGGACAGAATTCCTAATCGAACAAGACCGCGCCACTACTGCGCACACGGCAGCGGCCGATCTTAATGAATTTGCTATAGGCAATCTAGCCGTTGCATCGGCGCTGGCCGATGTTCCTTCACCAAGTGATGACAGCATCATCGACTACGATACCAGCTATGTAGAGGCGCAGAACGCCGTTCAAAACAACGCAACCTCGACACGCGCCCTCCTTGTTACGGCTAGCACTCCGGTAGACACACTCGCATCCAGCAACCGTGCCAGCTCTGCCGACCAGCTAGACTTTATTGCCGACGCTGCTCTGGCACTTCAAGATCAAGTTGCACAATTTAACGCAAATTTGACCGCAACCATCAAACAAGCCACGCAAGGCATTTCAGACGTAGCATTGCGCATCGTACAACAAGAGCTTCTTTTTGACGCGATCACCTACATCCAAAAGCAAAACTTAATTCGTTCCATCATCATTAATATCAATGGCAATAGCAGCGCCGCACAAGATCTACAAAGCGCCGTAAGTACGGTCACTTCCTTGCTCACCGTAACACCCCCAACATTCAGCTCAGATCCTCTTCCCGTAGCGCCGGAAGGACATCCAAGCGCAATGCAGCAGCAAGTCGACACTCAAGCAGACGCCTATCTTAGCCTCCTCGAAGCAACTATTCGCCAGCTCTTCACTTCACCACCAAGCCAAGAGACGCTCGACATCGTTGTAGCCAACCTATCACCAGCAGTTTATCTACAGATGACAAGCAGTGTCATGAGCACCTGGCTTACCGCGAGAGCAGGCGACATTGCCGCCTTTTCTCCTTTCTCAGATGCGCCAATAAGCGATTACAGTAATGAATGGACTCAGCTCATTGCCGTACTTGATGCAAGCAAAGCCAATAGCCTCATTAGCAGTTCAGCTCGCACCGCTATCACTACCGCTGAAGCCGATGCAAATTTTGCCCACCTCTTTACCGGCATAACAAGTGCAGCCGATTTCGCACTTAAGGTAACGGCACTCAATAAACGCCCACTCGGCCCAGTACGGGCTATTTACAATCAAGGATTGCTCGAGTTTCAACGGTTAGTTAACAGCGTCATTGGTCAAGTACAGTCAGGCTCTTTGACCGCCCCTGCAGCGACCGTAACAAACGCAACACCACCAACACCAACAACACCAGACGTCCCCGAGCACCCTGACACCACGGTAAGTGATACTACGGTACTAACGACAACGCTTAGCGATGGCGATCAAGTACTCATAACCGGGACCGGTACCCTAGGAGCACGCCTACGAGATCCGGTATTCAACAGTGAAGTCGGTGATAAACTCACAGCCAGTCTCAAAATTTTTATGAATAACAGCGGCCGTATTGGCCTTGGTGCAGCCAACATTAGTACCACCCCAGGACAAACGCCCAACGTACTTGGCGGCAGCGACGGAGGTGATAGCTCAATACAAATCGTACCGGATGGAAACTGCTTTATCGACGTAAACTCCGACCTTCTTATTGGCGGCAGCAAACCGATCATCCCAACACCTAACTTTGGTACCAGCAGCCATCGCATCACCTTTTACTCAGCAGTACCACGCACGATCACCGTTACTACAAACACCACGTGGGATCTTAGTGACTTTGGGTTAACTGGCAGTGATTATGTGAATTATGGAAAAGAAATTGTGTTTGGTGGCATGGTAAGCCTCGTTCTTGAGCCCGGCGCAAAAATTCGGTTCCCATACGTAGATCCGGCCCATATTAATCAAACTGTCGTACTCTACTTTGATGACCAAGCACAGCTTATTTTCCAAGGAGATCCACTCGCCATTGGTAGGCCATGGATTGATGAAGGCATTGCAGGAACAGATTGTCGACGCAACAAGATTCTTGGCATGGGGCAAATCTGGCTCAATAAAAACGCTGCCATGATCATTAATAAACCGGCATTAGTGGGCATAGAAGCCGACTACACTACTCCTAAAACAGATATCACGCTCAGCTTGCAGCGCAATGCAAAAGTACTTATTGGCTCAGGCAATATTAGTGGCGGAGCTTTACAGATCGGTAATATGTACGATGGTGGCAGTGCGGCCATCCCTGAAGATGCAGGCGATGACGACAATTTTCCTAACAGTTCAATAAACCCGGATGGTGACTTTGTTCCCCACCTCACCTCTATCGATTTCACGCTAACGCTAAACGGCGATCAACCGCTGTTCAAAATCGGCCGTCAAGGCTTCTTTGGTATCGCAGCCGGTGTTATCAATAAAGATGGTGCCCCTTCAGCAAGCAGCGTTGGCCCAAATGGAGATTCAGATATTGCCAACAGCGCTTGGCAACTTCAACGGCTCTACAACGTGAGCAACGTCACCCTTAACATCACCCAAGGAATTTTCGATCATAGCCTTATTCTTGATGGTAATGCAGGCGATTGCTCAATGCTGGCAATATCAAAGCCAGCAAGCGCTTTCCCCCACAGTAAGTACATTATAAAATTAGGCCAACCGAAAAAAGGCATCGTGCGCGGTGGCGGCAACCTTTACTTTGTAGATAAAGACGCCAGCATGATATTAAATAGCGACAAAACGGTAACCGCCTCACCACACACGGTAAGCCTTACCGATGCCGCATACGATCTTAGCTTTATCCTCCCTAATAGTGGCAAATATGCACCGATGGCTCCAAGCATTGCCACCCGTGGACGCAACTACGCCATCCCCGGAGTAACAAGTTACAACCTGTATGGCCGCGGTATCGTGCAAAGCACCACCGACCTTCCATATGTTTTTGCCGGACCGGCCGAGGAATTCTATTATGCCCTTAGAGTTAGCGCCTACAGCGACAGCGTAGAGAGGTACGTACCTCTGGCAATCATTAACACCATTCCGATCATTACCTATGTCAATAATAACACGATTATCCGCACCACGTTGCCGACAAATACATTGAGGGACGGAACGCCAGACCAGACGACCGATCTTGGGTATGTGCGAGGAGAGAAGCAAATGGGTGGTGCCCCAACACGCTTTTCGCTGGCAACCGAGTAGTCATCATTGCATTCTCGACCAAAACGGTTAATTTTGCGAAATCTACTATTGGATGCTACCATATTGTCCTCATGCTATTTCTCAGCAGTCAACCCTTGGAAAAGATACACTATGAACGCCATTCGCACTCGCTTTGCCCCAAGTCCAACAGGATACCTTCACGTCGGAGGACTTCGTACCGCATTATACGCCTATCTTCTTGCGAAGAAGCATGGCGGCCAGTTCCTTTTGCGCATTGAAGACACCGATCAAACCCGCTTGGTTGAAGGTGCCACTGAAAACATCATCGAAGCTTTACGCTGGGCCGGCATCGACTTTGACGAAGGGCCAGGAAAAGGCGGTCCATGCGGCCCCTACATTCAATCACATCGCCTTGAAATTTATATGAAGCACGCACTTGAGCTCATTGCGGCTGGCCATGCCTACCACTGCTTTTGTTCCAGTGAACGGCTTGATGAATTACGCGCCCGGCAAACCGCTAATAAATTGCCACCAGCCTACGATAAGCATTGCCGCAACCTGTCGCCGGCCGAGCTAGAAGAAAAATTAGCTACCGAGCGAAAATCGGTCATTCGGATGAAGGTGCCGCTTGAAGGTGAAATGACTTTTTCAGACCTTATTCGTGGACCGGTCACCTTTGGCTATAAAGTAGTCGATGATCAAGTGCTTATTAAGTCTGACGGCTTTCCAACCTATCACTTGGCCGTAGTTATTGATGATCATTATATGAAAATCAGTCATGTCATTCGCGGCGAAGAGTGGCTTTCAAGCACTCCAAAGCACATCTTACTCTATGAGTATTTTGGCTGGGACGCGCCACAATTTGCTCATCTACCATTACTGCTCAACAGCGATCGCAGCAAGTTAAGTAAAAGGCAAGGTGATGTGGCCGTAGAAGACTACCGGCAAAAGGGATATCTTCCCGAGGCTCTGGTCAATTTCATCGCTTTTCTCGGGTGGAACCCTGGCGACACTCGTGAATTCTTTACTCTTGAGGAATTGATCAAAGAATTCTCATTAGCCTGCGTTGGCAAAGCTGGGGCCATCTTCAATCTTGAGAAACTTGACTGGTTGAACGGGCAATACATTCAACGTATGCCGACTCGTGAACTCGTAAGTCGCATTAAACCACTCATTGCGGCGAGAGAATTACCGTTTAAAAACGATGAATACCTAGAGCAAGTAGTTGAACTGCTTAAAGAACGCGTTACCGTATTGCCAGATTTTCTTACGAATGGCGCCTACTTCTTTGATGCTCCAACACACTACGATACCGCTATTGTTGCTAAAGCTTGGCAACCAGACACCGCTCAATACATCAAAGAAATGCTCAATGTTTTTGAGTCGATTCAGTCATTTGACGCCGTTTCACTTGAACATGCCATGCGTGAGTACACAAAAAATAAAAATATCACTATGGGGCGACTTATTCAGCCACTAAGACTAGCGCTTTCTGGCGTTGGCCAAGGTCCAAGTCTCTATCATATGATGGCGCTATTTGGCAAAGAAGAAACGCGTAATCGCTGCCTAGAAGCTTGCCGAGTGATGACTCTATAGTCATAAACAAATAACAAAACGCCCTTGCTTTACTTGAGTTTCAAGTAAAGCAAGGGCGTTTTTTTATGTTTATACAATAGTTCTAGAATTTATACGTTACGCGCATTTGTCCGCCACTTACCATTTGCGTACCAAGGCTGTCATAGTGCCATTCGCCCTTCTGGTCTACGCGGCGAGTATTAATATTTGGGCATCCTTGAATATCGCTATACAACTTACCTGGCAAGAAGATACCGGCGCGCAAGTCGAATTGAAGGCTCTTGTACGGACGCCATGCAATAACAACGTTCAACTCTAAGCCCAGCTGCTTACTTGCAAGCTCGGTAGTTGATGAACCGGAGAAGTGCACTTCATTTTGCTGTATAAACTTATACAGCGAATCTTCCTTACCAGCCCCGTCAGATGAAGAAGTGTTATGAGGGAAGGTACGATCTTGATGGGTATTCCATTTATGTGGTGGCGCTACTTCCCAGAAGTAAATCGCGTTTCCTTCAAGCATTAGAGTACCACTTTCTAGTGGATACCACTGCGAGCCAAAACCAAGATACTGCAAGTTCTGCATCGTCTTATAATTGTTATGCGCAAAGAGATCATTGTCAGACATTTCCATCGGACGAGGGAACTTACGCGGATACAGCATTACAAACGAAGTAACATAACGGCCAACATAGTTTGCATCACGTAATGGCATAAAGTGATTCGTTTGCTTATCTAATTCATCCGGTTGGAACGGATAGGCATCACCACCTACATAACCGGCCGCAAAGGAGAAGTTAACTCTGTCTTTCGGAAGAGAATAACGCACATCAAGCATAGCCATAGCGCCAAGATTAGTGACGGTATAATCGTTGCGAAAGCGTCGTTGGGCTCCAAATGGAAGGTTTGCGTTGAACAATGAACCATCAGGTGCAGCACTAAGAAATCCAAAGAGATTGTCATAATAAGCCACACCTGTTTTAAATTGATATTGGCTATACAACGAACTGTTACCAAATGTTCCAGTATCGGCGGTAGCTTTTTGGCTAACATATTTATTCCCAGCCACAAAAGTGTCGGTACTGTGTAGCGGTGCCGCATTGCGAATCTGGCCACCCTGTTCTGCCGGCGTTCGGTCAGCATTAATATGCTGCATTTCATCAGAAACATAGTAAGCATGGTATGGTAGATACTCAGAGGTAACCGGATCTGATCCAGGAGTTTCAATCCCCACAAACACATGGCTTTGATATTTCATGGGTTGACCAATTTGCTTATCAAGACGACCGGCAACTGCTGAACTTGTTGGTGAAGCACCGTCAAACAGCGTTGCTGTTTGGGTATAATATGCATCATCAATAACTAAGTGGTTGCGATCTATTGGATACATATGTTGCTTGCCATATTGAGCGGCCATTTCAAAGTTGACACTCCAATTACCATGAGCATATTCGGCCATAAAACCGACAGTACCCTGACGAAGCCCGGCATCAGCATCGAATTCTACTTTTAGCTCAGGTGCACTTAAATAAACCGCATACGGCTCCATATAGAGCGTATGTTTCACTACTTGGTCTTCATCTGACAACTGTACGTTGTAACCAAACCGTGCCGCAAAAATATCGGTATCTGAGTGAGTGCCGCGTTCAATATTACGCACATCAAGTGTTTCATCACGATCTAAGCGTTTCGCATTTACTTCTTCACGAGTCCAATCGGGACCGGACGACCTCTTACGCCATTTTGAGTAATAAAACTCAGCGATACCATGCTCGCCAATGCCAGCACTGATCAAGAGACCATCGGGGCGTTGTGGTGCGTTACCGATATCACCGCGGCGTTCAAATCCGAATGCTTCCACGCCACCCTCAAAGTAGTCACCCAGACTGATGCCGCGACCAACAATGAAAGGAAATGTACCAACTTGCAATGACAAGGGGAAGTTAAGACCAGCTAAGAAAGTATCAAAATTTATTTTGATCCAACCTTCTTCCAAAAACACTAACGGCACAACACCTCGGTGATGATGCTCACTAATCTCGGCTTTTTTTAAGAAGTTTGTCGCATGATAATAAACTTTTTCAGAAAGAATCGGTGTATAGATATATGGATCGGCCCAAAGCGTAAACGTGGTCAATCGCATGCCCATTTGCGCAGCTGGCTTGCCATAACTACGACGGCCATATTGTGAATGAAAATCAAGATTCAATTTACTCCGCACAAAGGCATATACGTCGTTAAAATCATCACGCATCGTCAATGGTCGATCAAATATTTGGCCTTCTTGGCGTACTCGGCCACTCACTAGAAAGTCAACATCATCACGGAATAAACCAATAGCATTATGAGCAACCTCAGATGAGGCCATGCGCGTTGTCATAGTCTCTGGTTTTATGATAGGAAAGTGCTGCTCAGCAGAAGCACCGAAATTGTTTGAATACCATGGGCTAGACTGCCTCTGCTGCATTACTAGTGGTACATTGTCTGCAGCTTGCATCTGTCCAACCAACGCGGCCGCAATTGCTATATACGAAATATATACTCGTTTCATTACTCGCTCCTTAGAAGAAATAAGTCAAACGAAGCGTGCCACCAAATGGCACTTTTCGTCCTAAACTGTCAAGATGAACATCGCCGTCAGCGTCCACACGAACACCATATGCATTAGGGGTACCATCAATATCTTGGTATAATTTTCCAGGAATGAACGTCGCAAACAACGCCCTTACCTCAATACTTGACGCTGGGCGCCATGTCACCACCGTATTGAATTCAACGCCGAGATGTTTACTTGCCCGTTGCGTTGTTTGATAGCCAGTAAAGTGGAAGTCGGTTTGTAACTTACTCCAGATGCCATTTAATTTATCATCACCAAAATCGCGAGTTGCGGCCTTATCCCATTTGAACGGCGGTATAACCTCCCAAAAGCACATCAAATTACTCTCGATAAGCAATTCGTCTCGGTTATCGCATGGCCTAAATGCAGCGGCAAAGCCGAAATATTGGATATTAGATGAGTCTTCGTAGTTGTTTGGTGCGTAGAGCAAGTTTTCAGAAAATGTACTTGGACGCGCTATTTTACGCGCAGCAAGCACCGCATACGATTTAACAATCTGACCCTTATAGTTAGCGTCACGCAACGGCACAAAGCCGCTATATCGCTGATCCTCTTCCCTGTTAAATGGATAGTCGGCACCACTAATATAGCCAACTGCTGCCGCCATAGTCCCTTTCTTGGAGGGGAACGTATACGACACATCAATCATTGCCATAACACCGGCAAAGTCGAGTGTATATTTATCACGGAAGCGAGTACCGCTACCAAATGGAATATTGGCGTTAAAGAATGTCCCATGTGGTCGAATACTTGCCGTAGTTTCTATATCGTCGTAATACGAAACGCCAGAAACAAACATATACGGACTGTAAAGCGAGCTATTTGGTGTTAAATCATCCGCAGAAGCTTTCTTACTCTGATAAATCTGTCCTGCGTTAAAATCATCAGTACTATGCACCGGAGCTCCAGTACGAATAAGAGCTCCCTGTTCGGCAGCAGTACGATTAGCATTCACATGGTCCAACTCGTCAGACACATAATAAGCACGATACGGCAAGTAAAAACCAGAATCAAGATAGTCAGGATCGCTCGCAGCTTCCTGTGTCATACCAAGCAGTACATGACTATGATATTTTGCCGAGGGGCCATAGGTAGCATCGAGACGGCCTATCGTTGCAGAGGCTGTCGGTGAGGCACCATCAAAAAGTGTCGCGGTCTGCACGTAATATGCATCATCATAAATGATATGATTGCGATCAATTGGGTGCATCGTTTGATGACCAAATTGAACACCAACTTCGGTATTTATGTTCCACCCGTTATAACTCCAATCAACCATGCATCCAACAGTGCCTAATGAAGCGCTAGCATCACCATCAAATTCAACTTTCAGCTCCGGCGCATGTACATACACAAGGTATGGCTCAATATAAGAAGAATACCCATTGTCAATCGATTTATGGTTGATAATACCGCGAACGGCAAAAAGAGTACGGTCAGCATTAACGCCACGCTCAACCGATCGAATATCACTCAATACTTCGTCACGATCTAAGCGACGAGCGCGCACTTCTTTACGAGTATGATCGGGACCTTGAGATTCTTTCTTCCAATTCGAATAGTAGAATTCGGCCGCAAACGATTCTCTGTCACCAAGTGTTAACGTAAGTCCTGGGACCACGTGCGTGGTGTTACCAATATTGCCATCCTCATACCATCCAAGGTAATCAACCGCTCCACCAGCATAGTCACCCAATGCCACTCCGCGACCAATAAGGTAAGGGAAGTAGCCTATCTTTAAATGAGTTGGCACCAGCATTGGTAGAAACTTCTCAAGTTTTATATCAACAAATCCTTCTTCCAGATACGCAAGAACCACGGTAAGATCATGCACGTGATCGCCAATATCGGCTTTTTTAATATAATTTCCGGCATTAAACGAAACGGTTTCCAGAACCGGCGGTGTGTATGCCTTGTTATTATCAAAAACCTTGAACGTAGTTATACGGAATCGTGCATCAACAGCCGATTCGCCATAACGCTGCTTGCCAAACGAAGAATCAATGTCAAAGTTAAATCGTGCTCGCTCAAAAGCATATCGATCAAAATAATCTGAGCGAAAGAGGAGTGGCGAAAAAAAGCTAAATGCTTCCTGCCGAACGTTACCACTGAGTTTTACCTCAACATCATAGGTACTTAAAAATAATGCGCTAGACTCGGTTGCATTATCAATTGCCTCTTGAAAGAGATACCCCTCAGTGCGGAGTATCCCGGGCAAAGATAAAACACACGCCGACCAGAATGCTGCCAATATTAACCTACGTTGCATTTTCTTCCTTCTCGCATCATCAATATCGAATGAAAGCAGCATGCTAGTAAAATAAAAATCAGACATTCAATGGTTTGATAAACAAAAAACTCTTGGTAAACGATTGACACATGGATAGCACCTTAGAAATCCTACAGGCATCATAACTCTACAAAAGGGATCCCATGAGAAAAAAAATTAACATCATCACGCTCCTTTGCATTATTAGCTACGCAGCAATGCCATCTTTACACGCCGATCTCTCCTGGTCGGTCGCTCCCGATAATAAAAGTGCAACCGCAACAAGCGGATCACAGACCTACACGTATAATCTTGCCACAACTCTCGACACCACTGCTTTTCATGGCCCACTAAAATTTCACGATTCTGTAACCAACGTCAGCTGGATTTACAATGTATACTCATCACCACAAACAGCGTTCGGTGAATGGCATTGGCAAGTAGACGATCAATCGTGGTCATTTGATATTACTACGCAACAATGGGGGCCAGATAATGGAACCCAACTCTGGAACCAGCCAGAGCTCTATACATGGCAAAACAGTAGTAGCAATGATGAATGGATTTTTTCCACCGATGACAGTTCTTGGGAGCACAACATCACCGATCAAGCCGACTCGGTATTTAGCGAAGATTGGACATATGATGTGGACACTAATGAATGGAGTAACGCCACACGGGACATAGTTTGGCAATTTGATTACGAAACACTGCGATGGTCGCAAACTGAAAGCGGCGAACTTTGGGAAATAAATCCACTCATCGAAACAATCAGATGCGTCACCGCCGACGTACCAAACAACCGATGGAGATTGATTAATAAAAATAGATGGGTAGAGGAAGCAGCCGGTATTGAATGGCTCTATCTGCAACCGGTCGACCCGGCTACTTCAGGTACTTGGAAAAATACCAGCACCGAAGATACATGGACGTACGATGATGATACGCAAATCTGGAATAAAGATGGTGGCTCAGATACCGCTTACTTCCCACCACTAACGCCACCACTTGTTGCATTGCAAGTACAAGATATTTATAGAACATGCGCCAGCATTGATACCAATGTGATCACTTCAACCGCACCGTCAGGTGAGTATGTATGGACCAGCGGCGGCAACACTCTTCGCCTTAATAGTAACGGTGATTTCGACATGAATCTTTCTGGCCTCAGCATCCACTTGGGAAGAGGCACTACCTACGGCTATAGTGGCAGTAATTCATTTGAAACAACAGCGGCATCTCATGCAGAAAAGTGGGGACCTGTTACAACCGACAGCTTGATAGACGGTTCAACAAAATATACCAACGTAAGTACTGGCATTAGTGTTGCGGATATCGTATCACATCGTGCCGCCACTGATGAATGGTGGCATAGTGAAAATGGAAGGAGCCATGTTTGGCAGTATCATGCAGCAACCGATCAGTGGATACATAGGGGAACAGGCGCTCGTTATGTATTTAACCCACTATCACTTGAATGGTCAGATGTTGGTGGAACCGCCGTATGGAAATACTTATATAACGATTCAAGCAGCAAATGGGTATGGCGCAATCTGACCACCGGAGAAGACTGGTCATGCGGTCTTGTTTCCAATGGACAAACATTTACCAAATATTGGCAAAATACCACAAGCGGTAACTTTACCGCGGCAGGGACAACGACATTCCCCACGATGCAAAAAAAGATTGTTTTCGGTGCTACTTCAAATTGGCGCTACGATCAAACCACCCATCTTTGGTATATAACAACCGATTCAGGATGGGAATTGAATTCAGAAACAAATGTATGGCACATCGCTAGTCCCACAACGGCAGGCGTCGATGTTTTCCCACTTCTTCCACCAACCATGGCGGGCTATAGCGGTTTTTTTACTAACTTGGCCTTAAACGAAAATACATCGACATCTCCCTATTCAGATATCGCTGGACTGCAAGAGCGAATTGCGGCAAATAAAGAAACTCTCGCCTCCCTGCAAAGCAGTTTTGATTCCATAACAACCGACTCGGTAGGTTATCAGCAGTATAATAACTTGTTGCCTCTTTTTAGCGATTTACAAGACTTTTATCACAGAAATTTATGGCTGCTATCTGAACAGCAAAATCTTGTATCCGCATATCCAGGTAACCCATCATTTTATTCAGCTTCTGTTTTATTCTCGACATGGTTGCCAATGCAAGGATTCTTCTCTACGCCAGGAAAGGGTGCTTTTCACATAACCCTCTCAACTACCACAGCAGGAAAACCATACGGGGCTATCGGGCTATCAGATGAAATTACAACTGATGGAACTGCTGTCTATACAATCAAATTTTCTGTTCTTGAAATACCGGGGTCATTTGGCCCAGAGTTCTATTTTGGCGTAACTATTCTTAAGGGTGATGAAGAGCTCTACTCCCAAATAATCAACCCTGGACCGGCAGACGATGCTACTTTTTGGGTAACTTACGATGATGGATACATTGCCATAGGAACTGGAGACCCTATAAATGGATTGCTCGTGCAAAATGCGACCGACACAATGTTTGAATATACCATCGACGATGGCGCAACACCTTCTACTATCCAATATGCGTCGTTCCGTTCTGCAAACGGCGACCCGACACGAATATCTCCCACCTTCTACTCTTACGACTATTTTTCTACACAGATGGCTGCTACTCTTCTCGCCAATCAATGTTCTGATTACCTAAGAATTTCTCAACTTGGAGGGGTGTGGCAAACCATTAAACCCAAACTAATTACCATGGCTAATGACTCAAGTTATGCCAATAAAAAAATAGCTGCCCTGGAAGCTATCGACATTGCGCTCGGAACCAACACGGTACTTAAGCCCCAGGCTCTTTTGTCTGGCATGTTTCATACCCTTCTCGCCGGGCATTCGGTTTCTCACTTTCTTAATACGAATTTTGAGCTGGGTGCGACTACGTACATCCTAGGTACTTCTGATTCAAACGGCTACTTACACTATAATGCTACAACTCAAAACCTTGAAAATGCATTTACCGCCCTGCTTACTGCAGATCCTTCAACACTCACTGCCGACCAAAAAATAGCTCTTATTAACACCACGAAAACCGCTATTAACAATATCTTAAGCATACAGCGGTCAAACATTGGTAATATTACCGCATCAGTCAGATCTCTCGTTTCTCAGGATGGCAATGAAGATCTCGCAGGCTTTGGCGATTTCTTTTTTGAAGAAGCAGCCTTTATGTACGACCTCGGAGTCGCACTAGCGCTCATAAATCCACTTATCCTTGAACGGTTTGAGCAGCAGGTAAGTCTTTATGGATCAAATGATCCATCAATCATAAAAACACAAGTTGATGAGAAAGAACAAGCCCGCCAAACGTCACGTCTTGCAACCATTTCTGCCCTCGCAAACAACCTGGTAACGTATAGCCATATACATGCAAACTCAACCCTCTTTTCCACATTGGTTGCGGCCGCTATCACTTTTTGTATAAACAGCAAGTTTAATACCATAAGATCAACCATAGAAGCTTACCTCTCTGATAATGGGTACACCGATTATCATGTTCATCCTGAAGATAGCTCTCCGCTGCATGATCGAAACACCGCTTTTACAACACTCCAAACCATTCTTGATGCTCTGGAGCCCCAACTCAACATCTCGGGGAGTACTTTTTCGCCAGGGTTTAGTGGGAACTCGCAATCAACCGCCAGCTCAACGGCAGCCGCTTATATGCATTCAAGGCTTACAACGACCGATGCCGCCACATTATCAAACCAACAACAATCAATCTCATCTGGAAATTCTCAATACCCAAATAACACTTTTGTTACTACCGGATCAAATGAGCACGTAACCAATCACGTACGAGAATTACTCCTACCTGATATGGCCAAGACTGAGGCTTATTCACGTGTGTATATAAAAGATGCACTCGTGGCATTAGGTAACGGCAATCTCTCGATGGACTCCGGCCAATCACTTTCGGTTCTTGGGGCCGCAGAGATAACGCCGGATGGTGACTCACTTATCACGCTCAACAGCGATCTTTTCATCTCAGGCCCAAATTTCTTACGCCCTGCACCAGGATTTGGATCGAGCTCTGGGGTGCCAACACGATGTATTCCCGGAGTACCCACCGATCTTGCCGGCAGACATCGCATTATTTTTTATTCAAATGTCGAGCGAATGATCGTGGTGACTGCAGGAACCACCCTAGACCTTACCGGGTTTGGCAAAGGAGATGTAGAGGGTGGACAACAAATTGTTTTTAGCGGTAAAGTGAAATTGGTTTTCGAACCTAATGCACGATTGCGCCTTCCATACGTACTACCGAATAATCGCAACCTTGCGCCAACATTGCTGTTCAAGGATAATGCACAACTTATTTTTCAAGGGCCGGAAAATTATGACCTTGATCGATGGACTAACGCACAAGATGGTCCCGATCAAGTACGCACAAAAATTCTTGGGATTGGAACCCTTAAATTCTCAGACAATGCTATAGCGACCATTATGCGCTCTGCATTAGTTGGTATTGAAGCCGATTACACCTCAAATGTTACCGACATTACCATAGAACTTAATGATCAAAGTCAGTGGCTTATTGGTGATCAAAATACTTCCGGTGGAGGATTTCAAGTTGGGAACATTATTGAAGGCGGCAGCAATAATCTAGATTCTGACAACTACCCAAACAATTCATCAAACCCTGCGTATGGTGCCTTCTCAGCCCCATTCATACCAAGGCCAACCTCAATAGATTTCACCCTTACCCTTAACGGCACCAATTCTCAATTCTACATAGCACGAGAAGGTTTTGTTGGGTTTGGAGTTGGTACCATTAATAAAAACGGTAACATCAACGGCTCAATCCCAGATGAGACAACCGATCCAGACACCGATCCTGATCAGTTTAATGCCTGGAATGTGCACAGCCTTTTTAACGTCTACAACATTAACCTAAATCTGTTGAACGGCAATTTTTGGCACCATATCGTCGCAAACGGCGCAAGCAGCAACGCTTCGCTGCTTGCCTTTGGCCCACAAGCTCCTCGCGCAAACTATATTATAACTCTCAATAAAAATAAGCCGGATGCAATTATGGGTGGCGGCAATGTGCTCTTCTTGCGCGCAGGCATCGTCCCTGGTGATGGAAACGGTGAGGCAACGCCACAGGTCGTATCGATTTGGAACACCGTTTCACCACTTGTTGGCGGGTCCGATGATAACGGTAAATACTCAATACTCGCACCACCGCCACTCTTTATGTTGCGTAATCAGCCAGATTCGGTACACACCTCTATACTTAAATATGGACGCGCTGCGGTACAAATAAATCCAACAACGTATCAATTTACCGGGCCGGTTGATGAAACTTTTCTTGCACTAACGTTTCAACAGCCATCGCAAAATAACCGCTATGTAACGGCGTATGCGAACAATCTTCAAAACAGCGTAGCATTTGTAGGTTCAGGTGGACGAATTCAATCATACCCTATCAACAAGCGATGGGTAGCAACTCGCAGCCGACAACAGGTTGCAGAAAATGCTGCCACTTCTTTAGGATATTTGCGCGCCGCAAATGGAAGCCCGCGGCCACAAAAGTTTATACTGTGAGTTTTGTTTTTTTAAGCAAGCAGCATCCAGACATCGCACGAACATATGATCCTCGGCCACCAAGGCCGAGCGATGCCTGAACTCGCACAAGAAACGGTGGTCGGCGATCATACTTAAAAGCAGCATCAAACATGCTTATGTCAGCAACCGGTTTCCAGCCAAATTGCTCAAAGTACGCCACACCCTTATCTTTAGGAACTGAGAATTTAAAAGTCATTTTTAAGTGACTAAGAAGTAATTGTGCCGTTTTTTTGTACCAGGAAACCATAAAGTCAGTATGGTAGTCGGTAACCCAGAAAACAGTTTCGCCATGTGAGGCAACTTCATTCATCAACTGGGCTACTTGCGACTGTTCAAGGTAAATAAGAAGACCCTCTGTAACGATGAGGCACCGTTTTCCAAATGTTGCGACCTCATTAAACACTTTTGCTTGTTCTTCTTTTTTAGAAAGATCACAGCCCATTCGCTTCACGAGGCAATGAGGAATCGGATACGGCGTAAAAGAGGCTATTTTTTTTTCTTTATAAGCGATAATTTCGGGCAAATCCACCTCGACCCACACAATATGTGACGGTACCTCAAGACGATAAGGGCGCATGTCAAGCCCGGCCCCCAAGTTCACTACAACATCAATAAACTCACGGTCAATCGCATTCTGTATAAAAGTATCGATAGTAACGGTCCGCAACGAATACTTCCATTCACTTGCAAAAACGCGCGGTAACTTCTCAATAACCCGCGCATTGTCCTCTCCAACTAAATGTGTCGCCCATCTATCATTAAAAAGCCGATCGGCTCTTAATGACTCACGCGCACGATAGAGCGCAACCCAAAATGCAGTATCCCGAACCCCCTGCCACGTATTTGTCGTGTTACTTACCATATACAGACCGATCATAAATTTGAACGTGATCATTTCCATCAACAGAAAGCAAACCCTCATCAGCAAGCTTTCGGACAATAGTAGCCAGTTTTTTATCGCTCGTCGAGCGGCCCACATCTTCGCACACCATCGCTACCAATGTATCATAAGGTAATGAATACGAAACACTCGTTAGAACACGAATAATCGCTCCTCGTATTTGCCGGTCAGACCCCTCAAACCGAGATTGCTTTACATGGTGCTTACTTTTACGGCTTGGATTGGGGTGTGTTTTCTTAAGCATGACCCCATAATCCATCAGAGCGTAATACCATTGGCGCGGGTCTTGGCCCTCAAGTGCACTGGTAACGAGCGGCATAAGTTGCTTATCGTGTATGTTGTCCTGCCCATTAAAAAAGAAGTGTAGGAAGACGGCCCGAATATTAGTTTCTATAAATACGGTAGGAACATTGTAAGCAAATGCGGCCACCGAAGAGGCAGTCGCATATCCAAGTCCGGAAAGTGCTTGAAGATGAGGAACTTCTGCAGGCACATGGCCATTATGTATGGCCACAATCTCTTGTGCCGCTTTATGCAAAAATTTCGCGCGACGGTTATAGCCAAGGCCTTGCCATGCAAAAAGCACGGTAACCAATGGCGCACTTGCAAGATCATTAATGGTAGGAAATTGCGCTATAAACTGCTCAAATTTCGGCTCTACCCGATATGTCTGCGTCTGTTGCAGCATGATTTCCGAGACAAGAACATAGTAGGGGTTGCTCACATCACGCCAAGGAAAGGCCCTCTTGTGCGTGGCATAGTAAGCATTAATAGTTTCCTGAAAAGCTACAATGTCCATAGTTATTTCCGACCCTAAATAAAGACTTTAATCCCGTCGTCGAATTATATAGAACTTCATGTGAACTGGGTAGATGCATACCGAGCAAATTTTCGCTATACTACCAACCTGTTTCTTAAAAAACATTGATTCTTAGGAGCTTTTATGAACGGCCTCATTCTTCTATACTACAAATACATTGCCATTGAATACCCAGAACAAGTAGCCAAATGGATTCGTGAGCTTTGTGGCCGCCTCAATCTCAAGGGCCGCATACTCATCGGCACCGAAGGCATCAATGGCACTGTTGGCGGTACGCTAGAAGAAATCGGACAATTTAAAAGTGAATTTCTTGCCCATCCCCTCTTTGGCGATGTCGACTTAAAAGAAAGCATCGGCTCAGCCAACGATTTTCCTCGTCTTATGGTAAAAGTTAAAAAAGAAATCGTTGCGCTTGGTATTGACCCCGAAAACCTTACGGTTGCCGATACCGGTACTCATTTGACGCCTGAAGAAGTGCATACTCTCATTCAAGAGAAGAAGGATCTTCTTATTCTCGACACTCGTAACGACTATGAATCCCGTATTGGAAGATTCAAAAATGCCCTCATCCCTGACCTTAAAAGCTTTCGCGACTTTCCCGCTTACATAGAAAACAACCTAGAGACCTTTAAGGACAAAGAGGTTCTTATGTACTGCACCGGGGGCATCCGCTGCGAACGAGCCACTGCGGTCCTCAATGTCAAAAAGGTAGCCAAGGCGGTCTATCAAATTAAGGGGGGAATCTGTCGTTACGTTGAAAAGTACCCAAACGGATTTTTCCGCGGTAAAAACTATGTCTTTGATGATCGCATTGCACTCAAAGTCAATGACGATATCTTAACCGATTGTGATGTCTGCCATGAGCCGGCCGACACCTATACCAACTGCATGAACACGCTCTGCAATAAACAGTTCATCTCCTGCCTCAAATGCCGTGAGGCGTATGATTATACCTGCTCACAAAGCTGTCTTGACAGCATCATAGCCGGTATCGCAAAACCACGAAAAAATAAGGTCGGCCTTATCGCTTCTATCTAAAACCATTGCGCCAAATAGGGCAGTTTTTGTATTCTATGAACAGTCAGCTTATTTACAATAAGTAGAAAGCTTTTTTCATGAAGGGCAAAACCATGCTTAGATCATCTGTATGTCTCTCGTTCCTATTAACCGTGCTCAGCCTTGGTACTGCAACAATGGTCAATGCAAACGCAAACCAAACGCTTATGACCTTTCTTGGCAGCCCAATTACTCCCGGAAGCTACAGCACAACAATCAAGAGCGGAGATAATTACTTCTCATTGCTTAATGGGTATATAGCGAAAGCAGATAAAAATAGCCTTGACGTACAACAACTTGTCACCGTGCTCAACCAAAGAATAGCCGAGCTTAGTGCAAATGCCGGACCAATTAATAGCGAAAAGCTTACGTCGCCAAACTATGCGTCGTTTAAGCAGACACTTACCAACACATATCTAGTTAGTGTAACGCTTGGCTCTGGTGCCACATCTGACAGTTATCACCAGAAGTAATCGGGGCGGGAGCTAAGTCATGCTGATTTTTTTACTGTCAATTCTCCTACTCATCACCCCTATGCAAATTGCTGCGTCTAGAGTGCAAGCAATGCGACAACCACAAGTTCAGCCGGCTCCACAAGCCGCTACCCCCCCCGCACAACCACCAGCTTTTAGCGCTCTTCAAGCCTCGCTTGACAACCTAACCATGCAAGCGGCAGATATAGGTAATACCGTCTTACATTGCTTCAAAATGACCTACAACTCAATCGACAACCTTCTTAATCAGCGCGCCGATGAATGGCGATCCTATTTTGGCTCAAGCACATCAGCTGCATCGGCTCAATACCTAACAAATAAAATTAATGAGGGAAACACCTGGCTAAACAACATACCGGCTGCGCCCGCAGAAACTGCAGGTACATCATTAACACCGGAAATGATAAAGAGAAAGGTCAGACATGAAAAAGCACTTAACGGATACATTGCCGCAGCAACAAAACTAAGCGCCACACTTAAAGCGCTCGCTTTTCAAAACCCACTACCTACCATTGTAATCCCTGCAGCGCCTTCTGCGCTAGCCGAAAGTGGCAGCACGCTATCAACGCCAAAGAAATCCACCAAAAGCAAACCAGCCCCATTAAGCAGCGAAGCTCCCACTCCCGAGCCTGTAGCGATACCGGTCAACCCGGTTGCAACAACACCTCAGGCGAACATGCCCCTTCCAATACCGATTACCCCAAGCGCTAGCCAAGAAGTCTCGTTTGGAGATGACACACCATAAGTATGGATTACTCTTCTTCTTGTTGATGCGTAAAGATCGTTATACGATCGCCCACTGCCCAATCATGGAATGAATCGGTAAGCAAACCGCAGTCGTTGCCAGCATAGATTTCCTTGGCTTCTTTACGATCACGTTGCAAGGTAATAACCTTGCCGCTTCCAATTTCCTGACGAGAACGAGTGCAAACGACCTTGTCACCAATCTTAAGAATACCTTCTTTGATCATGCAACCAGCAATAACCTTATGTCCCTTGATTGGAAACACTTTAAGTACTTCAGCTTTACCGGCCTCAACCAAGTGGATAATTTTACGACGCTCGGTCTTGATAAGCGCCTCAATCTGCTCAAAAAGATGATAGATAATATCATGAAGAATGATCTCTACCCGCTTCTCTTTAGCCATTGCCTGTGCATTTTTATCAGCACGCACATGCAAGCCAAAAAGTATAGCACCGGTATCTGAGGCACGAATCACATCGCTCTCAGTTATAGGACCCACCTCACATGACAACAACTCAATGCGAATCGAGTTATTTTTTGCATGCTGCTCCATTTTGCCAATCGCATCAATAATGGCCTGGCACGAACCTTGAACATCTGCCTTAAACATAAGGCGGAGCCCTGGTGTATCGGCTGATTGCCCCTGCTTCGATGAAGTCGACATGGTAGCCGGCTTACGATTATGCGCATTTGCACGAGCTTCTTGATATTCAGCAGCGCTTACTACGTCAAGATAATCACCAAGCCCATGAGCCTCATCAAATCCGATAACTTGAACCGGAATCGAAGGGCCAACTTCGTCAACAAAAGCGCCATAACTATCGATTAATAAGCGAACTTTTCCAGTTGTTTGGCCACAAGTAAAATGATCTCCGCGGCGTAAAATGCCTTCTCGGCAAATTACTGTCACCGCAAGCCCATGCCCTTTTAGTTGGCGAGTCTCAAGTACAAACGCTCGAGCTGGAAGCTTGGTTGTCGTTTTCAAATCAAGCATCTCGGCAACAAGCCCAAGCATATCAAGAAGGTCATTAACCCCCTGGCCGGTCTTGGCCGAAATTTTTACACATACCGTATCCCCACCCCATTCTTCAGGCGTTAATCCGTGCTGTGCAAGCTGCGTACGTATGGTCTCAAGCTGAGCTTCTGAATCCAATTTATCAATTTTATTAATCGCAACAACGATCGGCACAGCGGCCTGTTGAGCCAACTTGATGGCCTCAATTGTTTGCGGCTTAAGCCCGTCATTAACCGCAACAATAATAACCGCGATGTCGGTGATACGAGTTCCACGGGTCCGCATGGCGGAAAACGCTTCGTGGCCAGGAGTATCAAGGAAAATCGAGCTTTTGTTGCCGGTCTTTACTTCATACGCACTTAGATGCTGGGTGATTCCACCCTTTTCTTTGGCAACAACATTTGTTTTGCGGAGATAATCAAGCAGGGTCGTCTTACCGTGGTCAACATGCCCCATAACAACAACAATCGGCAAGCGCTGCTCACCATGTGCCTCGATGGAGTTAGTTTTCTTGTCGGCAGAAACAGAGGCCGAATGCTTTTGCTTAGGCGCCTCTTCAACCGTTATGCCTATTGAGAATGCAGTACCCAAAATAGCCATATCACTCGGCGTAACAATGGCATGCACATTCTTGGCTATACCATTTTTAAGCAGGACAAAAATAACTTCACTGATCGGCTTACGCAACAATTCTGCCGCTTCAATCAATGGCATATCGCCTTTAACAATAACGCTTTCAACCAACGGCGGAGTAATAATCGTCTCACGATTTGTGCGATTGCTTTGTTGTACAGTCGTTGCTTCGACGTCGGTGTCGTCTTTCTCTTTTTTAGCCGTTCGCTTTTTAGGCGCAGCACCTTTCTTGGTACTCGTCTTTTTATCAACAAGAGCAGTCGCTGCACCAGCGGTAGCCTCAGGACGCCCCCCAGCAGTAGCTGGTCGACGCCATGTAGTAGCGCCAGCTTCAGGCTTTGCATCGCCAGTGGCACCGGCAGGACGTGGCGTGCGCGGCGCATAAGGCGCAGTACTGGATCGATCACCAACCGGACGCGGCGGACGAGGACCTCGCGCACCGGCATCACCCCCAGGACGAGGGCCACGCGGTCGAGAATTACTGCCACCAATCGTTCGATCAAGAAGTGCAGTCATGTCACCATTTAGCTCCGAACTTTGATCGGTCACTTGATGGCCATTTTGCTTCAACGTATCAACAACGTCGCGCGGCTGTAAATTGTGCTCTTTAGCATACTCGCTTATACGCATACCGTATGACTACTCCTCTGTCTTGTTTTCCGACTGTCCGTGTATTGCTTCTAATTCGTCAACACCGGCAGCCAATTTTTTTTGTGCTGTATCTTCTTGCAGCTGAACATGTAACCCGGTCAAGCGAGAAACAAGTGCTATGTTTTGCCCTTGCTTGCCAATAGCGAATGATCGCTGATCTTGCGCAAGCCACACAGTAGCCCGTCCGTGATCTTCATCAACCACAACACGGTCAATTTCAGCCGGCTTAAGCGCTTCGGCAACCAACTGCTCGAGATTTTCCGTAAACTCAATAAGGTCTACCTTCTCTTGCCCCAGCTCCTTCAGAATTGGTCGGATACGAACCCCACCAACCCCAACGCAAGTCCCCACAGGGTCAATCTCTTTGCTGTTTGATGAAACAACAACTTTCGATTTATACCCGGGAACACGCACCACCTGTCTAATTTCGACAACTCCCTCAAATATCTCAGGAATTTCAAGCTCAAGAAGCTTTTGTACGAATTGACTCGATGCACGATCTAAAATTAACTGATGGTCCCCGCGGGCGCTTGGTAAAACTTCTTTCAACAAGGCTCGCGCCGGATAACCAATGCGCAAGTTCTCTTCTGGGATTGTACACGATTTCGGGAGGAAAGCCATTGTTTCACCCATTTTAACCACATACCCAGCGCGCTCACGCTTATGGACTCGACCGTTAATGATAGTTCCTTCTTTGTCTTTGAATTCATCATAGACCGCTTGCTGCTCTACGCCACGGATACCGCCAGCGATAAACTGCCGCGCCGCAGACATCTCGATACGCCCAACCGACTGGTCAAACGCCTCAAGAACGGTCCCGCCAATTTCTGCACTGGCGTCAATAATTCTTGCCTTGCGCAACGGAATCTCAGCCGAAGACGCAGGAACACCAGAAACAACGGTCTTCTCTACCAAAACTTCTACTTGGCCTGTCTTCGTGTTATAGCGAGCCTGGAACGCCAGGTCAGGAAACTTTTTCCGATACGCCGTCAAAACGCCGTCTCGAATAACCGCAATAACCTTCTCTCGATCGAGGTTTCGCTCCTCGAGTAACGATTCTATGACTTCATCAAGCTTCACGCTATAAACTCCAATTACGCTTAAAGAAAAATCCGGAGCCTCAATCTATCGCCCCGGAAGTCTAAATACCAGCACACTCTGTTATGGGTACTAGTCTACCGATTTTGCACAGAAAGTGAAGTAACGGCTTTTTTCAATTTTTTGGGTTACCTATAACTACTTTATTTCATACGTTTTTAGTATTAATAATAGTAGGGGAAGGGAAAAATGTGGATAACTCCGCCTTTCGGCCGTAAAACCCCTGCGTTTTTGGGCATTTTTAGGATTTCGGCTTATGTGGATAACTTGTGGATTGGTGTGGATAACTTGTGGATAAGTTTTTGCAACCCTCTCAATAATGGCTCTGGTGGCTCAAATCCAGCGCAGGTCCTTGCATTGCTCCTCAGGCACGCGCCATTCGAATGTCATCCACATCCAATCCACAAGTTATCCACAAGTTATCCACAGAGTTATCCACATTCCTACTCGGACAGTGCAATCGTTACAAGTGAGACATCTGGAGAACATCATATAGCCGCACGACTTTTTATTTGCCATCCAAAAACGCGATAATTTTCAAGAAATCGGCTTCGACGATACTTTGGGCTGGCGGATTTCTGAGGAGATAGGCCGGGTGATATGTTGGCATTATTGAAAAGTACTCTGTCTGTATAATTTTTCCTCGCAGCGACGAGAGGCTTTGTTTGATGTCCAAAAGCGCACCGGTTGCGGTGGCGCCAAGCGTGCAAATGAGCTGAGGTCTAATGATGTTTATTTCGCGGAGAAGTATGTGGCTAATGCAGGTGCCGCTTTCTTCCGGTGTTGGCTGTCGATTTTCTGGTGGCCTGCAGCGGGCCGTATTTGCAACGTACACAACATCTCGTGTGAGGCCTAGCTTATCAAGCATACGTGTAAGTAATCGCCCAGAGCGCCCGACAAATGGTCTTCCGAGAAGGTCCTCTTCTTTTCCAGGAGCCTCTCCAATAAAAAGTACGCGTGCGGTTGGGCAGCCTTCGCCAAAAACGACCTGTGCTCTCCCTTCGGCGGCAAGAGGGCATCGTTGACAGTCTTTGTAGTAACTTCTGAGGCGCGCGAGTCGCTCTGCAGGGGCTTCGTTAAGGGGGTTGCCCTCATGGGTAAAAAGATATGCTAGGCGCTCCGCAACCGTTTTTTTTAGGAATACTTCCATCATGTTTCTTTCTGCATACAGAGTAAGTCCATCATTATTATGTGTGGACAATTCTAGCACAGTCGCAATGAAAGGCGGAGGCTATTTTGCGAGGAGAAACTCTTTTAAGAAATTAACCCACTCGGTTTTTTGTCCAAAAGTAGTTTTGTAATATGAGGGGTGTACCATACGGAGTGGGAAGGCTATGGAGATGCCCCTTGCGCGCATTGGGTTGCCGGAAAATGCGATGCCAGAGCTATAGAATGGTACCACTTTGTACAAAAATTCTAGCGCATGTACGCAGCGATTAATGGTGTCTTGAATCTTACGTGCAGTGTCCGGATAATTGTGGCGGAAATCATTTAGGTTGAGGACCTGCCGGAAGCTATTTTGCAAACTAATGAGAAACAAGTGTAGATCGATATATTCGTTGCAGTAAAAATCACAACAGAGAGTTCTTTTTTTGCGGATATCGCTGAGCACTTGTCGTATAAGGTTTTTTTGTGAGCTACGCATAAGCATAATAAGTCTGAGGGCGATATCACTTATGCATTCCTCAAGTAATTCAAAATAGGTGCTCTGTCCTCCAAGGGGCTTCTGGGTGAGGTCATACACGGCCAGGGTATAGTCGGGCATAGTGCTAATATATTCTTCTCGATAGGCATTTATGATATCAATGGAGAATTCAAGTGGTGTGCGGATTTCTTTTGATACGCGAGTGAACGCTTTTGTGTAATTCCATCCATAAGCAAGCTCTACCTCTTGTGATGCAACAACGTATTGAACAGCGCCTTTAACTTGTGCCGCGATTTCTATTTGCCCACATACGCAAAGATCAAGCCCAAGAATGTCAATTGGTTTGTTGTTTAAGCAGGTTTTTGATACCGTTGTCAGGGCCTGAGAAAGGTCTTGATTTGAGAGGTAATAGCCATATTTATCGTTGAATGCCATGCCGCGCGTGAGCGGTGGAATGCCGATATTGAGTGGCTGGCGCCAACCAGCAGGATCAATCACGCCAGAGCCGTGATTCCATACGATGACGCATTGTTTTTTTGCGCTAAATTTTTGCATGCCACTTTGCAGGAAGTCGGTAAAATTTTGTACCGACCCGCTGTTGTAGAGTTCTGGGTGAGCATTTCGCTCGGCTTGTGGTACATCTGACGAGCGCCAGTAGGTAACAACATTATTTTTTTGTATCAATGAGCGAGTTACTTCTTGGGAGCCAAACTTATCGACTTGGATGACGATATTAATGTAGCTGTTTGATCCAATTGCCAATGCCTGCTGTATGTTGGTTTCAATAAAGCGATAGAGGTTGTTGTTGCCGGCAATATAGATGAAAATATTCCATTCTTTTTGCTGATTTTGTGGAGAGAGTTCGCGAGTAATTTCTTTATGCGCCGGTGTCTTTGGTAGCACATAAGTATCGGTTGCACGTTCTCTTTGAGGGTTTGTATGCAGTCCTGTTTTTGCGCTGCCAAGCGAAGGAAGGCAACAGAGCGCTAAAAACACATGCAAGCAGATTAGAAAGCTATGTAGCATAAACATCCTTACGCAAAGAAACAAAAAGGGAACCGTTTGTATACCCTATTTCTTTTTCTTGGCGCAATAAGACAGGAGAAACGATTGTTGATGATAGTAGCCATATATCATAAGAATCATGGTCAATAAGAAGCTCAATTGAAAATCAAGACATCCTGATTGCCAGGGATTATAGAGTAGGATTACTAATGAGAGTTGAGAAAGGCCAAACAGTGGGGTTGCTGTTGCTTTTACGAGCCAGCTTCCTAAATAAAAAAACCAAAGCCACAGTGCTCGGTTAAATGAGATGCTTGCCCACGAAAGATGGTCGTAGAGAAAGAGTATGGCGAATAAAATCGGTGCTTTTAATGTGATTGGGAGAGGGATGAATCGGAATACTCCCACCCAAAGAGTGATGAGTAATGAAATATGAAGACCGGAGCGAGCTAAATAATGAGTTAGTCCCCAGCGAGTGAACTTTGCACGAATGTCTAAGAATTCAGCACATTCTTTGTTGCCAAAAAAGAGTGCTGATATGTACGTGAATGGTATAGCTGGAATAGTTTCTTGTAGTGATCTATAGAGGTTTTCCCGCCAGATGTACCACCACGAAATCCAGCGGCTGTAATAAGACTTGGTGGGGAATATTCGTGCTTGTAGTATTGGCGTAAAGCAAGAGCCTAGAGAGTGGTCACGCAGTGCATATGAGAGAAAATCTTTCTTTTGAGGGGCTGGCGATGCGGTAGTATGAAAAAAGATCGCATAATCACCCACTGTTATTGATGGGTTAGTGTAAACAAAAAATTTAAATTGGCCGCTAGTGGGTGCATAATCCAGATGGGTGAGGTTAATAGTTATTACCGTTGCATTAAGTCGGTGTGCCCATTGTTTACGATCAATGACGAGCCCGTGCAGTGTGTGTCTCCCTTGCAGCAAGAGATCTTTTTTTTCGGTAAATTGATGATGATCCACACAGAGCGTCATTACGGCACAAAGCGCACAGGCAGCAGCATGTAAGGGAATATAATTTCTCGTACGGTAAAAAGCATGCCATGCGAATCCTATGGCAGCTAGGAGTGCAAAGAAGCAATAGCCTGAGAGCATGTGGTACAGGCCAATGCCGCCAAGGGTTGCTCCTACTGAGAACAGTGGTGATAGGGGTGTTAGGATGGATACATGAACACGCTCAGTCTGTGTGTATATAAAAAAGCTGGTGCCAATCAATCCACTAGCAAGTAAAAAACCTACGGTGTGAAGTACATCAAGTACGCATTGTGGCATTACTGAGTGCGCAAGGGCGACTGTCGCTTCCCAAGTAGTTGCGGGGTGTTAGTGTTTTGACTTTTTTCATTGAAAAGGTCGTCAAACATTAGATTTTCAAAAATCCCTGGCGTAGTGTACTCGGATGGATTAACGTGAGGCATCGATGCAAATCCCTCTTCTGGTTCATAGGTGATATCGGATGTTTCCTGAATCTTATGAAAGAGCGGGTCTTTGGCCATTTCTACTTCATTAGGAAGGTGACGACGTTCAGCGAAGTCATCAATGACTGGCATTCGATTTGTTTTATTATCTATAGCCTTTTGCTTCATATTATAATGGGTTGGGGCAAATAAATAGCGCTGAATTGGATCTTGGCTTAGTGAGGAGTCATCACTGGTTAAAACTTGGTATTTTGCATAATCAAGTTTTAGTTGTGTATATTCATCGGCCCCTAGGTTAAAGTGCGGCTTTATCACTGTTGGTCGTATGAATATGTAGAGATTTGATTTGATGGTTTCTCGAGTCCTGTCTCTAAATAAATTTCCTAAAATGGGGATGGCGCTCAAAATAGGAACAGCCCAGGTGGAATTTGCATGCTTACTGTTTGCGAGTCCACCGAGAACTAAAACTTCGCCAGCCGCCATAGATACGGCTTGTATAGTGATTTCTCTGTTTGTTTTATCGGCGTTGGAGTCTTTTGCCGATTTAAATTCGTCTACGGTTATACGGATTTCCAATTTAATAATTCCGGAGGCGTTCACATGAGGGGTAATTTGGGCGGTGATATCGGCCGATTGTGGCACATCTGTTTGCACCGGTTGTGTGCTATTGTTTGTTTGAACGGTTGGTATCAAGTGCGTTACTGAAGATTTTACCGTGCCCTTGGTGTTATTATTTGCTACCAGGTAGGGCTGTGAAATGACATTACTATGGCTAATGCCATACATGGTACGAATAGCGCCCCAGATCTTGTCTGATGACGCATTACCAAACGATATGATAGATGAGTTTGGCTCGAGTGCTATGTTATTAAGCACGTTGGTTGGTACCGTACTTAAGCTAGTACTTGCGCTATCAAGCATAAAAGAGGAAGCATTGATGTTATTGCCCAGGAGGCCATTTGGTGTTCTGAACTTACCCCCGAGCCCAATTTCATCATCAATTTCCACGTCAACAATCATCATTTCAATCGCAACCTGTGGTTGTGGCTTATCTATTTGGTCTATGAATGTAGAGAGACGTTGCCAGTCTTCAGGATTGCAAGAAATGATTAATCTGTTTCCGGTTCCTGAAACGGTACCGCCGCTGCCACTTGGCGTTTCCGGTGTGATAACAACATCTTGGAAAAATTTGTATTCCCCTTCGACAAGTCCGGTCGTGCCACCGAGCCCCTTTGGCGGTGTAATCATTTGATCAAGCAACTCTTTCATAGCTGGTGCACTGTAGTATTTGAGTTCTTTAATGCGAAGCCGTGATTTTGCAGCGTCAAGTGGTACATCAAGGTGCTTATTAATGAAATTTATTATGCGATTAATGGCATCCTCCATACCCATAAATATGAGGCGATTGTGCATAGGCTCTGAGAATATTTTTGTATCTTTTGAGAAGAACGACATTTCACGCCTCTTCTCTTCACCAATGATACGAATTTTAGAATTATCTTGCTGCTGACCCTGTACGATCTGTTCGTTCAAGAGCTTTGCAAGTTGATCGGCGTTGGTATGCCTTAATTGAAGAATCTTAATAGTTTGTCGCATCCCGTTTATGTCTAGTTCTTCTACGATACGAAGTGCCGATTTAATATAATTGCAGTTATCAGTAATGATACATGCTTGCAATGTTGGGTTAACCTGTACCGCTTTGTCACTTACAAGGGGCGAAATAATGTTTGAAGCGACATCAACCTTTAAGTTTTTACAGAAATAAATGTAGCGACATATGGCGTTAGTATCAGGTAGGTCTTGTGGCCTGGTTCCGCGAATCGAGCTATAGCAGGGTAATGAGTTTTGAGATGAGGCGTTGAGCGGAACAACTCGGTTAATTCCATTGACGTTCACAATGGTAAAGCTGTTTGCCTCCATCAATACAAGCACCGTTTCCCATGCCTCAGCAAGTGACATTGGTTCACGCGAGACAAGACTTACCTTGATGTTCTGAAGATCCTTGTGTGGAATAACGTCCATATTCTTTCGATCAACCAGATAATTAAGTACCGTGGTAAGCGATGCATTATCAAAATTAAAGTAAATCGTTCCCTCAGCAGGCTGGTCGCTTGAGGGAGTTTTTTCACTCGCTGTGCCTTCCTGTGGTGTAACGGGACTGTCCGACTTTAGTGTTATTGTCTTTACTGCATCATTTTGTCGAGTTTCAGAAGCATCAGCCTTTTTTTCTTTTTTAAATGAGAACTTTTGCACCGACCCTTGCGTACCCTCTTCTTTTGCAGCCAGGCAGCACGCAATCAACATACACATACATAGAAGTGATAAATAGCGATGTCCCATCATGGCCTAATCTTCCCAGAATTGTTTACGTTTTTTGGTTGCTATTGTGAGATCGAAAGTGATGTTCTTTTTGCCTTCTTTTTTTATTTCTAGCTCTTTTATGTAGACGTTTTCATGTGTTTCAAGTGCATTCAGTAGACTTACTAATGTTTGCGTTGTCTGCCCCTTGAAGGTAGCGGCAAGCACGATCTCATCAAAGGTTTCATTACCCTCAATATTGCAAGTTGCGGTCTCCCATCCGGTCTCGGCTTTCATTTTTTGTTCTGAAGTGAGTGTTTCAAAAAATGTTTTGATGCTAAACCCCTTATAGCTTTCAAGGAGTGCTTGAACACGATCTTCTTCCGCTTTTGTGCGTTCACTTTTTGCCATCAGTGAGTCGTTCTTTTTTATTTGTTCATAGAGTGAGGTTATGGTTTGGATGTCCCCATCTCGCTGTGCGTATAAAAAATAGACGATACCAATAAGTGACAGAGAAAGAAGCGAGCCGATGGTGAGGATAAAGATTTTGTGCTGCTTCTTAGTTTGCTGTGAAATGGTGTCAGCAATGGTTTCTAAAAAACTCATAATGCCCCTTCGCGCAATTTAAAGTGAGCAGTGAAACTAACTCCCTTGTCCGGTAGCTGAGATGGATCAATTTCTTCGGTTAATACGAGCATCTTGGCGAGCTTGCCAATATCATCAGCTAGTTCGGTGAAATGCTTGAAATCTTCCTTGCCTGTTTTTGAACGAAACACTCCTTTGATTTCAATAGGATTTGGCGCATCGTTGCGACTAATGATAATGTGCTCAATATCAACATCAAACTTCTTTTTATTGAAGAGTATGGTGAGTTCTTGCAATATCTCTAGGGGACGTAAGCGCTGAGTGGCAAAGGCCGACCATAATTCTTCCTGTTCTTGCACATATGTTTCGACTTCTCGAGCCAATGTTTTAATAGTTTTCTTTTTTGTGCCGGGATGATCGGTTGGGAGAGCTGAGCGCAGCCGTTTGATTTCACGCTCCTCGAGGAGTGTTATTTGCTCAGTCCCTTCCTCGACTTGAAAATACCCCTGAAGTCCCAGGGCACCTAGGGCAAGAGTAAAGAGGATAATGCCGGCGAGCAACTGCTGTTGTATTAACGGGCGTGGTGATAGCTCCAGTTCCTTGCGGCGAAGGGTGAATGATTCGTACGCAGGAGAGACCAATGCAGCGCCAAGAACGCGGCTGTAGGTTTGCCATGAAGCGGGCTGCAATGAGATTTTTGATTGTATGGTTGGATTAGTTGTTATTTGTTCGGTTGCAAGAACTTCGCATGGGCAATGGATAGCTTTTTTTGCGTATTCCTCAAAGCCGCTGAACACGCTTGGTGTTCCAATAAAAAAGAGTTTTTCAATCTCTGGAACACTTGACTGCTTGATTTCAAAAGAATCTAACGTGAAGCTAATCTCGCTGAATAATCTACTATGATGTGTTGCTAAATCAATGGGTTGTCCGATTTCATCATCATTAATTTTTGTAGGGAGCTCCGATCCTTGCAAGAGCGTTCTGGTGGCGATCATGGTTTGGCTGTTGATAAGTGCGATTCGTGTTGACTGGGGGCCCATATCAACAACTGCATAGGCATGCTTAAGTTTGCTATAGGTAGGAATATGGCCGAAAAGTGAGATGATACTGAATAAATCAATAGTAATCTGGTGAGGCTCTATATCGGCCTTATGAAGAGCGTCTACAATTTTTTTGACTTCTTCTTTTTGTGCAGCGATAACCAATACATTGGATGATTCTTTAACTTCACTGCGGCTGAGAATGATAAAATCGGTTACCGCATTTTCCAGCTTAAAGGGAATTACTGCCTCTATTTCATATTCGATAACCATGCGGATTTTTTCTTCATCGAGAAACGGCAGCGTGAGCTCTTTTACTACCACTTTTGATGAAGGAAAGGTAACAATAATCTCTGCATTTTTTTCTATTTTAGGGGCTATTTTTTTTAAGGTAGCAACGAGGCGTTGCGTGTATGTGCGTGCGTCACCCGGGTTAATTTGATATTCCTCAAGAGCAGTAATTATTGTCTTTGTACGTGTATCCTGAACATGTGCAACATGAATGGTTGTTGATTCGATGTGAATGGCAACGCGACGGATAGGAAACAGTGGCTTGTTATGCAAGAGCCTTGGGAAAAATAGGTTTTTCAGTATCAGCATAATTATTTACCTCCAAACAGTGATTGTAGGCCACTACTTGCAGGTCGATTTAGTGAAGATGTGTTTACTTCGCCTTGATTGCTTGTAGCAAAGAGGTTTTGTATGCCATTTCGTCGGGTAAGTGTAAATGAATCTTGTGCCACAGGTGTTGATTCAGGCACGGTTTCGATTTCCGGCTCGATTTCATACGATGCATTAAACTCTTCTTCTGTCATCTCTTTAATTGGTGATGATTGTGTTGCCGGCTTAGTAAGCAGGTCTCCCAGTGAGCCTTGTGCAAGAAGTGAGCGTAATCTTGATCGCTTTTCAGCGAGTGCAGTATCTACATCAAACATTGCAATGTTTGCCGGTTCGGGTGCGAGATGCCCTGCGGTCGTTGGCGCTGGCAATGGAGCTTCAATAGCGGCTATTACGTCGTTGTCATCTCTTATCACTTCCCTTTGTGGGTCAAAGATAACCTTCTCAGGCTTCTTGCGGGATTCCTTTTTCTTTAGCGGTTTATTTTCTAGTGGCTGCTGTGGCATTTCTACCTCCTTTGCCACCTTTTCGCCAACCACCTTTGTTGATTTTTCTTGAATCTTTGCTTCATCAGAATACATATGCTGGGTTTGCATATATGCCCCTGGCGACGATGATTCACCATCTATTTTTAGTGGAGGGGCCTGTTTCCCAGTATCTGCCATCGAACTGCGGTAGTAAGGATCGTAGCGAATATCGACCGTATTGGGCTGATAGCGTGCGTTAGCGAAGTCGATCACTTTATGTGAATAATTTTCGCCACTTGAGTTGAAGAGCCAGTTGTGGATAGGGTCATTTGTTTTTGTTGTTTTAATTGTTTCTTCCACTTCTTTTGCCGCTTGATGAAGACACATTTTGCTATACGTGCCGATGCCGGGGGATGTGCGAGGTTTTAGAATGGTTGGACATAAAAATAGAAAGAGGTAGCTTTTTTCAACGGTACGAGAAAGGTTCTTAGCAATCCATCCCAAGATAGGAATGGAGCCTAGAAGTGGGGTTTGACCTCCGTTATCGGTTATTTTGGTTTGAATAAAACCACCGATAACCAAAACTTGTCCGTTGGCTACGGTAACAACCGTATCAAGGTACTTTGATTGTGTGCTTAAGTTGGCCGATTCAGGAACGAATTCTTTAATGTCGGCCGTAATTTTTAAACGAATGACACCTTCGCTGTTTACTTGTGGGGTAAATGTAATGGTAGTATTTGCATCGGCCGGTGTTTTACCGGAAATAGCGCCAGCACCACCGGTTGACTGTGTAGTAATATAACTGGTACTACCGACCAAGAGTTTTGTTTCGGTGCAGTTAGCGGCAACGGCAAAGGGCTGGGATAATATGGTGGCATCGGTTTGTTGCTTAATGGCATTGAATACACCCCAGACTCCATTGCTGCCACCAGCGTTACCAAGACTTACTGCAGTCATACCTCGTCCTAGCGCAAGCGAATTGAGCATGTTACCAAGAACACTTTGTGTGTTGCCGGAGCTGTCGGTAGTGAATACCGGTTGTGATACTGCTGCTGTTTGAAAGTTTATGCCGCCGCCAACACTATTTTGGTTTGGACTACGAAACTGCCCGCCGAGCTGCGTGAGTGCCGTTGCGCTGATGCTTACAATCAGCATTTGCATGGCAACTTGTGGCTGTGCGGTATCTAATTTCTTTATAGTCTCCTTTAGGAGATCCCAGTCACCATCTTCGGTGCAAGAAACAAGCAATCGATTCCCTTCTTTATCGGCCTGAAAGGTCATATTTTTAAAATATTTTGCTCCATCTCGAATTGCACCAAAAGTAGCGGCCTGCTTGCCGGCAGCAGATGATTGCGATGAATCGGTTGCACTTTTCAGGATGGTAACAATGTCGGTTACGTTAGCGTTTTGTAGGTCGTAAATCCTGAGGGGTGATTTTGCTTGTTTGAGATCGGTATCGATATGTTCAGTGATGAAGTTTTTTATTTTTTCGAGTGATTGTCGCTGTCCCAATAAGATAAGTTTATTCGTTCTATCTTCGGCAATAATACGAGTACCAGGAGTAAAGTATTCGCTTGAGTCTTGCGGCTTGCCAAGAAGTTTCGCTAAGGGGTTTGAGTCTTTGGTGGTAATAAGTGTTTCAAACAATGTTTTTACATCACTCGCGTTGGCTTTTTTTAATGGAATGACGTAAACCGATTCTTCAACACCGGTTTGGTCGAGCTCATTAAGTACCTGCATCGCCGCTTTTATAACGCAGGAGCAGTCGGTAATGATGAACCCATTAATATTTGGTGGATCGAGAAGACTCGTCGGTTGACTGAGCATGCTTTGTAGAAGATTTTTTACGTCCTGAGCTGGAATATTGTCGAGCATTGCTATGTAGCGAATTGTGGCATCAGAATCAGGAAGCGTGTTTGGATTGACGCCAATAAAGGTAGGCAGCGGCAGTTTAAATTTTTTATCTTTAGTTATTACGCGATACAGGTTACCAACCTTTACGATACTGAGGTTGGCCATTTCAAGTACGGTAAGGAACGTATTCCATGCGCCGGTCTTACTTACTGGATTGCGAAAGTTGAGCGAGATTTTATTGCCGGCAATCGACTTGTCCGGAATAATATTCATGCCTTTGATGTCGGCAATATATTCAACAAAATTTTTTAGATCGGCGTTTTCAAAATTTAAATACACATCTTTTTTTTCATCAACAGGGCCAAAAAGATCCGGATTTCTCTGTGCTTCTTTGGTGAGTGCCGATTCATTGCCTAAACTTAGAGATGGTGTGGCTGCGAGTACATCATCATCAAATCTATTTTCTAATGAGGGCGTTTGTGCCGACAGAAAATCGTCAAACATTTTTTGTGGATACGCTTGAACGCAGACAATGAGTGCAATGGTAAAAATAAATTTTTTATTCATACTTCTTATATCCTTCGTTCACTCATAATACACGTCTATTTGGAGCGCGGGTACGCATATCATCGAGCATTTTTTTGCGCATTTCAGATATAGCGGCGTCATGCTGTTCTGAGGTCCGATGAATTTGGTCAAAACGACGACGATTTTGCTGCCGCTGAGCATCTTTACCTAACTGAAATAGGTCTGATCCCTGTGTGTCTTTACCATCTTTAGTATCGCCGCTTGATGAACTAAATGGTGATGGACGCTCAAGCCGTTTTAAGAGATAGGAAAGCTCTAATGATTTATCGCTACGCATTACCGAAACGTGAATGTAGCCACCCATTGAAAGTTCGGCAATAGCATCGTACACCGCAATACGCTCTTTTGAGTCGGTGACTGGTAGGCTGTTAACTTTGGTTATAATATCTCCCGAGGCCAAGCCAAGCTTCTCTGCTAGTGGATGGTGTTTAATTGATCCTATTAAGAGACCAATTGATTTGCCATCTTTATATGCACCGCATAAATCAAGTGCTTCAATTACCTCACCAATGCTGGTGATCTCTTTTAAAATTTCTACCGGATCAAGGTGATAGAGAGCATCATCGATCTTCTTAATGGCAAAATCCCATGATGGAAGTCCTGGATTGAGCTTTTCCATCTTACGTAAGAAGAATGTTTCTTGCTGGCCGTTACCGCGAATTACAACCATTTGATTTTTAGTGATTTTAAGTACTTGGCCGTCATTAATTTTGTCACCTATGTGATACATTTGCTCTTTGCCGGTTGAGTCGGCTACCATCACAATGCTATTTTTTGGCTGTGGGGACATGATAATCCCTTTTATCGTGATATCGAGCGGTGGAATAAAATCTACCTTTTGGTTCTTAGTAGGTGCTGCTGAATTTTTGACGCTGAATTGTGGAATCGGAGTCACAAGATTTTTTGAGGTTGGGACCGGCTCGGCTGGTGCCGAAAAAGTATCAAATAGATCGTTTTGATATATTTTTTCCGGGCTTACAATGAGTCGAGGTGGCTTTATTTCGGCCTGTGCGTAGTTTCGCCGCCGCGTTGGAATTGACGGCAGGTCTTGCTTAACAAGCTGCGCAAGCGCAATACTTACTATCGCAAGGACGACAAGCGCGCTATTTATAATCCACAACTGCTGTTTTACCATATCAATACCTTTGCATGCCAAAATATTCAGGGTCAGCCTACTTTTCTTAAAGAAATAGTGTCAAGTCATGCAAAAACAGCGTTATTTTGCCTTGTTTGATTGCATAATTTGGATTCAGAGTTTTGCCTATGCAGTGCAACAGAAACAAATAATTGATAACCGCACGGAGATTCTGCGCTCAGAAACGATATCATAGAAACGATATGCGGTCAAAAGCCTCTGGTGGCTTATTATGGTGATGGAAGTGTCTTTAAAATGGCCTGTATAATAGCATCTCCGTGCATCGACTCTGCTTCTGCTTGATAGGTAAGGAGTATGCGGTGCCTTAATACATCGGGCGCGATTGCCTTAATGTCATCAGGGATAACAAAATGGCGCTTCTTTAAAAACGCGTGAGCTTTTGCCGCCTGAAATAAGGCCAATGTGGCTCTGGGTGAGGCGCCATGCATAATGAGTGGCGTAAGACTATCAAGTTTGTAGAGTTCCGGTTGACGCGTAGCAAAAATGATGGACAGCAAGTAGTCTACCACTTTGTCATCGACGTAAATCTCTTGAATTAGTGCCTGTGTCGCTTTTACTTCCTTGGCGGTGAGCACACGATTTACTTTTTCCGGCTCAAAAACCGACTTAATGATCTTTTTTTCTTCTTCGATGGTGGGATAATGGACGATTACTTTGAGCAAAAAGCGGTCCATTTGTGCTTCGGGTAGCTGGTAGGTACCCTCCTGATCGATTGGATTTTGCGTTGCCAATACAAAGAAAGGGCTTGGGAGCTTAAAGGTTTCGTCACCAATGGTTACCTGTCGTTCCTGCATCGCCTCAAGAAGAGCCGACTGCACTTTCGCGGGGGCTCGGTTAATTTCATCGGCAAGAACCAGGTTGGCAAATACAGGGCCTTTTTTTGTAGTGAAGTCTTCGGTTTTTGGGCTATAGATCTGTGTTCCAATAACGTCGGCCGGTAAAAGATCGGGGGTAAACTGAATTCTTTTGCAGTCGAGCCCTATGGCGTCGGCAACGGCGGTTACCAGTGTTGTTTTTGCAAGACCGGGCACCCCTTCAAGGAGGATGTGTCCGTTACAGAGAATACCGATGAGGATGCGATCAATGACTTGCTCTTGGCCGATGACCCGCTTTTTGATTTCTTGTTTAAGTGCCTGCCAACGGGCGCCTTCCTCTTTAATGTTTTCTATTACTTCTGGTGCAACAACTTTGCTCATAGGTACCCCTGTAATCTAAAAATTATGATTTTTCTAAAGAAGATGGGGGTGTGTATAGCAAAAAACAGGGGAAGGATGCAATCTCTTTTGTATGGTTTGCTTGGCGGCTACCAATTGGTTATACTCAAAAAGGTTACAGTTAAAAAGGGGTAATTGTTATGGTAAATCCAATGAAAAAACGACTTTTAGTGATTGGTCTTCTTGGTTTGGGATCGATGGTGAACATACCTTTGACGGCTAGCAGTATGGAACAATTGCGAGGTGATGCTGTAAGCAATCCGAGTATTGCGCGGGCACTGTGGAGCGTCATCGGGGCTGTTGTGGCAACAAAGCTTGCCAATACCTTGGAGCTCAAGAAGAAGGCTAAACCATCTATCGAGGAAACCGACCGGGACCCGGATGGAAAGGCTGCCGTTGCTGCGCCGGAGTCTCAAAAGGCGATTGTCGCGATGCGTCCCGTGGTCCGCCGGCTTATGCGTGGCGCGCTTCAAACACTTGCTTTCGCTGGCTATATTTCAACCATTTACCACCTCGCCGAATGGTATAAAAATGGCGATGATTGGGATGTTGAGTCCTCTCGCTGGGAGAAGCGACTAAAGGTTGTTGAAAGCGCGGAAGAAGTAGTAAAGGGTAATCAGCTAAGCAACAAAGAGCGTGCGAAAAGAATGGCAGACTCTGGTATAACCGATGAGGCTTGGATTTATAAGTGTGGTGACCCGGTCGTCGTGCTTAATAATACTTATAGCGGTAAGCTTGCTATCAATAAATTAGCCAAGCTCGGTGCGCGCCTAAGTGCTGATAAAAATGGTGAAATTACCGCGAAATCGCTATTAAATCCGTTTACTGAGTCGGGTACTGACTCGAAGAAGCTGCTTGCTGATCGGGGTTTGCAGTATATTCAATCTCGTATTGGCATTCAAAAGATTGGTATTCAAAAAAAAGCTACTTAACTTTCTTCGAACTTGCCCCTATGGGCAGCTAAGCTCGGCTAGTACCTGGCGTCTGCCGGCAGCGACCCCCGCCTGATGTGTTTGTATGTGTTGACGCACTCTTTCTTCCTCTTCTTCTGCTACCATATTGCCAAGTTTGTACGTGGCGACTGTGAGCGCAATGCATCCGACCGAAATAGCACCACACAGAGCAATGATCTCGGTTGAGGTAAGGCGAGAAGTGAGTGTAAGTGCTATGGCGTTGAAGCTTATGATTTCACGAGCAAGGGGTGCTGGCACGTCTTCAGAGATAAGGATGTCTTCAAACGCGTCTATTTCCTTTTTATATTCTCTGCGCAGTGGCAGCGTGCCAAGCTCTTCATGGGTTTGAATAAAGGCATATCGTATCGCTGGATAGGGAGCGAGCTGCTCGAGGATCATGGTAAATCGTTCTGGGAGTGAGAGTGCCTCTTTAGGGAGCTGCCGGAGATTTCGCGCCATTAGGATCTGTTTTTTGACGCTTATTTCCGGGCTATCTAATTCAAGTTCCAGGTCCTCCATTGCCGGCTCTAAGAGCTCTAATAAGGCTTCCATTTTTTGACTGCCGTTTTTAGGCCATGCGGTACTGGTATATGCGATCACGGTAAGGCTCAGTAAAAAAAAGGCCGCTCTATTCATCCATCTCCCCCTACAATTCTTGGTTACTGTTACTCGGATAAGAGTAACACCCCCTTGACTAAAGTAAAGGAAAAAAGCCTGTTAAATCAATGGTTTTTGCTACTTAACCTTCTCAGAAGCCATGGTAATGGGTCCTTCAGAGAGGCCACGGATGAACTGGTAAATGTATGGATTGGTTTCTTGCCAGATTGTCTTGGCATCGCCAATATACAAGATGCGTCCCTCATGCAGCATGGCTACTCGATCGGCGTAGTTAAATACGTCCGGATCATGGGAGATAACAACTGTTGTTGTTTTGTTTGCGTCGTGAGTAGTACGCATTAATTCGTGAATCATGCGCACCGATATCGGATCGAGTCCGGTTGTTGGTTCATCGTAGATAAGAATTTTGGGGCTGCGCATTAAGGTGCGGGCTAATCCTACTCGTTTCTTCATACCACCAGAAAGCTCAGAGGGATATCGGTTGGCTATGGCCGGGTCAAGGCCTACGGCTACGAGCTTGTCTCTTACGAGTGGTAATACTTCCTTGAGGCTTTTTCCTTCTTCAAACAGTGTTATGCCAACATTTTCTGCAACGGTTAATGAATCGAGGAGCGCAGCGAACTGAAACACATAGCCGCATGACTGGAACACCTTATCGTGTTCCCGTACATCTTTGAGGGCGGTAAGATCAACACCGTCAACGATTACGGTGCCACTGTCCGGTGTGATGAGTCCGATCATTTGTTTAAGAAGTACCGATTTTCCTTCGCCCGATCGGCCAATGATAGCCAAAAACTCTCCCTCAATAATAGAAAGATTCAGGTCCTTGCTAATGACTTTGGGGCCAAATGCTTTAAAAAGATTGATGAGCTTTACAATGTAATTTTGCTTCATAGGGCTTTTGCAATCGAAACAAGGATATAGTCGGCGATGAGTGTTGCGAGACTGGCGCTTACTACGCTTTGGGTTGTGGAGTTACCTACTTCACGTGCCCCACCGCGGGTTTGATACCCTTTAAAGGTAGCTATGCTACCAACCAGGAACCCAAACACTATAGATTTTACCAAGCCGTGAAGAATATCGTTTACTACTACGTTTTCCTGAATAGAAGAGATGTAAATTTCGTGATTAACTTTCAGGACACCAACCGCCACAATGTAGCCACCAAGAATTCCACAGAGTGAGCAAAACAGAGAAATAAGAGGCATGCTGATGGTTGAGGCGACAATGCGTGGCACAATCAAATACTGCTTCACGTTGAGGCCTAGCGTACGAAGTGCATCAATCTGTTCGGTGATCTGCATGGTGCCGATTTCGGCCGTCATAGCCGACCCTGCTCGTCCAGCGACCATGATTGAGCTGAGGATCGGTCCAAATTCTCGAACCATGCCCAAAAATACGACCGGTCCAATAAATTGAAATGCACCAAAGCGACTAAGGCCAATATGGGTTTGCATGGCAAGTACTGCACCGACCGATAGGCCGGTTGTCATAATCACGACAAGTGAATTGACGCCGATGTAATTTATTTGAACAAGGAGTTTGCCGGTATTGACCCCGTGTTCGAGGAATGAGCGAACCGATTCGTGTAGAAAGAGTGTAAATACTCCACAGCGATAAACTACTTTTTGGGTATACAGTCCCAAGGCGTTAATCGAGTTTATTACCATGGATGGCTCTCTTTAAAAGAATAGTTTATTCAGCGTCTGCCTCTGCTGCAGGGGCTACCGGATTTGATGCTGCTTGTTGTGACACAACAATACGTGTCGAGTCAAGTTGTTGCATTTTTAGTACGGTTAAACCAAGGGAGCCGGTGAGGAAAATAGCGCCAAAGACCCAGGTAAGTTTTTGGAAAAAGGTTTGTCCGCCAGAGCCACCGAATAGCGTTTGAGTGCCGCTGTGAAGTGCACCAAGACCCATATCACCCTTGCCTTGCTGGATCATGACGAGAATGCCAAGAAGGAGGCAGCAGAAAATAAAGAGCCCAACAAGTAGTGAAATGATCATGGGAAACCTCGTTTTAATATAAGGGTAAAGACATAAAATTGGAAAAAGCAGTCTACTAACTTTTTAAGTATATTCAAACATTGGGGACAAATTCCTTGTTCTTTTTTGTGTATCAGCTATGTTATAGCCGTTTTTGATTAGTAATGAATGCCCCCTACTATGAGGATTTCTATGAATATCCGCTTAACCCTTCTCTTGGTGTTGTTGCCTCTTTCTGTATCGCCAACAGGGCCTTTAATTAGCCGCCATGTTCCTTCTTTTGCTTCGGATGCTGCTCAAGCTGTTCAGATGCCACAAATGCGCCCAACAGTTTCGATAGCGAGCCGCGCTCTTCATGCTTCTCACTCCTCAAACTTTATTGATGAGCCACGTGAAATGTACAAGTTTGATGGTCTTATGGAGATGGGCGGATTGTACGACTTTCATGAAATGACTGCGTCGGCTAAAGAAGCAATTCCGGGACTTACCTCTCCTTTTTATCGCGAGACCGGTGGCGATACCTTGTCGGCTCGACAGTTGTTGTTTGGTGCACAAAGCAGCGTTGCACTCTATGGCCTTGATCTTGTCGCTGAGATTCCGGTTTCTTCTGAGCTTCGCTGTGGTCTTACCTTGCCATTGATTCACGTTGAGGCTCGGCAGCGTTACCAATTTCCGGTGATGTCTTCCGATCAAGCGGTTTCTGCTCCTCAGGTTGAGCAAACACATCGTTTTCGCCAAGCGCTTCATAAAGATTTAGGCATGGTCCAAAAAGATTGGGTTCTTAATAGTGTTGGAGATCTTACTGGGTGGGCCGAATATGTAAAAACATGGGGCTATGTTTGGCTGTTACGTACCATTCAGGTGGGCGGTCGCCTTAGTATTAGTGGCCCGACGGCAAAAGCAGAAGATGTTGCCTATCCAGCCTCATTTGCGCTGGGTAATCCAGGATCGTGGGGGTTTGCGTTGTCATTGATATCTCGCTTTGAGGTTAAGGAATCGATTTGGTTCCAATCACCTCTTACTTTGGTTGCTCAGTCGGTGGCGACGCGCGAACAGCGCTTGCCTGCGTATGCTGAACCGATGGCCTTTGGGGTTATCAAAGGCAAAGTTAAAACGGTGCCTGGGCTTACACTTTCTTGGGAGCCATCGCTGACCATGCAGCATTTTATTGATAACGTTCATCTCTTTTTAGGTTTCTCACTTACCAAGCATTATGCCGATAGGTTCTATGATCTGCGTTTAGCCCCTTCAACGCCGAGCTTTTTAACTCGTACAAGTCTGCCAGATGATTCGGCCGGCAGCACTCTTGATACTCGGTCGCAAATTAACCTAACGAACATGAATCGTGGACAAAAGAGAGAATACTCGGCTTGGAAACGTTCGTATATTATGCTTGGGGCGCAGTATGAGTTGGTTGATTTGTTCCCTAAATTGAAGCATGTGCCTACGCTGAACTTGGGACTGAATTACTGTATTGGTGCTACACGCGCAGCGAGAATGCATCAGATTTCGGCCGGACTTTCTTGGAGATTCTAATAGCGGCTTTCTATCTGATCGGTTATGAGTGCTGGCCACGACGTGGTCTGCGCAAACTCGGTTGCAGCATAGGAGAGATCAACCGATTTTTGTGGAAAATAAATTGATAGTCCGCTTGCCTTTGAAAGATAGCGACCGGCGGTGTTTCCGGTGACGGCGTCCTTTAGGAGCGCAATGCCTTCAGTTAGTAGAACCTTAATGTTTTTAAGTAAATCATTTTCGATGCGTGGCATTGGAATGCTTCGGTTGCTCGGGTTGTCTAGTGCGTATTGGGTTATTTTGAGAAGTTCCTGGTAAAACGAGTGTAGGTCAATGTAGTCAGACAGGCTGAATGATAACGATTGGCAACGTGCTTGTTGTATGAATAGTTTCATGCGGGTACTGTCCTGTTTCTTGCCACACAATAGTGCAATTGCGAGATTGTCGACGTTGTCTTTTAGCGCCGGTATTTTACTTAAATCAATGCAGGATTGTGTGAAGTAACTGGTTCTGCTTATGTAGTATTGTTCAAATGTGTCGACGATGATTTTACCCAGCTCTTTGCCGCCAATTGCGGTTGGGTGCGCCGAGAGTTTTTCAATGATATCTCCGTACGCCCATCCTTGGGCGAATTCGAATTCCTGTGAAGCGACAAAGTAGTTGGCGAACTCTTTTATTTGGTCGGCAATTTCAATCATGCCCATGAGGCAGGCGTCCATACCAATGAGATCTATTTTTTTACCGCCAAGAAGCTTGGTAGAAATGATTTGAAGTGTGGTGCGAAGGTCAGGGTTTGAAAGATAGGTATGGCGTTCATCATCAAACAAAATACTCTTGTCTGACGGAATTAGGTTCTGTGTGGCGCGAGTGGTTTGTTGCGCAATGTCTTCTGGGGTGCCCATAAGGTAACCGGTTCGCCAGTTGTCCCCAAGGGCGCTCAGGTAGGTAGGTTTATTTTTCTCTGGCATTGGGTCAAGGATGCCGGCGCCATGGTTCCAGAAGATAAAGGCATATTTTTTAGCTGGATACGTATTTATTGCCCATTGGGCTGTGTGTATTACTTCTTCTGCTATGGTTGACTGTGTCGATCGTGCCGATACTTCTTCTACTACGCAGCATCCTGGTTCAATGCGATATTTCCAGGATTTGTCGCCGGCTTTATGGAGGTCTACAAGAATATTTACTTGATTTGAAGAGCCCCACTTCATCATTTCCTTCATGTTTTTGTGTGCAAAGCTTTCAAGGTTGTTGCTAGCCTGTATCAGGATAACAATGGTCCATTCAGCTTCTGCTCGGGGTAGTTTGGGCTGATTGAATGGGAGGGGGGTGGTCGGCTTTTTAGGGGGGCGCAGGAGGGAAAAGCGGTTTTGGTTGTCGATTAAGCGACTGATATCATCTGAGTTCGGGGCTATGTCGGTTATGGCATAAATGGTCCCACATAAAATAGCCAGCCAGGATAAAATCATGATAGTTTTTATCGTATAGTTCATATGGCCTCGTTATATGGGCTCGCGCGTTAAAAAAGCGGCCACAAAGATATTTTTTAAAAGCTTCGTTGATATACCTAGCTTAATTAATTTTCAGGTAGAAAATGAATGGTACCGAGAAAAACGATTCTATTGCCGCAGCAGATCGAAAGATGTGTTTTCGCACCCAAGGCGAGGACTTTTATTTTGTTTTTGCTATAATGGCCGCTCATTTTTACTGTTTTCATGGCTTTTACTAGCGAGGATCATCGCGATGGCAGCATATAATCACGATCTTATAGAGAAAAAGTGGCGTGCTTACTGGGAAAAGTCTCCCTATTTGCGTTCACAGAGGGTTGACGAGGAAAAAACGTTTTATTGCCTGGATATGTTTCCCTACCCATCAGGTTCTGGTCTGCATGTAGGCCATTGGAAGGGATATGTCTTCTCAGATGTATACGCCCGCAAGAAGATTCTTGAGGGGTATAATGTGCTCCATCCAATGGGGTGGGATGCTTTTGGATTGCCGGCTGAAAATGATGCCATTAAGAAGAAAATTCATCCTTCGGTGGGTACGGCAAGTAATATTGCGACCTTTAAGCGTCAGTTGGCTACTATTGGGGCGGTGTACGATTGGACCAAAGAGTTGAGTACCGTTGACCCTGCTTATTATAAGTGGACTCAGTGGATATTCTTGCAAATGTACAAGGCTGGACTTGCGTATGAAGACGTAATGCCTATTAACTGGTGCCCAAGTTGTCTAACAGGGCTTGCCAATGAAGAGGTTGTTGATGGAAGTTGTGAGCGCTGTGGGTCTGCCGTTGAGCAAAAAAACATTCGCCAGTGGGTATTGAGAATTACGCAGTACGCCGACAAGCTCTTGCAAGGCCTTGATACTCTTGAATGGCCGGAAAAAGTTAAGATGATGCAGCGAAATTGGATTGGCCGTAGTGAGGGATTACTGTTTACCGCTCCGGTAAAGGGTAGTTCATTAACGATTCAAACCTTTAGCGCACACTTTGAATCGTTTGCTGCCGATACCTTTGTAACCATTGCGCCCGATCATACCCTGCTTCCTACTCTTCTTGAGGGTGTTGCTAATCGTGATGAAATTCTGGCTTTCTGTGAGCAAATAGTTATGCGGCGAGAGGCCCGCGGGCATGGAGAAGAGAAAGAATCGGAAGGTATTTTTACTGGCCGTTATATTGTTGATCCAGTGAGTGGCAATGATTTACCCATTTGGGTAGCAAGCTTTGTGCTTCGTGATTATGGAACCGGGATTGTGAAGTGTTCGGCTCATGATGATCGAGATTTTGCTTTTGCAAAGAAGTATGGCATCCCACTCCATGCGGTACTGTTTCCAAAAGACCCGATTGAGGCTGCAAAAGTTGCTCGCCTTGAATACTGCTATACCGATATGAAAGAAGGTATTCTGCAAGCGCCGGCTCAATTTGCGGGGCGCGTTTCTGGCCAATGTCGCAAGGAAATCGTTCAGTACTGCGAAGAAAACGGTTTGGCCACGCCTAAAATAAGCTTCCGACTTCGGGATTGGATTTTTTCTCGGCAGCGTTACTGGGGTGAGCCGATTCCTTTGGTGCATTGTAATGCGTGTGGTGTCGTGCCAGTGCCTGAAGCCGATCTTCCGGTAATTCTTCCAGATGTAGAAAACTATGAGCCAACCGGCACCGGTGAGTCACCGCTGGCAGCGATTGATTCTTGGGTGAATACTTCCTGCCCTCAATGTAAAGGCCCTGGCCGCCGAGAGACAAATACTATGCCTCAGTGGGCCGGTTCTTGTTGGTATTTTCTTCGTTATCCTAATCCGCAGTTGACTACTGCTGCGTTTAGCAAAGAAGATATGAACAAATGGCTTCCGGTTGATTTGTATGTTGGTGGCGTAGAGCATGCAATACTGCATCTTCTGTACTCTCGATTTTTTATCCATGTTCTTTATGATCTTGGTTATCTCCCTTTCTCTGAGCCATTTAAACATCTCTTTAATCAGGGCATGGTTTGTATGCGTTCGCCAAAGACCGGGCGTGTTGAAAAGATGTCAAAATCAAAGGGAAATGTTGTTAATCCTGATGAGATTGTGCAAGAATTTGGCGCAGATACACTTCGTATGTACATGCTGTTTATGGGGCCACCAGAGCTTGATACCGAATGGCAGATGGAGTCGATCAAAGGAGTTAATGGCTTTATTGGGCGATTGTGGCATTTTTTAACCAATGCTGAAAATCGTTGCGCTAAGGCGTCGCCAGAGTCATATAAAGCATTCCATCGCTTTTTGGCCGCATATACACAGCGGATAGAAAACTATAAAGTTAATACCGCAGTTGCTTCGGTGATGGAATACTTAAACGTCTTAACAAAGAATAAGCTTCAGCTTGATGATACGTTGCTCTTTCAATTACTTTCGGTGTTGTCAGTTATGGCTCCGCACGTGGCTTCAGAGTTACTTGAGCTGCTTTTCAACAAATCACTCGAAGAATGTGTGTGGCCAGTGATTGATGAAAGTTGTTTGTCAGATGAGACGGTGGTTGTAGTTGTACAGGTTAATGGAAAATTGCGTGCGCAGCTTACCGTTGATCGAAATATTTCTCGTGAAGAGCTTGTTGAGCGAGCGCGCGAAGCGGCCGTGAGGTGGCTTGGTGGCGAGGTGCTAAAGACTGTGGTGGTGCCAGGAAAGCTGGTAAGTTTTGTAATAAAGGAATAATGATTTTGGTTTTACTTCGTAGATTGTTACCACTAGTTTTTGTGTTGAGCTTTGCATTTGCGGGCTCGACACAAAGCATGTCTATTGATGGAAAACAGGTGTTTTCAGAGCTTTGCGAAGTTGGACGCAATGAAGAATTCTTGTATGAACAGGTGCAGGTTCCCTCTGAATTGCGAAAATTTTTCATTCCGCTTTCACTGGCTCACGAACAAATTGCTTCTTCGGTTGAGTGGTGTAGGCGCATAGAAGGGCTTTTGCACGGCCTCAGCATTCCGTCCTCCATTCATTATGTTGCGCGCAAATATGCACCGCGCACTTACGCAGAAGTCTCTGCCATGTGTCTGAAGATGAATATAGATACAACGTTTATATTTGTTGCACGTAAAAAGAATCGCACGGTAAAAACGGTTGAAGCTCTTTCGCTGGGGGGGGGATTTAGTGCGTTGGTATTTAGTCAATCGTTTCTTGAGCGTCGCAGTGAGTGTGAAGTTCGTGCGGTTATAGCACGTGAATTGGCTAAAATTGCGCGACGACATTGCGAAAAAAAGAACCTTGCACGAAAGATATGGTGGGGAGCCGTTGCGGGGATTGTTGGTATATGCGCACTGAGTTGTGCGAAAGAGGCGATGGATAATGGCGACTGGAAAGATCATGCGGTAAGTATTATTAAAGCATTTTCAAGCACCGGCCTTAACTCTGTTCTTCTTGCTGCTGCATGCACATTGACGGCAGAAATAATTGATGCGCATCTTAGTCGCAAATATCAGCACGAGGCCGATTTGTTTGCATTAAAAGCGTTTGGTGAGTCCTCAGAAGAATATCTTGAAGCGCTCAAAAGTGTTGAGACTGATGAAGCGCTGCGACGGCAGCGAATGGATTACAACTATAAGCATCATTATCAGTATGTTTCTCGTCAGATCGAAGAGCTTGAGGGATTGGTACATCCCTACGTTACCTGTTTCTTGAAAAATCAATTACATACTCATCGTAAGCGGCAAATAGAAATGCCCGCGATGATACACAAGGCGGGCATTCTTGATATACAGTCATCTTTGGACGAGCGTATCGCCTACATTAACGACCACGTGCCGACTTCCCAAGAGAGTGGCAACAAAAAAGATTAACTACTAACTCGTTGCAGGAACATACATTTTTTGCAGATGATTAAGTCGCGTAATGGTTTGATTGATCCAGTGCTGGTAGCGCGAAAAACTAACACGCAGTGAGCTTTCAATTTTCTTGGTTTGCACCTTTGTGTTTTTTATTTTTTGACGTACGAAATCATCAAAATTTGTTGGTGCAGGTTCATAAATTTCTATGGTTTTTTCTTCTTGTGCCGATTGAAGCGATTCAAGAATGACTCTTTCGCGTTCGATTTCTATTTTTATGGCATGAAGCAGATCAAGGTAGGTCATAACACTTTGATCGGTTCGCTCTTTATGTGGCTCTTCTTTGATGAGGCGAGCTTTTTGTAATGTTGATAAGAGTTCGGTGGCCTCTTTGTATCCTACCGAAATAGTGCTGTAAAAATACTCAAGCTGCTTGTTCATTTCATCAATGCGTGCAAGGGCTTCTTGAAGTGACTTTCTTTGTGTAACGTCGTTAATTGGCCGTATCGTTACTGTATATGTTTGCTCTTGATCAGGTTTTGATTGATGTTGCATCGATACTCCTTGCGTAAGATAAAACAATTAAAAAACTGCCTTTAGGGAGCAGATTCTACTGAGTTTTATAGTGAAAAGCAAAAGAGCTGTGTGACGAAAGTTAAAACTCTGTTGCCCACTATGCCCAGAGACCCCTGCAGTTATGTTCTCGGTATAGTGGGCAATTTATCTCATTGCGTAATAGTAACCGTCCGATAGTTTTGGTAAAGAGCCGTAATATTCGTCCTAGCTACCGGTTTTTTAGACAGTTAAAACACCATTCGACACGAGGCTCATTTTTTTGAGCTTCGGGGTGGCAAAAGAAAAAGGATGGCTGGAAGGCCGCATCTCCCTCCTTCTAATAGTTATGCACAAAATTGTGAGTAATTAGATCGCGAGGGGCTTTTTTTTACCGCGAGAGCAGTGATTTTTTAAAGTGTATTTTTTTGGGGCAGCGATAAAAGAACGACTGGGTCGTTGTTTTGATGAAATGACATAATAGTTGAACGGCGACAGGGGTAAATTTTGATACAATCCCCCTATACGACCTATCCCAAAGATGATACAGTAATTTTATTGTTAGATGAAAAACAAAGGCTTTTACTATGATATGTTCTTCCTACTATATTTCTTCTCTTGATCAGGCCTCTAGGCCATTTTCTGAGCCCTTCTTGGTAGTTGGGCATACGGAGGGGTCAATAGCGCCTCAGCTGGTGGCCAATGCAGTTGCCAGCGGGATCAAAACTGTCGTTATGGAACGAGAAAAGGCCGGGGTATACCGCCGGCCTTGTCAAAATGATCTTCTTAGTGGGGTTCTTTATTTCTTCGTACGGTCGTTGCCCGCTACCCTATCTCGATGGCAGGCGGTTCCGTTTGAAAAGGGTTCGTCCTTATAAGACAGTAACGAGGCAGCCAACAGCTGCGAGAGTAACCGCTACGTGTGCTACTTTAATAAAGTAGAGTTCAAGTGGCTTCTTTTCCCATAATACTGAGCCGAATTGCTCGGTAGCAATGAATCCAAGCCAGAGCAGAAGACTGTGCTCAAGCGCGGCCAAGCATGTAGTGACGCTGAGACCTTTAAGAATATGTCCCAAGACGATTGTTGTTGTAGCTCCGGTGATTACCGATCCTGCGATATGGCCAGCGTGCATTTTGTATGACCCAGCCTTTATTTTGTTTAGCGACATCCAAAGGTTGCCGAATAAGAGTGGTGAGTACCAAAGCATGCCAATGATCATGTGAGCTGCTATCCCGGCAATAAGAGCAATAAGGCTAATAGGTAGAAATGAAAAACAAAACATAGGGCCGACTCCTTTATACGTGTAATTGAAATCTTTCCAAGTAGGTTGGCAAAGTGATCTTTTAAAAATCAACTATTTTGTGAGTATGGCGCCCTTGGGTTAGGGTAATCATCTGCGTACCGCCGGGCTTCTTTTTTTCCAAAAATCCTGGCTGGTCTGCGTTTGCTTAATAAAACCAGGCTTCATTTTTTCAATTCCTGCTGGGGTGGTCAAAAAGCTACTAAATGCCTGGCCATATTCTTCAAGCCCATGAATGCGAAGTGATTCCAGAATTCTGGACACTCTCATCCAATTGTGACCATTTTCTAAGAAATTTTGCATTCCCTCTTCAAATCTTTCGGTTTTCACGAACGAAATGCCATCTTGCTTGGTATTTAAGTCACAGGTCGGAGGAAGATCAAGTCCCATAAAGTTGAGATAGTACCGGAAGCACAATAAAAGAGTGTTGCGTAATTCAGGCGTTTCCTTCATTTTTGTTTGAAACTCTTTATTTGAAAGGATAGCTCCGCGATTAAAGGCGCTTTCTGTTTGTGTTGGGAAGGCCCATTGAATCCAGTCATGCGCTTCTTCTGCCTCGGTAAAACTCATGTGTCCGGACAGTTTCCCATTCTCCGACAGGCGGCCAATAATATATTCAAGTGATCTTACCGGTCGGTGTCCCTTGATTTTTTGATAAGGGAAGCTCTTCTTTGATTGTAGATAGTCGGAAAAATAATGTTCAAATGTTGCCTCAGACTTTTGTGCAATGCTGTCTGGTTGCGGTAACGGTGCTTGCGGTGGTCGTGTTTGTGGTAAAGGTCGTGTTCGTACAGTGGCTGCCGTTGACGCTGTTACTTGTCTGGTCGATGCCGATTTTGGCTTGACGAGATTGGTAGTATTTCTGGCTTTTTTTCCTGTATAGCGCCACCAGATGGCACCTGCAGCGGCCGCAGCGGCCGCTGCGAGCAATGCGCGCTTAATGCGCCGCCGCTTGTCCTGCGTCTGAGTATTTTTTATCTTCTTGGCGATACTATCCAGTTCCGACTCGCTCGCGTTAACCGGCTCCGATTCCATAGCGTTGACCGGCGCACTGGTGCTGTAGGCTACAAGGCTGATCAGTAAAAATAGACGACGTAACATATTCATAGTTCCCCCCATCCCCTTTAGGCTAAACAATGCCATGTCTATTTGTCAAAGGTCTTGCATGGCTTTGTCTTGTCAATATGATAGTATCACCGTGGAGCTGCATTGTTTTTTTCTTGGCACAATGTTATTGTTTTAATGGTTGCTTGCGTTGTTCTACTAAAAAAGGATGCCCCACATGCTAAGAAAATCAGTGCTGTCAGTCGTTTTGGTGCCTTTTTTTATGAGCATTTCTGCTGCTATTTTGGCAAACCAGGGGGCCGGTGCGCAGGTGACCATCGCCGATCGCCAAATACGCCATGAGATAGTTACTTCATTAAAGAGTAGAATTCACCAATTCACGCTTGAAAACGGTATGACTATTTTGTGCATCCCGGCGACCAATACTAATATCGTGACGGTTGGTGCTTTTGTGCGTGCTGGCGGTGCTTGCGAGGCAGCTGATGAGCAGGGATTGGCCCATATCTTAGAGCATATGATTTTTAAAGGCACTCGGCGGTATCGTGAAGGCGATATTGATTTACTTGCTAAGAATTTTGGTATGCAGGCCGGTCAGTCATATAACGCGTATACTACTTACGAAAACACCTACTATTACTTTGAGACCGATGATAAAAACTGGACCGTGTTTGCCGATGTGATTGCCGATGCAACACAAAATCTTGTGGTAGCAGCCGATCCACTCAATTCTGAGCTTTGTGTTATTGCACAGGAGATTAAAGAGCGGTCTGAGGATATAGATACGCTTTCCATGAGTGATCTCTTGCCCATGAATCATCCATATGCGCATCGGCTTATTGGCTACAAAGAGCAGGTGCTTGGGTATTCGGCCGAGCAGGTCATGGCCTTCTATGAAAAGCACTATACCCCGAAGAATACTACCTTTTTTGTGTGTGGCAATGTTGATCCGAATGCCGTAGTCGCGTATGCGCAACAGGCATTTGTCGGTTTTACGCGTGCTGATCGCCAGCCGGCTAAAGTCGATGGAGTTGGTTATCCCTTTTATGCAGGATTTTCTACCGTTTCAAAAACGCTGTACCATACACAGCAACATCGAGTGGGCGTCTTTCTGTGGCAACTACCTGGATCAAGAGATTCTGCCTCATTGGCTTTTGATTATATTACTACGGCGCTGCAGTCTCGGCTTAAGGATAAACTGATCAATCGGCTTGGTTATTGCTTTAACGTCGGTTGTGGGGCCTCTTTTCTTGAGCATGGTGGGTTGTTTGCCATTCAATACATTCCACGTCCCGAATTCTATGCCATTGACTATGAAGCATTGGTTATTGATGAACTATCCGATATCGCGGCACATGGCTTAAGCGAAGCCGAATTTGCGGCTACGTACCACGATAAGACCTTTGGGTTGGTGCGTTGTGCCGAGGACCCGTCCACATTAGTGGCGATGCTGGCGGTTACACCGCTATCTGGGCAGAACATTGTGACGCAATTTTTCCAACGAGAAGATGCGGCGCAGGCGGTAACGCAAGAAGAAATACAAGCGGTTGCGGTTAATTATTTACGCTCATTTCGCATGAATAAGCTCATTATAGAGCCGTTGCCTGTTGAGGAATATGCTACATGGAACGCGTTGCAAATCAAGGTATCGGCACATGATATGGCGTTGCTGCAAGCGCGTAAGCGTGCGAATGCGCCGATGACCGGAGTTCAGAATGATACCTCTTGGCTTCCACCTCGTCTTCCGCTCGATCCGATCGCGGTTGGGGATCATGAGACTTTTGAGCTTTCAAATGGTATGAAGGTTTATTGGCAGCGCAATACCGCTTCTCCTTGCCGAGTGTGTGGTTTGGTGCTGCGGGATGCCGAGGAGCTTTCGTTGGCGTTAGGTACAGACGGAAAAATTTTTGCCAAGCAAGTGTTACCACATTTGCTTCTTCAAGGAACCGATTCTTACTCAGCAAAAGAATTTGCCGACTTGCTTCATTCGCAAGGTATTGGGTTGACGGTTGGTGAAGAATTTGTGCAAACATCGGCCTTGAAGAATAATTTTGAAGAAGCGCTCCGCCTTATGCGTCTTGCTATCGATAAGCCAATGCTGTCCATGTCATTGCTTGAGCGCAAAAAGCAGGAATATATTCAGCAGATTGATTTTTCACAAAACGATCCCGGGTATCGATTGAATGAATATCTCCAAAAAACTTTGTATGCAAAATATCCCTGGAAGTTTGGGCAAGACCAAACTATAGAAAACATGCAGACGGTGACTATTGATGATGTAAAAAAGGTCCTCTCGCTGTTGCGAGATCCGGCACGCGTTGCGCTGGTGTTATGCGGAGACTTTGATCAACAAGAAGTGCAAGCGCTTGCTGAAAACTATTTTGGCTCATTGTGCGAAGCGGCGATGATGGACAGTGCCTCAGTAGCGATTCCTGATATTACTGAGGTAGCCGTAGTTGATCATATTGAGCTATCAATTGATCAATCCTACATATTTGCAATACGTAAGACCTGTACAGGAAATGCTAGTGATGCAGCGATTTTGGCTCTTCTTTCAAACTATATTCAAAAACAAGTACTTGATATCCGTGAAAGAAGCGGCTTCTTTTACGCTGGTGATGGTGGTGTAATACGCGGCAGTACATTGTTGCCCGGTACGATTAGGCTGACCGTTGCTGCGACCCCTGATAATGTCGATATCATTATCCAAGAATTGGTTTTGATTCTTCAAAAGTTGTATATCGAAGGCCTTAGTGCTACAATGATTCAATCGCTTAAAGATGAGCGTGCGCATGCACGTAGCACCTACTGTATTACTGCAGATAAAGTGGCTGGTATGTTTATGAATGCACTTTATAGCGGGCTCCCGCTTAATGATGCTGAGCTTTTTGACAAAGAGGTTGACCGGGTAACGGTTGATCAGGTAAATCAGGCGCTCAGAAAATATTTTGATCCTGCCTCGTGGTCGTTCATTACAGTAGGTCGTTCGCCAAATTAATATCGTTTTCTTAAGGGGTTGTTTGTATGATGAATAAGATACTGAGCTTAGGGTTATTGCTTTTAATGGGAGCTACTTGTAATGCACGGGTGACGCTGGCCGATCGCGAAGCTCGTCAGCAGATTGTGCAATCAATTCGCAGCCGTGTTTACACTCAAGTACTAGACAATGGCATGACCGTTATTTGCTATTGTACGCCAAATACGAACAGTGCTGTTGTGGCAGCAAAGGTTGATGTTGGTTGTCGCCATGAAGAAGCGCATGAGTGGGGCCTTGCGCATATTCTGGAGCATATGTGGTACAAGGGGACTAAGCATTATCCTGAAGGAATGATTGATCGCTTGGTACGGTTGTATGGCATGCAGTCAGGGGCCGACTCTAATGCCCATACCGCGCCTGATCATACGTTCTACTACTTCAGGTCAGACTCGGCTAACTGGAAAGTATTTGCCGATGTGATTGCTGATGGTCTCCAAAACTTAGATGTGCGCCCTTCTGCGTTGACCTCTGAACTTGGTGCAATATCGCAAGAGGTTAAGTTTGCAACTCGTGATCAAAACACCCTTGATATTGTTGATTTTGTACCGCTCAACAATCCATACAGCCATAATATTATTGGGTACAAAGAAGAGATTCTTGCCTACACTGCCGATCAAGTAATGGCTTTTTATAATAAGCATTATACGCCAGAAAAAATTACCTTCATGGTGTGCGGCAATGTCGACCCGGTTTCGGTGTTTGACTATGCACGCACTACGTTTGCCGGCTTTGACCGTGTGAGTAGCGCGCCAACAACGCCACTTGCCGAGCCACTACCATTTTATGCCGGCTTTTCGGCTACTACTAAGACGGTTTATCATCCACAACAATTTAGACGCTATCAGTATATGTGGTTGACGCCGGCACAAAATACTATAGACCATGCAGCGTTGTCTTATGTGGCATATGCGATTGATCGTCGGTTAGAACAAAAATGGGTTGATGAAAATGGTTGGTGCATGGGGGTTGAATATCAGAAATGTGGGTTTGATTATTTAGGGCAGTATTCTATTACGATAACCCCTAAAGAAGAGTTCTATGATCTTGATTATGATGCGATGCTCGCCGTTGAGATTAATGATGTTATTCAAAATGGTGTAAGTGATGATGAGTTTGCCGGAATGTATCAATATAGTATGCGCAAGATGGCTAACTATGCAGAAAATCCTATTTCATTACTTAATAAATGGGCGCTGACTTCATTGCGCGGTACCGATGTCTTTACGCAATTTTGCATCAAAGAAGAATATTTGCAAAACGTTACTCAAGATGCCATTAAAGAAGCTGCGTATAATTATCTTCGACCATTCTTAATGAGCAAGGAGATAATGTTGCCAATTCCTGAAGGGGAGCGAGTGGCCTGGCAGGAGCTTCAGGCTGCGGTTGTTGCCCATGAGCAGGCGCTGTTGGCGAAGCGCATGCGGAGCGATGAAGAAATAGTCTTAGGAGAAGGGGCATTGCCAGAACCGACCGCCCTTCCGGAGCGTCCTTCATTAGGATTTGCTTCGTTTGTGCTTTCCAATGGCATGACCGTGTATTGGCGCCAAGAGCCGGTGTCACCTCGCTGCGCATTTTCGCTGGTAATAAATAATGATGAAGCGGTTGCGCGGTCTCTTGGGGTGGCAAAGAAGGAGTTCGCAAAAACTGTTTGGGATACCATGTTGCTTCATGGTACCGATACGTATTCTAAAAAAGAATTTGATGATGTATGCCAAGCAGCAGGGATTACAATTACCTCCTCTGGAAGCGCCTCATCGCTCACCGTAACAGCATTTAACTATAATTTTGAAAAAGGACTCGAATTGCTTCGTTTAGCACTTGATAAGCCGGTGCTCCCAGAAGAAATCTTGGCGCGAAAAAAGCAAGAGTTCCTTGAATATATGGCGCAAAGGAAGAATGATGTTGATCATCAACTCACGCAATATTTAATAGCCAACCTATATAAACAATGGCCATGGAAATTCACCGAAGATGAGGAAAAAGCAAACTTGGATGCTATTACGATGGATGATATTCGTGATGTGATTTCACTGGTGCGCGATCCCTCAAGAGTGGTTGGAGTGATGACCGGAAATTTTGATTCTACCACCGCACAAGCGCTGGCTGAAAAATACCTTGGATCGCTTGCCGATCGTTCAACACTAACGATTAGCGATGTAGACGTGGCCCCAATTACCAACGTTGTGGCGGGGCATGTTGAAGTTGCCAACGAACGAGCAAAGGTTCTCGCGTTGCGGATTTCCTGCCCGGCGAATGCTTCCGATGCGCCAGCACTGGAGATTTTAAGTGAGTACCTCATGGAAATTGTCTATAACCTTCGTGAGCGTACCGGTTTATTCTATGCTGGCTGGGGCTTCGTGGTGCGAGGTACGCAAGCGATCCCGGGGCGTGTTTGTATGACTGCGTGGGCGGTTCCTGGATCGGTGGCTCGCTTGCAGGATGAGTTGATCAGTCTGCTTCGCGCTGTATATGCAACCAATTTTGATGATGTGGCGGTACAGTCTCTTAAGGCAGAGTGCCTGCACAAGCGGAGTAAGTATGTATTTACACCACTTTCTGTTATTAAAGAGGCATCTAATGCGCTTATTCAAGGGACGTCGCTTGATTATGAGCGAGAATTTGACGAGCGGATTGCAGCGGTCACCACTGAGCAGTTGAATGACGTGGTACAGCGGTATTTTGATCCGGCAACGTGGTCGTTTATTACGGTCGGTTCCACGGTGGTTCAATAGCCATAGTAACAGTTTATTTCTACGTCATCACGAGGGCTGCATTGTCAGCCCGTGGTGATCCAGCGTGATAAGATATTTAACATTATCCTCTCTGGATTGCCACGTCGCACAAAGGCTCCTCGCAAAGACGAACAAGGCCGGCCATTAAAGTACATACAGTATGTAGGTGGATTTTAAGAAGGAATATGTAATGAGAAAGCAGGGTGAATTTTTTCTGATGGCTACACTCTTTGCAATGAGTACTCATTGTGTTGCAGTGGTGACACAGGCCGATCGTGATGCGCGTAAAGCGATTGTGCAATCGATTAAAGATCGGGTGGCGGTCAATACACTTGATAACGGATTGACCGTGCTTTCTTTTTATGCGCCGAACACCAACAAAGTTTCGGTTGGTGGGCTTGTTGATGCCGGCAATCGTCACGAAAAGTCATCAGAATGGGGTATTGCGCATATCCTAGAGCATATGTTCTTTAAGGGGTCCAAGAACTTTCCTGAAGGTACCCTTGATAAGCTGACTACCAATTTTGGCATGCGTATTGGCAGGGATTTTAATGCTGCTACGTGGAGTGATCATACCTTTTATTCTTTCGACTCTGATGCGGCCAATTGGCAGATTTTTGGTGATGTGATAGCCGATAGGTTTCAGCATTTAGAAATCAATCCTTCGGCGCTTTCGTCCGAGTTGGGTGCGATTTTACAAGAGCTTAAATTACGAGAACGAGATCAAGATTTACTTCGGTATGGGATCTTTTTTCCACAAAATCATCCCTATAATCATCGCAGCATAGGGTATAAGGAAGAGATCATTGCCTTTACGCCAGAGCAAATAGTTTCATTTTATGAACGATTTTATACGCCTGACCGTATGACTTTTTTTGTTTGTGGTAATGTTAATCCGGCCGATGTGCTTGCCTATGCGCAAAAAGCTTTTGGGGAATTTAATCGGAAAGCTACTGAGCCATTTGTTGAAGTTGAAACGCTGCCGTTTTATGCCGGTTTTTCTTCGACCGAGAAAAAGGTTTACCATTCTCAGTTGAATCGCAAATATCAGTATGCATGGATTGGAGCCAAGATAGGGACTGTCGAGGCGGCAGGGCTCTCTGCAATTTCTTATGCTTTAAAGCGTCGCTTAACTCAGAAATGGGTTGATAGTAATGGATGGTGTCTGTCGGTTAATTTTGAGCAGTATGCGCTTGAATGTATAGGCTATTTTGCTATAGCTATAGAACCCAAAGAAGAATTCTATGGTCTCGATTATGATACTATGCTTGCTGCCGAGCTTGCCGATATCATGGCAAATGGCCTAACAGACGAAGAATTTACCGGCATGTACCATGACGGTATGCGTGATTTAGCTACTTTTGCTGAAAACCCTTCGGAGTTATTGAATCGACTTTCGATGACTTCGATGTTGCATGCCGATGTCTTTACTTATTTCTGTCGTGAAGAAGAGCTCGCGCAAAACATAACACAAGACGATATTCAGCAGGCAGCTGCTGCCTATTTACGCCCTATCTTGATGAGTACCGAAAAACGCATGCCATTGCCGGCAGAAGAGCGGGGTGCATGGCAGGCTCTACAGCAGGGCCTGTTGGCTCATGAAAAAGCATTGGTCGCTTCTCGCTTGCGAACCGATGGCATCTTACCCTTTGATGCTTCTGTGCTGCCAATGCCTACCGCTTTGCCAGAAAAACCAATGCTTGGTTTTGAATCGTTTGTGCTTTCGAATGGCATGACGGTGTATTGGCGTCAAGAACCGGTGTCCCCTCGTGCGGTATTCTCGTTGGTTGTGCATAATAATGAGCAGGTTGGGCTAATGCTTGGTGCGGCGCATAAGGGATTTGCTAAATCGAATTGGAATGGTCTTTTGCTCCATGGTACCGATAGGTATTCAAAAAAAGAATTTGAGGATCTTTGCGATTGCTCCGGCGTTTCTATTGAGTCATCAAGCTCATCATTAACCGTTACGGCACTTGACTATAATTTTGAAAAGGGGCTTGAGTTGCTTCGACTAGCGCTTGATAAACCACAATTGCCGATCGATATTTTAGAGCGCAAAAAGGCCGATGCACTTGAAGTGATAGTGCAGCAGCAGAACAATCTGTCCTACCAACTTGCGCAGTATTTAACTAAAACGCTTTATCATGATTGGACATGGAAGTTTCTTGAAGCAGAAGAAAAGCAGCATATTGCCGCGACAACGATGGATGACATTTCTGGTATGATTTCAGTGCTGCGTGATCCGTCAAAAGTAGTGGGAATTATGACCGGTAACATGGGTAGGGAGGCGGCGTGTGCATTAGCCGAGACTTACTTTGGATCGCTATCGGCGCAATCGGCTGTGCAGACGCAGAGTGTTGAGATACCAAAAGTTGCCGATACGGCGAGTGGTCATGTAGAAGTGGCTAACGAGCGATCATGGGTTTTTTGTGCTCGCATACTTGATACTGGGCTGTCGCTCGATGATGCGGTGTGTGCGGTGTTAAACGATTACTTAGCCGCATCGGTATGGAAGATTCGTGAAAGCACCGGCCTATTTTACGGCGGTCAGGGACGGGTAAGTCGTGGTACGTTGCTGCTACCTGGTGCGGTCGAGATAATCATTCTCGCTACCGCAACGACGACCGAACGCTTACTCGCTGAAGTGCGAACACTGGTAACAACGATCTATGAGAATGGGCTTGATGATGCAACCGTTCAATCGTTGAAAGCATCTCGATTACATGCTCGCGGGACTTATATCTTTACGCCACAAGCAGTTGTTGCTGAGGCGGCTACTGCGGTTGCGCAGGGGCTTCCTCTTGATTTTGAGCGAGACTTTGATGAACAGGTTGCAGCCGTTACTACCGAGCAGGTAAATGCGGTTATCAAGAAATTGTTTGATCCTGCTACCTGGTCTTTTATTAGTGTGGGGCGTTCTTCGGCGGCGTAACCGGCTTTTGGAATGCACTCGCCCAGCGGCACGTTGACGCCAACATATCTCGAAACGCGGGTGGTTCCCGCGGCGCGTTGAGGGAATTACTTTACAAAAACGGCCAGTTCATTAAACTAATCCCCTTCTTCTGTAGGGTTTCTGCGGAAGGTTCCTACTGAGTTGTAATATGTGTTAATTGTTCCAAGGAGAATGCATGGAGCTTTTGAGTTATCTAGCAATGTTTGTGTCAGTGTCCCTGCTTGGGATGATGACTACCTTTATCATGTTTGGCTTAATTGCTAGACGGGCTGTTACCGATAAAAAGGTCGCCCATATTGGTCGCCTTATTCGCCTTGGTGCAATGGCTTTCTTAAGAAAAGAATATACTATTCTTATGGCGGTTATTGTCCTCGCCTTTGTTATCCTTTCTTATGTCTTTAACGCGGTAGCCGCAAGTGCTTACGCGATTGGCGCCTGGTCATCGATGCTTGCCGGCTTTATTGGTATGCGTGCTGCTACTATTGCGAATGAACGTACCACTATGGCTGCCAAAGATGATGGCGAATACGCTGCATTTCTGACCGCCTTGTTTGGTGGATCGGTTATGGGATTTGTAGTTGCCTCACTTGGCCTTCTTGGTCTTGGTGGTTTGTTTTATTTCTTCGTTGCTGGCGATGCAGAGTATTTCATTCAATTGATTACCTGCTACGGCCTTGGTGCAAGTTCCATCGCATTGTTTGCTCGCGTTGGTGGCGGTATCTTTACCAAAGCGGCCGACGTTGGTGCTGACCTTGTAGGTAAAGTTGAAATGGGTATTCCTGAAGATGATCCACGTAATCCTGCTGTTATAGCCGATAACGTTGGTGATTGTGTCGGTGATACTGCTGGTATGGGTGCCGATATCTTTGAATCCTACGTTGGTTCGTGTATTGCTTCTATGGTTCTTGCCATTGAGCTTCAAGGTGCCGATTTGCTCTACATTAGTCTTCCTATTGTTCTTTCCGCGATCGGTCTTTTAGGATCGATGGTTGGTCTTCTTTCAGTCTTTGTTATTCGCACCAAGCTTGCAGCGATGTTGCACAATGCTACTTACGTAGCTATTGCCTTATTCGTTACTGGTGCGTATTGGTATATTGTACACACTGGTTTGCCAATGGAGCTTTTTGTTTCGGTTCTTCTTGGTGGTATCTCTGGCGTGGTTGTTGGTATGTTGACCGACTACTACACGAGTGGTAAGCCGGTACGTGAGCTTGCCGAAGCGTCACAATCTGGCGCCGCAACAAACTTGATTTATGGTCTTGCCCTTGGGTATGAATCGATTGTTCTTTCGGTCATAGCTCTTGCCGGTGTTATCTATGCTTCATTTACGTATGGTGGTGATCTGTACGGTGTTTCTATTGCCGCAGTCTCTATGCTTGCAACCGTTGGTATTACGATGTCGGTAGACGCGTACGGACCTATTGCTGATAATGCTGGTGGTATTTCAGAAATGGCCGGTCTTGGGTCAAAAGTTCGTGAAATTACCGACCGTCTTGATGCGTTGGGAAATACAACTGCAGCGCTTGGAAAAGGGTTTGCTATTGGTTCAGCCGCATTGGCCTCGTTGGCGATGTTTGCCGCTTATTGCACCAAAGCAGGTGTTGAGCATCTTGATCTTTTGAATCCGGTTATTATTTCCGGTCTCTTCATTGGTGGTGTGATGCCATACCTTATTTCTGCGTTGACGATGCGTTCTGTGGGATCGGCTGCATGGAAGATGGTAGAAGAAGTTCGCCGTCAGTTCAAAGAAATTCCTGGTTTAATGGAAGGCAAAGCCGAAGCCGACTATGATCGCTGTATTGAAATTAGTACGACCGCTGCGTTGAGAGAAATGTTCTTGCCAGCCGTTCTTACTATTGTTTCGCCAATCGTAGTGCGCTTGGTGTTTGGTGCTCAAGGTAAGGCCGCTCTTGGTGGTTTCCTTGCTGGTGCTACCTTATCCGGTATCTTGTTAGCTCTTTCAATGGCTAATGGTGGCGGTGCATGGGATAACGCTAAGAAGTATATCGAAGCCGGTAACTTTGGTGGTAAGGGCTCAGAAGCTCATAAAGCGGCCGTTGTGGGCGATACGGTTGGGGACCCTTTCAAAGACACCTCTGGTCCATCGCTTAATATTTTAATTAAGCTTATGTCGATTATCTCGTTGTTGATTGCAACCGTATAACGACTTTAAGATTTTAAAAGGGCTCATCGGAAACGATGGGCCCTTTTTTTGTGCCAACCCTCAAACCCTTGTTTGAACTTCAGCGTTTTTGCCATACTGTATTAATAGTTATCTCTTAATAGCGGTGTTGAGAATTAAACATGAGGTTCGGCTGCGTATGAAAAAATTCTATGCTCTTCTGACAGTCTGTATCGTGCTGAGCGGGGTTCACTGCAATGCCGGATTGTTTAAAAAATCGATTTGGGGTTCATCGGCGAGAACATCAAAGAGTCGTGCTAATGGCTCTGGATCGCGAGCCGGCTCACCAAAACCTACTACGAATACTACGACCGCAACGCCAGCTGCGTCTGCGACGTCGACCGTTTCAACGGCTCCCATGCCTCAGGCTAGCAGTGGCGCAGGTAGCGCGAGCAGAGCTATTAGTAGAAATCCAATTAAAGTAGCTCTTGCGAGTGCCTTTATTCCCGGTGCCGGTTTCGCTCTTTCGGCTACCGATCGTGTTTCACAGCTCAATGCGCAAAAGAAAGATATAGATACAAAATTAGCGGCTAACCCATCTAAAGAAGAAGAGGTTGCGCTTAAAGATCAACGAGGTTTTGCCCAACGAGGAAGAATGTTTGATGCGGTGGTTGGTGTAACAAATACCTTGAATGCCGTGCGTTATAGTGCCCGAAATCATTTTAGACCATCAGGTTTTGTAGGATTAGTATGATGAAAAAAATAATACTGCGTACGGTTGCAGCCCTTATGGGTCTTAGCATTTTGGTATATACTGTGCTTACTTGTTTCTAATGAGCGTAGCGTTATAGGATTTTAATGAGAAAGCGTCTGCCTTTTCTTTTGTTTTTACTCATTTCTGGTTCTGTGGGTGTGGCAACTGCTCGATCTGCCTGGCATCGTGCGGAGATTGCGTTTGCGCCAGCAGCGGTTTCTTATGGTACTATCTGGCTGATACGCCTGAATAAAGATATTAAGTATGTAAAAGCGGGCATTGAAGATCTTTACGCCTTCTACCTCTCAAGCGCATTTATTGATAGCAAGGGGATGGACGGCTCTGATGAGAGCTTTTCCGGTGATTTGCCAGAAAACTATCATACACTCTCAAGCGCAGAACAGCGTATTGCAATGGAAGCGGCTGTGCTTGCGCGATGGCCAGATCTTCGTGAGCAAATGGCGACTTTTACTAAGACATACTCATGTCAAAATGAAGAGTTTTTGAAGATTAGCAAGGCTTATCAGCGGCTATTACGGCTTCGCAAAATAGCAATAGGCACACTCGTTGCCGGTCTTGCTGCCGGTGTACATCTTGCGTTGCCAGCAATATCCAATTTTGTTAAGTCAAAATTATCCAATAGTTAGCCGACTTATGCCTGTACGGTTGCGCCAACACCAAATCCCCATGCACCCTTTTGCGTGCCGTTGATCGTGTAATGGCCGGTCATATATGATGAGGCCTCACCCCAACTTTGACGGCGACGCCATCCCGCAGTTGCATTGATTTGATGATTTTCATTGCGGGTGCGTGTCAATGTTGCGAACGGCGCCGACTCACTGTATTCACTGTCAGTGCTTGTGTGAAGATAGCCAAGCGATCCATGAAAAGGAATGTTGGCGTAATTAAGCGCAATGCCGTTAATGCGTGTTATGCCGGGACGTACTTCAATTTTGATATCGGTTGGATACAGCTTTTGTTTGAGGTGTTGCATAATAAGTTCGTTGCTGCTGATGTTTTCTAAGGTGCCAGGCATTCCCTCTTCAAGGCGATTTAATGCGGTTGCGGGCGTCAACGCGAAACGATTTTCAAGTCCACCGCGATAATGTATTTGTGTAAATTGACCACGAATTGCCCAGCGTTGAGAAAGATTTATTTGCGCTTGGATGTGCCCACCAATACCAAAATGACCGGCTGCTCCAAGTGGGGTGCACAGCATTATGTCGCGCGCTCGATTGATAAGCCGCAACGCTAATTCATTGTCGCCATCTAGAGGGATTACATCTTCGGTGGTTTGTGGTGTCTGACGATTTGCTAATGAGCCTATCGGAATAGTGGTATACGCGCCAAAGGCACAGGAAAAACGATTGCCAAGTGGAAGACGATATCTGAGCTGCAAGTGCATATCGCCAAGGCCAATATTGGTGCTTGTTGCGTGCCACATCGTGAGACGATGTTGTGGTTCTTGTGGGGCGTGGGCGTCGCGTGCTGTTCTAATTGGTGAACCGCTGTAGTTTTGTAGTGTTTGAAGATATTCTTTGCGTGCATCGCCGTGTAGCCACCAATTTCGTTGGCGGGCACCGATCCACCATTGCCAAGTAAGTTCGAGGTTGTCTTGTGCCCACAGCTGGCCGATGTGCAATCCGGCGCTATGCTCTTGAGTTTCTATTTTTTCTGCCGAATCTATAAATGGTTGCAGGGTGGTATCTTCAAATGCGGCCGGATTTATTAATTTCTCGATGGTGACAACATGTGGTGTGTGTGAAATGAAGAGGGTTGCGGTTGAGGGTAACCCAGGTAATGCATCGAGTACTGGCTGCAGAGTGAAGAGCGGATCAAGTTGATGATGAGGTGCCGTGCTTTGCCAGACTTGTGCATCCAGACTGTTTAGCAAGAGAATAGCTTTTTGCTTAGTATTGTATTCAGCCGGAAGCTGTGCGACCAGCGCTGGGGCAAGCAGAGAGAATAAAAAGGCAAGAGCACTAAATCGTATGTTCATAAAAATTCCTATGGTATGCTGCCGACATTAAGGTAGCGAAAAGGTACTAGAATGCAAACCATTATTCAAGCAGTTGTATTGCGAAACGTAGGATTAGAGCCGATAAGGCTCTCGTTGTATACTCCGCTGTATGGCCGCTTGACTGTCCATGATATGCGACGGAAAAAGCAATGGCAAGAGGCGATTGTTGGTGATATTTGTTATGCATCGCTCGCCGCACAGGGCAATCGCTGGTTTTTGTACGATTTGGAATCGGTGGTCACACGAGTTGCCGGGGCCGATATGGGCTCATTTTTCTGGCAGAATCATGTTCTGGATATGTATTTTTACTACGTGCCGCTGCAACAGCCAAGTGGTGATCTTTTTTCCCTGTTAATTCAGGTCCTTCGTATATCAGCTGCTCCTGATATTGTATTCAAATTATTTGTTGCGCATTTTTTTTCATTGCTTGGATACCATGTGCCGGAGCAATTGCGTTGGTATCGCCAGGTCCTTGGTCAGATTGAATTGCACGGCCTGGAGCAGGGTATTGATCCGCAATTGAAGATGGAATTAGAGGTAACACATGCTCATTCGGTTGAGCTTCTTGATCAATGGTTGATGTCGATGGTTGTGCAACACGATCATTTTCATTATCTTAAAACACAGAACTTTTTAAATCAGTTGTATCGTATAGCAGGATAACAAGCTATGAACCACAGAAAACAACACTCAATTGCGCTCAAAGCACTTATTTTATACGGTGTAGTATGTAGCATATCTACTCTTCACTCCATGACCATGGATGGCTTTCCCTTTAATTTGATTAATGGGAACAGTAAAGACATTAGTTTTGCTTTTCTTAAAAGTTCCGATGTTGCGCGTCAAAAAGAGTATGCAAGTCGCCAGGAGCAGTTTGTTAAGCTGCAGCAACACAAGGAAGAATTTCGCATTCGCTCATCAAATTTACAAGTACAGGCGCGTGAGCGTGTTGAGGCGCTTAAGCAGAAGTTATTGCTTTTGGGTGACCATTCTCCGGTTGATGATGAAGTGCGCATACTTTTTATGGAGCGCGAGAAAGCCGCTATTAAGTTGGTAGAGGTGTGTGATTTGATTAGTAAAGTCATTGATGAATATGAGCTCCTGCTGAAACGGTTTATTGCGGTGCTGAGCAATGATATGCAGCACTCTGGCGATGATGGGCAAAAATCGGCCTGTTCTTGGTTGCAGTTTAAAGAAGCAAAAAGAAAATTAACCGAAGAGAGCGAAAAGCTTGGCTATCTTAAGGAAAAAAGGGGCTTGGTTGTTCGCGAAGGAATGCGGTTTACCGACCAGATTTCTTTGTATGGGAAGCAGTTAGAGCAAGAGCTTTTTGAGCTAGAGTCGCGCCGCGATAGTACTGTTGATTCAAATCAACGAGAATATTTTGTGACGCTCATCAGCTTGCAGAAAGCGCTCATTGAAGAAACAGTTCAAGTGCAAAAGCTTGAGCAGGACTATCATACGCAACGTGAGTCGCTCCATACAACCGAATGCGCGCTTCAAAAATATGTGGTGCATCAGCTTGAGCAGCGGCTCCCTGATATGCAGGAGCGTATGATCTTTGAGCAAACCGACATTGCACTTGCTGATCAAGAGCTTAAAAATCAGAAATCTGAGACCACTGAAGAAAACGCATTATTAGCACGTGAATTTCGTCGCATTCGCCGTGAAAAAGAAGCGATTATTAAGCGCAAACAGTCGATTGAGACGCTTAAAGTTAAGAATGAAGTGTATGGTGCAGAGGTTGAAAAAATAGACCAAGAGTTGCAGTTACTCTACGGCCGTGAATTATTTCTTGGTCATCGCAAACACTTCATCGAGGAAAAAGTTGAACAAAAAGAGCTGCAGCTTTTCATTGTAAGTATGATGTATGATCGAGCTAATGATTTTTCTGGAAATGTAGTGCCGCAAAAAATTAATGGTTGGTTTAATGACATCAATCAAATTAGCAAGCGAGTGGATACCAGTCTTGAGCAATTGAATGATTATATTCAAGAGGGTACTTTGCGTGGTGAAGATCATCGTAAGCTTGGGGAGCTTGTGGTTAGCAAGCTTCAAAATAGCAAATTAAGCCCTCAGGCTATGTATGTGTATGAAGTATTGCGTGATATCGTTATGGAATTGCGCCGCATTGATCAGGAGATCTTATCGGTTAATAATCAGCATGTTGAGTTGTGTCGATCTATGAAGAGTGATGCTCTTTTTGTGCTTGATGAATTGGTGCGGGAGCAGCGAGCGATTAATATTTGGCAGCGGTCTCGTCGTGCGGTTTCTTATATACAATTGAAGCAAGCCTGGAGTGATATACGTAATTTTGCCCACGTTATGTATGATAAGACAATGCAGATATTCTCGCCACTTACTTTGATCTACGACGGATTTACGCAGCCATGGTCGACCTACTTTCTACTGTTTTTCTTCTTTTTGCTGCTTTCGCTTTTTGTGGCAGGATTTCAGTTTTTAGTTAATTACTTGGGGCGGTATATCGATCGGTTGTTGTATATTTATCAAGGAAAAATATGGGCAATCTACTTAACCGTATTTCGCTCCTTTGTTCGATTTGTTGAGCAATATAGTCGGGGTATTGCGTTCTGGCTTTGTATTCGACTGCATATCGGGTTTCGCTGCGGGTACTACATTTTCTCCGGTCTAACTCCGCTTTATGGCCCCTATTTTGTTTCCATGTTTTATGTTTGTTCTATACCGTTCTTTCTGTATCTAGCTCGTCATCTAATGCGAGAAGTGAAGACGATAAATCAGCGAATGAGCTTTCTTTTCTTTACCGAGACCTTGCAGGAAAAATTTCTCCTGCTTCTTTCTTCGGTGTTATATATAAGCGCTATTTTGCTGCCACTGCGACAAGTCTTTTTGTGTAGTGTCGTTGTTGATATTTTTGATCGTAGCGCTTCGTCGGTACCTAATGTTATTTATGGGGCCTGGACCTTGGCTATTTCGGTGGTATTTTTGCTTTTCTTCAACAAGCAGGACGTGTTACGGCTTATTCCCTCGCATGGCCGTTTTGGTGCTTTTATTAGCAACATTGTTGATCAGTATTATTACCCCGTGTTCATCTTTATCATGGGTTTTTTGATTCTTATTAATCCCTATGTTGGCTATTCAAATTTGGCTTTCTACTTGGCTGCCTGTCTACCATTAACCGTAGCGGTAATCTACGGATTACTTGCGTTACATACCTCGATTCGTCGGCATTCGATGGCGCTCTTCATTAGAGATGAAGAAGGCTCTGATGAAGAAGGGACCGATCGCTTTGAGCACGCAAAAATGTATTACGGTGTTTTCATTTTGCTGACGTTTTTAATTATGTGTACGCTCGGTTTTATTGCGACAACCAGTATCTGGGGGGTTGATTATACGTTAGCAAGACTTTGGCAGGGTCTCAGTCAGGACTGGGTTTTGACTATTGCAGAAACCGGTGTCCACATCGGTTTTGGCGGCTTATTGACCCTTTCACTGTTTGTTGTTTCTGGCTTTGTCATCTCTTCGGTATTTACTCGATTTGTTTTGGTAAAGCTCTTTGATATTTTTCGCGTTGAGGCTGGTGCGCAGAACACAGCCACGCGCATTCTGCATTATGCAATTATCTTCTTGGCGATCATTCTTGGGCTGCATGCCATTAAGCTTGGGCAGCTGGGGAATTGGTTGTTGTTTGGTTTAGCATTGGGTATTTCATTCGGTGCGAAGAATCTTGTTGCCGACTTTTTCTCCGGTTTATGGATTTTGATTGAGCGTCCTATGGAGCCGGGCAACTATATTGAAACCGGTTCGCTCCGGGGTGTGGTAAAGAAGATCGCGTTGCGGGCAACCACTATTCGGACGGCGCAAAACTACTCGGTTATTGTGCCCAACAGCGAATTGACCAGTAAGCCGATTATTAATTGGGGTGGCGGCTATTACGCGGTTGGATTTGAGTTTGATGTCACCGTGTCATATCATGCTGATGCGCAACTAGCTCGTGATTTAATTGCGCAGGTGGTTGCAAATAATCCGCAGGTGTTGCGTATTCCTGCAGTGATGGTGCGGTTAGAGAATTTCGGCGATAATGGGCTTGAGTACAAGGTGAGAGCCTTTATTAGTTCTCGACGAGTGCGAGAGCAATGGGATATTGCCGGGCAGATTCGTATAGAGCTTCTAAAGGTGCTTCAGGAGAATGGTATTGGAATACCGTATCCACATTTGGTTATCCAACGTGAAAACGCCTTTGGGATCAACAAGCGCATGTATGATGATTTAGTAGCGGAAGAAGAGCAGTTCAGCAAGCAAAAGGAGTAATATGAGTACACAATCTCAGCCTATTGTTCAGAATGTGATGGTTAATGAAGAAACCACATTGCAATTCACTCCAATTTCAGTAGAACTTGTTGATCATATGGGATCTGACCTTTCAGTTGTTAATGCTGCCCGGGTGAGTTTTGCCAAGGAAAGTCTTTGGATCGATGGGCAATTTAATAACCTGTCGGTTCGTGACCAAAAATTGATTGAATATCTTGCAACTCACAACCACTGGAGCCCTTTTGGGCATGCATTTGCCTCGTTTCGTATAAAGGCGCCGATCGGTTGTGCTCGTCAACTTTCAAAGAGTACGGTTGGGCTATGCTGGAACGAAGTTTCTCGTCGGTATGTCTCCTATGAGCCGGAAGTCTATGCGGTTGAATCCTGGCGGGGTGCGCCGGTGAATGCAAAGCAGGGAAGCGATGGCGTTCCGACGCTTGGTCAGGAGGCGGTTGCTGCTATGTATACACAGGTTACAACACAAGCGGTTGAGGCTTATAACGCGTTAATTGCGGGTGGTGTTGCGCCGGAGCAAGCGCGTTTGATCTTGCCCCAGGGAATGATGACCGAATGGATTTGGTCCGGTTCATTGGCTGCGTTTGCACGAATAGCAAAACTACGATTGGCTCCGGACACTCAAAAAGAAACGCGCGAAGTTGCACATGGTATCGCGGTTGAAATGGAACGGTTGTTTCCGGTTTCATTTAAGGCCTTAGTAGCCATTTGGAAGGCGTAGTATAGATGACGGGGACAGTGGAATTAGTAGGGACGGTACAAAAGTGTTTGTTCAAAAATAATGAAAATGGCTACATGGTATTTCTGTTGGCGGTCAATGCTAAAGAGACCGTGACGGTTACCGGTTGTTTTCCCGATGTGCATGAAGGTACACGGGTTTCGCTAGAGGGTACCTGGCAGTTTAATCCCAAATTTGGGAAACAGTTTGCGGCCACAAAATGCAGTGTCCAGCTCCCACAAACTGCTAATGGAATTGAAAAGTATTTAGCCTCTGGTTTGATTAAAGGGGTTGGGCCGGTTTTTGCACGTAAGCTGGTTTCTCACTTTGGCGAACGTACGCTTGATATTATTGATACAGCGCCGCACCGACTATCTGAGGTTTCTGGTGTTGGCCCTAAACGGATAGAGCAAATTGTTGCGGCCTGGCAGGAACAAAAAGAGGTGTCCCGTGTTATGGTTTTCCTTCAGGAAAAAGGGGTAGGGACCGGGCTTGCTTCTAAGATTTATAAAGCGTATGGCGCAACATCAATCGAAACAATTTCTAAGAATCCGTACAAGCTTATTGAAGATGTTTGGGGTGTTGGTTTTAAGTCGGCCGATACCTTGGCACTCAAGTTAGGCTTTGTGCCAAATTCAATGCCTCGCATACAAGCTGGTGTGGTGTTTTCTATAAGCACGGCTCTTGATGAGGGCAACCTTTATAAAGTTGTTGCCGATGTGTTAACGCATGCAGCAGAGTTATTGGAGCTGTCGTATGAGCAGAACGAAGTATTGATTAAGCAGGCTATGCGGGCGCTGTATGAGGCGAATAAGATTCGAGTGGTTACCTTTGAGGGGCAGCATTATGCTACATTACCGCAGTACTATTATGCCGAGGTTGGCATAGCCAAAAAACTGCGTGCTTTTTCTTCTAATATGTCTCAAAAATTCTCTTTCGACATTGATGCTGCGTATAAAACGGTGAGTGCGGTTCCATTGGTTGGTGTGCAGCTTAATGATGAACAGCAGCTTGGCGTTATTGGGTGCTTAAAGCATAAAGTGTCGATTATCACCGGTGGTCCTGGTACCGGTAAAACAACACTGCTTAAATCACTCCTGCAGGTACTTGACCAGCAACATGTTACCGTAAAGCTTGCAGCGCCAACCGGAAGGGCGGCAAAACGGATGTTTGAGGGAACCGGTCGTTCGACCGAAACGCTCCATCGGATGCTTGAGTTTTCACCGGCAACTATGGGCTTTACGCGCAACGAACAAAATGCGATTCAAGCCGATTTTGTGGTGGTGGATGAAGCTTCGATGATCGATGTTTTCCTGATGCATTCATTGTTGAAAGCCTTACCTGACCGTGCCCATTTGGTTCTGCTGGGCGACGTTGACCAATTGCCATCGGTTGGTGCGGGAAATATTTTGCACGATCTTATCAACTCGGGTGTGGTTAATATTACCCGTTTGAAGCATATTTTTCGGCAGGCACAAGATAGCTTGATTATTGTTAATGCCCACCGGGTAAATAATGGTGAGTTTCCGTCGAGCAAGGGGATATGGGAGACGAGCAAAAAAGATTTTATGTACATCAAACAAGAAGCGCCTGAAGAGCTCTTTGACTTTCTACGGAAATTTTTTGCAACAACAATCAAGCAATACCATTGTGTTTGGCAGCAAGCGGTTATCTTGACGCCTATGAATCGTGGTATTGCCGGTACGCAGCGGATTAACCAAGAGCTTCAGATGATTCTCAATAGTGAAGGCGCCAAGGGTCCCACGGTCACTCGCTTTGGGCAAGAGTTTCGGGTGAATGATCGTGTGATGCAGGTTCGCAATAACTATGACAAGTTTGTCTTTAATGGTGATATTGGATTTATTACTGCTATCAACGTAGAGGACCAAGAGATTACGATAACATTTGGTGAGCGGGCATTGGTGTATCAATACCTTGAACTTGGTGAAATTGTGCTGGCTTATGCTATTTCGGTCCACAAGTCGCAAGGATCTGAATTTGATGTGGTGGTGATCCCTCTCTTTGTACAGCATTTTATGTTGTTGCAGCGTAATCTTATTTACACCGCTATTACGCGAGCAAAAAAACTTTGTGTACTTGTTGGCCAAACCCGTGCTATTGCTATGGGAGTGCGTAATGTAAAAGGCAATCAACGGCTTACGTTTTTGCAGCAATTTCTCACCGGTGCGTTGCCGCTATAATTCCTTAATAGGATGATCATTATGAAAAACCTGTTTCTTATTGCCATAGGCTATTCTTTGGTATGTGGTGTTGCTTTTTCTACACCATCAACTGCGAACATCTATTCTGAAGAACTCTTCCTTGCCATTTCATCTGAACAAACGATTTTAGGCCGTACGGCACGGCTGGGAAGTGGTATGGCATTAGGAATGCTTCGGCTTGCACAATGGCATGATTATTTAGGCGAAACGCAACATCGCTCGGCTCGGTGGCGTGATACGCTAGGCTATATCTTTATGGAAAATGAGATAGCCTCCTTTGCCGATCGTTGTTACGTCTTGCCCAAAGCAGAGTTACCACAACTTTATGCCATTGCCAGTGAGTGTGCGCAAAAGCTTAATATTGCAGTACCGTTGCTGTTATTGGTTGATGATCGAAAATTAGTTGATGCAACGGCCGCCTGTTGGGCTACCGCCAGCGGGTTTGTCGTTCTGAGCCGTGGGGCATTTGAAGAAACAACGGCCGAACAGTTTTGTGGTATTTTATCCCATCAAATGAGCCTTATTGCCTTACGGTATCAAGCGCAAACCACTAAATTTTTTGCGCCGGCGTTTGTAGTCGGTCTCGCGGTAACGCTGTATGCGCTGAGCAAAATACGTGGTGCTGACCATTCAATATCGTTAATTCGGGGGATTGGATGCCTGGCAATGTTAGGCACGTTTGGGGTTGCGGCATCGGCTTATTGGTGTGCTTTGTCGCGCTATTATGAACAAATGGCCGATCAGGCCGTTGCTGCGATAAATCCCCGCGATGGGCTTGCGATGATAGACACACTTGAGCGGTGCTACAAGGAAAACTTAGGAGGTGATTTGGAAGTTGCTCGTGACATTATCGTGACATTGCCTCATCTGCCGACGCATGATGCGATAAAAACACAGGAGATAGTTGGGGTTATGGAGAAGGCTTATAGTGCTGCGCGCAATGCGGAAGTGCTGGATCTTGGTATTTTTGGTACGCATCAGTCACTTGCCAAGCGACGAGCATATTTTACGCAAGTAATTATGAAACAAGGCCAGCATGCATGAAAAATGCTTTATTTTTAGGGATCGTTTTTGTGTGGAGTGTGCTTACAGCTTTTTCATCTTCGGTATTTTATCAGGAGCTGCTGGATTTTGATGCGACAGAAGTTGGAAAGAATTATGGCGAAGCATTGACCTTTTCGGCCCGGCGCATAGTGGTTGATGCCGAGCTCTGTCTTAAATTTGGCCAATCACGGTCGCACCTCTTAGATTTTTTGTATATGCCGTATGAGCGACAATTCATGAGTGAAGTGTTACGCAGGTTTGTCTATTTTGTGCATGAATCGGACATGCCTCGATTATACGGGCTGGTTAAAGAAATTGCCGCACAAGAAGGGATATCTGAGATGCCGCTTCTGGTAATTGTTCCGTATGGTGCTCAAATGTTTCATATTGCTGTAAACAAGCCGGTTATGTATTTGTCGTTTGAGGATATACGAAGGCCGGAAGAAGAGTTGAGGTTTACCATAGGGCACGAGATTGCTCATTTGAAGCTTGGTCATTCAAAACTAAGCAAGCGACATCTTCTGCCTGGCTTAGCCCTTGGTGCTGCCGGAGTGACATCAATTGAGGTTTTGAGACGAGTTTTGGGGCCGCCGTATCATGTTGATGTGCCTAAGCTTACCAGAGTTCTCGCCGCAGCATCGATTGTCTCTGGCCTTGCCGTGGGGTCATACGCCTTGGCCATGTATGTATCGCGTACTTTTGAACGAGCGGCCGATAGAGTTGCGGCAAAATACGCTCGTGATGGTGGTATACGTAATTTTGAAGGCGATCGTATAAAAGAGGCTGCGCTGATACGGAGAAGTGCTCAGGCCGCCATATATCTTCTTGAATCATCAAGGTTTGATGAGCTTCCCGCAGCGGCTAGGGCTGCTTTTATTGCGCGCCTAAGCCCTATGGTAAGTATGGCTGACCACTATGCAGAATATAACTATCGTTATTCATCGTGGCGTTGTACTCATCCAAGCCATGCCGATCGTGTTGAGGCATTGAAAAAGCTGCCGCCTACTCCCGACCTCTAAGAGCTCGATGAGTTTCGCGTGCAATGTCACGTTCTTTAATGGTTTGTCGTTTATCAACGCTGTTTTTGTGCTGGGCAAGGCCCAATTCTACTTTTACATATCCGCGATTTGAAAAATAGATTTTCAGCGGCACAACGGTGAGCCCTTTACGGGAAATGGCACCGATTAATTTATTGATTTCTTTTCGGTGAAGAAGGAGGGCGCGGCTACGACGTGCCGTGTCATCTTTGGCGTAGGCATGTGAGTAGGGCCCAATGTAACAGTTCAAGAGTTGCATTTTGCCGTCATGCGCAGTGGCGTATGAATCGCTTAAGTTGCTGTTGCCGGCCCGGAGTGACTTCACCTCGTCGCCGGTCAATACAATGCCGGCCTCAAAGGTTTCAAGGATATGGTAGTCGAAACGGGCGCGCTTGTTGTCTGCGATGAGTTTTTTCATGATTACTCAGGACTAAAGGTTTTAAAAAGGCTTACTACTATAGGGCAGTATACCATGATTGTTGGTGCGGCGGTATGGTTCGGTGTAGCACAGTCCTATAAATGATGAATGGCGCCGCTTCTTGATTGAGGGGGGCAGTGCGTAGCTGGGTTGCATGAAAAGCAAAGATATTCCTGCTTTTTCCAGGTATTCTTGCGCCACTCATTATTCTCATGTAGCCTTAGAATAATGATAATAACTTGGTTTTTATGGGGGTCGTGATGTTCATTTTATTGATTTTTTCTTTTATGTTTCTCTCCCTGGTTAATGCAGATGCTCGGGTTAATGTGCCTGCGTTAGGCAGTGAACCGGTGCTTGAGGCGAAGCCGGTACGCCTGATGGGTGAATTTGTTATCAAGGGCCGAGAAGGCGAGCCGGTTCCTTCTTTCACGCTTTATTTTGACGGTAATGTGCTTCACTCAAACTCGTCCGGCGATTATACCATCACCCTCTCGGCCGAAGATGTTGCGGCAGGGCGTCTCGACAACTTTTCTTTGATGATTTGTAAACGGATAGACCTTGATTTTGAGCAGGGGCATACCATTGCCGGGATTAAGATGAAGAAATTAGAAAAATGCTCTTGGTATAAACTAGATCGCGAATGGGACCCTAATGAAAAAAGATATTATTGGATCATCACGCATCAGCCGATCGAGGAAGATAGCTGTGTGCCCGATAAATGCTTGGTGGTCTTAATGAGCAACCAGAATGTTTACGAGGTGGCCGATACTGCCCATTTAGCTACGAATACGGCGGTGGTTGATGGGGTACTTCCAACTATTTTCTTGAACGATGACGGCGAGTCATTAGTGCGTGGTTCGGTTAAAGGTGCTATTGAATCTATAACGTGGCGGCAGCATACCGCGCCACAGAAGGTTGAAACGCTTGTGACGACTAATGGCGTTGAGTGCCGAAGAATTGTTTTCTAGGGAGTGGAGTGCCGTGGTTTTTTCTAAAAATGTACTGCTGTTGAGCCTGTTGGTAATTGTAATACCTATGCATGCGGCGGTACAGGTGAATGCCGGGTCGCTATTGGCTGAAAAGTAGGAGCTCCGTGTGCAATATGAAGCGATTATTTCTATGATGGAGGAGCGTTATCCCGATCTCGTGCAGCCATTTACCGCAACTTTTAATTGGGCACGGTTATCTCGTAAAATCTCGAAGAGTTTGGTCGCATCAATCAAGAGATTCTTAGAAAGATTGGCAAAAAATACTGCGGTTGAATTAGCCGATAGAGAGGTAATCACTGCCTTTGGAAATCGCGTATTATCTGCTGACCGCCTCAGCCTCCTTCTTAAGGGTGGTTCGGCTGTTGCGCTGGCCGCAGTGCTGGCGGCATTATGGCGATATAAGCATGGTTCTTGGTTTGGCAATGCAGTTGACTCTACGGGGGTAACGTCAATCACCGGTTCAAATTCTGAAAATTGTCGTGAGGTTGGTACGATCGGCGAGGGCACAAAGCCTCTCGTTTATGGTGATTTAGTGGCGCCCGCGGTAGATCATGCAATAGCAAAAGCGTTTGATTCTATTATTCAAAGAACCGGATTTGGTAGGTATGTCAGGTTCGAGTATCAAGATGAGTCTGGCCATTATATAGATGCGATTAAGCCGTTTGTTGAAAAAAGTTTTCCCGATGGTCTTGATGATAGTGCGCGGTTGTTCCTTTTTAGAAGTAGCGGCACAGAGCAATACTTTGCTCTTGAGAATCGTGGAAAGCTCTATGTACTTGGCGCTGATGGCGTGTTGCTTAATAAAACTCGGCAAGAGGAGTTATTGACCGATAAGTCGGTCAAGCCTTATGCGAGGTTGTGTAATACACAAGGAGGCCCTCAGGACTTAACCGATCGCTTGAATGGTAAATGGAAGCAACGTCCTGACCCTGTTGTTCCAATCGTGCCGGCAGCGGTGTTGACTAATCCGGTAGAAACACCAAGAGCTCCTGTGCCGCCGGTTAGGGCTTTGCTGCTAGAGGCTGACGGAGGGGTGGTACAAGGCGCGCTGCTGGATGACTTGCGAGCGATGTTTCCCGATAGGGTTCTGGTACATCCGGATGACCCAAGATTTATAAGAGTATCTTGTACCGATGTGTGGCCCGTACTACGAGAAATTAATGGTCGCCTGTGCACTCTATCAGTTCCCAGGCCCGTTGACTTGGCTGTTCCATTTACCGTTTCCTCACCGAACCTTTCATATATTGCAGAACTTGTTTCTAATGGCAGTGATCTTGGACAACAACTTTTGAATCTTACACCGGATGGAGAAGCTGTTGAGCTTACGAAGTTTAGTGTTAATGCGAAATGCTATTATTGCTTGGGCACTAGGGCAGAACAACATCTTTTCGACCCCAAGGGGGCGCAACTTGACTTTGCCGAAACCAAGCCTAAGCTTTCCGAGGGGCGTGCGATCTTGATGTCTGGCATACATGGCCGAAGAGAGATCGTCGATCTCGTGGCCTTGGTCGCGAAGCCGGAGAATACGGCGTTTCTGTTGCAGGAGTAAGCGCGTATTTTTTGACTTTTCATTTCTCCCTGTGTACCGTATCCCGGCTTTATTGTAGGTTGAGGGGGAATTATGCGTACATTTTTGTCCAATGGCATGCTGTTTGTTGTCGCGGTGCTTGGTTTTCAGTCATTAGGTGCATCTGATCGTTACGTAGCGCAACCAGATCCCGAAACATTTATTCAAGACATCGTACTCTTTTTTAACGGTTCAACCGCAGAAGCACCTCGCATTTCAGCAGAGGCGCAGAATTCATTAAAATCAGGTTGGTTGGTGACGCAGGAGATTCCTAGGAATTTCGTGCCAAGGCAACTTTTAAGGGCCGATAGTGAAGGCACTGTGCGAGCACGTATTCTGGTGCGTTACTGGGTTGAAATTGCGCGATATATCAACCGCAACAAAGGCTTAGCGATTTCCAGGAAAGTTGCCACATGGAAGGATGTATGCGTGTGGGCTGTTTCTGATTGCGGAGGGAATATCTACTTCTGTTATATTGAAGCTGGGACCGTTATTTTTATCGGGAAAACTCCTGGCTGGTCGGATAAAGCAGACTCTCTATCGATGTGTGGCTGTTTAGCTAATACGATATACGGCAATAATTTAAAGAGTTTTTGTGCCGCTATTGCGGAGTGTGATAGAAGCTACCCCTTATTTATTGATGGCATCTTAGGCGGCGTCGGTGCCGTTGCGTCACGTACACCTATGTTGCTACCAACTGCGGCATCGTCTGCTTCTTGGCATACTGATGCATCTGTTTCCAAGTATATTTCGAAAACATCAGAAGAGGGAACATTTGCGGCGGTTGTTAGCCCTAAGCGATCATGCGATGAAGGTACCGGTGGAGGAGTGGTGTTTCGGGTGACCGGTCTGATGCCTCTTTCTGTATCGAGTGAAGGTTCCACGAAAGAGGATCTATTGGTAAGTATGTCGTCCCCTCGACGCAAAAGAGGTGGTAAGGGCCGCCGTCCTGCTGTCGTGCTAGGTCTTGACGCAACTACGCCGAAAGTAGAGACCGTTCTTGAAGATATCTTGCGGGGGACCGATACCATAATTACGATAACGCCTTCTGACCAAGTACTTTCAGCCGCGGGGCAGCTAATTTCTTTGACGGATGTTAACAACGCCTTAGCTCAAAGTGTTCTTGCTTGTGGTGAAGAGGCTCTCGATGCGCCTCATTGTGCTTTATATTATAGGCCACGGGATAAAGCACTTCTTGTTCTTAATGGTAAGCCAAGAGATACTACACTCGTACGGTTGCTAGGGAATAGTGCAAGTCCTGTAAGAAAGACGATGAGCCGGCTTTATAAGTATCTTGCCGGGTGCGAGTAGTTATCTTAGGCTAAAAAATATCGACATTAAGCGTTGCTTTTTCTCCCTGCTCTAGCCGATAGCTTCCAACAAAGGCAATCATTGCGCCATTATCGGTGCAAAAAGCCGGAGGGCTTATGTGGAGCGAGATGCCACGGTTGCTTGCTACCGCTTCAAGACGGGCCCGTAGATATTTGTTGCAGGCTACGCCACCGACAAAGGTGAGTGCTTTGATATCACGATGTGCATCGAGTATGCGGGTGACCATTTTTACAAAGACATCGCCGATACAGACGAGTAGGGAGCTGGCAACCTGTTTTTGTACTTCTGCGGTGAGTGTTGCGGTGCGAAGACCGGTTTCTAAATCAATATGTCCCCGTTTTGCCAAATCATAGAGTACTGCCGTTTTGAGACCCGAGAAGCTGAACGAGAAATCCCCCGGTGTGTGCTTGGTTCGTGGATAGTGGAAAAAATCTTCAAAATGCATTTCAGCGGCAAGTCGCTCAATAGTAGCACCGCCCGGATATCCAAAGCCAATGAGTTTAGCTATTTTATCAAACGCTTCTCCGGCTGCATCGTCACGTGTTTGTCCAATAATGGTAAACTTCCCAAAATCATCAACGCGATACAGTGCTGTGTGGCCGCCTGAAACGGTCAAGCAAATATGGGGAAATGGTAATGAGGTGCGAACCGAGCCGTCGGCATTAAGAAACGATGAGAAGATATGACCTTCAAGATGATTGATGGCGACAAGCGGAATGTTGCGGGCCCAGGCCATGCCCTTGGCATAGCATAAACCCACCAGTAACGAACCGGCAAGGCCCGGCTTACTGGTTACCGCAATACCATTAATGTCGTTGATGGTGCAGCCGGCTTGCTGCAGTGTTAATGCGACAACCGGCCCGATTTTCTCTAGATGAGAGCGTGATGCAATTTCTGGCACCACGCCACCATATTCACTGTGTGTTTGTTGCGAGTAGGTGTGATATGCAATAATGCGTTGCTTCTCTGTATCAAATACAGCGGCTGCACTATCGTCACACGAACTCTCAATGCCCAAGATGAGCGCCATGCTATTACTTCTTCTTGTTCATGAGTTCCCAGAACTCTTCGTTAGTTTTGGTTTTTTTCATCTTATCAATGAGCAATTCCATACCTTCTACGATGTTCATACCGCCCAGGAATTTTTGTAAAATCCATGCTCGGTTGAGCTCTCCTTCGTTGAGCAAAAGGTCTTCGCGACGAGTACCAGATGCTTGTAAGTCAAAGGCCGGATAAACGCGACGGTTTGAAAGCTTACGTGTCAAATGGATTTCCATGTTTCCGGTGCCTTTAAATTCTTCGAAAATCACTTCATCCATACGTGAACCGGTTTCAACCAGTACACTGGCGATGATAGTAAGTGAGCCTCCCTCTTCTACTTTACGGGCCGCACCAAAAAATCGTTTTGGCCGTTGCAACGCAGAGGCATCGATACCACCACTTAATACCTTGCCACTTGAGGGCGATAGGGTATTGTAGGCACGGGCGAGGCGAGTTAGTGAATCGAGAATAATAACGACATCTTTACCACACTCTACCAAGCGCTTTGCTTTTTCCAGTACCACTTCGGCAACTTGTACGTGGCGAGTAGCGTATTCGTCAAAGGTAGAGCTTACTACTTCACCTTTAATAGAGCGCTGCATGTCGGTTACTTCTTCAGGACGCTCGTCAATCAGTAGGATAAGCAAAATTGCTTCCGGATGATGTGTTGCAATAATGTTAGCAATGTCTTTTAGGAGCATTGTTTTACCGGTTCGTGGCGGAGCTACGATCAAGCTTCGTTGACCTTTACCAATCGGCACAAGCATGTCCATAATCCGTGTCGATATGTTTGTTGGATCACCTTCCAGCTTAAATCGCTCGTTCGGAAACAGAGGTGTAAGGTTTTCAAATACGGTGTTACGAACCGACTGTGATGCCGGTTGATCGTTAACCATATCTACTCGCTGAAGGGCGAAATATTTTTCAGATTCTTTTGGACGGCGCAAGATACCTTTGATTGAGTCGCCGGTACGTAAGCTGAAACGCTTGATATGAGCCGGGGAGACGTAAATGTCGTCTGGGCCCGGAACGTAGTTGAACTTAGGTGAGCGGAGAAAGCCGTAACCATCTGGTAATTTTTCTAAAATACCTTCGCCATGCACGTCGGCTCGTCGTTCAAATTCTACACACACAATACGAAATACGAGATCTTGCTTTTTGTATGATGATGGCTCTTTGATGCCGATTTTGTTTGCGTAATCAATAAGGCCGGCAATATTCATTTCTTTAAGATCTTGTACCGATACGGAGCGGCGTGGAGCACCATTGTCTAGTACTGGCACTTCTTCATATGAATCTTCATCGTTAGTGCGGTTGTGTTGCGCCTGTTGTGATTGCTGCTGAGTGTGAGGGCCACGACGCTGCTGATTATTGTTAGTGCGATAAGGACGATCACCATTCTGGTGTCTATCGTCACGGCGACGGTCATTGTGTTGGCGGCGTTGTTGCTGTTGTTGTGGCTGATCGTGTTCGCCCTGCTGATGATCAGGAGCGGATGCGTTAAAATCCGATTCATGCGTTTGTGACGCGGTAGTGGGCGTTTCTTGGGGCACATCAATCATTGATTGGGGAGCTATTTTTTCTGTCATCGGTCACTCGCAAGCTAGAAATGGGTTAATGAGAACGTTCCAAAAAGAACTACCAGGCACACAGTACCAATGTGTGTGACAAAAAACATCTATTTTAGATAAATGATCTTACTTTATACTGGTATTATAGACTCTCATCAATCCAGGTCTAGCGCTGTTGAGCGCCGATAGCAAGCATTACTGGGCTTGCAATATAGATTGATGAGTATGTTCCTGCCACGATACCAACAAGCATCGAAAGCGAGAATCCTCTGAGCGCTTCGCCACCCAACAAGTAGAGAGCGAGCACGGCCAAAAAGGTAGTAAAGCTCGTCAACAATGTGCGACGGAGCGTTTGATTAATACTTATGTTTACAATTTCCTCTTCAGTATTGTTTTTGAGGGTTGCAAAATTTTCTTGGATGCGGCTAAAGATAACGATCGTGTCGTTGATCGAATAACCAAGAGTAGTAAGCAATGCGGCCAATACGTTTAATGAAACCTGCTCATTAAGCATCAAAAGAACTGCTAAAACAATCAGAATGTCGTGAGCCAGTGCTATAACAGCGCCAACTGCAAAGCGATACTGAGAGCGCATCGCGATGTATAAAAGCATCCCAAGGAGCGCAAGAACTATTGCAACAAATGCGTCCCACTTAATATCGTTACCAACTTCGGCGCCAACCCAGGCAATGTTCTCAACTTCAACGGCATTATTGTGTAGTTTTTTATGAGCGGTATCAAGGAAGCGGTCTTCGAGCGATTCGCCGCCATCTTTTACACGAACTAAGAACTGGGTATTTGTTGCGCCAAGACTTTGGATAACCGGATCTTTCCACGCGTCGCCACTGAGTGCGCTACGGAGGTCGGCCGATGAAATTGCTTTTTCAAACTTTACTTGCAGTTCGGTACCACCAACGAAGTCGATATGGTAATTGAAGCCGCCGCGATATACGTACGCTGCTACACCGGCACACAAGAACAACACAGAAAATGCTGCACAGACAGAACGGTAACGCAGAAAATTGATCACGACTTCTCCTTACTCTTATGATGGATCTAACAAACGGAGGGGTTTTGTACCTCAAAAAAGCAAATAAATAAAGAAAACAGATTGAAGAATACTATGCACCTTCAATTTTCACGAATTTACGGCCTTTGAAACCTTGATAAAACTTTACGCTGCCAGGAATGATAGCGAACAAAGTGTCATCAGATCCTTGCATTACACCAACGCCTGGATTCACACGTGATCCACGTTGACGTACCAAAATTTCACCGGCGTTTACTGCTTGACCGTCGAAACGCTTACAGCCAAGGCGTCTGCCTGCTGAATCACGACCGTTCTGAGTAGAACCACCGCTTTTACTTGTTGCCATCGTAAGCTCCTAGTAGATAAATAATGAAAAATTAATTGAAAACGTATGAAAACCGTATGGCTACGGTCCAAAACAGGCTAAATCATGACATATTTTGGGTAAAAGTCAACTTTGGTCTATGGCTTTTAAAGTGGGACAAGATTCAAGCTGCCCCAGCAGCTGCCACTTTTTACCGAAACCTCAAGTGGTACATCCCAGCCAGTGACAACGCTACTCATACATTCTTTAATAAGGGGGATCATAGATTCAAGAGCCTCTGGCCTAACCGCAATAAGTAATTCGTCGTGTATTTGGAGTACGAGATGCGCATCGATGCCCCGTCGTTGAATTTCAGCATCTAGTTTCAGCATTGCCATCTTTATGATATCGGCACTGGTTCCTTGGATAGGGGTGTTAATAGTGATACGGCGCTCCGCCTCTTGCAGTGTGTGATTGCGCTCATTAAGGCCCGGCACGTGACGTTTGCGGCCAAGGAGCGTGGTGACAAACCCGGTTTCTTTTGCCTCTTGTACCGTTTGTTCCATCCACCTCTTTACGCCGGCATATTGTGTGAAGTAGCTCTCAATATATTGCTTTGCGCTTGCGGGCGAGATGCCCAAGTCTTTAGAGAGGCCAAATGGAGTAAGGCCGTACATGATACTAAAATTGATCTTTTTGCCGACCGAGCGTTGCTCAGGGGTTACCTCGGTGACCGGTACATTAAAAATAAGTGCGGCTGTTTGTGAATGCACATCTTTTTGATGGGCGAATGCATCAAGCAGCGCTTGGTCTTGGCTGAACTGTGCCAGAATGCGCAACTCTATCTGAGAATAGTCGGCAGCTATGAATAGGTATCCTTCCGGGGCTACAAAGGCGTTGCGAATGGCGCTCTCGGTTGGAATGTTTTGTAAGTTCGGATTGGTGCTTGAAAGCCGTCCGGTGGCCGTGATGGTCTGCGTGTAGGTGGTGTGAATCTTGCCGGTACGAGGGTTAATTTCCTGTGGCAGCGGCAAAAGGTAGGTATTGAGTAGTTTGCTGAGCTCACGATAGTGCATAATGAGTCCGGGAACCGGGTGAATTTTGCTGAGTTCTGCCAATACTTCACTGTCGGTAGAGCGACTACCGGTCTTCGTGTTTTTCTTGAGCGAAGGTAGTTTGAGCTGATCAAACAGGAGGACCTCAAGCTGCTGCGGGGAGTTGAGATTTAGGGTGGGTGCCACAATCATCTGTTGGCCGCCATGAAGGCAGGCACCGATCTTGGCGGTGATCAGATCGAGCTCTTCTTGTGTTTGAGCGGCAAGTTTTTCGACGAGTGGGATATCGAGGTTGATGCCAAATTCTTCCATTTTCCAGAGAAGCTTGCTCAGAGGGAGCTCTACATTTTGGTAGAGACTTTCAAGCACCGGGTCTTGAGCCAGTTTTTTTCTAAGTAGTTCGTGAAGCTGCCAGGTTTGACGGGCATCGTTGGCGGCGTACTGGGCGGCAACACCAATCTCAACATCGGCGAACGTCTTTTTTCCTTTTACAAGGTCGCTAAATTCAACCATATCTTCATGCAGATAGCGGCTTGAGAGTGCTTTTAAGCCGATGCTTTCGCTGCCGACACGAAGGAGGCTGGCGATGATGAGCGTGTCACCAATGACCCCATTGAGTTGAAGGCCATAGTAAGCCAAGCCTGATTGATCAAACTTAGCGTGATGAAATACTTTAGATATGGCCGAATCACTAAAAATCGGCTTGAACGCCTCAAGGACCGTTTCGCGCGCAAGCTGCTCTTGATTGGTTATGTGCCCAACGTGTCCGAACGGAATATAGTATCCTTCTTGGCCGTTATAGGCGCATGAGACGCCGACAAGTCCATCACGGAACGGTTGAAGTGAATAGGTTTCGGTATCAAAAGCGGTATAGGCAGCTTGTTTGATTTTATTAATGAGGCCAGCGAGCTGTAGTTCGGTAGTAATGATATGAGTAGTGAAGCGTGGTTTCTCAATTAGCTGATCATCGGTGGCCGGCGCAAAGAGGGGTGCATTAACTACACCATTAGGGAGTAGCGGCTTGATGTCGTATTGACGGAAAAATGGGGTGGCTTGCAGCCATTTGTTTTTGTCGTAGTGGCTATGCTCGATAGCAAAGTGGGTTGGATGGTAGCGAAGGGTAAATAACTTCTCACTCAGGAAGGCGGCCTCTTTGCTCAAAGCAAGAAGCTCCTGCGTTCGTTTTGATGACAGCGCCTCAAGCGAGTCATAGAGATTGGTAACAGTGTGGTAGTGTTGTGCCAAGCCTTGGGCCGTTTTTGCGCCGATTCCTTTGACACCCGGAATATTGTCTGAGCTATCGCCAAGCAGTGAGTGATAGAGCAAAAGGTCTTGGGGGGTGAAGCCTCGTTCGGTGACAAACGAATCATGGGTTATGGTGATTTGCTTAAAGGGATCAAAAATAGCGACATGGCCATTGAGGAGTTGGTGTAAATCTTTATCTCCGGTGATGACCGTTGCGGGAACATCGGGATGTTCTTTGAGAATTGAATAAATAATATCATCGGCTTCATGACCCGGCGCAGCAAGTTGGGCAATGCCAATACTGGTGGCAAAGGCGATAATCGCCTCTTTTTGTACTATTAGGTCGCTTGGCGGCGATTGCCTGGTTGCTTTGTAGTCGGTATATTCAGCGTGGCGAATGGTCGGGCCTTTGCTGTCCCAGACAATAATGAGGTTGGTTGGCTTGAGGTCATCGGTAATTTTTTTGAGTGTGCGACAGAAGCCATAGATTGCCTGGGTTGCAACACCGGCTGCGGTATGCAGTGGGCGAACGCCATAGTAGGATCGATACAGGAGAGACGAACCGTCAATGATATGAAGAGAGGTCGGTTTCATAAAAAGATCCTTACGTTGTTTTGCCAGCTATTCGCGATTAGGGTAGTATAAATTGTCTTATCGGTTTTTACCAACGGGGTAGTATGCGCATATTGGCGTTAGATTTAGGTGATGTGTGGGTTGGTACCGCACTTTCCGATCCATTGGGCATTGTTTGCCGCCCACTCAAGACGGTGAAGCGTAAAGAGCTCCTTTCTTTTCTAAAGACCGCACTACGTGAACATAGTGTCTCAAAGGTAGTGATTGGGCTCCCCACAGGTTCTGAGGGGCAAGAGACTGAGCAGAGCAAGAAAACAATGACGTTCTTTACTACATGTCAAAAGCAATTTCCTGAAATTGCGTGGGAGCTCCTTGATGAGTTTCTTACGAGTCAGCTTGCAACACAGCATCAATCGACAGTAAAACGGCAAAAATTGAGCACGCAAAGCAAGCTCGAATCTCATTCGTTAGCGGCCGCTTTTTTATTGAAAGATTATTTATATAGTCGCCGACCAGCAGCGGAAATCGAGCAAGATTTAATTGATTAACAAATGTGTTTACTCTTTGACCATTCTCTTCATAGTATGCGCTATCGGCAACAGCCGATTTTTTTGTCCCTAACAAGAGCGCGGAAGGATAATCGTATGAAGTGTCCTAAATGTACTGGCATGATGGTTATGCAATCATTTTTCAACCAATCGGTTAATTTTGAGGGGTGGAAATGCTTAAATTGTGGTAACGTGATAGAGAAAAAGAAGGTTACTATTAAAACCGACGTCTTTGGCGTCTTCTATCAGCGGCAAAAAATAAAAGATGAAAACAACTAATCACTTAAAATATCTCGCCCTTTTAGGGTCATATCAAGAACTTACGGTCGGTCTTTTTCACGGGTTTCACCTGATGGCCCATGTTGTGGTAAAAGATCAGCGACTGAGCTCCTATTTGTTGGTGGCTATCCAGGAAATTGTGCAAAAGGCGCAGTGGCATCTTCACGATCTCAACTTTATTGCGGTTGATCAAGGACCGGGCTCATTTAATAGTCTGCGTGCGATGCTTGCGACGGTAAATGGTATTGCCTATGCATCGAAAGTACCACTCATTGGGTGTGACGGTCTTACCTTGCTTGCCAATGTAGCAAGTCGAAGTGGACTAGTCGTGGTAGTATTGAATGCCTATAACAATGAACTCTATTATCGTATTGAGCGAGTAAGCAGCGATGGGGATCGAGTGCTTGTCGAGGCTCCCGGGTATGCCGGGATTCCGGAAGTGCTGGCAAAAATTAATCAAGCAACGGTGTCATCGATGCCGATATGGTGCGTCGGGAATGGCTATTCGCTTTTACAGCAAGCCGATCCAGCCTTTTTTGGTGAGCTCGTAGAGCTGACGGCGCGCGAAATGCTTGATGGAGTATCTCGGATGGCGATTACCCATTGGGCAAACGGTGGCAAGCCTGAAGAAGCTCTTCAGCCGCTTTATCTAAAAAAGACAACATTCAAGAAATTAGCGGTGCCTCTGCTTACAGAGCCCCAATAAGTCCAAGTGCCAGGCAGGTAGCTTCTTGGCTTCGCAAGATGGTTGGTGTGAGTTGGTAAAATTCAACATCCTCGGTGCGAAGGGTTCCGAGCTCTTCGGTGGTAAATCCACCTTCTGGTCCAATAAAAATTTGTGAACAAAGTGGCGCGGTTGTGGTAACCCATGCAATGAGTGTTGAGAGCGGCTTACTATTTTCGGCCTCAAAGCCGATACGGCAGGCCTGCGGCCATGCGGTACATGCGGCGGTAAGTGTTTGTGGATTGAGCAGCAGCGGTATGTACCGATTCTTTGACTGCTCGCACGCTGCAATGATTACTGCCTTGAGCCGTTCAGCTTCGCGCTCGTGCATCCAACCTTTTCTGCTTTTTGTGGTGATGAGCGGCTGTATGTGGGTTGCTCCGGTAACGGCCGCATGATGCACTGCTTCCTCAAATGACTCTTTCTTGAGAAGGCCGATGGCGGCAATAACGATTTTTTTAGGGGCATTAATCTTTTCTATACTTTGGACAATGGCACATATTGTATCTTTTGGCCGCGGTGATGCAGTGAGGGTTAGCGTAAGTACCTGCGTGTCTGAGAAAAGTTGTACCCTTTCCTGTTCACGAAGGCGAAGAATGGTAAAGAGGCGGTTTGCTAGCTCCTTAGAAACAATAGTGAGCGCACTGCCTGCGATCACCTTGTGCTTGGCTAAAAGATCGCCGACATAGAGAAAAAAGGTATGACTTTGACTCATTATTTTTGCTGACTCTGTTTTGCTTTTTGCCGTTCTTTGTATTTCTTGGCTGCTAATAAAAGCGCAATCGTGCCAATTGTCCCACCGGCACCATAAAGCTCTGTTTTATGTTCTTTTACCCAATCTTCAGCTTTTCGCATAGCCGGTCTTCCTTTTACTCTCCAACCAATTTCTGCTGCAAGTCTTAACTCTCCTGCCTTTTCAGCCATGCGTGCCCAGAAATGCTTCTTTTCTTCTTCTTCCTCTTCTTCATCGTCATCCGGGTCGATGGCCCATTTTGATGGAACCTTTGGCGCGGCCGAGCTTTGATTAGATGATTGCGTTGGTGCGGTGCGTTTTTCTTCCTCTTCGATGGCCAACAGAGTGACAATGCTTGAAGAGCCGGCAAGAATCATGATGATAAGGAGCACGCGGGCAAAGCGTTTCATAAGAAATCTTTCATTTAAGAGCGGTGATTGTATACCTTTGTATAGAAATTACTATAGCAAAAATAGGTAGCAAGGCAAAAGACTCTGCTATAAAAAGCGATGCTCATTGTGGTGAAAGGGACGTAGAAGTGAAGATATTTCTTGCATGTTTTGTTGTCGCGAGTTGGTTGAGCCTTCCTTTTTCTTTAGAAGCCCGTACCGGTACTATTACCGCACCAACTCCTGCGGTGTCGGTACTTCCTGCCCGAGGTACTGTGGTGCCAGTGGCACCAATTGTTGAGTCAATCGACACCCCATCATCTTTTTTTGCCTCTTTTGATCAAGGCAGTGTTTTTGCATGGCCTACCGATGCCAACCAAGTAAAGAAGGCTGAGGCAAAGATGCACAAAGATGTTGATCAGAAGTTTGATAAGGTTCTTAAAGGGCTTGGTACGACCTCTTATGATTCATGTCGTGCATATATGAAGGCGGTTGCGGCGGTGGGCACCGCAAAGACTAGCGCGGCAACTGCTAATAAGGCCTATGTCGATGCACGCAGTGGTTATTTTTCTAAAAATTCGGCTATGGTGGCTTCGTATAGTGCGGCTGAGGCGGCTGCTCAAAATGATACAGGAAAATTGCCAGCATTTATGGCTGTTCTTAGAAAGGCAAGTCTTAAAAATGTATGGGATGCCAAGCAAAAATACGACGGCCTTTTAGCCGGTGCTGAGCAAAACCAGAATGTGCTTTATGCAGGGCTGAGCAAGGAGGTAAGAGGTCTTCTTGCTGCGTACAATGATAAGATTGGGCAAATAGCCGATGCAGCAGTAGCTCGTAACAAAGTGATTGCGCAGGCCGTAGCGGCCGGAACAGCGGTATCAACACCGGCTACACTAGTGGTATCGACTCCTGATCGCGTATACACTCCTCCGGTGCCGCCAACAGTTTCATAAGTTCTTCGGCTTCAGGGCAGTGCGGCGAGCAGGATAATGACTTTGTGACCGCTTCAGTAGCGTGTGGGCGATCCTGCTGGCTCCAGTAGCTTCCCGCTATTTGGTAGTGGAGTTGGCTTTTTATAAGATTATTCTCTTTGAGCTCTGGGTCCTGTAATGCAACGGTATACCAGGAGCGTGCCGCTTCATACTGATTCTGCTCGTGTACCAGGTCGCCCAACCCGAAACAGAGTTGCCATGTGCCTTTTTTCTGAGCTGCTTGTTCCATTATGGAGCGAAGCATGCGGTAGGGCATATTATTTTTGCGCAGAGCCATGATTTTTTTAATAAGAGGTTTATCGGCTGGATGGGTAGTAAGCCAAGAGAGAAGGAGTGTGGCAAGTTGGCTAAATTTACGTTGCGCGACCAATACGGTAATTTTTAAGTCTTGCATTGTGCCACTATTAAAGTTTTTTGTGAGTGCACTATCGATTGCGTTCTCCGCCTCGGTGTATTGGCGCTGGGCTAGATGAAGGAGTGCAACGTTATGGTAATAGTGAAAAGTGGTGTTTGGGTGTTGGGCCAAAAGCTCTTGGGCTTTCTGGTAAGCACCGATCTTAATGGAGAGAGAAATTACCTTATCAATAGCTTCTTTATCGCCCGGTTGGAGGGTTCGATAGTGCTCGTACCAGGCAAGTGCTTGAGCGATATGTTGTTGCTTTTCTTCGATGCCACCTAAAAGAAAGAAAGCTTTTGCGCAGGAAGGATTATTGGCAAGACATTTTTTTGCTTCTTCGGCTGCAAGTATGAAATCGCTCTGGGCGAAGGCGATTTTAGCTTTAAGAAAATGAAAGAGATAGTGCTTACTTCTCTTTTCCTGGCGGGCGAGGATTGCTTCAATGCGGGTAAGTGCTTTGGCGGGTTGGTTTATTTTGGTGTACGCAATGGTTGCGAAATAATCGAAGCGATCGTCGTGGGGGTAGAGCGACATTAATTTTTCGAGAAGTTCTATGGCGTTGGTAGTATTGTGGAGAAAAAGATACGCCTGAGCAATAAGAAAAAAGGCCTCTTTAGCCTGAGGATTGGCGAGGTCGACCGTATTTTTGTAGCTGATTACTTCTTCGTAATTGCCTCGATCAAAAGCAAGTCTAAGAAGTGCGAAGTTGAATGTCTGATCACTCGTAAGTATTTTTTTGAGTTGCGCGTAGGTTTGCGTTGCGCGGGGAAGCTGGCCCGATGCTTGCTCGTATGCACCCTTGAGGGCCAAAAAATAGCGTTGAATATCGCTGTTTGGTGCTTGCTCAATAACTTTGATGGCGCCCGGTGTTAGCGAAGTTGCCGCCAGTGCTGCAAAAAGAATGAAGAATGATTTTTGTGATATCATGTGCGCGTTCGCTCCTTGCAGGTAGCATAGAACTCTGCAAGAGCATTTCGCAATTCTTTATTGGTAATGGTTGATAACTGTTTTTCTTCTGCGGTTGAGAGTTTTATTTTTTCAATGATTGCGACCTCTTTTTTTACCGGCGAGGTGAGTGGTGTTACCGCTTTACGTTGCGCCATGGTACGGAAATGAATGGTAGTAATGGCCTCATGGCCGATGGCCTCATTGATTTTGCTGCGAATGAGATCGCTGAGCATGAGAAGCTCCTGCGCCAGCCCAGGATGTGCAACGGCAAGGACAACCGCATGATCATCAACACGCTGCAGAAGAACTTTGCGTGATAACGGCCCCATGATGGTGTGCCAGTCTCGTAAAATTTGCATTTTCCACGATTGTTCTTGTGGCAGAATTTTGTGGAGATGAGAGAGAATGTGTTGGGCCATGAATTTTAATGATAAAAATGAAAAGTGAGGATTGAAGTATAACAATAAACAATCTCTTGTATATGATGTTTTTCATGAATGACTCTTTCTTCGTTGACAGTTTATGCTTCTTGTTGGACAATGCTCGACGAGTACAGAAGGCCTAGGCACTTATCTAATTTACAGTAAGTTTCGGTTGAAGTTTTCGGTAAGCTCTCACTAAGTCAAGAAAGGAAGCAGGTATGAACACCAAACTCATTACATTAAGTCTCCTCTGTGTTGCGATCAGCGCGATGCCAGAGGTGCCGGCGGTAGACACTGTAGCCAGTGCACTTCATGCCGAACTTGACCGCATTGATGCTGAATGTGCAAAAGTTACCGCTACCGCTACGCCGGTTGTGGGAGTTTCTAAGTCGAGTGGTCCCGCGTTTGTGATTAAGGGTGCGCGCGATCTTGAGTTAATCATTGAAGGGGCTGCAAAAACCGAATACGTTCGTACGTGGAATACCGCAACGTTAAACAATGCCGGAGCTATCGATCGCGCAGCTGCTTACAATGGAAACGTTGAGTTGGGCACTTCGGTTGTCTATGGCAAAGAGAAGTACGGCAAGGCGGCGTTGAAATTATTTTCTCGCTTGCGTTCGCAATATCAAGCCGGTCGTTTTGACAAGGTATTAGTGACGAACCCTTCGACGGTGAAAATCGTGAATGCGGTGTTACCGGTTCCAGGCGCAAGTTTGAATGCAACGGTGCCATGGTTGAAGCATGCAGGAGCTGAATTGTACCTAAATTCGTTATTTGACCATCAAATTGATACCGATCACATGTTGAAAATTGGTCTTTTTGAGTACGAATTAGGTCGTGGTATTGCGTATGGTTCCGGATATGGTACCCAGAAAGATTATCTTGGTGTGTATAGCGGAAGCCAAAACTTTGCGCCATTCGGGATTTTGTTTAGTGGTGATATGATCAAAGATCGCTTAGCGTACGAGTTCTATTTTGCTCGTATGGAAGAAAAATCGGCCGACTACAAGCAAACCAGTGCATTTACCAAAACACACATTGTTGGCCATCGCCATGATGGTCGTGCCGGTGCTGAAAACGCAAACGACGTTTTTACTGGTACGTTAAAGACCCATTATGAGTCGGAACGCCTTGGTGATTTGAAGAGTAGTATCTTCATTATGTACAATAGTGCGATTGACCAAAAGATTGAAATGGCAAACGATTGTCAAAGTAAGTTGATTACGGTTGGTACCAACCTTGAGTACGAAAAAGGTAATTTTGAGATTGGTCTTGAAATAGCACGTAACCTTGGTTTTGAGTATGTTTATAACGTTGACCGTAATGCGGTTACGTTGATTACCGGTTTCCCTGCTGAAAAGCACAATGTGGTTGCTGCTTATAGCAAAGTAACAATGAACTCGGCAGCGTATGATGAGTTGCGTGACGGTGCAAAAGCGCCGGTTGTGAGTGAATTTAAAACGGTTGTAGATGGCTATGATGGGAATGAGAACCTGGCAGTCTTGAATACTACCGATTTAAGCAGCACGAGCCTTCCCGTATATGACGTTTCTGGTGATGCTGGTGATCCGGTCTTGCTTCCTTCGGGGGCTGCCGATTATATCTTGAAAAACAGCGCCGATCGTTTCCGTCCTGCATACAAAAATACCTATGCTGGTTGGATGGGTGTGCTTGATGCTTCCTATAATTGGAAGCCGGCTAATATGAAGATTAGTGTAGCGGCCGGATATGCATCGGGTGATTCAAACCCTCATGCACGTTCGAGTGAGTACGATAAAGAGTACCATGGATTTGTTGGTATCAACGAAAACTATGCGGGCAAGAGAGTAAAGAGTGTCTTGGCACTTGATGCGCGTAAGCTGCAAACACCGTTGACCGCCGAAGCTGGTGATGCTCAATTGTTTGACAACTCGTTTACCGACCTTGCTTTTGTTGGAGCCGGCGTAGTGTGGCGCCTGGCGAAACGTGATCTTGAATGTTCTGCTAACACCTTAGCGTTCTTCAAAGATAAGCGTAGCTATACCTATGTGTATAACTCGGTAGCCGATACTGGTGGATTTGGTACCGCTTATGCTCGCCGATTCCTTGGCGTTGAGCTGAACTCAACCTTTGATTGGAAGTTGCTTCCAGGTCTTAGCTTGGTTGGTAAAGCGGCAATCTTCTTGCCAGGTAGTTTCTACACCGACGTTCGCGGCTTGCCGGTTGATGGTTCAGTTATCGCGATCAGCGATGAAACCGATGATACCGGTGTTACGCAGTCGGTTGGTCGCCTTGGCACCGATCCACAAGTGGCGTTGAATATTGCATTACAATATAAGTTCTAGGATCGTAAAAGATTGAAAAATTGGGCCGGTCCGCGAGAGATCGTGTGTCGGCCTTCTTTTTTAAAGTAAAAGCTGCTAGCATATCCCCCTTATTTACGTGATATAGTTTTTTAAGAGGATTTACGCTATGAGTCATACGGCGCGAACACATTGTTGTCAGGAGCTTTCGAAAGTACATATTGGTACCGAAGTGACCATCAATGGATGGGTCAATCGTCGTCGTGATCATGGCGGGGTAATTTTTATTGATGCACGCGATCGTAGCGGAATTGTGCAGTTGGTGTTCAATCCGGCCGGTACGCCCGAAGTGGTAATGAACGGCGCGCACAACCTCCGAAATGAGTTTGTTATAGCGGCTACCGGTACGGTGATCGCTCGAGCACCTGAAGCGGTAAACGACAAAATTCCCACCGGTTCAATCGAAATTGTAGTGACTTCCTTAGTAATCTTGAATAGCTCAAAGCCATTGCCATTTCAGCTTGATGACGCGGAACAGGTTGATGAAGAGCTTCGCTTAAAATATCGTTATTTGGACATGCGTCGCGACAAGATGCAGCGGTTTATGCGCCTACGCCACGAAGTGGTGTTTGCGATACGAGAAGCGTTGGATAAACAAGGGTTTTACGAAATTGAAACACCTATTCTTTCTAAGAGTACACCTGAGGGTGCGCGAGATTTTCTTGTGCCATCTCGTTTGCAGCCAGGTCATTTTTATGCTTTACCACAATCGCCACAGCTGTATAAGCAGTTGCTGATGATGAGTGGCATGGAGAAGTATTTCCAGATTGCTCGCTGTTTCCGTGATGAAGATATGCGTGCTAATCGTCAGTTAGAGTTTACGCAGATCGATCTTGAGATGTCGTTTGTTGATGAGCAAGCGGTACAAATTTTTGTAGAGAATATGGTGCGCCATCTCTTTAAAAAAGTGTTTAATATGACGCTTCCTTCTAAGTTTGAGTCGCATACTTTTAAAGAAATGTTTGGATTGTATGGCAGTGACAAGCCTGACCGTCGTTTTGCATTGCCGATTCATGAAGCGACCGCTTTATTTGCTCACACCGAGCTAGGTTTCTTGAAAAGCACTCTTGCCGCTGGTGGTAAGATTGGTACGCTGTGTGTGAAAGATTATTCGTTTAGTCGCTCAGAGCTTGAGCGTGTTGTTGGCATGACGATTAAAGATTTTGGTGCCAAGGGATTGCTCTATGTTCGCTTTAACGAAGATGGTAGCTCAGACTCTCCGGTTGCAAAGTTCTTGCCGGCCGATTTCTTTGCCCAGGCCCAAGTGATGGTTCCCGGCTTAACGACTAAAGATACTTTGTTCTTGGTTGCCGGCAACTACAAAGATGCTTGGACCAGTCTTGGCCGTTTGCGCCTCTACTTTGGCCATTCATTGTCGCTTATAGACAAAACCAAGCACGACTTGTTCTGGATTACCGATTTCCCTCTGTTTGAATGGGATGCGGAACAAAAGCGTTTCTTTGCAACTCATCATCCCTTTACCTCGCCAAATATTGGCTGGGAAAAGTTGGAGCCGGGTGATATGACGGCGCGGGCTTACGACCTGGTATATAACGGGGAAGAGCTTGGCGGTGGATCAATTCGTATTCATGACAGCGCGGTACAGTCAAAAGTCTTTGATCTTCTTGGTATCTCTCATGAAGAAGCGCAACAAAAATTTGGCTTCTTGCTTGAGGCCCAGCAGCTTGGTTGCCCACCGCATGGTGGATTGGCTTTGGGGCTTGATCGTCTCATTATGCTGCTTGTTGGTGCTAGTTCAATTCGAGAAGTTATTGCCTTTCCAAAGACGCAGGGTGGTCTCTGTCCGCTGATGCAAGCACCGTGTACGGTTGATGCTCGTCAGCTCAAAGAGGTGCATATCCAGACCCGTGTCCTTGGTCGGCAAACAGACAAAAGCGAATAGCGGTTTTTGTAACATCGGTAGTTATCGATATAAACACTGTCTTTTCCTTCTTTAATTGACTTCTTGAAAACAGTTTAATCATTCTTAGGGATGGGTATGATTGCAATTGTCGATCTCAATCGTGAGATGCAATCAGCAAGTTTGGGCGATTCGAGGAGGGAGTATGAAGCGTATTTTTTTACTAGGTCTAGTGGTCAGTATGGGGATGTGCGGAGTTATGCACAGCGAAGCACCGATAATGAATGCCGTCGATCCTGAGACCGCACTTTTAAAGGTGTTTGCAAAGTATTCGGCCGTGTTTCGCTTGGTGCCAACTCGTGTATCGCAAATTTTGCAGGTAGTGAACGCCTATCCGGCCTCCAATCCGGGACGCCGTATAGATTTGCTGCAGATTTCTATCCAACGGTTGCACGATAAGTATCGCACCATTCAGCAGTTGCAAAATCGGGTTCTTGAGTTGCAGTCACAAGCAAATCCAAGCGGAAAAGCCGGCGTATATGCTCGATGTGGAGTGTTGGTAGATGCAATTAAGAAATACCAAATTACGTTGATTTCTATTTTGAGCGTGATTGATGCCGAATTTGTTCGCTCGGCGAAGGCGGCCGGTGGCCATATGCAGGATGATGGGAATAAGAAAGATGCTGCCTATCTGGCTGCTAAATCGGCATTGCAGCCAACAAAAATGGATGTTTTGATTTCTATGCTTGCGGCCGGCGAATCGGCTTCAGAAGCAGAGGCAAGTGCTAACTCGGTAAAGAGTGAGATCCGTCAATTGCGTGACGAAGTGTCGCTCCTGAGCGCTCAACTCCAAGCAAAAGCCCTCCTTGATGGTGGTTGTGGCAAGAGTGAGAAAGATTTTAATGAACAAATGTGCTCCTTGAATGACGAAAGTGCCCAGTTGCTTGCGAAAACCGGCGCTGCTATCGGCCAAGATGATGAAAAAATTGAAGTGGTGGCAACACCGAAGAAGTATTCGCTCAAGAGCCGACGGGTACAAGTACAAGAGTCGACAAAACCTGATACTATGCTTCGCACTCGTGCATTGGCCTTCCATGCGACGCTTATGAGTATGTTTACTAATGCCTATGCATGGATGCATGCAAAAGCCTGTATGGTTGGTGACTCTATTGCGGCCGGATGGGCTTGGTTTGTGACGCTGCCGGTGATAGCCGATGTGTATGCTGTTACGGGCAATGCGATGGGCCGTGTGTGTACCGATACGCAGAAGGCTGCAAAGCATGTTGAGCATCGTATGAAAGAGGTAAAAGAGGTTGCTCCTGAAGGGGTGAGTCTCGTTAAAGAAAGCCTTAGCGGCTTCTTTAACTGGATTGTAGAGTCTTGGGTTAAAGTTGGTTGCTATGTTCTTTCGTTCTTCTCTTCATTCAAGGAATATTGGAACGTAGTACAAGATAAGGCCCATGGTGTTGATGAATCGATGCGCTGTTTTGTATGCAATTTCTGCGAATGGTTTACCAATCTAGGTAAATCGGCCATTGCAATGACGCTGCAACTGAAGGCCCGCGTACTGGGTGAGTCGGTGTCAGTGCCGACCGAGGCTACGCATACAGAGAAAGTATCAAAGCATAAGGATAGTGCGGCAGAAGGTTCGACCGTGTCATGGATTGATACGACCAATGCAACCGTTTCGCAATGGACCGCCAGCGCTTCAGCCAAGGTTATTGAGCTTTGGAATATCTGTGTTGCGACCTTGATGAGTTTGAAGTCTCGTGTTATTGGTGAAGCAGTAGTTTCGACCGAAAAAGGGGATGCTTATGACAAGAAGCATGCCGGCAAGGAGGCTGAAGTGGCTACCGAATTATCGGTAACCTCGGTGGCTAACACGGCGTGGCAGAAGGGTAAAGAGCTTGGCCAATGGATCTCTGATAAAGTCAGCGATGTGAAGAATAAAGTGTGGAACAGTGCTCCGGCTACTGAGGTAGTTACTGAGACCAAGGAAGTGAAGCATGAAAACCATACTCATGGCGGTGAAAAAAGTGTTGTTGAAGCACCACAGTCATTGACCGATAGAGCGCTTGCGCTTAAGGATGCAGCCGTTACCATGGCGTATGACTATGCAGCCCGCCTCAAAACATTTGCTTGCCAGCTTAACGACAGAGTGTATAGTAACTTTGTGGTAGTGGAAAAAAAAGAAGCGGCTGATACAAGCAATGCCTAAGGGGTTTGGATGGAACGGTTATATGCGCCTTGGCGCTCGTTGTATGTAAAAAAAGATAAAGAGAGTGATGAGTGTCCATTTTGCGTAGCCGCTGCGAGCAGTGATGATGCGGCTCACCTAGTGCTTTCTCGAGCCGGAGGAGTGCTCACGATGCTCAATCGATTTCCGTACAACACTGGGCATCTTCTCATTATTCCGCCAAGCCATGTTGCCGATCTTGAGGTGATACCGTCTGAGGTGCGTGCCGGTATGATGGAGGCGGCCGCTACCTGGAGTACGGTGCTAAAAAAACAATTCAACTGTCATGGGTTTAATATAGGTTTTAACCTTGGTGCGGTGGCCGGGGGTAGTATTCCGGGGCATATTCATATGCATGTAGTGCCACGATGGCAAGGTGATACAAATTTTTTGGCCACTATTGGTGAGACGAAACTTATTTCAAGCGATCTTGCCGATATTTATAAGCAGCTCCTGGCGACGACGAAGTAGAGAATTTAACTGAATCATTCTTGGGCAGTTCGCTTCTTGCGCCGCTGTTTTTCTATTGTACAAACATTTTTTTTACGTTACGGTGGCTACAGTGTTTTATATAAAAACACCTGTTTTTTTGGCATGTATGCACGTTTGAAAGGTGCTTGTTATGGTAGCGTCCCCCACAGTAACAACAAATATACAACGATTAGCCTGGTCTCTTTCTCTTGTTTTTCTTTTGCATTCATCGCTTTCTGCCTCAACAACTGCGACATCGCGTGGCTTTGGTGAGAGCAAAGAGTCTGAGGCGGTGGCGTCCGACTTTGGACAGCGTTTAGTCGCGTTTCATATTAAAGCTGTTGTGCCAGTTGAGAGCAACCCCCAGTGCCCAGGGCGGTATCCGGTACACATGTGCACCGAGGCCGATGCAGGGGCGGTGCTTGAAGCGTTGCAGGCTGCACGTTATGTTATCAGCCCGTACGGCAGTTCTTATTTTAACTCAAGAGCGGAGTATGTAGTCACCCCACCTATCTTTCCGGCCGAAGATCCAGAGGCTTTTTACACACAAGTTGCTGATATCATAAGAACGACGTTGAATGCACGACATTCGGCCGAGCGTGGGGTTGTGAGTGTTGAGTCACTTCTTGATGATAATGGTAGACGCCCTCGACCAATGCAAGCCTATATTCCTGGCACTCAATATGCTCGTTATCTTGCAAGAAGGCCGGTTGACGGCATAGGTGAACTACCTGCCGGTATTCCGGTGGATGTGCTGAGTATAGTTATGGCGGCCGGTAATGCCGAACCTGCAGAGCGAGAGGCGATGCTGCGTGCCGCGGTGAATCATTCATCGGCCAGAGTGCACATTGAAGAATTCTTAAGACATGTAGCAGCCCGACCCGATTTGTTTAGGGGTGCGATTGGCGAGACCGCAGCATACATGGCACTGCTTGCGGCTGAGGGAATGGCACCTGAGCAAGTTCGTGAACATCTTGGCTGGACACGTCGCGTTGCCCTCGTAAGAGGATGGATGGCGAATGCAGCGGCACAATATAACGATGTTGAAGGTCGCGAATCCAATGAGGCCTTTGCCGAACTGGGAGCGCCATCATCAAAATCACGACGTGGCTCAGATGCTTCTTCTGAGGCGAGCGAGATAGATTCGGTAGTAAGTGATATGAGCGATGTTGGCTCCGTAGTCTCTAGGAGGTCATCACGGTCTCATCGGTCAAAAGCAGCAAGTGCTCGATCTCATCGAGATGTACCGATGGTTGAAGCGGCAGCGCAAAGGCTTGATCCAATTGCTGAATCTGGTGAAGACGAGATAGCACCTCTGGCAAAAGGTGCACACGTAATTGTTCCCGTAATGGATGGTTCGATTGCAAGAGATATTTTGTATATGGAATCGTGCAATCGAAACTATGTCCGCAACGAGATTATAGCGATACCTAATGCTCAGACAGAGAATATACATATGGTTATTGCGCATTTTTGCAATGAGATACAGCCGGACCTTAAACACTTCTTGCGTAAGTTTCCCAACCTTGAATTTTTATGCCTTAATTCTTGCGGTCTTACCTCGTTGCCGAGCGATTTATTGCAAAACAATTCTTTGTTAAAAGTTCTTATTTTGTCCAACAATGCCATTTCTGAAATCCCTTCAAATTTCTTTTCTTATACTAAAGCACTTACACCTGCATCTCCTAAGCCGGCTTCACAATTAGTGTGGCTTGATTTGTCCGGAAATCAGTTGGCGCATATTGCCGAAGATGCCGGGATGGATACATTACCCAATTTGCAGTGCCTTTCTCTTGCCTATAATCCTTGGCTAGGGAAAAGCCCTAGTTCGTTGCTACCTATCACGTTTTTATCTGGAACTCATGGGCTTAAAATTCTTAATGTGGCCGGATGTGGATTGCTGGAAAGTTTTCCTGAGCCCTTCATTAAGTTAGCGGCAGAATCGCTCGTAGTGCTCCATGCTGCCGATAGTAAGCTGTCTTCTGAATTAAGAAGGTACCTTGTAAATAAGCCATCTTTGTTGTTTGCTTCCTTTCCAGGCAAGGATGAGAAGAACTGGTATATTGCAAAAAATAAAGAGATGGAGGCGTTTTTTAGGGCACTCTTGCGTGAGCGGCTGACAACGGTGATAAAGAAAAATGATGTTCGTTCACGGATAAGCTTGTTGTACGCTAAAACACCCTTTGATCTTGCTGAAGATGGTTTTTGTGAAAGCCATGGTGGTAAGGTGGCAGTGACTAGAGATGCAATTGATGTTTTTTTATCTTCATATGAGGGGGTAAGGCGTATCATGAAGTGGGCGTATCTGTGCAGTACGCCTGAATCTGAAAGGCCTCAGTATTGCTCGGAGGAGGAACTGGAGTTGATGAGGCGCCACTACGATACATTTGGGTCAATAGGCAGAAGTATTGAAGAAGGCTTTTTTGAGCATGGAGCTACGTTGGGTATCATTCGAATGAAATGGGACGAGGTTTATAATTATAAAGAGTTGCATGAGCGTAGAGAGGCTTGGATAGAAGATTTTGCCGCTGCGGCGGCAAAAAAAGTTGAGAAGGCCGATGCTGTGGTTTATTTACGGGCTGACTGTGCCCGTGCATTAACGTCTCTTTTTACCTTTGTTCAGCGGCGCTTTGAAGCTCTGAGTAAATACTGTCTTTTTGTTGGCTTACGTGAGAGAGCATTAAGCGAAGCAGAGTATCGTAGTATTTATGCGCGGCCAGAGGCAATCTGTGAAGTCTATAAGCTGTTTTGCAGTGCACGAGCCATTGTATTGAGTGACGAGGATAAGCGGGTGCTTGGTTTATTGGGATCCCCCGATCTTGTTGATGATAAAATGGCTTTCTTTTCTGCTGATGCTCGCATAGCATGGCAGCGTAT
>JAUPTZ010000012.1 GCA_030917815.1 Candidatus Babelota bacterium | reverse complement strand
CGTATTCGTACGAATCGTAAACTGAGTCTGACTATTGATGAGACTACTACCTACCTTACCAAAGATGATATTATTGCAACGATTAAGTATTTAGTTCGTCTTCGCGAATGTGGCGAAGGAGAGCTAGATGATATCGATCATTTGGGTAACCGTTGTGTACGTCTTGTCGGTGAATTGATGGAAAATCAGTTGTATACCGGATTTGCGCGTATTGAGAAAATTGTTCGTGAGCGGTTCCGTCTTCAGGAAAACGCGGCCTCATTGATGCCGTATGATTTCTTGAACGTTAAGCCATTGGCAGCGGTCATGCGTGAGTTCTTTGGTACCGGTCAGTTATCACAATTTATGGACCAAACTAATCCACTTGCAGAAATGGCGCATAAGCGTCGTATCTCTGCGCTTGGACCTGGTGGTGTGACTCGTGAACGCGCAACGTTTGAAGTACGTGACGTACACGCTTCTCACTATGGTCGTATCTGTCCGATTGAAACGCCTGAAGGTCAAAACGTTGGTTTGATTTCATCACTTTCAACCTATGCTCGCGTAAACGAACTTGGTTTCATTGAAACTACGTATCGTCCGGTGACTAAGGGAGTGGTAAGTGACGAAGTTATGTTCCTTGACGCGTTCCAAGAAAACGGCAAGAACATTGCGCAAGCGGTGACGCCGGTTGATAAAAATCATAAGATCGCGCTTGATAAAGTACAAGTTCGTTGCAACGGTGATATTATCACTATTGATGCAACAGATGTTGACTATGTTGACGCATCGCCTCGTCAGATGGTGTCGGTAGCTACCGCGTTGATTCCATTTTTGGAACACGACGACGCTAACCGTGCGTTGATGGGTTCTAACATGCAGCGACAAGCAGTGCCGTTGGTTCGTTGTGAACCACCATTGGTTGGTACCGGTATGGAAAAAGATATTGGGGTTTCACAAGGGGTAGTTCTTACCGCTCGTAATGCCGGTATTGTTGAATATGTATCGGCCGATAAAATCGTGGTTCGTCTTGACGAAGTAGGCAGCGATGAGCGTTGGTTTGCTCGCCCGGTAGATATTTATGAGCTTAAAAAGTTTGGTCGTTCAAGTCATAATACCTGGATTCACCAAACGCCGATTGTCGAAGTTGGTCAACGTGTAGGCTTTGGTGATGTTATTACCAACGGTGCTGCAACCGATCGTGGTGAATTGGCTTTGGGATCTAACGTGATGATGGCATTTATGCCATGGCACGGTTATAACTTTGAAGACGCTATTGTTGCAAGTAAGCGCCTGGTTGTTGATGACGTATTCACCTCGGTTCACATTGAAGAATTTGTGGTTGAAGCTCGTGATACTAAGCTTGGTGCTGAAGAAATTACGAAAGATATTCCAAACGTTAGTGAGAAAGAGCTTGAAGCTCTTGACGATGACGGTATCGTGTACATTGGTAGCCGCGTGAAGCCTGGCGATATTCTGGTTGGTAAAGTTACCTTGAAGGGTGACGTACAGGTATCTCCAGAAGAGAAGTTGCTACGGGCGATATTCGGTGAAAAGTCTCGTGAAGTACGTGATACTTCATTGAGAGTCCCACCTGGGATTGAAGCGACCGTTGTTGATGTTAAAATTTTCTCACGAAGCGGTATCCGTAAAGACAAACGCTATAAAGAAATTGTGGCTAAAGAAACCGCAAAAATTGAAGAGAATTATGCACATCAGTTGAACATCTTACATGATGCAATTCGTGGCAAGATCGAACGCTTGTTGACCCAAGTTGATCCTAAGAAGTACTCAGCAAAAATTGTTGAAGGTATGGCAATGGGTGAACTGTTGGCCATCAAGGTTTCGAGCAAAGAAGTAACTGAGAAAATTTCTCGGTACGAAGAAGTGCTTCAAAGCCAAGAGCAAGTTATTGCAGCGCTTAAAGAAGAGCGTATAGCAAAATTGCGTAAGGGCGATGATCTTCCATCAGGTGTTATTAAGATGGTGCGCGTCTATGTTGCTATGAAACGACACTTGTCTGTTGGTGATAAAATGGCTGGTCGTCACGGGAACAAGGGTATTGTTTCTCGCATAGTTAACTTAGAAGATATGCCGTATATGGCCGATGGTACGCCGGTAGACCTTGTGCTTAACCCATTAGGTGTTCCTGGTCGTATGAACGTGGGACAATTGCTTGAAACATTGCTTGGTCTTGCAAGTAAGAAAATCGGTAGTGATCTTGCGAAGCAAATTAACAAAATGGCCTACGATGAAGTAAAGAATCGTTTGGTTAAGTTGTATGATAAGCAAACGATTGCAAACCTTGAAGATGCTGGTGGTCAAGAAGCGGTTGAGCAGCTTGCTGCAGGAATCGCACGTCGTGGTATGGCGTATGAAACACCGGTATTTGATGGTGCCGATTATCAAACACAGATTTCTCCATTGCTTGAAGAGCATAAGTTGTCTGCCGATGGTACGTATCAATTGTTTGACGGCTTGAGTGGCGAATCTTTTGAACAAAAAGTGACGGTTGGTTGCATCTACATGATGAAACTGAACCACTTGGCCGATGATAAGTTGCATGCTCGTTCTGTTGGACCATACTCTCTTATTACGCAACAACCATTGGGCGGTAAAGCTCAGTTCGGGGGTCAACGTTTAGGGGAAATGGAAGTATGGGCCTTGTATGCGCATGGTGCGTCATATAGCTTGCAAGAGATGTTGACACTGAAATCTGACGATGTGAATGGTCGGGTTAAGGCGTATGAATCGATTGTACGTGGTGACGAAGTACCAGAACCGGGTATTCCAGAATCGTTTAACGTGTTAGTAAAAGAATTGCAGAGCCTTGGTTTGGCGGTGGAACTGTTCAGGACGAATAAGGAGCAAGTTGGTGAATAACAAGATTTTTGAGCGTTTTAAAGAGTACGTGAATACGGCTCATTTTAACGCACTTCGTATCAGTATTGCATCGCCGGAGCGGATAACCGCTCTGTCGTATGGTGAAGTAAAAAAGATTGAGACAATCAACTATCGTACGCTCAAACCTGAGCGCGATGGCTTGTTCTGTGCCCGTATTTTCGGACCACAAAAGGACTGGGAATGTAACTGCGGTAAATACAAACGTATGAAACACCGTGGCGTTACCTGTGAAAAGTGTGGCGTTGAAGTAATTCAAGCACGGGTACGTCGTGAACGTATGGGACATATCAATCTGGTTTCACCGGTTTGTCATATTTGGTTCTTGAAAGGTATTCCTAGTCATTTGAGTATGATTTTGAATATGACCGTTCGTGATTTGGAGCGCGTAACCTATTTCGATAGTTACATCGTGATCAATCAAGGGAACTCCCCATATTCGTTTAAAACTCTTCTTACCAGCATGGAATATGATGATTATACTCGTGCAAACCCTGATGATATTGCGTTTAAAGCAGAGATGGGTGCCGAGGCAATCAAAGAATTATTGCTTAAATTAGATCTTGAGTTTGAAGTTCGTAAAATCGAGCAAGAACTGGAACAAACAACGTCGATTGCCGTTCGTCATAAGTATGGCAAACGTCTTAAAGTGTTGTCTCGTATGCATAAAGCTGCGATCAATCCTGCCTGGATTGTGATGCATGTGTTGCCGGTCATCCCGCCAGATTTGCGTCCGTTGGTACCACTTGAAGGTGGTCGCTTTGCGAGCTCAGACTTGAACGATTTATATCGTCGTGTATTAAACCGAAATATCCGTCTTCGTCGTTTGATCGAACTTGATGCACCTGACGTTATCGTGAAGAACGAAAAACGTATGTTGCAAGAGTCGGTTGACGCTTTGATCGATAACGGCCGTCGTGGCCAGCCGGTTCGCGGACAAAATAAACGTCCTTTGAAGTCATTGAGCGAAATGCTTCGTGGTAAACAAGGTCGTTTCCGTCAAAACTTGCTTGGTAAGCGTGTCGACTATTCAGGTCGTTCTGTTATCGTTGTTGATCCAGAGCTTCCATTGGATAAATGTGGATTGCCAAAATTGATGGCTCTTGAATTGTTCAAACCGTATGTATATGTAGAGTTGCAACGCCGTGAATTGGCGCCAAATCTTCGCGTAACCAAAAAGATGGTTGAAGATATGGTTCCTGAAGTATGGGAAGCACTTGAAACGGTAGTAGCAAATCGTCCGGTACTCTTAAACCGTGCGCCTACATTGCACAGACTGGGTATTCAAGCCTTCTTCCCGATCTTGGTAGAAGGTAAGGCGATTAAAATTCATCCATTAGTCTGCGCCGCATTCAACGCCGACTTTGACGGTGACCAAATGGCCGTTCACGTTCCTTTGAGCCAAAAGGCGCAAATGGAAGCGAAGAACCTTATGCTTTCGACAAAAAATATCTTGTCACCAGCAAACGGTAAACCGATCATGGTTCCTTCGCAAGATATGGTTCTTGGTTTGTACTACATTACCAAAGGACGTAAGAACGTTCCTGGTCAAGGGTTAAACTTCTCTAATATTGCCGAAGTTATTGCCGCGTATCAACGTAACGTATTGGCAATTCATGCCATTATTAATGTACGTCACGCCGGTGAAATGATTGAAACAACCGTTGGTCGTGTATTGGTATATGAAACAATGCCTGCGGGTGCTCCTTTTGATTGGTGTAATCGTGCACTCAAGAAAAAAGATATCGTTAAGTTGGTAGCTCGTGTGTATCGTCAATATGGTCAAGAAGATACTGTTGTATTCTTAGATAGAATTAAAAAAGTCGGTTTCTTCAACGCAACGCAAGCAGGTCTTTCGTTGTCGGTTGATAACTTATTGATTCCGGTAGAGAAAAAAGCATTGGTCGCAAAAGCACACGTTGAAGTAGAGCGCATTGAAAAGCTCTATGTTGATGGTGCTATTACGAACGGTGAGCGTCATAACAAGGTAATTCAAACATGGGCTCGTGCGACAGATGATGTGGCAAATTTCATGATTGGTGCCTTGCAAGAACAAGATCGTAAAGAATATTTGAACGAAGACAAAAATGCTCATTCAAACTTCAACCCGGTCTTCTTGATGCTTGACTCTGGAGCAAGAAGTTCGAAACAGCAAATTCGTCAGCTGGGCGGTATGCGGGGTCTTATGGCCAAGCCGTCTGGTGAAATTATGGAAACACCGGTTCTTGCTAACTTTAAAGATGGCTTGAACGTATTTGAATACTTTATTTCTACTCACGGTGCGCGTAAAGGTCTTTCCGATACCGCATTGAAAACCGCCGACTCAGGTTATTTGACTCGTCGATTGGTTGACGTAGCACAAGACGTGGTAGTGACCGAGCGTGATTGTAATTCCTTTGGCTTTGTTACGATGACCGACTTGCGTGAAGCAGGCGACGTTCTAGAGCCGTTGGAAGCACGTGTATTTGGTCGCGTAATTGCGCGAGATGTACATGATCCGATCACCGGTGTTAAGACATTTGCACAAGGTGAGCTTGCAACACAAGAAGTGGTTGAGCGCTTCCGTACTTCAGCAGTGTTTGAAGTGCCGGTACGTTCTACACTGATGTGTCAAGCACGTCGTGGTGTATGTAGCGAATGTTACGGTCTTGACTTGGCAACGAGCAAACGTGTTGAAATTGGTTTGGCTGTTGGTATTATCGCAGCACAATCGATTGGTGAACCGGGTACGCAGTTGACCATGAGAACGTTCCACATCGGGGGTACCGCGTCCGGTCTTGTTGAGCAGAATATGCACAAGGCGACTTCAACCGGTAAGATCGTGTTTAAAAATGTAGAGTTTGTAATGGGTATCGATAACCAACGCATCGCCGTAGGACGTAAAGGTCGTATGATGCTTATTGGTGAAGATGGCCGTGAGCTCGATGCAATGCGTCTTGAGTATGGTGCGGTTCTCTATGTAACCGATGGTCAAGCGGTTAAGCTTGGTGACAAGTTGGCTGAATGGGACGGGAACAACAAGGTGATTGTCGCCGATAAAGGTGGTATCGTTGCGTTCTCTGAACTGATCGAAAACATTACGTATCAAGATAAATTTGATGAAACAACCGGTAAATCACGTAAGGTTATTCTGGAGCGTAAAGAAGAAAAACGCCAACCATGTATTACCTTAGTAAGTGATGACAGAACCGAAATTGCGCGCTATTACCTTCCAACGCAGGCAAACTTGTACGTTGAAGAAGGTGAACGCATTATGCCCGGTACGGTCCTTGCGAAGCTGAACCGTGAAGAACAACGTACCAAAGATATTACCGGCGGCTTGCCACGGGTTGCAGAATTGTTTGAAGCACGTATCCCGAAAGATACCGCTATCATCAGTGAAGCTAACGGGCTTGTCCGCTTTGAAGGTCTCTACCGCGGCAATCGTAAGATTGTGGTACAAACCGATGAAGGTGAGATATTTGAATACAGCGTTCCTCGTTCAAAACACTTGAACGTAGAAGATGGTGATAGAGTGTCGGTTGGGGATCCAATTACCTCTGGTACTATGAACGTTCATGATATTCTACGGGTTCTTGGGCCTGATGAGCTTCAGAAGTATTTGGTAAAAGAAATTCAAGAAATTTATGCCTTGCAAGGGGTGATTATCAACGATAAACATATTGAGTTGATTATTCGTCAAATGCTTAAGAAGGTACGAATTATTGATGCTGGTGATACCGACTTTATCGTGGGCGATCGTGTTGATAAGACACATTTCCAACGCGTAAACGAGGTTGTGTTAGCAGAAGATAAGAGAGTGGCGACAGCACGTCCTATTCTAATGGGTATAACAAAAGCCTCATTAGGAACCGACAGTGTGATTTCGGCCGCTTCTTTCCAAGAAACGACTCGAGTGCTTGCGGAAGCGGCGATCGAAGGCAAGATAGACTACTTGTATGGTTTGAAAGAGAATGTTATCATAGGTAAGCTAATTCCAGCAGGAACAGGCGTAGCTTCTTTCAGACTTAACCATCTTGGTGAAGACGTTTCTCCTCTTGAGCGACAAGCTCGTGAAGAGGAACAACTTGAGATGAGTCTTGACGAGATCTCGCTGGATCGCGTTTAGCCAGAGACGATAACAGGTTACTGGTAGGGGCGCGTAGCTCAATTGGCAGAGCGCTGCTTTGACGTAGCAGAGGCAAGTGGTTCGAATCCACTCGCGCCTACCATCCGCCGTCGCCCTAACCGGCTATGGCACGACCTGTCCGCCGGGTAGAAGGACTCCATTAGTTTCGAGTTACGGCGTGACCGCCTTATGGTCACAACGAAATAGACGCCGGGCAAAATAAGCCAGGTGGTTAGTGGGGTCATAATAGAGAAATAATAGTAAAACAACCGTAGTTGAGTTAAGGTATATAAAGATGATGATCACTAAAGAAGAAAAACAAGCGATTATTAAAGGCGCGGCTATTTCTCCTAATGATACCGGTTCATCCCAAGTGCAAATTGCGCTCATGGACCGTCGTATTGCCCAAATTTCGGAGCACTTGAAAAGTTTTCCGAAAGACAGACACTCGCACCACGGATTGATTAAATTGCTTGGTCGTCGTCGATCATTTGCAAAATATCTAGCGCGCACAGCAAAATAGCTGTCAGTTCCGGCCACTGCTGAACGTGCTTTTGAGCGTACTATGCGTTTTGCGTTGTAAAACGGAGTAGCGCGCATGTTTATAGTTTATAAAGATTAAGGTTATACATGAGTAAGACTTTTAAGTTGCCAGAAGCAGGCCTTGAGGTAGTGGTAGGCAAATTTGCAGGCCAAGCCGACGGTGCTGCCTGGATGAAACATGGCGATAACGTGGTTTTGGCCACCGCCGTAACAAGCACATCTGACCGTGAGTTCATGGGATTTCTCCCACTCACCGTTGAATATCGTGAAAAAACTTCGGCTGCTGGTCGTATTCCTGGTGGATACATCAAGCGCGAAGGTCGTTTGAGCGATACCGAAGTATTAACATCTCGCGTAATTGATCGTACCGTTCGTCCATTGTTTCCTGCCGACTTCTTTAATGAAGTGCAGTTGATGGTAGCGGTGTATTCTGCTGACGGTAAATTTCCGTTGTCAGTATTGTCGATTATCAGTTCATCGATCGCATTGAGCCTTTCTTCTATGCCGTTTCTCGGGCCAATTGGCGCCGTGCTTGCGTGCCGTGTTGATGGCAAAATCGTATTCAATCTTGGTATTGAAGAAGATGCAACTTCAGACACACACATTCTGATTGCAGGAAACCGTGATGGTATCTGCATGGTAGAAGGTAACTGTGAATTGCTGAGTGAAGATGAAATGGTTGGTATCTTCCTTGCTGCTCACGAAGAAATTAAGAAACAAGTGCTTTGGCAAGATGGTATTATCGCTGAATGTGGTAAGCCAAAAACCAGAACACCATCTAAGTTTGACTGGCAACATCACCAAGCACAAGTTGATGCGTGGGTTGCAGGTAACGGCGTAGCTGAATCGTTTTTCGGTGCAAGCAAGCAAGAGCAGTCAGTACAAATTAAGCATAAAAAAGAACTATTCCGCGAAGCATTTTCTAAGCATACTGAAGAGCACGGCGTGCCAAACACCGTTCTAAGCTATATGTTTGATGTTGCTATTAAAGAACAGCTTCCTGATTTGATTGTTAAGAAAGGCCATCGTTTTGACGGTCGTGGTATGGACGATGTCCGCGCGATTAGCTCAGAAGTGGCATTGCTTCCACAAGTTCACGGTTCAGCGTTGTTTCAACGTGGCCAAACGCAAGCACTTGCCTGTGTTACGTTGGGTACTGCCCAAGATGCACAGAAAGTGGAGCGTTTAGTTGAAGGGGTGCAAGAGCGCTCATTCATGCTTCATTATAACTTTCCTCCGTTCTCGGTTGGCGAAGCTCGCCCGGTACGTAGTGTTGGTCGTCGTGAAATTGGTCATGGTTATTTGGCAGAAAACTCTTTCATTAAAGTTATGCCAACACAAACCGATTTCCCGTATACCGTTCGTGTGGTAGTCGACATTCTTGAATGTAACGGCTCATCATCGATGGCTACTACCTGTGCCACAACGCTTGCGTTGATGGATGCTGGTGTACCGTTGAAAGAAATGGTTGCTGGTATCGCTATGGGATTGGTTAAAGATTCATCCGATAACTATCACGTATTGACCGATCTTTTGGGATCTGAAGATGCGCTTGGTCTTATGGACTTTAAGGTAACCGGTTCTGACAAAGGTATTCGCGCTATCCAAATGGATATCAAAGCGAAAAAAGGATTGTCTCGTGAATTGCTTCAAACGGCGCTTGTTCGTGCCAAAGGGGCTCGTGAGTATATCTTGGAAGAAATGCGCAAAACCTTAAGCGCACCGCGTCCAGAGATTTCTGACCGTGCACCAAAGGTAACGCAGTTGAACATTCCGGTAGATAAAATCGGCGTGGTCATCGGACCTTCCGGTAAAGTTATTAAAGAAATTATTGCTCAAACCGATACGCAAATTGACATCGAAGACGATGGATCAGTACGTATTTACGCAAAAGATACTTCGGCCGCTCGTCGTGCTGAACAGTGGATTCGCGTGTTGGTTGGTGATATTCAAGATGGTGCGGTATTCAACGGCGTTATTAAACGCTTTGCTGAATTCGGTCTCTTCGTTGAATTGGTGCCGGGTAAAGATGGCTTGCTTCACGTTTCGAGTATCTCGAAAGAAAAGCAAAAAAATCTTACGCAGCTCTATCGTGTAAACGATGTACTTCGCGTTAAAGTGGTCTCTTCAGATCCTGAAACCGGACGTATTAAATTGTTTGCGCCTGATTTAGCTCCGGCTGGCGAAAAATAAGTATGAATACCACAACAAAGCAATTTGTTCGTAATGATGGCCGCACCTGTACTCAGGTGCGGCCGCTTTCGTTGGTCTATAATCCGTTTGGCTATGCCGATTGTTCGGTGCTGCTGAGTATTGGGGACACGAAAGTATTGGTAGCGGTGACGTTACAAGAAGGGGTGCCCTTTTTTCTGCGCAACAGCGGTAACGGTTGGTTAACGGCCGAGTATGCTATGTTGCCAACGGCGACTCGTTCTCGTACGCCACGTGACGGTGATTCCGGGAAAAAGAATGGCCGTAGCGTGGAGATTGCCCGGCTTATTGGTCGATCGCTACGAAGCATTATTAATTTTAAAGATATTGGCGAGCGGACTATTACTATCGACTGTGACGTATTGCAGGCCGATGGTGGTACGCGAGCCGCTTGTATCACCGCAGCAAGTTACGCATTGCAGCGAGCACTTGTTGAATGGCAAGCGCAAGGGCGTGTACCGGCTAAAGTAAAAATGCGTCCTATTGCGGCGTTATCGGCAGGACATGTGGCTAATCAGCTCATGGTTGATTTGACGCAAAAAGAAGATAATAGTGCCGCTGCCGATGTGACCTTTGTGTTGACGGCAGAAGGGGATGTTGTTGAAGTGCAAGCAACCGGTGAACATAGACCGTTGCCATGGGATTCGTTAGTGAATCTTAAAGAGATGACCGCGGTGGCTATGCAGGAGCTCTTCTTACTGTAAGGGGTCTGAGGTGAATCAAAGTAGTGCCTTACAATCAATTGCGGCGAGCTGGGCAACCCCTGGTTTCTCTCTTATTGTATGTGATCCGGAACAAAGCTCACTCTTTTGGTATCAATTTCGCCTGCGACAAGGTTCTAGCACCAACGGTGCGGCAACACACAAGATTATGAATTTACCGGCAAATGCCGGTGATTTTGCGCAATGGAGCGGAGAGCTTTCGCAATCATTTTTAGGCAACTCTCAGGTGTACTGGGGGGTTCTGCCGGCGCCAACGACAAAAACTCAAAAGGTTCGGCAGCTGGTAATCACTTTTCTCAAAAATTATACCGGTCCGCACGCGATTTGGTTAGTGGCTCATGAAGATCAGGTGAGTGATTTTGGTACCTGCCGTCGCACGGTGGTAGCAAGTCAGATGTCGATGCAGGAGATTGGTGCCTGTGCCCGATTTCTCGGTTTTGAACGAAGTGCCAAAGTAGTAGCGGCCTGCTCGCTCTCAGGGGCCAAGGCTACAGTGCCGCTTGATGCGGCGGTCTCACTTCTCTGGCACGCCGAATATGTGCCGATGCGTTCACCACAGGAAACGACCGATTTTCTTGAGCGCTTATTACCGGAAGAGCTTTCGCTTACCCAGCTTGCCGATCTTTTCTTTAAAAAAGAGTGGCCGCAGTTTCTTGATGTGTGGCAGGTTCGCGCACCGGCCTACGGCGATATGTTTTGGGTTAGCTTCTGGGCCGAACAGCTCTGGCGTGCCTATTGGGTATGCTGGTATATGAAGCGGGGACAACAAACCCGTGCGCGGAGTATGGGCTATCGCCTGCCGGCCTCCTTTATGCAGAGTGGGTGGCAGCAGTGCGACCTGGCAACATTGCGTGCGCAGTATGAACGGGTAGCGTTTTTTGATACCAGCCTTAAGCAAGGCTCGTTTTTGAGTACCCACGAGCTGGTGACTGGGTTTATTGCGTAAAACTACCTGGTAGTAGTGTGATTGAAAAAACATCCTGTATCATGCCGGCACATTGAGTGCCAAAACGCCTATTAAAACCAATCTTTTTTGTGGTTAAAATTTGCACAACTATTCTTTTTATGCTGCAATGACCGATGTCAGTTAGATATAACTGGCATGTTCTTATTTTGTTTGTTTAATTCTTAGATACATTAACCCCATAGGATGTGATATGAATAACACACCACTGCTACTAGAAGAACTTGAGCAGTTCCGCGCTGATAAAAGCAGCTTTGATTATGTGATGCATAGGGCACTGGCCGAACGATCGCTTGATGTTCGCGTGCTGATACTTCACTCAAGCCCCCATGAACGATGGGCCGGTCGCTTAGAGATGCATATGAAGCAGGCCTTTCCCGATTTGTTTCCTGGTATTAACGTGACCTTTGAGAAAAAGATGATTTATGGCACTCGTCTTGAGGTTGAAGAGCAGATTTGTGATGATCTTGACCTGAATCGCTGTCTTGATATGAATGAGTACTCATTTATCATTACAACCGGCGAATGGGAATCGAATATGATACATACGATTCGAGAGATGGCCGGATGTACTGTTCCACAATTATACTGCATTCCTAATGTTCCTGTTTCGTTAGAACTTCCGCTCACCACTCGCAGACGCAATTGTCCGCTGAGTGGTGTTTTTTCTAAGCCGACTAATCCTACTGAGTATCTCCATGCAGCACGGGCTTTGCTTCCCGACGTGGCCAAGGTGTGCTTCTTGATTGAAGATGAAGATGATCTGTGTGACGATGATGTTGCCTATTCGATGGAGCACAGAGCGTTGCAGCAGTGTTTCAATGAGGCCGGCATTAAAGTTATTAAGCACTATTGGACCGCTGATGATCCTCGCCTTATCGAGCTAGAAAAATGTGCACAAGAAGCCGAAGTCTTTATGTTGTTTAATCAACCGAGTGCTCATGCTCACATTAAATCGGTGCGCGCCATCTGTAAAAAGTATGAGGTTATTTTGTGTTCTTCTGAGCTTGATTCAGTTCTTGATGGAGCTGCGATTGGTGCGGGGGTTACCGGGGCCTCTTTTTCACCACCGCTCTTGAGCCTCATGGCCGATGTGATTCTACTCAGAAATATTTATTTATCGGCGCCGATACGTATCCCGCAACAGTTTGGATTGCATTACAATTTTGATGCTATGCGAGAGCAGGGACTTAAGATAAGTGATGAGCTTTCGGCGTTGCTGCGGATGAGATCGGTATTTGATAAAGATATAACCGAATATTAGGGGCTGACATGAGAAAATGTAGGGTTGGTGTGCTGCTAGGGGTGAGTGATAGATTTCATTGCACTGTGGCGAATGCAATTCGTCTTATGCTCGGTGAGAATCGTGATTTTAGTTTTACCTGCTTGAGTTCGTCTCTGACAGAGGATTCTATTCGCTCGCAAGTGTTGAAGCCGGTATTATCTTCAAATCCGCATGATGTTTTTATTGCGATTGGCCAACGAGGGGCGGTTGCACTAAAAACAGTACTGAATGAAATTGGCGGCCACCCAACAATCTTTGTTGGTGTTCGTGATCCATTGGCCCTTAATTTGATAGATTCGTTGGAAGTGCCAGGAGGGACTGTTTCTGCTGTTGTGAGAGAGCCGCAGTCAAATCTCGCTGTGGCCGAAAAATTAGCATTGATTGGGCCTTATATTAAGAATGTGGTTGTTCCCTATTGGCCTCTTGGTGAGGCGGGTAATTTAAGCAGGCAAGTAGTTGAGGTCATTAAATTTTTAAGAGCCTGCAAAATTAACGTAAAACCTATTCCTGTTGATACCGCTGAGGGGGCGTTAGAGGCTTTGAGCCAGACGATTTCTCGGCATGATGTTGTATTGCTTCTTGAGGGGAATATAACTGGTGGGCTTATGCCTGAGATTGCTTATCTATGCCAAGATCGTGATGTTCTCTTATGTGCAGATAATCTTGAGGCTATGACATTGGGTGCGAGTTGCGCATTAGGTGGAGATTTGTATCCATTTGCTGAGGGGGTTATGAGGATACTGGCTTCATTTTGGTACGATAAAGTGCCGATGGGATTGATTCCTGTGGTGCGCCTTCCCAATAACAGAGTTTTTGTGGTTAATACGGTTATGTTTCGAATGATTGGTCTTCCTGATGAAGCGCTTGAGGTATTTAGAGACATGGATGGTGTTTTGATTGTGAAAAATTGGGTTTCTAATCCTATGAGAAGGTAGGGAGTGTATTTGTGCTGTACGGATTTAAGGTTTTCTTGGGAGGGATGAGTGCTCTGGTTGTTGCTGCCTGCTTACTCTATGTTGGTAGCAAGCAACCGAGCCGTGTGTTTAATGTACTGCTTCTGTATGCTAATACTGTTGCGTATCATGAAATTGCTCGGAATTATTTTATGGAGGCTGTGCAAGAGCATAGAGATGCTCGGCTTTCAGTGAAATTACTTTCGGCCCCAAATGCTACCGATAAGATTGCTATTGCCGCAGTGTGTGAAACAGCCCTTGGTACAGCAGCCGATTGTATTGTGGTGGTAGGTAGGAATATGTCGCAATTACTAGTTCATTTAGCAATGCGAAAAAAGATTCATACGCCTATTATTTTTCTTGCCGTAGAAAGACCTGTTGAGTTAGGCATGGTGCAGTCTCTTGAGCATCCTGGTGGTGATGCTACCGGAGTATTTACCGCCGGACTTGACGGGTTTCGTTGTGGAATGTTGTTGCGTCTAGTCTGTCCGCAGGTACACTCGGTATTACTACCGTATTCTGTTATTAATGATATTGATGGTGCAGTACAAAGTCGCGCCACTGAAGTGAAGCAGTATCTTGAAGCACGAGGGGTTAGGGTAGATATTGCGGCGCTTGATACTCCCGCTGACGCGCTCAAGCGTATTCAGGGGCTTCTTTCGCGGCATGATATGTTACTAACCTTGGAAGGCGATGACCTAAATGGATCAATCTATCAAGGGTTGGCACGGCTTGCTTACAAGCGAGATATTGGGTTTTTCTCTGGATATAAATGGGCTCTTGCAGAAGGTGCGTTGTTTACTTACGCAGTTGAGCCCCGTTATGTAGCTAATGCAGCCTTTGAACTAGTAAAGCAGATTCTCTATTATGGTGCTCATCCAAGCACTATGCAAGTCGTTTCTCTTGCTTCCTCTCGCGAATTCATCATCAACCAAAAACGAGCGGCCGAGCTTGGCCTCACCATTGATGTGGATGCGGTTATTGAAAAAATTAATGTCGACCCTGATCTTGAATGCGTGCGGGGTCGAGTGCGGGTTGTTTAGTTTTCAAGGTGGCGCTTATGTACAGTAAAATTATGCATTATTTTCTAGGTTTAGTGCTCATATGTGCAGTGGCAATCGGAGTGAGCAGGATTTTTATGGTAGCTCGTAATAATACTCATACCGTTTTGTTTGTCAGTGCTAGCACCATATCATTGCACGAAAAAGTTCGTGACTACTTCTTTGCGCAAGCTCGGGGTTTGGCAGATAAGGGGGTTGAGGTAAAGGCGCTTTCTATTTCTGATCCTACCGACATGGTCGCCATTAGCGCAGTATGTGAGCGAGCCGTTAATGAGCCATCAGCCTGTGTTGTGGTGGTTGGACGGACTTTGGCGCAGGTGTTAGTGAATACCGCGGTTAAAAGAGAGAAATCGATTTCTATTATCTTTATAGGTGCACAAGCTCCGGTGGAGCTTGGATTGGTGGCATCTCTAGAGCAGCCGGGAGGTAATGCGACCGGCGTAATTTGTGGAGCGCTTGATGGTGCACTGCCGGTACGGCTCTTGCATAGTGCATACCCGACGGCTAAGTCTGTTCTTCTGCCATTTTATGTGGCACAGGGTGCTAGTGAAGAAACAGTGGCCAAGCTGGATGCGGCGCGAGAATATGGTAAGTCTGTTGGTATCAATATTACACCACTGCCTCTTGATAATCTTAATGACGCTCTTAGGCGCATTGAGGGAATATTAGCAGGGTATGAGGTAATGATGACGTTGGAAGGTGATGGTCTTAATGACCTGCACATGGTAGGGCTTGCGCGGCTTGCACGCAGATATGATATCGCCTTTTTTCCGGCGGTTATCGATGCTTATTGCGAAGGGGCACTCTTTGCCTACGCACATGAGTTGAGCCATGTTGTTGCAGCCGCTTTTGAGCAGGTAGAGCAAATTTTGTATGCGAATGCTTGTCCGAGTGCTATGCCAGTTATATGTCATACCTCTTCACGTGAATTCATTATTAATCAAAAGCGGGCGGCTGAACTTGGGCTCACTATTGATGTGGATGCGGTTATTGAAAAGATTAATGCCGATCCGGCGTTGGAATGTGTGCGTGGTCGAGTGCGGGTTGTTTAATGATTTGAAAGGTATGTGATGCCGCAGAATGCAATTCTTGTTTGGTTGGGCCTCTTGGTAGTGGTGGTACCGATTGCGTGCTTCTTCTATTTTCATGAAATGACGAGGCATGGGCGAACCATCTTGTTTGTAATGGCTGGCAATATGGCTCAGCATGAGGTTGTATATAAAAGTTTCATGGAGGTGGTTAAGGCTCATGCAGAGGATACTTTGCAGATTCGTACCTTTGTGGTTCCCGATGCTTCTGACAAGCTTGGCTCTGCTGCTATATGTGATACGGTGCTTGGCACCTCAGCTGACTGCATTGTTGTGGTTGGTAGAATGGTGGCGCAGGTGCTTGTGGCGCTTGCTAAAAAACGAGGGATTCATACTCCGATTGTGTTTATTGGTGCCGATAAGCCGGTTGAACTTGGGTTAGTAGATTCACTTGATCATCCTGGCGGTACGGTAACCGGTCTTTTTACGACCGCAGCCGATGAATCATTATGTGGTCGGCTATTGCATGCTGCTCTTCCAAAAGTTAGGTCGGTGCTACTTCCATTCTATGTAACTGGCGATGGGTACGGAGCCGTTGCAAGTCGTGCTCAAGCGATAAAACATTACTTGCGGTCGTTCGATATTTTGGTCACTGTTGTTGGTATTGATGGGCTTGCCGATTCCTTAAAGCGCATTGAAGGATTATTGCTTGGTCATGATATCGTAATGACGCTTGAAGATGACACGCTGAATGAGACACAAATGGTTGGTTGCGCCAAGCTTGCTCGCCGATATCACATGGGATTCTTTTCGGGGATAAAGCATGCACTTGCTGAAGGTGCGTTGTTTACGTATGCCCTAGAAATACGATATTCAACTGAGGCAGCGTTGGAGCTCGTTAAGAAAATTATATACGACAAGGCTAGCCCTGGTGAGCTACCGATTGTACGACTTGGTTCTTCGCGTGAGTTCATCATAAACCAAAAGCGGGCGACCGAGCTGGGCCTTACTATTGATGTGGATGCGGTTATTGTAAAGATTAATGCCGATCCGGCGTTGGAATGTGTGCGTGGTCGAGTGCGGGTTGTTTAATCGTTAGGGACAAATATAGCAGGGAGATTGCTATGGTAAGAAGGTGTAAAGTTGGTGTCATTTTTGGACTTACCCATCAGTTTCACTGTGCCGTCGCCGATTCAATTCGGCGATTTGGCAGTGAAAACAGGGATTTCAGCATTTCCTGCTTAAATATGCCGTTAACGCAAGAAGCTATCCGAGAGAAAGTGTTGAAACTGATTTTATCGAAAGATCCTTATGATGTTTTGGTGCCTATTGGGTTGCGGGCTGGCATCTACCTAAAAACGGTGTTAGATGAGCTTGGTGGTTATCCCACGATATTTACGGGGGGAGATCCGAATCCGCTTGCACATAATTTAGTTGAGTCTTTTGAGGCTCCAGGAGGCCTGGCTACTGCGGTGGTGCGAGATCCGGTATCTTCTACAATGGTGGCGGAGAAGTTGGCGTTACTCTCACCGTATCTTAACAAGATTATTCTTCCTTATTGGCCATTGAATGCCGAAGATACTCTTCATAACCGTATCGCTGACACTGTTCAGTACTTTACCTCACGAGGTATTGTGGTAGATCCGGTGCAAATTACCGACAAAGATGAGGTAATACGTGTGTTGAGAGACAAGGTCAGGCGGCATGATGCAGTCTTACTTCCTGAAGCTGGATCTGGAGCTGTGCATCACGAAGCTGCTTATTTATGCTGGGAGCGGAATGCATTGCTGTGTGCCGATAGTTTTGAGTCAATTGATGCCGGGGCTTCGTGTGCAATAGGGGGCAATCTCTATGCGTTTGGTAATGGAGTGGGGCGAGCTTTGAGCGCATTTTTTTATGAGAAGAAGCCAATGGGATTAATTCCGGTAATTCGTATTCCCAACGATCGTATATTCATAGTGAATATCGCAATGCTTCAAGCAATTGGGTTACCTATTGGGGTCGCAGATATTTTTAATGGTGTGGACGGGGTAATGGTTGTGAAAAAATGGGTTCGTAACCCTATGGAAGGTGTGAGTTATGGGCGGTAGATCGACGCTGGCATGGTTAGGATTTTTAGTTTTTGGTGGGGTGCTGGCTTTTTTCTATTACGGGCATTTTAGTAAGCAACGTCCACATACGGTACTTTTTTTGTATGCGAGTGGCCTTGCATATCACGATGTGGTACATGGTCTCTTTTTGCAAACGGTTAAGAAGCATGCAGATTCAGACTTAACAACACGTATTTTTGCGGTACCTGATGCGACGAATAAGTTGAGCGCGGCAACGATATGCGAGCGGGTACTTAATACACCGACCGATTGCATTGTGGTTGTTGGTAAAACGCTGGCACAAATTTTGGTAAATCTTGCGAAAAAGCGTGGCGTTCATACGCCTATTGTGTTGCTTGGTGCCGATCGACCGGTTGAGCTCGGGCTTGTGGACTCGCTTGATCATCCAGGTGGTACGGTTACCGGTGTCTTTACGGCATTTCCCGACGAATCGCAACAAGCTGCTTTGTTGTATGCGGCATGCCCGCAAGTGAAGTCGGTTCTGATTCCCATCTATGTGGTTGCTGATAGTGATCAAGCAGTTGCGAGCCGCGCGCAGGTACTAAAAGGTTATTTAGAATCAAAGGGCGTTTCAGTTACCCTTGCGCAACTCGATACTTTTACCGAGGCAGTAAGACGGGTTGAAGGATTGCTTCCTGGCTATGATATTATTATGACATTGGAAAACGATGGGTTGAACGACTCGCAGATTGTCGGTTTTGCAAAGCTTGCGTATAAGTATCAAAATGGGCTCTTTGCGGGCGTTCTTGAGGCAATTTCTGAAGGTGCATTGTTTGCCTATGCAGTAGAACCTCGCTATGCGGTTGAAGCTGCTTTTGATCTTATGAAGCAAATCGTGTATCAGCATGTTCATCCAAGTAAGCTTCCCATAGTGCGCCATACCTCTTCACGTGAGTTCATCATCAACCAAAAGCGGGCGACCGAGCTGGGCCTTACTATTGATGTGAATGCGGTTATTGAAAAGATTAATGCCGATCCGGTGTTGGAATGTGTGCGTGGTCGAGTGCGGGTTGTTTAGGCTTGCGGCGTGTGAGGCAATTGAATCAAGTCGTTTTTAATAATATCTCGAAACTCTGATGAGCAGGTGTTCCAATTGAGTAGATCGACCGTAAACGGCAGGTATGATTCTTCAAAGGCCTCTTCAAGTTCGTTAATTACGTTTGAAGGGATCGGTTCTTTATAACAAAGATCAAGATCGGAGAACTTTTTTGGATTACCTTTGGTTCGTGAGCCAAACGCATAAAACGTATACGGATAACGGGACAAGATATCGATTATTATGTGGTAGTGACGGGTTTCCATAAACAGCATATTACTCACCAAGTTTAGCCAAATTTACCAAGAATTTTTGGAGCTCCTCCGAGAATTGAGGAAGATATGAAATAACTTCATCGAGTACTTCTCTATCGTAGCAATGGACCGTTCGATTGCGTTCCTTCATGAAATCAAACCAAATTTCTGGATTATCGATAAACCCTTCGCGGGCCGCAAGGCGAAACGCTTCGCGTGGTGAGTTGGCAATTTGTCCACGTGCTTCAAGTACCCGTTTCATAGTTTTCCATGCTAATTCAAAGCAGTATTCATACGCCTGAATAGCACCAGCATGATCTCGATCAGTCACCATGTCTTGGCGAAATAATTCAAAATTCTCTTGGGCTTTTAACAATGGATTTATCGATATACCGTGTATTATCATATTACCTCGCTTACGCTCGCGACGATGGCTAGAGCCATTCTAGAAAATTATGTTCATGTACAAAGTTCATAGTAACAGTTTTTACCGGGCTGCGAAATGGTTTCCTGTACCATTCTCTCGCTTTCCTGCGTGGAGCTGGCTCACTTCGGCAGATTCGCCTTAGCGGTTTTATTTAAATTCGGCGTTGGCGGCAGGGCACCTCATAAAGCGAGTTACGGCTTTTGGCGCTACGAATGCCAAAAACGTATGTCTGAGCGACTGAGGTCAGCCCTGAGCGTGCAGCCGTTTCATGTTTATTTAGACACGCTCCCGCTGTCCTATCTTAATTCTATCCTTGTTTTTCTTTAAGTCCTATGGTACAAAATCCCCCCTCTACAGGCTACAGTGCGTTTATTACCTACTATCAATGGACATGTTTGAATTTGTTAGGGAGAGTATGACTGAGATGTCAAAACAGCCATTGACCGATTTTTTCAAAAATACCGTCCGCAGAATGGTGCGTAGTATCGGGCAATATGAATCGGGAAATATCTACTCGTTATTGATCAGTCAAGTGGAAAAAAGCTTGATTGAGATCGTCCTTGAAGAGCAGGGTTATAATTACTACCACACCGCGCGGGTGCTGGGGATTGGGCGGAGCACGCTCTATCGAAAGATGGAGATTCTCCACATCGACCCACGACCGCAGCTTAACAAAGTAGGTGTGGGTGAGGGTGAGCCGCCGGTACAGAAGACGTATCGAGCTCAGCAAGGCTAATGGGTGTAAGGTGTATACTGACAGGAAAGGGAGTGGTTTTTACCACTCCCTTTCATCCTTTTAGAAGGGCGATACCGAGTATTCCTTGTATTTTGTTGAGATTCAGATTGTCATTAATGTAATCTGGTAGTATACTTTTCATCCTACGACTTTTTATAACACAGGAGAAAGCCTTTATGAAAAAGCACTTAATAGCACTTACTTTAGTTCTTGGAATGGTATCGGGCGGTTTATTTGCGGCTAACAACGCACCAACTCTGGGCGATTTTGCTTCGGTAGTTAAAAGGGTCGCATTGAGAAATCCGGTTTCTACTGTAGCTAACGTTAACTATTTTTTTGGCGAACCTCTTTCTTCGGTAAGCCGTATTACACATGCCAAAGCATTGACCACTGAAACCAAAGAAGACTTTAAAAAACTTCAAAACATTGCTTTGGGAACCGAGGCGGCTCAAGCGGCGTTATATACTTATCTAGGATTAGGGAGTGGAGATCTGTTAGCGTTGTGGTATGCGTATACATCGGCAAAGAGAGCTTTTATGCATCGCCGGTATGCAAAAAATGCTAAGCTTCTGCATAACTTGCTGCAAAGTGAAGAGTTTAAAGGGGGCCTTGGCGTTGAAGATTGGAACACGGTTAAGGATGCTCGTACCATGGCCGAAGTTAAAGCAACATTAGCTTCTGCTTGGTTGCCGGGTTTAGGAACTGTCTTTATTAAGCCGTTCGTTGCGCGTGCTTCTCGTAAAAAAGAAGGTGCGATTGGTCTCGAAGATGCTTTTGATAAAGCTATCAGAGAGCGCGCTGCAGGTTATTCTGCAGCTGAAATCGCTGAAGACGAAGCGACTCAAGATGATGAGTCGGCAGACGAAGAAGTTACCGAAAAAGACTAAGTCTTTAGATAACGTACAAAAAAAGGGCACGGTATATACCGTGCCCTTTTTTGCATTTAAGATTATCGAGCAAGAATAGCCCGGTCTTTACCAAAACTATCTTTCCAAAGAACATTGCTGGTGAATCCGGCCGCGTGGAGGTACTGCTCCAAGCCCTGCTGTTGTTCAGCACCATGCTCAAGAACTAATTGTGGTATCTCGGTGCCGGTAAAGCGTCCAGTCAGATGTTTGTGAGCATTGCTAATGATGGTTTCATATGCGGCAAAGCCATCATCGCCGCCAACCAGCGCCAATGGTGATTCCCATTCTTTAACATCGGGCGGCAATTCCTCCCATTCCTGCTGACTCAAGTAGGGCGGGTTACTGATGATGAGATCAAAAAACCTCTGTGGAATGTGCTCATACAGATCGGACCGGATAAACGAAATATTCTGAAGACCAAGCGCCTGACGATTTTCTTCGGCGAGCGTGAGCGCCTCGGCACTGATATCGCTTCCCACGATTGTAGCATCGGGCAAGTGCCGTGCTAATGCAAGGGCGATAGCACCGGTGCCGGTACAGAGATCCAGTATGCACAGATTTCGGTATGGCTTTAGTAAGGCAACCAGATGCATGACTAATTCTTCGGTTTCGTGCCGGGGAATCAAAAAAGGCGGCCGCACCTTGATGGTTAACTCACAGAATGGCGCGGTACCGAGTATATAGGCCAAAGGCTTATGCCGGCGTATGCGGCCATCAAGGAGTGCCGTATAGGCAGAGAGTTCAACTTCACTGAGCTCTCTTTTAGAGTGCGCAAGAAGTGTACTGCTTTCAACGTTCAACAGATGCGCCAGTAGCCAACGGGCCTCTTGTGCCGCGCTGGTTTGGTTGTTTAGATATATGGCGAGCTGCTCGGTAGCCTGTATGATCACCTGCGAGATATTCATGCGGTTTTTAATAATTCTTCGATGAATTTGTTGCCATCAAACGGTGCTAACGCATCGAACTGTTCACCAAAGGTGATATACACGATGGGAAGATGGAGCTCGTGTGAAATATTGAGTAAGAACCCGGCTTTTCCGGTGCCATCACATTTCGTAAGAATTAAGCCGGTGAGTTCGGTGGTCTCATGGAATTGACGGGCTTGGGCGATACAGTTTTGTCCCAGCATGCTATCAAGCACCAGCCAGGTATGGATTACCGCCTCCGGTAACCGCTTATGAATGATCCGCTTTATTTTTGCCAGTTCATTCATAAGATTAGTTTTTGTTTGTAGTCGACCGGCCGTATCGATAATGAGATGGTCAAAATGATCCTTGGCAAAGAGATCGCACCCGTCAAATACAACCGACGAGGGGTCTTGGTTTGCCTTGCCAATATGTATCGTTGCACCGGTTCGTTCGGCCCATACCGCAAGTTGATCGGTAGCGGCCGCTCTGAAGGTGTCTCCGGCAACGACCAACACTTTCTTGCCGGCCTGTGTGTACTGGTGGGCAAGTTTGCCGATGAAGGTTGTTTTACCACTGCCATTAACGCCTACTATCAACGAAATGGCCGGTTTTGTTTCGGTGGCCGACGGTGGTAGTAATGACTGCAGATAGGTAACGAGCAGATCATGCACCTGCTCACCCGATAATTGTTCAGACTTCATTTTTTCGGTGATATGCGCCACTATTTTGTCGGTGATGGCCGGTCCGGTGTCGGCCGCTAGCAAAATTCTTTTGAGTTCACCAAGCCATTCTTGGTCTATGGGCTTTTCAGTGAAAAGGGCTGCCAATTTTTGAGTGACCGCTTGGTAGGCCTTACTGAGTTTCTCTTTAATAAATCCGAACATTACAGGGTGCTTTCTTTCAGTGTTGCAATTGGGTGAATCGTGCGGGTGTCGTCATCGTTTACTTCGATTTTGTGATAATGTTTTTGAGCGTATTGCTCTACGAGTTCTTTGTCGTGGCAGATAATTAATATGGTGAGCTCAGGATTATCTTTAAGCAGATCATTAAGAAAAGTCATAACCATTGCGGCATTCTTATCATCCAGCGCGGCCGTTGGCTCATCGAGCAACAAGATCGAGGCCGGTTTTTGGAGCGCCATCAAAATTGCCAAGATTTGTCGTTGTCCACCGGAGAGCATGCCTGCCGGTACCGCATAGTCAATGCCAAAGCGATCAACCAATTTGGGCACCGTTGCGGCCGGAACAAACCGATCAAGGCCGGGATAGTGGGGAAGTGCGGCGAGCTGTAAGTTTTGGGGAAAGGTAAATTGGTCGGCGAGCATCTCGTCAAATTTTTGTGGCGCGAGACGGACCGAGTGGGCCAATTTGCGCCGTTGGTCACCATTCGAAAGATCAAACGATTGTTGGTTCAGAACGATCGTGCCGGTAATGAATTCGGTATGATCAACCGTACCGCGTAAAATTCTAAACAAGGTTGATTTGCCGGCCCCGTTTTTCCCTCGAATGAAGTTCATGGTGTTTTTTTTAAAAGCACATGACACATTAACGAAAAACAGCTTACTTTGGTTATCGGTAAAACCAAAAGAAAGGTTTTGTATATCGAAAAAGAAACTCATTCTTATACCCCCAAGAGTTGCGAGCGCATACGTGACTGTCGGTACTTAACGATTAAAATGATAGCAACAATCAGCGAGTTAACCATGGTGAAGTATTTGAGATTGAAGTTTACCTTGAGCAGAAGCTGGATGATCACAAAATAGCTTAAGCTTCCGACAATGGGGACCCAAATTGAGTAGGGCTTATCACTCCCCACAATCGTTTTGCCAAGAATAATCGAATTGATACAGAAGAGGGCTTTCATTGCTCCCATATTTACGTCGACAAAGCCGCTTGCCTGTGCATCGAAAAAGCCACCCAGTCCGGCAAGGCCGTTGCTGATCATTACGCCGGAAATAAAGACGAATCGAGTGGAGATGCCATAATTTTCAAAGAAACGGGGATTGTTGCCGTACACGGCAAGACTGGTACCGAGCTTGGTACGCAAAAAGAAGTACCCTGCAAGTAGCAGGAGGCCGGTCGCAATGAGCAGCGAGGGAAGTTCAGGGTACCGTCTGAGGTAATTTAAGAGGCCAATCAAGTTACGACGAGAGGTAATCGAAACATTTGAAGTGCCTAGGAAAAACTGATTGACGCCGTGAAAAATGCCGGCCGTTAAAATGCTGGAGAGTAGGTGGGGAAACCTAGCTTTGCTCGTAAGCATGCTTGACGTAAATCCAACCAACAATCCACCAACAATACTAGCGCCAAAACAGACAATGGCGGCCGGAAGAAGTGGCCAATCGTTAGTCATTACAAGCATGCGTACACCGGTAATAGATCCGCATACGTAGGCGGCTTCAATGCTTAAATCAGGTATTTTCATAAGCGAGATAGTGAAGTAGGCACCAAGAACCAGAGGGAAATGCAGGCACACAAACTCAAGAACAACGAGCGATGTATTTTCAGCGATTGAAAAAAAGGCTTGGGTTATGAGTGATATCATGGCACCTCTGCAAGGGATTATGAGCAAAAAACTGGTCCAGTATACCATCATTTTTTCTAAAAAATAGGGGGCATTTTGCGTAAATACTAGTAATGGTTTTTCCGGTCCTGGTAAGCTTTCTATAATAATTACTTTATGTGATGCTTAATTATGTTACAGGGGGTTTAAGCGATGGCAACTATGACTGCGGCAACCGAGACGTTGCAAGTTGTGCCGGCTATGCAAGCGGTACCGATAGTGCCCGCTACTCCTCTGAGCGAAAGTGTAGTTGCACCGATGTGGCTTGAGTATCTTAAGATACAGTATTGGCAAAAACTGCTAGGGGGCAGTGGCGGTATGATTTTTATCGCCGCTGTTTGGTTTACGGCAGGAATGGGTATCGGGTATATCGTGAAGCGCTATGCACGGACAATGGTCACGGTGGGCATCGGCGCGATATGTATTGGCGCAGCGTGCGAGCAGCTTGGCATTATTTCGGTGCATGGGGACGTGGTGAGACAACTTTTTGGGGGAAGTCTTAACCAATCGATTTCTAGCTCGGCAACACAACTTTTTTGCTTAGTACAAAAGAATGCGTTGATGTATGGTGCCGGTCTTGTTGGCCTCATTGTGGGGCATATGATGGGACATAAGGGCGATGAATGAGCCGATATATTCGGTACAATCGATCCAAACTTCAGAAGTAGTGTACGCAGATACGGTCTCTCTTACCGACTACCTTCTATTTACAGCGGTTTCTCAGCAGGCATCAGACATTCATATACAGTTTCAAGAGTACGACGTGGTCGTGCGCCTTCGTATTGACGGTGTGCTGGCTCCTTTTATCTACCTTGCGCGCCAACAGGCACAGCAAATGCTTTCTCGTATTAAAATAATGATGAGTCTTGATAGTACGCAGACCCATGAGCCACAAGATGGCGCGGTGCGGCTTCATGTAGCTAAAAAAATTATTGATATTCGAGGGTCATTCTTCCCTTCACTGCAGGGTGAAAAGGCGGTTATTCGTTTGCTGGAGGGGCATTATGGTATGGTGCAGCTGCATACGTTGCCTTTTGCATCCACGGTTATACAGGCGTTGTATGCGGTAGCTCGTCAGGATCAGGGCCTTTTTTTGGTTACGGGGCCAACCGGATCGGGCAAAACAACGACGCTTTATGCGCTTCTGCAAGCAATTGATAGGATTTCGCGCAATGTTGTCACGCTTGAAAATCCGGTTGAATATCGTATTGCCCATGTGACCCAGACCCAGATCGATACGACTCACTCATTAACGTTTGCTCAGGCCGTACGTTCATTGCTACGGCAAGATCCCGATGTAGCACTTATTGGAGAGCTGCGGGATGCTGATACGGTCCACAGTGCGGTTGAAGCCGCTCTTACCGGCCACCTGGTGCTGAGCTCGTTGCATGCCGGTAGGGCGAGCGGAGTACCTATTCGGCTGCGTGAGATGGGTGTAGAGACATACCTTATAGCACATGCATTGAAAGGGGTGCTGGCGCAACGCCTGCTCCTTAAGCTTTGTGAACATTGTAAGATAACAGTGCCTCTTTCGACGCAGGAGCGTACCTGGGTTTTGCGACAGGGTCTGTCGTTGGAGTCTACCGGTTTTGCGCCAGGTTGTCCGATCTGTCGATATACCGGCTGTCAGGGGCAAATAGTGATTGCCGAATTGTGGCAGTGTGATGGCGTCGCGTTAGGGCACTTGCTTCAAGACCCGGCAACCGGGCAGGAAGATTTTGAACGACTTGCAAAGAAAACCGGTATGGTGCCCCTCCTTGTAGCCGGTGCGGCTTTGGTTAGGCAAGGGGTCGTGGCACTTTCCGAGCTCATGAATCGCGATCTGTAAGCGAACGTCGCCAATTGATGAAATCGCCTTTCTAGAGAATGTCGCCAGAAAAAATGCCACAATTTGTTTCATATTGCGCATAAGATTTCTGTGAGAGTTTTTTATCCGTCTATAATAAATTTTGATTCTACGTATAGACATGTGTAAAAAAATCCTCTATAGTAATCACATCTTGTTCGGAGACGATTGTCTCAATTCCTTTTCAAAATTGTAAAAATTTACGTTCGTATGCTTGGCTGATGTGCTGGGCGAACAATGTATGAAAATCGAATCAGTACACGCGTGTCGTTTTGTACGGCTGTGGGGGATACGGTACGCGTGTGCTGGTACGCAAATTGGGAATGTTGCTCTTTTATAAGCTTCTATAATTATTTAGGTGTGGTGTACGTTATAGAGGTGTTTCCTGAGCAGCGTTCCCTTCTCTATGCCCCAAAACCGATTTTTTTCACGAGTTCCTGCTCTTCTGCAGAGAGCGTCCTTATTTTCTCTCTTATGTATTGTTGTGCTGCTGCCGGTCCATCTTTGCGGCTAATTGCTTCAGCTTCACTAAACATCTGCTCCATTGCGGGACTCATGCTTTGCATGCTGTCATCTGCATCTTCATCATATTCATCTGCCGTCGGTGCGACTCCTTGAGCGAGTATTTGCTCTGGATCCATGCCGAAGGCTTTTAGCTTTTTCGCAATGATTGGGTTTGGTCCCCGTTTGCTTTCAGCAATCATTTTTGCGTGCAGAGCTAAGTCTGCCGCTTTTTTGGTGCCTGCGTCGCCTCCTGGCATGAACTTAGTTACTAAGGCTCCCGGAGTATTCTTGAGCGCTGTTTCTGCGCCGTAGTCGAAGATATTTCTCATTAAGTCATGGGCCGCATTGTAGGCATTTGAATGGCCGCCGGTACCGCCAAAAATAGCGTCAAATTGTTTTTGTGCCATGCGATTAAGCAATTGACCACCAAACATATTATTGTCTTGCATCTCAGAAAGCTTATTCATGAGCGGTGCGAGTGCCTTCTTCAGTAAGAAGTCGGCGCCGTACCCCACTAAATGTGAAAGTCCTTCGGTAGCCGCTATTTTGGCAAATGTCTTAAGCGGGATGTCTTTTATTTCCTCTCCGGTGGCACGGTAGTGTTCATCAAAAGCGGTTGTTATTTCCCGTAGACCCCATTCTGCATAGAGACGGTTTACTACATAAAATAACTCTTGGAATTGGCTGAGTGCCCGGGCAAGATTGCCGCTGATATCTTTGTTAAATGAGCTAAAGCTCTTAGCTTGCTTCGCATCGGTTTTTTCTATTTTTTTCTCATCGGTACCGGTGAAAAATTCGTTATGTATTGAGCTTCGATGAAGAGCAAGTAGACCAAAGGTGTGCATAGCGACTTCAATTGCGCGATTGGTTACCTGTCTTATGCGTGGTGTTGTGCTTTTTGCACCATCAGGCAATCCATTAATGTCGCCGGTTTCTTGCTTGGTTACTAGTTTATAGTGCCACGAGCGTACGAGGCGAGTTAGTTCCCAATAGGTGATTGGGTTGGTGTTATATTTATAGTCGGCTACCTTTTTAACTGAATTTTGAAGTCCTGCCGCCTGTTTGACCGCCATGGTGGTAACTGCTAGGTGTTCTGCTTTAAAGGTGGCCGCCTCCTCGTCGGTGGCATTGAGGTATTTAATGATTAAGTCTTTGCTGATGAGTAGGGTTGGGCTGACGCCATAGCCACACTTTTCTTGCGCAATGATTATTTTTTGTAATTGGCCGACCGTGAAGGCATCCTGATCTTTGATTTTGTACCAGGGCTTCTTTTCTTGTGTTTCAGATTCTGTGGTTGAGGTTCTGCCAATGGTTTTTTCTTTTGCGTAGCGGGCAAAGGCAGCGACCCGCTTTTCCCATGGATCTTTTGGAATAGGGTGTATTGTAGATATTAGACTGCTGACGCTAATCATTAAGCTATGGAATTTATCGGCTATCTGCGTGTAGTGACCAGCGAATGAGTTTACGCCTTCGAATTGTCTAATGGTTGCCATCAGGCTGCTTATAGCGCTTAATGTTTTGAAGGTGATGGCGTAATGACGCTTTATGATATCTATTGCATCGGCAGCATCGGCTAGATTGTTAATTCCCAACCGTTCTTTTGCAGCGCGAGGGAAGAGCTTGAATACTAGTCGCGGCATTAAGAGCTTCATGTAATAGCTCTCTAATGATTCTCCGGCCAATTCTTTCATGAATGGAAGGTAGCGCTTGAGGCCACTTTCTTGCTTTTCCATAAGCTTTTTGAGGGTGATTGGCGCAATTTCTACGATATACATTGTCTTGCCGGTTACCGTTGGTGAGTCTTCGGCCGCATGATCAAGTATGATGGTAAACTTTTTTTTCTCCGTATCGTCCGAAAGGTTTTCTCGATTATCGAGGCGCGCTTGTCGTGCGATTCCGTCACAAATATCAATGGCTTTGAGAATCTTTGCACGGGTTGCCGCATCAATCTCTTTACCGTCCTTATCGGTGAGTGTGGTTACCGGTTTTTCAGTGAAGGAGAGCCCAAAGAGTGTCTGAGGAACATTGAGTGCCAGATTTGCATAGGCGAGGTATCGTGTTAGAGGACCTTCCTGTATTTTTGCCATCAAGCTGTCTTTTGCGATTCCTTTTGCTTCATCAAACAATTTGTCACCAAAAGCTTTTGCACTAGCAACCGCTTTATGTTTTTGAACGGTGCCCGGTTTACCACCTTGTCCGAGCTCAGAGCCAAAGTCGGCGTAGACATTATTGCGGTCGGCATCCTGTCCCACTTTTACCTGGGTTTCAATCTCTTTCCATAGTGGTTCGTAGAGCGTCCAAAGATGTTTGGTGATTGCGGTTTGCAGCATGGCATTACGCTCATACGTATCTTTTGTCGCGAGAATGGCTTGGAGGCTGAATGGCAATCCGGCAGTAAGCAGCTTGCTTGGATCTTTCTCATGTAAGATGTAATCAGATAAGGCTTTTGGCGTTATTAATGGAGTATTTTTCTTCTTAAGCTGCGTCATGGCAAGTTTATAGTGGACGTAAGAGAGCTTCCATAATGGTACATCGAGAGCGGTACTTGCTATAGGACGGAAAAAGATGCGATCAAGTGATTTAAACGTACTTTCTATTGATCGATTGATCCCCGATTGTACGAGCTGCCCAAGCAGGCTCTGCTCATCATCAAGAGCGTTATACCATTTATTAGGGATCATCCTTTTTACCGCTTCACCATTGTCACCGACACTATATTGAGTGATAAGTAGAGGGAGCTTGTTCCCCTCAGAGTCGGTTTTTATGGTACCGTCTGCGTTCATTTCATAAATTTTTTCTTCCCCAATAACCGCAATCATTGCCTCTTTAACGAGTACCCAGACGTTATGCCAAAATTTTATGAAGAATTTGCCAACAAATTCGGTCATGATCGACCACCATTGTGTTGGGCTCATATAGGTTTTGAGCTTGCTCATAGTCTTGAGGGCCTGCTCAACAATCGGTTTTTCGGTAGATGACTTGTAAGTGAGCAGTAGCTTTTTTGGGTCACTGATAAGGAGATTGACCGCGTCAATATTGCCTACCAACCTATCTAGATTTCTGCGTTGTGCTTTAACTAGGGCGAGAGATGCTCTGGTAGTGTCCGGATTGCGCATAATTGATTGGCGCACTATTTGTTCGCCTTCTTGTCCGTATTTTTGGGTAATCTTACCAAGAAATACCTTGAGGTCGGCTTGGTCCGAAGCCGAAAGCGCCTGCATCGACGATTGTGTAGGAAGTTGTTTGATCGCTTCTTCTACCCGTTTTTGCCCCGTTTGAATAGGGGGCGTAGCGGTGGCATGCTTGAGGCTGGCAAGCTGTGCATTTAGTGCTGCTTGTTGGCTCTCATATGCCGCTAGAGATATTCCGGCTGTAGCGTTTGCATGTAGTGTATTTCCAAAATAAACGGTAAGTGCTATGCATGCAAATACACCTGACAACCTTGTTTTCATTGCAGCCCCTGCCCTTTTGTTCTGTTTCAGACATAAAACAACTAGGGCTTAGTCTAAAGAGCGCGAGTAGAGCAATGCAATGATATCAGGCAATGTAGGAGAAAGTGCCGATTATGAGATGGACTATCCTAGGAATTTCTTAAAAAACCCGGTAATGCCACTGCTTTCATGTTCCACCGCTTTATCATACGCAAGCAACGCTTCTTTTGCTTCGGTACTGAGTTTTTTAGGGATTGCGCACTGTGCAATAAAAATTAGATTGCCGGCACCGGTGCCTTGCAGTTTATGGAATCCTTTGCCGATTACCATAATTTCATGGCCAACCGGACATCCCTTAGGAATCTTTACGGTATGCCGTGTCCCATCAATTGACTCCACTTCCAGCTGAGCCCCTAGTACCAATTGTGCATATGTTAGCGTCAATTGGCAAACAAGGTCGTTATCTCGTCGTTGAAAGAGTGTGTCTGCGGTGATGTTTATTTTTACATACAAGTGACCAGCCGGGCCACCAAAGGTTCCGGCGTCTCCCTTATGAACAACGCGGAGATCGGCACTTCGATAGATACCGGCAGGAATGGTAACGGTTAGCGTTTCATACTGCTGAACGCGTGACTGTCCGCGGCACGTGGCACACGGATCGGTGATGATGAAACCGTTGCCTGAGCAGGCACGGCATGGTTGTGAAAAGGCAAAGAAGCCTTGTTGTACGGTGGTTGCTCCGGTACCATGACAACTGGTGCAGCTGGTCGCCGACTTGCCAGGTTTTGAACCGGTATGCGTACACGCAACACAGGAAATGTAGTGGTAAACCTTAATCTCTTTTTTACAACCAACAAACGATTCTTTTAATGAAATAGTAACTTCGTAGGCTAAATCATGTCCTTGAGCAGGGACCGGGCCGGTGCGTTTATGCTGGCGTCCGGCATGCTGATTAAAGATATTGCCAAAAATATCGCCAAAATGAGAGAAAATATCGTTTGAGTTACCATATGAGTGATAATCAGATCCGGCGTGCATGGCCTCATGGCCGTATTGATCGTAGCGGGTTCGTTTATCTTTATCACCAAGAATTTCATAGGCCTCGGTTGCCTCTTTGAAAAGGGCTTCCGCTTTTTTGTCATTCGGATTGCGGTCGGGATGGTGCTGCATTGCAAGTTTGCGGTAGGCCTTTTTTATATCGGCCTCAGAGGCGGTTTTGGGGACCCCAAGGATTTCATAGTAGTCTCTTTTTTTGCTCATACGGTCTATCTGTTGGTTAGAAGCGAACATTATATAAAATATGCGGTACAGTATATCGTTCAATAGTGGGTGGCGCAAGGGGAGTTCTTGCAAATTCTAGCATTAATACAATTCAATTTGATAATTTATGTATATAGTATTTTATTCTCGAGAGTGAGTATCTTCTACGTAAAGGTAGTATATGAATTATCGCATAGTCGTTTCCTGGTTTTTGTGTGTGACGGCACTAACGGCCGAATCTGAGCAATTGGCGCCCGTTACCCAAGAGCAGATTGATGCCGAGCTCTTTTCGGCTCATAGTGGTCGGCATGGATCGTCAGGTGCGCTTGAAAAAGATCTAGATTTGTACAAAAAAACATTGAAGAATCTTGGTACGTCGCCGCTCCCGAGCGGAACGATGCCAACGGTGAAGAAATGGCTTGGTGACGTCGCTAAAATTGCGGTAGGTGCGACAGGTACCGTTGCGGGAGGAATGTTTGCGCCAATGCTCCTGCGTCGCCATGGCCAGCGACCACGTTCTCCGGAAGAAATAAAAATGCAGATGATTGGTGGCGGTGCTACGACGTTAGCCGCTTTGTATGCGGTATATGCCGGTGGGGCTTTTGTGGTAAATCGTCGTGAAATTGTTGCGCAGGCCGGAAAAGTGAGTCAGTTCATTGCGTTATGGCCTCTATATCGTGATGATGCGCCGGGGCAAATAAGTGCGTTGATTGAGCCTATATATAAAAAGTTTTCGATTGATGGTCACCTTACGCTTAAGCCGCAGGAGCGGATTCAGTTGTTTCAATTGCTCAGGGCATTGATGAGTGCACAGGTTCATGAAATTGAGGGGAAATTGGCGGTTATTCGTCGGGCCCACAAGCAGCGAGAAAAAGAAATGAAGGAGCGGTCACATGAATAACATGAAGACGGCATATGTTTTTTTAGTGGTGGCATCTTTATGTGTGTCTTCAGCCCAACCCGGTTCGCTACAGAATCTTCTTGATAAAAAAACGACTGCAAAAAAAGTGACAGCAAAAGAGTCGATAAAAAAAGAAGGGAAGTCGTCAACGGTTAAGAATGTGTATCGTGACTTGAAAAAACAGTTGACGCCTAAAAAAGGTGGCGAGCGATTCACGTACATGTTGGCTCGGCTTACGTCATCATTGGTTCCAATTACGGTAGGGGCGGCCGGTGTGTATCAAGCGCTACAGGGTAATTTTAAGACCGGGGCCGCATTGTTTGCCGGGGCCGGTGGGCTGGCGTTTGGTCGTGCCATATTCTTACGTAAAATGCTTATTGCCGACGGTGAACGGTATCAGAAAAAATTAGAAGAATTTATGGCGGCATGGCCGGCCAATAAGCATCTCGTACCGGAGTCGTTACAAGGAACCTTTGAGCACTTCCATGAAGTGATAAATTCAGATAACCCTGAGATTAGCGGAACCGATTTGAGCGTTATGCTTGATGGTATGGAATCACTTGCGCTGGTAGAAAAAATCGATAAAACGGTGGCGATAACCGAGTCTAAAAAGTGGTCTTATGTAGAAGAGGCACTGGCAATTAATAAGCCGCATGGATTTGATTTGAAGCGTTTTGCCGGCAAAGTGGTATTACGTGAGCTTCTCATGCTCTATGGAGGGTTCTTGATTTCTCCTCTCTTAATGCTTCGCCTTCCTGCCATTCGTCGTTATACCAGTGGATTGAGTGAGCCTTCATCAGCACACGTGCTGCGGCCGACAGAGCAGGAGGCGCAGCGAAAAATTGACGCTCCAGCACTTGCGCAAGAGTGGCCCAATAAGCTGTTTGGTGGAGCTAAGCAGGCACATATCGCCCGGGGCATGAATGAGCGCCAAGCGGCTGGGATCTCTGCTTTCGTTGGCTTATACAAAGTTTTACTGACCCTACCGTTGATTTATTCGCTAATCGAATCGGGAATGCTTGCCCGCGAATCAAATCATGCTCGGTTGGCGCAGCTCGACATTTTTATGAGTTCATGGCCGTTGATTAAGTCGTATGTGCCCGAGGTATTACATGAAAAATTTGAGGCATTATATACTACTAAATTCGACTTGGTAGCCCATAAGCTGCAGATATCAAATGGTGAACGGGATGCTATTTTGAAGTCGGTAGTAGGGGCAAAGGCTAAAATCGCGCTTTCTAAAAAGAAAACGGTAACGAAAAAGCCAAAAGTACAAAAGGGACCGGCACTAAAAGCAGCACCTAATAAAAAGAAAACCATGAAAAAAAAGAGTGAGTAATCATATGATAGCGCAGTTTAAAAAAATTATTCTCTGCATAGGAGTAAGTTTACTTGGTGTGGGAAGCATTGGTGCGATGGATGTTGACGATGATTTTTTCGACCGTATGGGTTTTTTTGCAGATCGCACCGTGCCGAGTCTAATGGATCTATGTCCCGACTGGGGTAACAGAGAAATGCATATGTGTGATCGTACCGACTCTTTATGGAGAATGTCGTACGCGAGGTATGATAAAAAGAGCAGGTACTCGGGATTAACGCCTGGGGAAAATTACTTTGAGGATGAGTTGCGGAATATCCGGTGGGAAGTGCAAGATTTTGATAAAGAGCTTTCCTGTAAAGATGTGTTGTCCGATGATGAGATTGAGCGAAAAAGTGAAGAACTGGTAGTCAAAAAAGATAAGCTTTTAGCGCTTATTAAGTCGAGGATGGAACATTTTAAGACGTGTAAGCAATTTAGGAATTATTTCGATAACAGTAGCTCTTCAAGAGAGTTTCTCCAACAACTGCGTTTTAAAGCACTCACCTATGAATATGAGCCGTATGAGAGGGCGATTAACGCTGAGGTAAATTCATGGGCCGCTATTCAGAGAATGATGCAAAGCGCTCCGCATAATGATTCTCGAGCAGTATTGAATACAAAAACAGAAGTGTTCTTGCAAAGTGGCTTACCGGTGCAGCAGATGGAGCGTATGCTTCAAGGAAACGCGCCTTTTCTTAAAGAGGCCGATTTGCACGCAATGATTCAGAGAGCATTAGAGGATGATGCCTTTAAAACAGAAGTAGAGACAACATTGGGTGCCGATTGGATTGCTGCGATGAATCAACGGCTCAGCGATATTGAAGCGCTACAAGAGGCCGGTAAGTATGAACAGGCACAACATCAGATTACATTCATTAAAGCGCTTATTGCTCGTTCAGCCTTACCGGTTATTGCGCGAGGGTATTTGGCACCTCGGCTTGCCGATATTACAGAGAAGAGTGAGCATTTTGATGCTTCACAATCACGCAAGAAAAAAATTACTGCTACGGTTGGTGGAGGTTTTGCCGCAGCGGCTACCGGTGCCTATCTTACGGCGCGATTAGCACGAAAGCATACGCATCTGTCCGATGATGAGGTTAAAGATTTGGCGTGGCATCGTCGCTATCCGATTGCGTTCACACGAGCGCTTGGCGCGTATCGGCACAGGCCGGTATAAGCTTGTCAAAAATTAAGAAAGGCCTCCGTTAATACGGAGGCCTTTCTTCTGAAAATCACTCTGTTCTAATGTACTGCTATCGGCGCCGGCGCTGCGTTGCCGTACTGATATGCTTCCATATGTTTCTTATTACGTTCAATGTCGACCAAAGATTGACGAATGAGTTGATCGGTTATTTTATCGCCACCTTCATCGACCATGCGGTCGGCGATGTTACGGGCGATGGCTCGTAAGTCACGGCCGGTAGAGCCTTGTAGTTGGTTAGCGTAATCTTCCATGTTGGCGACTGCGGCCTCTTCAAGTATGATGTTATCCTTGGCACAGAATGTTTCAAGGTACATACGTAAGATACGGGCACGTTCCGATTGTGATGGTGGACCAAAGAAGATCCAACCGTCTTGTGGGCATCGGCTTAATACTGCAGGATCAAGCGTTCCAGGAAGATTGGTTGCCAGAATGAACATGATCTTCTTATCATGCGTGTCTGAAACGTTTGCCAAGAATGTGTTAATAACACGGCGGGACGTTTGTGTTTCCATACCGGTACCACGACGACCCATAACGGCATCGGCTTCGTCGAAGAATACAACAACCGGTTTTTTGTTATTGCGTGCAAGACGGAACGTTGCTTCGAGTTCACTGACCGCTTGTCCTGGAGTAAGTTGTTCAAATGCCGATGCATTAATGAGCATGTAATCGGCACCGACTGAACGGGCTATTGCTTTTGCCGACATTGTTTTACCGGTTCCTGGAGGACCAAAGAAGATGAGGTTCATTAATTCACCACCAGAGCGGATAACGCGTTTGATATGTGTTACAGCTCGCATAATCTGTGGGCCGGTTTCGGCGGTGAACACAATTTGCTCGATATTCGACTGTGGATTCTTTTTACCTTTTAATCGTTCAAGTGGTGTTAAGAATGACATTTCAGAAACAATTTGTGGCCGTCCGGCAAAAAGACGTGGAATGCCGTGGTAGAGACCAACGCCGGCGCCGAAGGTTCCCAAAAGAAGGAGTGCTACCTTTGGATCTTTGACGAAGGAGAGCATCGTTTTTAAGTTCTTTGCCGATTGATCAGCATTAATACTTGCGTTGATGAGCGCGGTTTTCTCAGCCGTTTTACCTTTTTGTCGTTCAACCATAACCTTTTCAAGTACTTGCATTCCGCTGATATCGCCTCGCTCACGCAATTTATGAGTGAGCAGCTGATTTTCAAGTGCCAGCTTTTCACGAGACATCTTTTCTATCAACTCACGCGTCTGGTCGTCATTGGTAATATCTACTTCGACTGGCTCAAATCTGAACTCAGGCTCTCTTGTGTTATCTGGAAAATAGCTTGCAATGTCGGGCGAAAAACTAAGATTTAGATTTGTTTTTGCCTGTTGAGCCGTTATCGGGTGAAGCCCTATATGCATGTTTCTGCTGCCGCGCTCGCTCGCGAGTGGCTTTAGTCGAGCGTTAGGTTGGCCTGCAGCGAGTTGGTTTTCAAGTTCGGTTATGTTTTCGTTATGTCGTTTTATTACCGCTTCAATAACCTGTTCGGCCTGCTTTTGCTCAGCGCCGCCTTTGCTTAACTGGGTTCCGGCCCATTCAATTCCTTTACCAATGCCACGGGCTGTTGCTTCAACCGCATCGCCAAGCGCTCTCATCATGTCGCGCATGACCGTATCATCTGCACCGGCAACCGGGCCTGCAGCATGTGTTGTGGTACTGAGCGTGAGTGCCGCACCGATTAATACATACCGCCAGAGGCTATGTCGATTGTTGGGTAGGACCATGATTTTTCTCCTTTAGTTGTTTTAAAAAGTGTGGAATGCCGGTAGCATTGAGTAGTGGGATTCCGAGTGAACAAAGGTTCACTATAGCCAGCGCTTTGGTACGCATATTAAGTAGCGGTAAACCGTCGTGCAAAAGCTCTTTGGCTTTCGTAAATCCGGCCATACCAAGAAGTTTTCCGAGCGGCGAAATGCTTGAGAGGAGTGTTGGTTTTGCCGCCTGCGTAATGTGTTTCTCTATTTCTTTTTGGATAAGTGGATCAATGGCACCGGTTGCCTTTTGTTCCATATATTTAGTGAGTAATAGTTTAAATGTTTCTTCTTTATCGGCTATATAGGTAGCAAGCTGCTTTATAAGCTGCTGATCCATGAGCCTCAGCGTCATGAAAGCAACAATGAATTTCTTTAATCCAATAAACCATGGCGCCGAGTAAAAATCGGGCACTAATGTTTTTCCCCGTAAGTAAGGCATATAGTGTTGAAGGATTGAATTCTTAGCGAGCGATGTTCTCATAGATGGATTGAGTGCAGTGGTAACATAGGCACCGGCGTAAATGTTCTTAGAGAGGAGTACCGATAGGGCAGGGACATCTAAAAATTCTTTTGAAGATATAATGCTGATTACTTTGCTTGGCAATGTTGCTGGATTGATGGTTACGCCTATCATTGACTCAGCAAGCCAGGTAAGCCCGATGGAAACCGGCATATTCTGATTGCCACTCAGCTGGTCACGGGCCACCGTTTTTAATGAATTGATAAAACTCGATTCAAAGGCGGCTATCGGGTTTTTCCCTGAGTTGAGGGCGCTGCCGGCTTTTGAGAAGCTTTGCGTGGTATGACTGGCAAGTAAGGTAAAGAGAGCTTTTGAGGTCGATGGACTACCCGGTAATGTTGATTCAAGGTAATTTACGAGCTCATAAAACAAGAGCCAAACAAGTACGTGCTTCATGCTGCCATGAAGAGAAAATTTGAACGGGACGTAGGTACATTTTTTATCAAGAAAGGTAAGAATATTTTTTGTTTTTTCTGGCGATCTTTTTTGAATTGCTGAAAGGAGTCCGTTCAGTGCTTCTGGATTATCAAGAATTGCTTCGGTAATAAAATCGGTCCGATCGTTTAAGAAGAGTTGAGCTATTTTCCCAGCCGCTGCCATTTTGACCGCATGAAGGCCTACTTTCTTCGCATCAATTTGATAGGACGGTGTAATGCTTGCTTTAGTATCGGAGAGTGGTCTGAGTTCATTGAGTATCTGTGGTGCCGTAATGAAAATACCGTCACTTGCTTTTTTAGCCGCATCGATCCAGAGCGCCTCGGCATCATGGGTGCTGTACGCAAAAAGTATTGCCGCTTTTTGGTTTGGCGAGAGTAAGGTATTGACGTCGGCGGTAAGCAAGCCGATTGTTTCGTCGAGCGTATGGAGGTCGGGGCTTGGCGTTTTGAGCGCTTTTTGTACGTTCTCAATTGTTGCTTTCATCGTAGTTTTGTCGGCCTCTGGCATAGCGGTTGCATCAACCAATGTCAGCAATTCTTGCGCCTGTGCATTGAACGTTTTGAGCCATGTGGCGTGATCGCTTTTTTGCTCCGGATGGAGTAGGGCAAACCTTAGCTGTTGTGCCGTCTTGATAAATGAGTCGTAGCCGGCCGATAGTTTTTTGAGGTGGAGGGCTGGATACATACAGGCGGCATCGAGGGCGGCGACGAAGCTGGCTACCGATGTTGGAGCGGTGGCATCAACCTTTTTGAGTTGCTCTAAAATGCTCGATAGAGCCGTAATTTTCGTTCGTGCCTCATCGGTATCGATTGCTTTTAGTGCGGTCAATTGTTTCTCAAGATCTTTTACTTTGTCTTCTTTTATGGTTGCTGCATGCGCATAAAATTTGGCTACTTCGGCTCTCTTTTCGGTAAGCGTTAGCGCCTTATAGGATCCATCCGGTTGTTTTTTAAGCATCAATTGTTTAAGACCATCACGTTCAAGTTCGGCGATTGGCCGCAATTTTGATTTTTTAACTGGCGCTGCATTAAGTGTCGGTTTTTTTGCCGGGTCGCCGTCGGTATAAAAAGTGGATACGAGTGGTCGCATATAGATGACACCGAGTTGCGCGCCAAGTTTGCTTATCTGCTCCTTACCGCCCTGTATGTTGGCCATAAAATCTTCAGGATCCTGTACAAGACTTTCGTAGATTTCTTTGACCATGTCGGGTAACGGGTTATTTTCTGAGAAACTAGGATCGCGTGCCCACGTCTTAAGCGTTTCTATAGGATCTGAGATGAATTGCAATTTAGGAGAAGTATTAATGATCCCATTGAGTGTTGTTATTCCGTCAAGTATTGGTTGTGCAAACGGTTGTAGGTTGGGCTGAGTAGATAGCTCTTGAATGCCAGAGGCTGAGTTAAGCGTGTTGAGCAACAGTGTTCGCTCAGCATCAGATATGCCTGGTACTGCTTCGATAAGTTTTTTAACGATTTCAAGTGCTAGAGTATCAAGTAAGGCATCGCGTCTTCGCTTAATGAATAATGTGCTGAGTGGCACGTCTTTAAGCATGTTTTTTAGAGGGTCGAGCGATATGGTTATACCGAATTTTGCCTGTATCTTATTTAGGATTTCTGTTTCAATGAACGATGTTATGCGAGAGGTAAGCATCTTCTTCATGAAGGTAAACGGGGTTTGTAATAGGTAGGCGGCGTATGGATGTTTAAAACGTTTAAATGCCCATTCAGGGAGTTCTTCAAGATCATCCGGCATTGATGAGATGGAATCTATGACAAAAGCGGTTGGTTTCGCTGCCGATGGCATGAAGGCGAGTAAGGCGGCCGCAGTTAAAGTAATTCCTTCTTCATTGCTGAGGGAAGAAAGTATTTCTAAGGGCTGAGCTGGGGTAACCACAAGACGCTCGGTGGTTGCGTTCAGAAACGCAACTTCATCAAGTGGTTGCATGAGGTAAAGTGGTACGGTGTTGTATTTCTGTACTGCTTTATGGCGTAGGATGTAGAGATTTTCTGTATTGGTTAAGTCTGGCTTGCCTGCACGTACAATGCCGTAGCAGGTTTTTTCTTTGAGATCGTCTATGTTTAATTGGGCTGGAGTAAGTTTTTCGTACCACCAGATGAGGTCGTCCGGCAGGGTAGAGAGGCCGGTTGCAAGGTCACCGCGAGCAGTTTTTTTGAGATGACTTAGAAATTCGATGTTCGTGTAGCGGGCCGCGACTTTAGGGCCGATTGCCGTTAATTCACGGGTTAATTTATCCACTGCACCTGGCGTTAAAGCGTTTATAGTTTCTGCAGAGTAAAGCGTGCGGGAAAGGAGCGCGCATATATTAATGATGAGATCTGTCCTGTGGAGGTCTTCGCTGAAAATTTCGGTCTCATTCGGTTTTGGCAGTCCAGCCTCAGTGTCGAGGCTGTCTGCAAGAGTGCTTGCCGTTAGAGGGTTTTGTGGCGCAATTTCATCAGGCCGTCCTGGTCTTCGTCCCGCTCGATACACCTTAATTCTTCGTGCGTCATCAAGTATTGCTTCAATAATTCTGATTCTCATTGCCAGATCCAATTCTCCGATGAATTCGTTATAGTCGCCGGCGGTTTTGAATCTATGCGCTAGTGCTTGCTGCTCTTCATCATTAAATTCATCAGGAAGTGCGGCGAAAAATCGGGCAGCTTCGTAGTGCTTACTAATAATTTCGTAAGTGTCTGGTGGGCCCTCTTTATAGAGTTCGGTTGCCGGTACTATTTCTCGTAAGCGGGGAATGTAGAGAGCCTGTTCGGTGGCCGCATTTTTCTGGAGAGCTTCCACTTCATCATTGGTTACGATGGTGCAAAATTGGGCCGGTACAAAGCGAGAGCCATCCATATAATAGAGCGATGAGGGCTGATTTGGCGTTTGGGGTGCCGGTGCAGCTACAAAAATATCTTGGGAACCTTCTTCATTGAGTTCGTACCAGATCAGTGCTAATTCTTTTTTATACTGCTCTTCTGTTTGTGCCGCATCTTTGCCCTCAATTTTCGTAAGGAGCATGAATGATTCCTTCTGGGCAAAGAAGTTTGTGAGCGCATCGGCGCAGAGTTTTTGGCCACAGAGAAGGGCATATTTGTTGAAAGGGTTATCAACGGCAAGGTAGCCCTGAGGGGTGGTGGTTGGTTTTTTATCAACCGGCAGTGTAGCGCTTTCTATGGGCGTGCTCATGAACTCTCGGATTTTCTCAGCACAGGTGTCGCGATTGAGATCGGTTATAAACTTTTTAAGCGCTGCAATTGTCGAGTTAATGCTGTCATTTACCGCCGCAACCGCTATTGCGGGCCGCCTTCTTGCAACTTGCTCATCAATTGCGGCGAGAACTTCTCTTTTTACTTGTTCAAATTTTGCTTCATTTATGGCGTTAGCAAGCAGCTTTTGGAATCCAAAATTAAGAGCCAAAAATAGTTTGCTATCAAGTTTAATACCGATCAGGTCAAATATACCTTTGGTTGCGCGCATACCGGTTTTTACCGCACCACCAAAAGCATCCATTGATTTCAGTCCTTCTACAAAAGCGAGTGCCAGTGGATTAGTTTTGGCTACCTCATCAAGTGCGGTGATGAGTGCATTAAATTGTGGTTTGCGTACGAATAGCCGGTCGTTCATAAAGTCAAAGTGCATGCGAGTATCGTGTTTTATCCAGCCGGCCGGGTCTTCTTGGTCTTCGATCTTGGTCAAGTAAGCCGGTGCTTCGTTAGCATCTGCTTCTTTTGCCATCGATTCAAAAAGGTCAAAATTAGTTCCTGAGTTTAGTAATTTTTCAAGGGTTGGCTCATCCAGTAGTTGTGGTTCGGTTTGAGTGGCAGTGGTGTACCAAACTGCACGATTGGCTACCTTGTGGAGTACCGCATGAAAACCGTCAAAACGATCGAACACTTCTTGAGCATTATTTCTTGTGTGTGACATGGCTCGATAGAGTTGCGGAATGCCGGTTCCCTCATTTTTTTCGCGTTTTTTCTTCCATTCTGGTGTTTTATGCATGCTTGGCGCAGAATCAAAGAGTTCATGAATTGGTTCTTCGGTAGCAAAGGTGGTTATATCGGCTACTCTTCTTGTTGAGGAGTCGGCAAGCTCTATGTATGAGTGAGGTAGAAGGGTGTCAGCTCCAGGTAGCGGGATTTCTGATGTGCCAAAAAGGAGGTTGTTGATTGCTTTATTGACCGGTTTAGGCAGAGTTCCTGCGCGCGATTGAGCGAGCGTTTCATGTCGTCCAGCTTCTTGATGCGCCGCCAAAAGGGTTTCGGCCTTCTGCTGGCGTTTAGCTAATTTCTTTGGATTGATGAAACTAGCTGAGCGGCCGATCATCGCTTTTTTTGCACGGAGCAATGTTTCGGCGCTTTGCGCCGATTGTGCAAACTGCTCCTCCGGAGTAAGTTCGTTCTCTGGTTGCGGTGCAAGAGTTTCGGCGTGGATAGTCAACGGTAGTAGGGTGAGTAGGCAAATCAGCTGATAGTACACGTTTCCCTTTTTTCTTTAGAGGCTCTATGTCACAGTAAGGGAATCGTATCACTTTGCATGCTTGGTGAAAAATCATTTGCTACAAAACATAGAATTTTTGGCGGTGCAGAAAAAGTTTCTTATTGACACTGACCGAATCTTGAGTAGACTCTCCGACTCGTTTTTCGTGCCGAGGTGGTGAAATTGGTAGACACGCTAGATTCAGGTTCTAGTCCCTTTAGTGGGATAGGGGTTCGACTCCCCTCTTCGGCACCAGCCTACGCCCCGCCGACTCCGCAGGAGCTCCTCGGTGGGAGGCTCCGGCTGGCTGCGCCGCTCAAAGCAGCAGGTAGATGGAGTGCGTAGGCGTCGTCCGCCATAGCTGCGGGAGAGCAGCGTAGGAGGACTTTTACTTAGCGCTGCGCGCTTTGATTTCCCTCATTATCTCATGTACGTCCACACCATCGGTGTTCGCTTCTTGCTGTACCTTATCGAGTACGGCTCGTTCAAGATAATGATGTGTCATGCTGTGATCCAGAAAATACTTCTCGAGAATTTCACGCAATACGCAGAAGTACAGAAGAAACTCGTCCGAACTTCGGGCAAAGCCACTGAGTAGATAGCGTAGTGCAAAACTGAGCATGATGGTGGTGGCCGCATTTTTTATGCGCGCTCGGCTAACTTCTTTCAAGACCTGCGGTGCGATGCGTTGTAGTTTTTTTGCTATCGCACTGTCATGAGCAAGGAGTAAAGCGGTCTGGGGCATCGAACTGAGGGTGCTAAGGCTGCTGATTGCAAAGATTGGCCGTGCGCAATGAGAGTCTTTAAATTGCTCACCAGGGTCGCTTAAGGCACTGATGCCAAAAGCGGTTGCGTGTACTGCTTTATTGAGTAATGAAAGCGCTCTCAGAAGTTTGCGGGTTATGGCGCTTGATGAGCTGAGTGCTAATGCCTCTAGTACCTCGCTTGCCGGATGAGCGAGCGTGCTTATATCGCTGCCGACATAATCGTTGACGAGGGTACCCTGACTTTGCAGTGGAAGGCAGAGAGCAAGGAGAAGCAGTATCTTACGGTGGCTCATGATGATTCGCCTTCTATGTCTTTGATAAGTGATCGTTCTAAGTTGGTTCGTGCGCCTTTTCTATCGAGCACTCCCATTTCGGCGATTGCCTTGACCAATCGGTACACAATATCCCCGGCGTGAGGACGCACTACTTTACTAATCGCTAACGCGATTAATACTTTGATAAGCGCGTTCTTGATCCTAGTATTGCGAATTTTTTTCCGTTCATCCAGTTCTATAGTATGTAATTTTTCTAAAACCTTGCCGCTATTTTTTATTAAGGAGGCTTGAGTTCCGGCCGATTTCAGGCTGTTGAGGCCATGAATTAAGCCGAAAATGCGGTTTGATCTGTGCTCTTCAGGGCTGGTAGGTGCAAGTGAATTAATCGTGTAGGCCGTTCCTTCAGCGGCCGCAGTAGCGAGGCCGGCCCCGTGCAAGAGTTTCTGAAGATAGGTGTTGTTTGCGGTAAGTGCCAAGGCGTTCAGTATTTCTTTAGCCGGCTCTGCAACGGCATAGGTATAGGAGTGGTTTACATACCAATCGGCTTTGTTTTGGGCTTGCCGGAGTGCCGTAGCCGCATGTGCCGTATGAAGGGTAATTAATAAGAGGCAGGACAGTGCAATGCTTTTTATACGCATAGTGATTGCTTGGTTGGGGATGATGGGCCGCGGTAGCCAACACTTATTTTTTGAGGAGTAGAGAGAGTACTCGGTTGGTGTTCTGTGGCTGCGGCTGTCTCATTTTTGATAAGGATATTTCTTAGTAAGGTGCTGATTACGGTGCGCAGTGCGGCCTGCGATAGAGGCGATGTGGTTGCTTTTTTTGCCACATGCCAGGCTGCAAGATGAGCCGCTACGTCGAGCCCTGCATTTTTAATCATGCGGTTGCGTTGTGCGATTTGCTGCGGTGTTGGATTATTAAGGCGTGTTTGTGCTTTGCGAATCAGGTTGGCTTGGGTATGTATGTCTGAAAGCGTATCAAGTGCCCCCAAGGCTGCCAAAGTCCTCAGCGAGTAAAGGGTTGCAGGGTTTTGCCTGAGTGCTTCGCTGCCAGCCGAAGAAAGAGCGGTTGTTGTATTTGCCGTACCATCTACGGCGAGCGCGGCCAGGCCAGTTGCGTGTAATAATTGTTGTATTTCCTTGGTACGCGTTGTTAATGCGAGTGCGTTTAGACTCTGGGTGAGTGGTCGCGCTATGGTTGGGGCATAGGCATTGTTGGCATAGCGGCCTGAATAATTCTGAAGCTGTTTGACTAGGTCTGATCTAGTTGCCTGTAGCGGTGCTGCGCTGCTGATTGCATAGACTATGAGAAGTCCTATAGGACGCATGGCCTATCTCCTTTAATGATGAGGTGGCATCCCTTGTTGTCGTTATAGGTAAAGCTACCGCCATGCTGTAGCGTTGGCAGGTTGCTTTGCGGGGTTTGCATGACTAATGATACTTCGGCGGTCCCTACAAGCTTGTACGGTTCTTTAAATTTAAAGGTTATTGTTTTTGTAACCGGATTCCAGATGCCGTGGGCAAGATGAGAGCTTGCATTAGGGCGTAATGGCTGAAGTTTTTCTTGCTTATAAAGTAATGGGATAAAGGGCTTAAATTGCTGTTCTTTTCCCTGTAGTGATAGAGCCGGCTTCCAGGAGAGGGCAAATTGATGAAGGTTTAGCGGCGCATTGCCTCGATTAATAAAAGTGATCGTACTGTAGCCAATAATGGAGTGGGTGCTGGCCGGATTGTGATTGTGGAATGGCTTCCATAGGCGTTGCGTTTCTATAGTGAGCAATGGATTCATGGCGCATAGTGTTTGTGCCGCACCCAACAGTATAAGAAAATAACGATACGCACCGTTCATACAGTCCCCTCCCATGGTCCAGTATACCAGGGCATGGTGAGTGGTTATGAGTTATCGGGAAAAGAGGTGGCAAACTGGCGGCTTCATAGGCTCTTTTTTGGCCATGCAGATAGTTGCTAGGCGACCTTAATGAGCTGGATTTATACTGATGTGTCGATACATGGTTATGTCAATTACTTGCTTTTAAATTCGGTGGTGTATTAAGGTTTGCTGCGTTTGACTGTTGTGTCAAAAAAATCAAGCGATCTTTTTACAAGGAGTTTTCTATGAATGGAGCGATACGCAAAATGCTACTTTTGATGGCAACATGCGCTTGTGTTGTGCATGGTCTTGCCGCGACGGTAGCAAATAAGACCTATTTTTCTGCGCGAAATGAGTTACAACAATGTGGCCGTGTGTGGGCTGCAACCGCTCCATTTAAAAAATCAACGCCGGGCGACCGTGGTTTTCATACCTCGGCTCTGGTGTTTGCAAGTAAATCGGGCAACACGGTTGGCCTTGGACGTTACCTTGGCGGCTCGTTGAAAACCGATTATTCAGATGCGAATGGTAAGATTAATATTGGCTTGAGTTCGGCAGGCTTACCAAACGGTTTGTTTGATAGACAAATTGACCATACCTATTCGACCGCAGATGGTGAAACGGCGATGTCCGGTTCGATTCAACTCCGTCCAACACAAAAACGGTTGGGTGTAGTGCTTGGTGCCGATATTGACCTAAAGAAACTTTTCTCCCTTGATGGCTGGCATGTAGCGGTATCGATGCCGATCGTTCAAGTAACGAATAACTTGGGTGTCACCTATCCGACGAGTGTCGCCTCTGTTGACGGTGCTACAAAGGCAGTGACCGCGGCAAGTACTGTTGCGCAGTATTTTGCGGGTAACTACACTCAAGCTGGTGGGAATAGTCAGCAAAACTTGATGTATGGCAAGATTTTAGCCGATGACCATGTGCGTTCCGGTGCTGCCGACATGAAGGTAATGGTTGGCTATGACATTGTGCGTGAAATTGATGGTTGTGTGGAGCTTCGTGGTGGGTTAATTATCCCTTTTGGTGCAAAGCCAACCGCTGAACGCTTATTTGAAGCGGTAAACGGTAACGGTGGTCACGTAGGTGTTGTTTTTGCCGGACGTGGTGATTTGCTGCTGTGGGAAAATAAAAAGAAGCGAATAGCATTATGGGGTACCAGTGATGCTGAATTCACCTTTCTATTTAGTGGTCGAGAAAAGCGTATCGCCGGGATCTTTAACAATAGTGCCGCTGTTTCGGCAGCTGTGCCTACCGCTTACGCCGCTCTTGGGGTGCAGTTGAACAATGCCGGTACGTTCCCCTTGGCTAACGTACTTGCACGTGACATGGATGTGATTCCAAGCGCGCATCTTGATTCAACCTTGGGCTTGTCGCTGATCTATAAAGACTTTTATTTTAACTTTGGGTACAACATGTTCTTCCGTAAAACAGAAACGGTTGATATGGCCGATCAATGGCCGGTAGATCGTTATGGCATGGCGACCTATGGCTATTCAGGGTTAACGGCTGCAGCCGACTTTACGGCGACAACGCTTAGCGGCGATGGTGATGCGGTTGGACCGATTAACTTGTACAACGGTTCGACTCATATAGCCGATGCTACCGTTACCTATCAAATTGATACGACTGCTTGTACCGGACCGGATCAGGAAACGCATCAGGCCTTGATTGGTGCCGGTTGGCAAGGGCTCTTTAAGGGCGTGCCGGTTAATGGCGCATTCTTTGCCTCGTATGAATTACCATTCAACTCGTCAAAAGCAATCAGAGGTTGGTCGCTTGGAGCACGAATGAGCATGTATCTCTAGGAGAGTACGCATGAGATGAAAAGGGGCCGAGAAATCGGCCTTTTTTCATTGCGCGGCAAGAATTTTTTTATTAACATGTAAATGCAGCCTCCTTAGGGGTTGGGTTTATTTCAGGAAAGGGTCTCGTGTGAATATGTATATAAAACTATGTTTGATTGTCGCGGCATGTATGGGGACGGCGTCCCATGTGGCCTTGGCCTCAGAGGCGGCGCCACCTCTTGGAGATGTTGAAAATGCGATAAGTGATCTTGGGAGGCCGGACTCTTTTGAGGAGGCTTGTCGCCGCGTCCAGAATGCCCCTAACTGGCAAACGCCTGGGGCTATTGTTTTTTTGAAAGAGTGGGTTGGCGAGCATCCTGAACATGCTGAGGAATGTTTTGGGTTGATAACAAATAATCTTACGACGCGAAACCTTATTGATCGGAATGAGTACGATCTACCGATGGCGATTTGCGCTATAGGGACTATTGGTCTGGTGGGCCAGTCAGATGATCTAGCTGCTAGATGCAAGCAATTTTTGACCGCCTTTGGTGTTACGATAGCTAGTAGTTGTATATTGGCAGCGCGTAAGGCGGATCTTTTGCAGTTGATTAGTGAATGCTGCAAATAATTTTCTTGAGATTTTTGCACTTAAAGAGGGGGCGATAAACCGCCCCCTCTTTAATGTGTATGTAGAATTAGCGTGACTGTGTGCTAGCGGGGCGCTGCCTCGCTCCATGAGATAGTTTGAAACGTCGATAATCGCGTGCCGGCTAGTAGATACCCATTTTGGGGAAGACCGGCCTTGAGTGAAAGTTCCTCAAGTGTTTGGGTTAAGGTGAAATGTTGCTCTATGGGTACTTCGGGTAAAAACAGTGCTTCTGCCTGCTCTTCTTCATTAATTAATAGGAGGCCGTCGCGACCGAGAACGATTTGTTTAGCGGAAGTAACTTCACGCGCTGGCGTTAGCACTGAAATTGTTATGCCGATGGTATCTAATTCATCACTGGTGACCGGGGCGAAGCGAGGGTCGTTGCGAGTCGCCAGGGTGGTAAAATCTTTAACAGTTTCATAGAGCGGTTTGGTTGGTGCAATGGCGCCGACACAACCCCTAAGTTGTTTGCTGCCATCAGGATTAATGGTATTAAGCGTAACAAATGCACCTAGATGAGCGTTCAGCATCGTGTCGTGTGATGATGGCTGTATGGTAGGAGCTGGTTGGTCCGATGTTAAGGTGCGCAGAGCCTTGGTCAATGCTGAGCGAGAGCGGGTTAATAAGTCTGCTTTTTGTGCGCTCGAAATGCTGTAGTTGTGCAGGCAAACCGAAAGATAGCTAACCGAATTAGTAAAATCGTTCATTTGTGCGCCGGAAGTGTCATAGGCAATGAGCTCAGGATAGGTATAGCTCCAGGTACCCCTGTTTCTTAATTCAAGAAAGAGAGCTAATGGTTCCTTGCCACAGATTGTAGCGTTTGTCTGCTCCAGGAAATCAAACCAATCGGGTGTGTCTTTATGCAGGAGGATATCGACCGCTTCCATATCTAAGGCTTTAATATTTTCTTGAATGCTGACCGAAAAAGGGCGGTAGCGGTAGTCTGGCCCGTAATGGGTAAAATCGCTACTAATTACGACCAGCGTCTCATCGGTGATAATTGATTCGAGTGTTTCTGCGAGTGATGCTCGTGCTGTTGGCGACAGGTGGCCAACATAGATAGGAACGATTGGCGTTGCCGGAAAATAATGTTTAATGAGTGGTAGTTGAATCTCGAGGCTGTGCTCTTGCTGGTACCAATCGGTAGTGTGTGGGGTATCATCGGCTCCGGCTTTAGGTATTTCGTTATGGTACACCGATGCCCGTACGATGTCGGCCGCTTTGCTATCGATAGCAACCGGACCGAGCGGTGTTTGGTAGGCGGTTGCTAGGGGAACATGAATATTTTGATCATCGGGGTCATGGGATGTGGCAAGGATGATAATGCGGGTGACCATGTGTTGTGCGGCCAGATAATAGCCACGGGCCGCTACGGTTCCAGAGTATTGATACGTAGCGTGCGGTACGACAAGAGCGCAGATCGGTGTTTCGGTAACCGGGTTATCGATCGGATTAAGCTGAGAGATTTGCCGGATAAGTTCTTTGGCCGATTGGCGGTACCAGTTGTTGGTTAAGTGGGTTGGCAAGGTGTTTGCCGATGGTTGGTTTGCAGAGAGTGTGATTGATACACAAAGAAAGAGCGCTGCATATAAGAGCTTCATGGTAGCCTCCTGAGGAATATATTGGTGCTGTAGCCTACTGAAGGTTGCCGCATGGTGCAAGAGTATTGCCGGGGCTTAAGCGCTCTGAAGGTAAAAAGAGCGTTTCTTTTTGTGTATTGTTACACTTGGTGCAACTTCGTGGCTACCGCCGTTTGGTGATGCGAGAAATCGTTCGATTTCTGCGAAGAGCGACTCACTCGGGGTAAATGGCGCCAGTGCTTTGATAAGTAGTGTGGTAAGTATGCGTACGCGAAGAGCCGGTGCACATTCAAAAAATTCTTTTATTTTGTACCATTCATTTTCATCTTTTAATGCATCAATGGTCTGTGCGCATACATAGGTAAGTAACGTTTCTTCTTGTTGTAAATGAGCGATGGTGCGAAGCAACGATTGTGTTGCTCGTTCGTCGCAGGCCGCTAAGGCGGGGGTTAGTTTCGCACGAATGCGATTGCGTAAGAATGCCATGCTATCATTTGTTTCATCATGGCAAAACTCCTGATTATTCTCTTTAAGCCAGGTTAGTATTTCTGCTTTAGATATAGTTAATAGTGGGCGTACAAGGTGATCTTGTTTTTCCTGCATAGCACATAAGCCGGTAAGGCCGCTGCCGCGGATAAGGCGAATGAAAAAAGTTTCGATTTGATCATCGGCATGGTGTGCAAGCGCGATGACGTCATAGTTCCATGCGTGACGGTAATGTTCAAAAATGAAGCGACGAATTTCACGAGCGTCGGCCTCTTTAGAGCCGGAGTTTTTTTTCTGAGCCGGAAGTTTGTCGGCCCATGATTTAGTTTCTTCTAGGATAAGAGAGAGTCGGTGCTGAAAGGTCACCAGCTGTGCGCAAAATCGCATATCGTTGTCTGCCGTGTCGCGCCAGCCATGATTGATGTGAATGCTGTCGAGCGAGATGAGTTTCATTTCGTGGAGTGGGGCCAGTGCACGAAATAGAAAGACCGAGTCGGCGCCGCCAGAGAGTCCGAGAAGGATCTTGGGGCGGGCGATGGTGTTTGTGAGCTGCAAGAGGCGATCTTGAACTTTTTTAATGAGCATGGTTGTCTCGTGTTAACACTAAGATTCCTTGGCGGTGTCGGCCACATTTTGCAACAACAACGCTTCAATAAACGGCATCAAATCACCGTCTAATACGATATCTGGCTGCGGTGATTCATGATCGGTGCGCAAATCTTTAACCATTTTGTACGGATGCAAAACATACGATCTGATTTGCGATCCCCATTCAATTTTTTGTTTCTCAACCGAATCACTTTTCGCCTGTTGCTCTTCTTCCCGTTTTTGTACCAATTTTGCCATGAGCATCTTCATTGCGGTTTGCTTGTTTTGTCCCTGTGAGCGCTCATTCTGACATTGCACGACAATATTGGTTGGCAAGTGGGTTATGCGCACGGCCGAGTCGGTTTTATTAACGTGTTGCCCGCCGGCACCACCGGCTCGATAGGTGTCGATGCGTAAATCTTTTTCATTAATTTCGATGCTTGCTTGTGCTACTTCTGGTGTTACCGTAACGCTTGCAAACGAGGTATGGCGGCGCTTATTGGAATCGAATGGTGAAATACGTACGAGACGATGTACGCCATGTTCCGCTTTTAATAAGCCATACGCATTTTTACCGTTTATGAGTAGTGTTGCTCCTTTGATGCCGGCCTCTTCACCTTGCTGGTGATCAAGTACCTGAACCCCAAATTTCTCTCGTTCACAAAAGCGGAGATACATGCGTAACATCATATCGGCCCAATCTTGCGATTCGGTGCCACCGGCGCCGGCGTTGATAGCGACAAAGCAATTGCTGCTGTCATGTTCGCCACGAAGGAGTAAGAATAGTTTAAAGCTTACGATTTCTTTGCGTAGTCTACGCAATTCTTTGTAGAGCGATTCCAGCTCCTGTTCATCTTCGATAAAGAGATTGAACATCTCCTTGATGTCGTTGTAGCTGGTGACAATAGCGGTATAACGCACGCGCGCGTCCTTTAAATGCTCCAACTCTTGTGAGATGGCTATGTTGTCGGCTCGTTGCCAAAAATTCTCCTGATGCGTGAGTGCTTGCAGCTCTTCAAATCGTTGTTCGGCATTGCTTTTGGCCCATGACTGAAGAATGGCGGTAATATCAGGTTCAAAATCTTTGAGTAGTTGAGAGACGTCGTCGCGGAACATGGGCAGCGGTCCTTGGTGGTTAGTGAGCTAAAGTTCTTGTTTCACTGGCTACTATACCACGGGTTTTTTAATAGAGACAGGGAGTTTTAACTGCGGCAAATGGCAATGACCCGGGCCGGACCTTCAACTGCGCCTACGAGAATGAGCGGCAGCATAAGTCCCATGGCGCCGGTTGCCGGTACTTTGTCTAAGCTAGTCAAATTCTCGATTATGTAGCAGTCGTTTTGAAGTAGAATTTCGTGGGCTGGGTACTGATTACCCCCGGGGCGGTCAACGCTTGTAGTATCGATACCCACGCTATATGGTTGGCGAGCAACGATAAGGCGGGCCGCTTCAGGCGAGAGGGTTGGGAAGTGGCATTCATTTTGATAGTGTTCCGGCGTGGTCCAGTGGCGAGACCAGCCGGTATGGAAGAAAACATGATGATAGGCGCCGATGGGTCCATGTTCTTTTTCAAACGCGAGAATATCGGCTGCACTTATTATATAGGTATCGTGTGCTTTGTCGGCAACATTAATAACCACAATCGGGGCAAAAAAGCGGGAAAAGGCAATTTGGTCAACCGTTTTGCCACCAGGGACGCAGTGAGCCGGGGCATCGATATGGGTTCCCAGGCCGGTGCTAAGGGAAACGCGTTGTGCCCTGAACCTTGGTCTCACTGGAGCAGTCATTGTAATCAAGCGTTGTGGTGAGGGTGTAATCGGCGTTCCCACCATGCCATGTTGGGACGTCTGGGTGAAGAGTGTGGGAAAGATCGACGACCATTTCGTACGACTTTTTCATGGAGGGCCCCCTTTGTTTAGAATCTTTTTTGTAAAAATCATTTTATCTATGTAATGAGCAAAAAGCCTATTCCAGCGTACCTTTGCTGCATTATAAAAGCTATTATTCCGGAGCATATTTATGATTTATGTGCGTTTTTGTGTAAAAAAGCTTGCAAAGTCTGATGGAGCTGATATCATACTCTCCACTTGCTGATGCGGAAACGCCGAAGCGGTAACGTCTTTGACATATCAAGCAGAAATGCGAGACATTCAGTTAATTTTTTATATAAGTTGTCAAAAGATATAACTATTTATAGTTTTTGCAACGGAGAGTTT
>JAUPTZ010000013.1 GCA_030917815.1 Candidatus Babelota bacterium | reverse complement strand
AGGAGAAAGACCGCTAAGAACCGACAATAACATGATGACAGAACGTTTTATTTTCATACTAATCCTCTTTTTGCTATAGTGCTTTTTTCTGATCTCAGTATGTATCTCAGTGATACGATACTATTTCGTTGGTACCTGTTTCAAGTATTCAAAAAACGGGAATAAATAATGCCGCTATATAAATACAAATCATTCACACGGTCTGGCAAGCAGGTAATTGGTACCATAGACGCACCATCGCCGCAGGGTGCCAAAGATATGTTGCAAGGTCAAGGTTTAATGCCGGTTGAGGTGCATTTAGCGTCGGCTTCTGGGGGTTCTTTTTTATCGCAACTCTTTGCACCAAAAGTAGACGAGAAAACCGTTTTCATTTTTACCAAGCAGTTAAGCGTTCTTTTACGCTCTGGTGTTCCGCTGGTCGATGCGCTTGAAATGTTGACAGAGCAATTCGAACAGCCGTTTCAAGGGATGTTGATTGCGGTAAAAGAAGGGGTAAAGTCGGGCGAACCATTGGCAGCACAATTGGCCGCTCATCCAGCCGCTTTCCCCAACATCTATATTCAGTTGGTAAAAGCCGGTGAGGCGAGTGGTAAGCTTGACGTGATACTTATGCGGCTTCTTGAATATATGCAACGGACAAGCGAGACCCAGAAAAAGATTAAAAAGGCTACTTCAAAGCCAATAACCATGCTTGGTGTCGTGGGTGCAGTGGTAGCATTGATGCTTGGGTTTGTGGTGCCACGGATGAGTGATATGTTTTCTAAGACAGGCAAGGAATTGCCTGGTCCAACGCAGTTTTTGCTGTCACTTTCTAATTTTGTTACCGGCCATTACATGATTTTAATCGGGGGCATAGTTGGTTTTTTTATCGTATTTTCTCGATGGAAAGCATCGCCGGCCGGTGTACGTACGCTTGACGAGATGGTACTGAAAATTCCATTGCTCTCCTACTTTGCTAAAACAAAGGCGGTGGTGCAATTTAGCCAGACACTAGGAATGCTGATGGAAAGTGGTGTAAACCTTGCAGAAGCGTTGGATATCGTGTCAAACATTGTGGAAAACAAAGTATTAACGCAAAAATTGCAAGAGGCCCGTGATAATATCATTAAAGAGGGTAAAATCGCGAAGTATCTTGCTGCAACAGGGTTATTCCCTAAAATGGCCAGCTACATGATTAGCACTGGTGAAGAATCGGGCAAGCTTGCCGAGATGCTTCTAACAGTGGGGCGTGATTATGATGCTGAGCTGTCGGAGATTACCGATTCGTTAACGTCGAAAATTGATCCGATAATGACGATGGTAATGGGTGTAATTGTGTTGTTCGTAGTAGCCGCTATCTTTCTGCCGATGATGCAGATGGGTGACGTTTCAGGAGTTTAAGAGAGGAAGTATCTATGATAAATACTAAAAAAATGGCATCAGCTTTTTCGCTGATCGAAATCATGATTGCGGTGGCAATTATGGGTATTATGTTTGCATTGGTCGGGCCAAGTGCATTGAAATACTTTGGAAAAGCAAAAACATCGTTGACCAAAACTAACTTATCATCGGTGAAATCAGCGCTCCTTGAGTATCAAAATGATATTGGTCACTTTCCTAACAAGACAGAAGGAGCTCTTGGTGGTTTGGGCGCATTGGTAAAGATGCCAAAAGGCGACAAGATGAAAGAGCGATGGAATGGGCCATACGTTGATGGTGATGAATTGCCACAAGACGGCTGGAAGAACGATTTCCATTATGCTACGCCACCAGCTAAATATAAGCAATACAAAAACTTTGAGTTGTATTCTGATGGCGAAAACAACGATTCTGACGTTAAGAACGATTTGCATGTCGGTGCGTAACGCGAGAATTTCAGCGTTCAGTTTGATCGAAATTATGATTGGGCTAGCGATTATAGGAATAGGGGCATCCATGGTGATGCCCCGACTTTTACGTCGGTCGCCAACGATTGAATGGCCGGCGTTGAATCAAGAACTAAACAATATTTTATACTTTGCACGGCAAGAAGCGATTACCACACAAAAAGTGCATCGATTAACGTTCAACAAGAAGAAACGTTCGATTACGGTTGAAGCACGAGAAGGCGATACCGAAAAAGGTGTGCCTAAATATGTTTCGGTGTATTCGACTTATTTTACCGCTGAATATGAATTTCCTGAGCAGATTACTCTCGAATGGGTGAAGCTTGGCAAGAAAGATTTATTTGATGAACACAAAGGCATTGCCTGGTGTTATGTAGTGCCAAACGGATTAGTACAAGATGTTTCAGTAAAATTAGTGCGCGATGATCGTGGTGCTATTAGTTCAAAAGTTTTTAATGCAGCTCCTTTTTTAGGGACGTTTGCTGAGGAAGAAAAACTATGAAACGGCTGCGCACCGGTTTTACGTTGATGGAGGTGATGGTTTCACTTTTTATTCTTTCTTCTTCGATGTTTGTATTGTCCGAATTGCAGGTTCGTTCGATGATTCGTGTATGGCAGAGTCGTGAAGACATTGATCGGGTGTATGTGATTAAAAAATTCTTGTACAAGATGTATCTCAATCCGTCCGATGCGCGTAAAACTTCACAAAAATTTGAAGAGCCACCGATGCATATGGTTATTGAGCCGGTTGAAATTAACAAGAAATCGGCATTGGCGCCTTATGCAAAGCAACTACATTATTTAAAAGCGACCGCTAAATGGGCTCGAGGAACTTCGACGCGGACATTGAACTTGTTTGCAATTGCGCCTCGGGGCGGGGCGAAAGAGAGCGGGGAATCATGATTGTACGTCCCGCATTCAGTTTAATTGAACTGATGGTTGCTCTTGCGCTATCGGCTGTTATCATGCTTGGCCTCGTACAAGCAAACCGTAACGCGGCAAGGCTGCTTCGTGAGGCGCAGAGCTTACTTGTGGTGAATCGACAAGTAGCACTGCTCTACAACCAGCTTGAGCGTGATGTTACGGCGGCAATGGTATATCAAAAGCCGGTTAAGTATGCGCCAGCGCGGCCAGAGAAGAAAAAAGAAGGGGGAAAAGAGGGCGAGGCTGGGTATACGGTTGAGCGTGCAGCGACTGAAGAAAAGTCGATCGATGATGCGAAGAAAAAAGAAAAAGATAAACATGTGCCTTCCTGCACTCTTGAAGCGTTTGATGATAGCGCCTATAAAGTTGGTGGTAAAAAATGGCAGCAAACAAAAAAATTTACTTTTATTAGTACCACACCGCTTGAAGTCTATGAGCAAGAGCATGAGCGGTCTGTGCGCGTTGGGTACGAGTTAGTGTTTGATAAAAAACTCAGTACGCCGCAAAAAAGTGCTTACACACTCTATCGCATGCAAACCGATGAACTGGAAAATGTTCTATTCAAAGAAGAAGAGGATAAGAAAACTAAAAAAATCTCTCGATGCGTTGTGGCCGATCATATTAAGCAATTTTCCCTTGAAGCCTCTTACGAAAAGCGTGCGCCGGAAAAGAGTGGTACTGCCGGCATGATGGCGCCGGTGGCAACCCGAGAGAGCGAAGAAAAAGCCGAGCCGGTTAAGACATTCACGTGGGGCGAGAAAGAAGAAAAAGAGTTGAGTAAAACCGTTCTTCCTGAGTTGTTTGCTACGCATATCGAGTTGTGGGATGCTGAGCTTCATCGTTCTTACTCATTTACTTCGACATTTCCTATATTTGTAAAAGCAGATGCCAAGCCAGTGAAAAAGGAAGGTGAGAAAAAAGAGGCGGTTGCGCCAGTGACACCACCGGTTGAGGCTGGGCATGAAGTGGCTGTTGAGGGGGAGAGCAAGTGATAAAGATTTTATCTGGATTGCTTCGTCGTTTTACTCCTCGCAATGACGCGCGATCGCACGTTTGCACCAGGGGATTAGCCTGTCATTGCGAGGAACGGAGTGACGTGGCAATCCAGTATACTACTAAGGCCGGTGCTGTTCTTATCTTCTCTCTACTCAGTATGGGTATTATTACCGTCTTAACGCAGCAGCTTATGAAGAGTGTATCGGTAGGCATTATGTTTACCTCTCGCATGGTCATTCGTGAGCAAGTAAAGATGTTTGCGTATGGTGGACTTTCTATTGCCACCGCACAACTGGATCAATGTTATCCTGAAGAGAATAAAAAAGATAAAGCGGCTGGAGTTCAGCCATCGGCCGATCAGCAAGCGTCGCAGGGGAAGCAGACAAAGAACAAATTCTCCTTTAAAACATTTATTACTACGGTATTACCTCATCTTGGTCGTTGGCAAACGTTTGAGCTGACCGACAAAATTGATGGTATAGATGCCAAGATTCAGGTGTGTATTACGGTTGAGGAGGGTAAAATTCCGTTTGGTTCTGTTTTTGACGAGCCGGCCCGTGATTTGACGGCCCAAATGAAGCAGCTTTTTAAAGAGTTTATTCCAAAGAAAAAAATGGCGGCCGGTGAATTTGCTACGAAATTGACCGCTGCACTGAAGCAACGTGCTACAAAGATGCAAGAGATTTCAGGTCTCTTGCTGTTTGCGCAGCAGGCTAAGTTAGAATTGTGGTATCAACCACAAGAATTGCCACGAGTTAAGAAAGATAAGCCGGTGCCGGCCACCTATGCATTGCAAGATATGTTTACCTTTTGGTCACAGTCATCAACCATGAATCCGCTGTTTTTAACGAATGCGTTGTGCTTACTATGTACGGTGCGCGGTCCTCAGGCTAATGATGCAACGAGTCGTAAGGACCAGTATAAGCAGCTTGCTGAAAACTATGAAAAGATAAAAAGTAGTAAGGGTGATGAGCTGTGGAAGAATTTGGGAGTGCTTTACGAGACGAAACCGAAGCTTACCGGGGATTTTAATGCTCTCTTTTCGCTGGAAGTTGAGCCGCGTTTTTATTCTGTGCTATCTTGTGCGACAGTTGCTGGGGTAACACAACAAATTCTTGCAATAGTCGAGCGTGTGGCGCCACCTGTTCAAGCGGTTGAGAAGCGTGGGCAAGAGCAAAAAAAGAAGAAGGATGTACAACCACTGTTTGCAATCCGTAGATTGTATTGGTTGTAAGAGAGAAAGGTACGGTAGTGAGAACAGAGACGCGGGTTGGTATATTTGTTATCGGCGCTGTGCTGGTATTTTTATACTTAAGCTTTAATATTGGTGCATTGCGCATCGACCAAAAAAATTATGATACCTATATCAGCTTTTTTGATGATACCGGGGGACTTGAACAGAAGGCAGCGATAAAAACCTCCGGCGTACGAGTTGGCTATGTTGAGGCAATTTACCTTCGTGAAGGTGGTAAGGCCGAAGTTCACATGAAGATACTCAAAGCTAACAAGCTGGCACTGAACGCCTATGCGATGATACAGCAAGAAACGTTGCTCGGTGGCAAGATCGTGGAGCTTGATGCGGGTGATTTCTCCACCGGTATTTTGGCACCGGGAACAACGCTTGCCATGCCCGGTAAATCAACGACTAGTGTTGGTGACTTGATCGATCAATGTCGTGATATTGCGCAAAACGTGAGTGATGTGGCCTATTCCTTTAAGACCGTATTCTCTTCGCGTGAAGGGCGCCAGCAGTTGGAAAATACCTTGCGGAATGCTTCAGAAGCTGCTGAAAACATTGCGCATCTTTCCGATGCGGTTGATCGGATAGTGAGTAAGAAGGAGTCGATCATCAGTACTACCATTGACAACCTTGACGAGACGATGCGTGAATTGCGTACCGGCGTGCCAAAGGTTACGCGCGCCATTGATGCAACGGCCGCCGATATTCGGGCAAAAGTTATCCCTGAAATTGTAAAGGCCGGTCCAACCTTTGAGGCGGTTCAAGAGGCTGCCGTGCAAGCAAAAGAAGGCTTTCGTGAAGCGGAGCAAGTGCTGGAAAAGATTAATAATGGCAAGGGTGTTGTTGGTAAGTTGATCAATGAAGACGAGACCTACGCCGATTTAAAGAAGACAATCCATGGCTTAAAAGAGTATGTAAGCCGTATTGAATCGCTGCAAATCTATCTTGATATGCATAGCGAGACTCTTTTTAAGTATTCTCGCAATAAAGGATTTCTTGATCTAACCATTCGCCCATCGCATGATTATTTCTGGCGCATTCAAATTTGTAGTGATGATTACGGTACCATTGATCGCACGGTAGAGAATATTGTGCGTAAAGATAGTTATGGCGATCGTATTGCAACGGCAGGACTTGATTCGTTGCATGACCAGCTTAAGTTTGCCGATACGGTTGAGCGCGTAGTACGGCGCAAGAATACCTATAACTTTAGTGCTCAATTCTGTAAGCGCTTTGACCGCTTGGTGCTTCGAGTTGGTTTGATTGAGGGAGTGTTTGGTGGTGGTATCGATTATTACGTACCGCTGAATACCGATATGATCCATTGGATGACAACCTTAGAGGCTTATGACTTCCAAGGCATCAAACGTTTAGATGATAACCGTATGCATATCAAGTGGATCAATAAAGTAATGTTTATGCGCAATATCTATACCTGCTTTGGTATCGATGACATTGTAAGTCGTAGCAATGCCAGTCCGTTTGTAGGCTTTGGCTTACGCTTTTCCGATTCCGACCTTAAGTATTTCTTGTCGTTGATTTCTAGCGCCGGTGCATCTGGCAAATAAGATCTTGCGTAAAAGTTGGTAGAACCTGGTCGTATGACTGTTCATCGGGTGATTCGTATGCATCATCTAAGCAGGGTGTTGAGGAGAGCTGCAGCGGCACCATTGGGACAATGGCTGTTGTTGGATAAAAAAGTTCAAAGAACTCATTGGTAAGTATGAAACTAAAGCGCGTTAGTAGCCAGCCATTTAATTGATAGTGGTTGGTACAGCGCTCTATGTTGCGTGTATATTCGGTAGGCTCTGGTACGTGTATAGCTTCATCGGCGGTGACCCAGTCGTAGATAAGCATGACGAGTAATTGCTTGGTCTCTTCTAGTGACAGACCCTCTCTTGAGAATGCATTGAAGAGGAATTCGCTAAGGCTTTTTTCTTCTGTATCGAACTCACGTAATATCTTTTGAGCATTGGTAGGGAATAGGGTTCTTTGGGCATCGATTGATTGGGTACTAGAGTCGGAAAATAGATCATCTACCGGTTCGTAGTAGGGGTAGGAAGAATCGCTTCCATAACCAGAATCATCATCAGAACATACAGCGGTTAGCGGTATAATGCAGCAGAGTAAAAGGAGTAGCCCCAAACGTTTCATGTGTGCTTCTTTCTGTAAGATGATTGTGCGTGGCAAGTATACTTAAAATTGAGAGAGCTGTCTTGAACTATCAAGATGCAGTTGCGTAGCTAAGGCAGGCTGGCCGCGTGCGAATTACTCCTGCGAGGGTGCACTGTTGCAGCGCTGGGAATAGCCTCATGTGTGCCGGAAAGGCAATAACCATGTAAGGTGGAGTGATGGCATCTTCTGGGATCATTGAGAGCAGTGTAATAAGCGCTGCATTCCTTTTGATGCTATCTTTAATACCTATGGCTTTGTAGTAGGGAGTTTGGATTTGCGCCCAGTGTACCGGAAGGTTGCCGGCATAATCGGTATCGGTTGTTAGTGCACCAAGCTCTATAAGAGTGGTCGCTGCCTCAAGCCTATTGCTTGCTGCCGCGTGATGAAGTGGCATTCTTCCTATTTCATCACGTGCCGTTAAAAGAGCTTTATCTTGTTCAATTATATAGGAAATAATTTTTACCGCACCAAATCGGGTGGCGGTGCTGATAAGTGGTTCAAAATAGCTATCTTGCCCATAAAATAATGCATGAATATTCATGCCTTCGGCGACCTTTCCTTTGAACCTATCGATGTTGTCGTCCAAGAAAATAGCCTGCGGCACTGTATCCGAACATTTGATGCTTGTGCCTAGACAGAGCATGAGTACGAGATAGGCATAGCGCTTCATAGAATCCCCCCCCAGGGTTTTAAGATTAAGCTTCGGCGACTTCTGGACCTTGCTCCTCATCATTTTCTTCATCGTAGAAGACAATGGCCGGTAGATAGATCGGCGTGTAGATAGTGTTTTGATAATTAGACTGATATAGGTCATTCATAAAAAACCTGCTAGAAATCGGTATTATTCGCGTCTGGCATAGAGAATAATAGAACTGACAGAAAAGGCAAGGGGGCTAGTCATTCTTCAAGCCGACGGTAGTTCCTGGAAAGAGAGCCTCGAGGCTTTCAAGTGGCTCTTCGAGGCGGTGCGTGCCAACGTGGGCCTGTATTTTTGCTTTAAGCTCCGGACTATAGTGTAGGCCTTCGTCTAGAAGAAGGCAGCTTGCCGGGATGAAGAGAGCTAAGAGAGGATAATTTTTTCTGAATTGTTCCGAGTTAAAGAGGCATTCTACGACATGCGTTAATCGTAGTTGCATATCATTAGCGATGCCAAGGGTGTCGGCTTCTCGTTGTGCTTGCTCGATTAATGGTTCCATATAGGGTGTTAAGAGTTCCAGGAATGCTTCATCATGGTTAATGCCACGAGTGGAACTATGCGTTCTTATGCTTGAAAGAATAGAGGCAATTTTTTGATTGGCAGCATCTACCGCTTCGGCCACTGTAGTGATCTCTTCAGGGGCTCTACTCATTTTTCTTCTGTGGCGTCGTCGATCTTGGGTCCTTTTGCGGAGCTCTCGATCTAAGAAAGGATTGGGGATACAGCGAGGATCTCTCGATGGGCGCGTTTCTTCGCGCATTTTCGGCTTGGCATCGGAGGCCGATGTCGAACTCGCTACTGATTCAACGTCGCTGTCAGACCCATACGCTGCTGGGCTTACCGCCAGCCCTAAAAGTAGAATATGCATACCAAAACGCTTCATAAAACCCCCTATTTATACCCTTTTGTGGGGGGGGTAGTGTAGCGTAGAATTTGATTCCGCTCAACAGTCTGCGAGCCCCTTTGAGACTTTGTGCGCTGCCGATAAGAGCTTATCTTCCAGTGCCTGCATCACTACATACTCTTCATCCATCTCATGGTCATGCCCTAATAAATGAGCAATCCCGTGGGCCAAAAGAACTATGCATTGATCATCAAAAGAACGGTTCCAGTCATGCCGTTTTTTCTCAATAATCTCTGGGCAGAGAATAATGTCGCCAATATTCTTATCTTCCGGTGATTCAGCCTCAATACGTTCTCCTGCCTTGAGTGTGTCGTGGTAGGGAAAGGAGAGAATATCGGTGGGGCCTTCTTTACCTCTATAGCCGCTATTGTATTCGGCCATGCGCTCACCGTTGCAGATCAAAATACCGACATCAAAATCTGAGTACTCTAGCTCGGCCAACATTGCCGTAGCTGCCGCTTTGAGCATTGGTACATCGATCGCATACTTCCGTTGCGCATTGGTAATCGTTATCACGATGTTTTCTCGACTGCATCTTGTGGCGCAAGCACCATGGATACGCCACAGAGGTGGCCAGGATGGCTTTCCTTAATCTGCACATCCATCGCCTGTGCTTTGGTGATGCCTGTGATAGTGGCCGATTCTGCCATAAGCGTTGTCTGCGCCTCAGTTGCTGCAACGATTAAGGTTAGTGAGCTGAGTGGTGTTTTGAGTGATACATGATTTTCCGACTTTTGACGGCGCACTTCCCCAACGATATGCAATATCTGTGCAATAACCTGCTCGGTGGCGGTTTCTCGCTCTGGTGCAGCGGTTGGCACGGTGATCTGCGTCGTATGGATACTGGCAGAGCCTTCAGGGGTACGATAAAGCTGCTGGTAGAGATAGTCGGTCACGAACGGAATGAACGGTGCATAGAGCTGCAAGATGTGGTAGCCAACCGTGTAAAGTGTTTCGTGCGTGGCGGTAAGTTCAGCAGCCGTATATTTGTGCGGGTTAAAGAACCGATCTTTGATGAGCTCTAGGTAGTTATCGCAGAAATCGTGCCAAAAGTACTGATCAACGCTATCAAGTGCCCGTGCATACTCGGCCGCTTCAAAATAGAGCGAGTAGGCGTAGGTTGTCTGTGTGCAGCGATCGGTAATCCAAGCGTTAATAGTATCTTTTGGCCTTTCCGCTTTGAGGCGTCGAGCATTGGCCGGTACCTGTTGCTCAATGAAACGGAACGCATTCCATAATTTGGTTTGGAGGCGAAGCCCAATCTTAATTTGTTCTTCACTAAAGGCGGTATCAACCCCGGGGCTTGCCTTGCCGGCCCAGTAGCGGATAGCATCGGGTGAGAACGATTCAAGGAGTGATTGTGGCGTGAGTGCGGCACCGCCGGTTGATTTAGAAATTTTGCCCGATCCTTGCGTTACGTGCCCAGAGATTACAATCGAGCGCCATGGAATGGTATTGGCATCGTAGGTCGACTTTACAATGGTATCAAAGGCCCAGGTGCGAATAATGTCATGCGCTTGCGGACGAAGTGAAAAGGGTAGCGTAACTGAAGAGCACCCAACTTTCTCGATAAGATTTGCGATATTAATTTGTGGCGTCAGTGAGGAGATATTCCAGGTATCCATGACGTCGGTTTCGCCACGAAGGTTAGTGCTGCCACAAGAGCATGCGCCGCCAGGAAAATTTGTTTCGGTTGGGTCAATCGGTAAGCAGCTTTCTGGTGCAGTTAAAACCTTGCTGCAGTCAAGGCAGTGCCAAACCGGGAACGGAACACCATAGAAACGTTGGCGTGAGATACACCAGTCCCAACCAAGGTTGGTTACCCAGTCTTTGTATCGAGAATGCATGAAGCTTGGAAACCAGGCAATAGCTTCACCGTTTTCAAGGAACAGTTCTTTGTTTTCCATGATACGTACGAACCATTGTGGTATTACTCGATATTCAATCGGTTGCTTACAGCGTTCATGGACGTTTACGGCATGGACTAGCTGTTTTTCTTCAATCAAGAGGCCATGGGCTTTTAGCGTGGTAATGATGGCGGCACGGGCTTCCGGTGCACGAAGTCCGGCCATTGGCCCAGTGTGTTCGAGCCAGATGCCTCGTTCATCCATAACCGATTTAAGGGGCAGCTGGTGCCGCTCAAACCAGGTAATGTCGGTTTGGTCACCAAAGGTACAGCACATTACGAGACCGGTCCCTTTGTCGGGCAGTACGTCACCGTCGGCTATGCAGGGTACCGAAGTATTAAAGAACGGTGATGATAACGTTTGACCAGCCAAGTGGGTGAAACGGGCATCATCCGGATGATACAGCACCGCCACACAGGCCGGTAATAACTCCGGCCGTGTGGTGGCAATAGGGTAGGTGGTTCCTGCTTTGTCGGTGAACAAAATCGTGTTAAACGTTGTTTTGCATTCCATGCTATCAAGTTCGGCCTGCGCAACCGAGGTTTGGCAGGTGGTGCAGTAGAGTGCGGCCGTTGCGGTTCTATAGACCTGATTCTTGGTGAGCATGTCGAGAAAATTTTGTTGAGCAACACGGCGGGCAAGATCTGAGATAGTTGAGTAGGTAAAACGCCAATCGATAGAGAGCCCAAGCTCTTGCCAGAGAGCGCCGAATGCTTCATGAGCATGGCCGACTTCTTCAAGGCAGAGCTTGATAAAAGCGGAGCGGCCAACAACATGAGCTTTGGTTTTATGCTTTTTTTCTACATATCGCTCGGTGGGCAATCCATTGTCATCAAAACCCATGGGGTAAAAGACATTGTAGCCACGCATGCGGCGATAGCGAGCAAGGAAATCGGTATGAGTATAGGAGAAGACATGGCCAATATGGAGATTGCCAGAAACGGTCGGCGGTGGCGTATCAATGCTGTACACAGGGCGGTTAGCGTCGTTTGGATCAAAGGCATTTACTGCAGCGTCGCGCCATAATTTCTTGATTAATTCTTGCGCCGTACGCGCACAATACAGATTATCCATGAGCCATCCTGTTACATTGCCGATATGAAGGCAGCAAGTATAGTAAAAAGAGGGTTGATCATCAATTCCTGTATGTTTTTAATAGCCCAGCAATGGCCTCATAGTTGGCAATCTTTGCTAGTTGATCTTCGTTTTCTGTCGTAGTTTGCGCATGGTAGTATCTCAATCGTTCCTCCACTGCCTCTAGTGGCAGTCGTTCAAAATCGCACCAGCTGAGCTGTTGCCCTATGTCTGTTTTGGCTCCGCGCTTGAGAAGCATATGTACCATTTCAACGGCACCGCAATACGCTGCTTGATAGAGAAGTGTTTCTTCATGTCCATTCCGTGTGTTTATATCGATTCCGTTTGGCATATCGAGCAATTTTTCAACGAGTTTTGTTTGGTTAGAGCCAACCAGTTGAAAGAGCTCATGATCATCTTCAATCTTGACTCCATGTGCAATAAGGATGTCAAAAATCTTTAATTTATCGGGGGAGATTGGTATGCCGTTCCTGAGATCTTCCCTAATTGCCAGGCTGGCGTAGTCAAGAAGCGTGAACTTGCCCCAATATTTTTGGTTGAGATCGATGGGGGCTTCACTATTTATCAATTGAGTTAATAATTTTGCTTTCCCTAGCCTTACTGCAACGAAGATCGGTTCTTTTTGACGAGCCTCTTCTTGTGCTACGTAGCAATTCTGCTCGGTTGTATCAAGCGTTTGAATAGTTGATGCGTTGGTGCGAGAATTGTCTTGAGTTGGGGTGCTCGGGAGTCGTTTTTCCCCGAGACCAATGGCTGCAGTGAGGATGGCTGCTATGAGAGTGGCTAGTCGTCGCTGGGCAAAGTTTTTCTTCGCTGTGGCTAATGCATCTTTATTCTCGTTAGAACTCTCCTCAGCATAGTCCTTTCCTGCTTGTTTCATGGTGCTATAGGCCCGCGCGGTGGCTATACCGAGTCCGGCGCTGAGTGCTACTCCACCGATGAGGTAAGGCGACTTTGCTTTTATAGGTGTTATGCAAAAGCTGACTAGAAGAATGAGAGCGAAGAATGGGGTGATGACATTGATGAGAAGCTGTTTCATATATTATCCGCGCCGTCTCATTTCACTTTCAATAAACCAAACGACATCATCTTCCACTGGGGTAAGTGAGTCAGCTGGGCATAAAATCCGTGCGGCGTCAAGAATCGTTGAACTTTTATAGCAATCGCCGTCTCTTCGTGAAGCAGTGGCATGAATATCGGCCCCGCTGTCGAGTAGAAGTTTGAGAATTTCAATACGCCTTCTGCCGCTCGTGGGATAGCGTGAAATTACTGAGTGCAGAGGTGTTGCCCCTCTTTGATCGAGCGCGTTCACGTTGGCTCTCGAGTTAACTAAAAATTGTACAAACTCGAGTGACCCTCGGGTGGCCGCTCTATGAAGCGGGGTGTACCCATATTTGTCCGGTTCATCCATGTCTACGCCTCTACCGCGTAATATTTTTGCGAGCGCAACATCATTATTTTCGGCTGCTATCATAAGTGGTGTTCTGTCGTACTCATCCAGGACATCAATTGATGCGCCATTGTCGGTCAGGAGTCGTACCGCGTCCCAGTCTTCTTTCTTGAGTGCCGCTTTCAATGCTGCCGAGTCGTTACCATCGACATCAACGCCGCATTCTTTTATGAGGAAGGTGAGCGTTTTAGGGTCGCTGCCATTTGTTATTGCGGCTGCAAGGTTATCTGCATCAATGAGAATGCCGGTGTCATTTAATGCTCTGAGCGCATCCGTATCGTTTTCATTTATAGCAGCTGCAATGAGTGCTTCCGTGGCCGCATCCGGCTTTGGTTTTGCGGGCACTTCTACCGGAGGTACGGGGAGTGCGGGTACCGGTTTGGTTTCGGCGTCTTTCTTCTCTGGTGTAGCATTAGCGGTCAGGTCATTAGTCTGTACCGGTGGTTTTTTAAGCCACAGTATAAAGGCGATAATGCCGGCAATGCCACCAGCGCTCAGGCGAGTAATAAAGGTTTTTCTGGCAGCCTCAAATTCGGCTTGGAGCGTGTGATCGCTAGGTTGGCGCCGGCAAAGCGCGCGCATTTTTTGCATTTCCTTATAGGCCGGGATTGAGCTAACTACAAAGCCGCTCGCGGTAAGGGTCGCTGCAGGCACGGCGTAATCAATAATACCTGCGTCACTGTGGCATGGAAGGCAGAGGATAGCGGCGGTGATAATGAGTTTTTTGATTACATGTGCCATATTTTGCTGTGCCTCTATCGTATTAATCGCCTGTTTCTTCTGCTGAAGCATCTCGATCTTCTGCTGCGTCTTCTGTTGAGTCTTCTACCTCTGACGCATCGTCTCGATCTTCTGTTGGCGCCGGTTTTGGTGTTTCAGCCGGTTTCTTTTTCGGAGTTGCGAGCTTGATACGTTTTGGTGTGAGATCTTTTGGCATGATCACTTGCGTTGTTTGTCGGCGATGTGCGTGGTGAAGAGCGGCTATTACTGCGGCTGTGCCGCCGGTGGCAAGTAGTATTCTAAAGATGCGTTGTGCTCTCTTAAATGCTCGTGTGGTCGCTACATCATTCGGGTTGGCGATAGATTCTTCCTCGGCATATTTAAAATTCTGGTAAGCCGGGAGTGTCGCAACAAGTAAGCCTGCTGCAGAAGCAGGAATCGCCCAGTCAACAACGTCTGCTTGACATGGTGCGTAGAAGAGAGTGATGGTTAGGATAAGTGATATATATACGTTCTTCATATAATACATGCCCCCTGAGAATTTCATTTAGTATAACTCAGTTTCGCACAATGCACCTGCTTCCGTCAACAATTGGGGTGCTCTTACGCGTTCCAGGGAGACTTAGCTTTTACTTCTTTTTCTGTGTATCTCTGCCGCCGCTTCATCGGCAATTTTTTTTGCAAATGCCTTTCGCGCAGCCAGTGCCTGTTCTTGGGCTGTTTTTTCTGTGATTACGGGTGGCGTTGTGGTTATTGGGTCTTGCGGTTTTGTGGCCGGCGATGCATTGGTGTTATGAGCAGCAGATTTATGCTGATCTGGCACCGATGTCACGCTTTCTATTTTCGGTTGATAAGATTGGTCGAGCCACGTAAGAAATGCTATCACGCCTGCGACTCCTCCAACGCTTAGTCGCGCAATAAAGGCTATTTTAGCTTTTTTAAATGCCTGCTCATTTCTACTGTTGGTCGCATTACGAGTGTAGCCTTCTTGAGCATTCTGCATTTCTTTATAGGCAGGGATGGCGGCAATAAGGAAGCAGGCTGAAGTTGCCATGGCTGCCGGCAGGACGTAGTCGGTAAGAGTTGCTTGGCATGGGAAAGACGCGATACTTACGACAAGCGCGACCCGAAAAGGTAGGCCAAGACGCATGGTTCGAATGATTGATTGTTGAAAGAAGGTACGCATATTATTAGCCCCTCATGTCACGGTGAAAATAAAATTCGCGTGGTTGAGTATGGCAGAACGGGGCAGGCCGGTCAATGAGGCCGTGACTAGGTTGTTATAGGGGTGGGTGGTGTAGTAAATTTTACGCCAACGGTGGTTAAGATTGCGACAGGGTCAAGGGGTTTTGCTATCACGTTGCCGGTATCGCTATTAATAGGAATAAGCCTGTCACCCCACCTTTTGATAATGGTCCGACTTGGATCGTTATTATAGTAGGTAAGAAGGTCACGATAGTCGAGCTCGGTGCTGCTTGCGATGAAGAGGGACTGGTCTAAGCGACCGAATATGGTGCCGATTGAGTATTGCTCAAGGAGCGCGCCTTGCCATGTTGCGCAGCATACTGAAGGGGTAATGGCATGATCACATAGTTGCTTTTGGGCAATGGAATGTCCGGTTGCCGTACTGTTGATATTCAGCGTTTTAAGGAGTTCTTCTGCTGGTGGTTGAGGATTAATTGGCTGGTTTGGTGAGGGAGAGATGATACGGATCACGTTGGGGAAACTAATTTTACCAAGATCGGTGATTGGTTGGAGTGTGACTTGGTTAGTGAAGGTGGCTGGTACGGGGATTGATGCTACAATGGTTTGGGCAACGACGATCAGTACATACATTTGCCCGTAGCTGTAGAGTGACTTTATGCCGTAAGTTAAGGCGGTGAAGTTGGTGCTCAGGACCGGGTACTTAGTACTGTAGTCACCGGTAGCGATCGGCATCTGCGCGATGATGAACTGCATGTCACTAGTGCTTCCTACGAGTTGGCCAAGAAGTTTAAGGCCGCCATCGGTTGGGAAGGTATAGGTTATAGTATTGAGTTTAATGCCTGATTTCATTACCTGAATGCTAATCATAGGCATAGGGACGCCATAGATTGCCGCATAGGATTGATCAATAAAATCAAGGAGCTGTGTCTTGAGGGGCGCTGCCGTAATCGGTGATTTTTTATCATTTACTTTGTCCAGCAGCGCTTTATTTTGTTTTTGAAAGTCGCTTAGCGTGGTTGCCTGGCCAAGCGCATGGAAGGCTTTGTTGATGTCGGTAAACGCACTAAGTTTTGGCGCTAATTGACCAAATGCGGCAGAGAGGTCTACCTCTTTTGCCAAAGGACTGTTTGTGGCAAGAGTTGCTGCGGTGGCTGGCGCGGTGGTTGCTCCGCCAGTTGAGGTTGATGAAGCCGTTGTTGATGGCGTAGTCACGGGAGCGGTTCCCTGGATTGCAGTGGTGCAGAGAAGGAGCACGAGGGAGATACGTAGATTTTTCATGCCGGTAGTGTCCCTAATTGTTAGGTAAGTAGTTGTGCTTGAGGAAGTGGAAGTGTCGCATTCCAAGTGAATTTGGTAAGTATCTCGTTCAGCCCTTGTGCCGCGCTATTGTAAGACTCTTTATTAAAATCGGAAGCCGCTTTGATGGTTGCGATAGTGAGGTTGTTGGCATCAATATATTTTTTTAGCATTGTTTTCGTGGCATCATCTAATACGATACTTTGTAGGAGGCAGTTGTTGAGAATGCCGGTGATGTTGGTATAGTTTCGAGCATTGAAGGCGCTTGCCTGTATCGTACTGATTTGTGTTTGAATAGCAGTTTGTGTAATGGCGGCAGTGATTGGATAGGTACCACCAAAAAGCGCAAGAAGGAAGCCGAAGGCTATCGTATATAGGTGTTGCATGGTGACCTTTCGTAGAAATGGTAACGACGTTATTATTTCAGCATACGTCTTGCCATAATTTGAAAACAATACTCTCAATGTTTGACGAAAAAATCGTAGTTTTCTACGCTGACTGCTCGGTTTAACCTTTTTAGTGAGTTACCTGTTATGAACATGATGTATATGTATACGTTTATTAAGCAGATCGCCGTGCTCTTTCCTACATTTATTCTCATTTTTACCACTCGTGGATTTGTTCAGGCGCTTGCTGCCCATTGTGTTGGTGATGATACCCCACAAGAAAATGGCTTTTTAACGCTGAATCCCTTGGCTCATATTGATATCCTTGGCACTTTCATGCTGGCGACAATTTTTGCCGTACTTTATAAACTTGATGGTTCGGGCGGTGGCTTTTTAGGAGCGCTTCTTATTTTAGGTTTGGTTTCTCTTTTCTTTGGTGTTCGGCCGTATTATCCGGTGACGTATGATGCACGCAATTTTAAATGGGAAAAGCTTGGCGTTGTAATTACTACGTTGGCAACGACGGTAAGTTACTTGTTGCTGACTCTTCTGGCGATGTATGCACTTGTGTATAGCCATTATTTTATCGGCGCTACACCTGCTTTTTTGATTATAAAACAAATAACTGAATCGATTATCGAATGGGCGATGGTTTGGGCGGTTATCTCGTTGATACCGGTTCCTCCTTTCGATGCCGGTGCTTTGTTGCCGGTCTTTTTTGGTGAAATTGGACAAGAAATTCATGATACGCTGGAGCCGTATGGGCTTTTTATTTTCATGGGTCTCTTCTGTCTTCCCGGTGTGAAAGATTTATTTTTGTACGGGATTAACGTGGTTCATTTTTATTTGTATCACGGACTTATGTATTTGGTTGTGTTGCCGTAGGGGAGTTTCATGTTAAAAAAATTAATGACCGGTACCGACCAAGTCTTACCGGTTGGTGGTTTGGAAAAAAAACTGGCAACGGGTAAGTTATTGCGCGTAAAATTTGGTGCCGATCCTACCGCTCCTGATATTCATTTGGGCCACGTAGTGGTGCTTTCAAAGCTCCGTCAATTTCAAGACGCAGGACACACCATACAGTTTATTATTGGCGATTTCACGGCACGTATTGGTGATCCAACCGGTAAATCAAAAACGCGTCCACCATTAGAGCCTGAAGAGATTATGCGTAACGCCAAGACTTACTTGGAGCAAGTGACCCGGGTGCTTGATCCGGCCAAACTTGAGATTGTGTACAATTCTGCCTGGTTAGAACCGATTTCGCTGTCACAGTTTATTCGTATTGCCGGTAAGGTAACGTTGGCCCGCCTAATGGAGCGGGACGATTTTAGCAACCGTTTTGCTACCGGTTCGGCTATTGGATTTCATGAACTTTTTTATCCGCTACTGCAAGCTTCCGATTCGGTGCACTTGAAGAGTGATATTGAGCTCGGCGGCACTGACCAAACCTTTAATCTATTGATGGGCCGGTATCTGCAAGAGCAGTACGGTCAGGAGCCGCAGGTTATTATGACTATGCCTTTGCTTGAAGGGCTTGATGGGGTTCAGAAGATGTCAAAAAGCCTGGGTAATTATATTGGGCTCTCAGAATCTCCGGTGGCCGCTTATGGAAAGATCATGTCGATTTCCGATGAGCTTATGTGGCGCTACTGGTTGCTGCTCAGTGGCAGAAGTAGTGATGATATTGAGGAGATGCGTGGACATGTAGCTGGGGGTATTCTCCATCCATTGGCTTGCAAAAAAATGTTGGCGCATGCGGTTGTTGAGCGATTTTGGTCGAAGCAAGGCGCCGATGAAGGTCAACAATTGTTTGAAGCGGTGTCGCAGCAAAAAGATTATTCGCAGGCACAAGAATTTGTACTTGATGCTTCGGTTGCACAATCGCTATGGGTTGTTGACTTGCTGAAAGCGGTTGATGCGGTAAAAAGTTCTTCCGATGCGCGTCGCCTTATTGAGAGTGGTGCGGTGATGCTTGATCAAGAAAAAGTGACCGAGTTTAAAGCGGTGGTGGCCTGGCAGGATGGCACGATTCTTAAGGTTGGTAAGCACCGGGTATACAAGCTTCGTAGATAGGGTTTTTCTATGAGAATACCTTTGGTAACGGTTGCGCCCTACTTAGATAAGGTTAAGGTTGCTTTGGCGCCAACGATTGACGTTGCGCAGTATCCTTTTTCGTTAAGTATTATTAAGAATTTAAAAGAAATATCATTCCCGTCGCAGGTGACGTTTTTTGTCGGGGAGAATGGTACCGGCAAGTCGACTATTCTTGAGGCTATCGCACAGAATGCCGGCTTTGGCCCTGAGGGTGGCAGTAAGAATATTTATTTTAAAACCTCACTTGAAAATACGTATGCGGGGGTGGAGGAGCTTGCCAAGTGCTGTACATTATCATGGCGCATTAAGCCGAAAGATGGCTATTTCTTTCGGGCAGAGAGCTTTTTTAATGTTGCCAACCGTATCGATGAGATTGCGAAGCATGATTTTAGCATTTATGAGTACTATGGGGGCAAATCACTGCATGAGCAATCGCATGGGGAGAGTTTTTTAGCGTTCTTTAAAAATCGGGTACACACCGGTGGCTTTTTCATATTGGATGAACCTGAAGCGGCGCTTTCACCGCAGCGTCAACTATCGCTGCTCGCCATTATTCATGAGCTTTGTAGATATTCACAGACGCAATTCATTATCGCCACGCATTCACCTATGCTGCTAGCCTACCCTGGTGCCACTATTTATTCCTGCGATACCGGGGTTTTGGAAACTATTGCCTATGTCGATACGCAGCATTATCAAATTACAAAAAACTTTTTGGATAACCCGGAGCGGTATTTGCGCTATTTGTTTGAGGAATAATAATGAGCCGGTTCTTTCTTCCAGACCAACGTATTATTGATTGTCTAAATACCGATTATGGAATTAAGATTTCTGTGCTGACACTTATCCCTTTAGGGGCAGATATAGATGCGTCAGTATACAAAGCTCAGGCATATGATCGGTCATCTTATTTTGTAAAGCTAAGACGTGGTTATCATTATGGCATCGCTGCTGTTATACAATTATCATTACATGATGCCGGCATTCAACAAATTATCTCTCCTGTTGCAACAAATCATGGTCAGCTCACTCACTGTGTCGATGCCTTTACTCTTATTGTGTACCCCTTTATCGAAGGGCAAGACGGCTTTAGTCGAGATCTAACCAACGATCAATGGATTACTCTTGGTAACGCCTTAAGACAGGTTCATGAATTTCACCTACCTCTAGTGATCAAAAACCAGATTAAGCGAGAATCTTATTCCTCAAAATGGCGCGAAGCTGTTCGATCAATGTATGCCCATATTGATGCTGAACCAAGAGTGGCTGACGAGATAGCCTTGAAACTTGTAGTGTTTATGAAAGAGCATAGGGGAACAATTCAACGCTTGGTAGATCGCGCTGAACAACTAGGGCAGAAGATCGAGAAACAATCACCAGAGCTTGTATTATGCCATTCTGATATTCATGGTGGCAATGTATTAATAGCTAATGATGGGGCGGTTTACCTAGTGGATTGGGATCAACCCATTATGGCGCCCAAAGAGCGCGATCTCATGTTTATTGGGGGCGGCGTTGCTAATGTGTGGAATAATCTACATGAAGAGGAATTTTTCTATAAAGGCTATGGAAAAACCGAGATTAATAGAGACATTCTTGCCTATTATAGGCATGAACGAATTGTAGAGGATATTGCTGTTGATAGTCAGCAGTTACTTTTGGCCACAGATGCTGGCACTGATAGGGAGGCGATCTATAAAGCATTTGTAGATATGTTTGAACCTCGGGGCGTTGTAGACATTGCCTTCAAAACAGATACGAATTACTCCTTTTAGGGTATGCCTGAGAATTCAATAGAGGGCAGCGCCGTCTTTGCGCCGCCGTCGTCCTTACGGACTAAGGCGAGCCGCGACGAAGCTATGCGAAGTCGGGGCAATCCAGTAGAACTGGTAGTAAAAAATAACAAGTAAATACTGGGTCGCCACACTACGCTCCCGCTTACGCATAAGCGTGCTACAGCGAGGCACGCCTTAGCCCGTCAGGGCGGCGGCGGCGCGATGACGTGGGCTAGCACACGTTTCAGAAAAAACTAAGTTTCTAATTCTTGGATAGCCTCTTTTGCCTTGTTGTTTATTTCAGCAATCATATCTCGTATCGCTTTAATAATGATCTCTGGTTGATCTTGTGGGACCTGATGGCCACTGTGTTCGGCAATGATCTGGGTGCCCCGTGTTGAAAGCGTAACCAGTTGTTTTTGTAGTCGTTCCCGTTCTTTATTGACGAAATCGAGTGATTTTTGTGCGCAGTGTCCACCTATTACCGGCGTAGTCAGAGGGTTTTTGGCAGTGATAACGGTTAAGGGTAGGGCGCCCAATGAGTGTTCGGTGTGGTGTAATTGTGTGTAGCTTTTTGCAATCGACATACATTCTTTAATAAAGGTTTCAATCGATTTTGTCTGACATTTTTGCGCCAAAGAGATGGACCGTATTTCTGGTGGGTATGCTTTTATAAATTCTTGTGTTGGGAGTATATGTTTGAAAAATAGGCGAGGTAGTCCAAGATAGGTGCTTACACGTAGTGAATGCATCAATAATGAGCTTGGGAGGGGAAGATTCTCAATTTGCTCTTCGTGTGGTGACTCGACTAGTATGAGGCCGGCAACTTCGTTGGGATAAAAGTGCGCATACCAGCGCATGTTGATGCCACCCATGGAATGCCCAACTAGAATGTAGGGGCCGGGTATGTGAGCAGTGCTTAGGAGTGTGTGTAATTCAATAGCCATAGTTGCGCTCGTGCGAGGTAATGGGCTTTTATCGCTCCAGTCATAGCCGGCTCGATCGTAACTAATTACCCGTGCAAATGGTGCAATCTCTGGTTGGACTAATGCCCAGTCAATAGAGCTACACCCCATGGCAGCATCTAGAATTACGGTTGGGCCGCCGGTTCCTTGATCAACGAGGTGTAGTTTGTAGCCTCCGATATCAACCAGAGTGCCGATTGGAGGGTGTGTTTGTCTGTCGAGTTTGGTGTCGATGTATTGATAGGCTGCGCCGAAACCAGCGAGTGCCGCAACGACTTTAAGGCCAGAAAAAAGGAGTGGCATATATACCCTTTCTGTTGCGAATGAGCATAGGAAGGGTAAGAGAATTCGCGGGCTAAAGCAAGCGCGGAAGCAAAAAAGCCGCAGTGATAAACACTACGGCTTTTTTGTACACAGACATTCTGGCGGGGCTAATGGGGCTCGAACCCACGACCTCTCGCGTGACAGGCGAACGCTCTAACCAACTGAGCTACAGCCCCCAGAAAACTGGCTCCCCGAGCAGGACTCGAACCTGCGACCTAATGATTAACAGTCATGTGCTCTACCAACTGAGCTATCGAGGAATAATTTTTAACACTTTAGTAAAGATCACCACGTTTGGGAAGTATTTAGTAACCGACCATCTCCGCTACTCTTTCTGTCTGTCGCCTTTATGCGGCGCAGCCATCTGGAGCCTCTTTACGGCAAGCCTTGCGGCGCCGTAAAGGCGAAAGATGGTGGGCGAAACAGGACTCGAACCTGTGACCCCCTGCTTGTAAGGCAGATGCTCTACCAACTGAGCTATTCGCCCAAAACGTGAGCGAGAAATGTACTTTAATTTGCACGGCAAGTCAAAATATATTTCTCAACTTTTGCAGAAAGTAGGTTTTTTTGCATGAAATCGGCCACGAGGCCGGCTAGTTCCGCCATACGGGCCGGGTTATTCGCAAAATCTTTGGTAACATCAAGGATAAGTACCGGTACGTCGCTGATGTCGGCGGTGACGTTAGCCTTGTGTATGAGAAATTGTTCATGCCAGTGGTGGATTTTTTCTAGATAAGATAGTGGAATGCTTGACTCGCCATTTCGGCTTCGTTTGCCAATTCGGGTGAGGCAGGTTTCTGGCGTGGTTTGTAGATAGATGAACCCACGAGGTACTACCGATTTATTAGCAAAGATAAAGTTTACCCATTGCTGATACACATCCCATTCGACCGGAGAAAAATAGCCCTCTTCTTTGCCGTTGAGTGCAAAGCAGTAGTGTCCTGAGTAAAGAGAACGTTCCATGATGTGGTAGGGGGAGCGATCGTGTGTACCCAAATAATCGCGTGATCGACAAAGCATTGCCAGTGTTTCAAGCGTGTAGGCCCATCGCTGTGGATCGGTATAAAATTGTTCGAGGAGTGATTTTCCGTAGGTCTGTGTTGCCCACGTATCAACCGGTTCAAGTGAGTAAGTTATGTGGGGAAGATAGGAGTGCAGCAGGGTAATAAAAGTTGATTTACCCGCGCCAATGTTGCCTTCGACAATATACATAACCGTCCCTTTTTAATGCCTAAATTCCGAATATTATTGGCCCACACTATAGCGAAAAATAAGAAAAATGCAGCTGATTTTTGTAAAAAATTCTCGCTAATGTAGGGGGGGGTGTGGTAGGTATGACGAGTACAAGCCAAGAGCGAAAGAATGTCATGAAAAAAGAACTATCATCGGTTGCACGTATCACCTGCTTCGCACTCATCAGCGGTCTGGCTTTCGTTGTTGCTGGCTACATTGCGTATGTACATATACAGCCATTTGGTCCGGCAGCAGTCCGCATTGGTGTGGTGATTGCCGACAACATTTATTCACAGGGCAAAGCCTATGAAGGATTCTTGCGTAAGCATTCGCTCGTTGATAAAAAACGGCGCTATGATATTAGCCCTTTTTATTTTTATGGTGAGGATGATAAAAGCCTTCAATGCGCGATTGCTGCATTAAAATGTTGGCATCCTGATGTGGTAGTGGTTGATGGGTATTTTGCAACGCCGCGGGTAGCGGCTGCGGTGGTTGATAAGCCAATTGTTTTTATAGGCTTGGATGACTGTGTTGAGCGTGGACTGGTGCAATCGTTTGACCGTCCTGGTGGCTTGATTACCGGTGTTATTAATGGTTCATACGATTATTTGGCAATGCCGGCGATGCTTTTGGCAGTTAAGCCCGGTGCGCGCAAGGTTCTTATTCCGTACGATCTTGCCGATGATGTTGGTGGCTTGGTACTGCGAGATGCGCAGCAATTGCAGGCATTGTTTACTCAAAACAAAGTAGAAACAACGATCTTTCCGCTGACCGATATGAGTCGTGCGTTGGCCGACCTGCGGCCTTTGATGAAAGAGCATGACGTACTCATGACGCTTGAGATAGATCCACTTGAATCTCTTACCGTGCCACTGGTGCAGTTGTGTGAAGAGACGCAGACAACGCTTTTTACCGGTAGCTTAGGTGGCATGGCCGAAGGGGCTATGCTTTCGTTTGGCGGTCATGCGCAGGTGCCGGGGAAAGCCGCATTCGTGTTGGTGCAGAAAATTATTGAAGAGGGTATTGCGCCAGGAGATGTCCCTATTGTGCTCGTAACCGGGAATCGGCAATTTGTGATCAATGCCCATAAAGCTGAGAAACAACATATGTTGCCGGTGAGTGAGCAGGCGGTACGCTTACGCATGCTGCGCTATGTGCATAGTCAGCAGTATCGTGCAAACTTGAAAATTGTAGTGACTTAATAAGTTTAGCTTACTCTCTGTTACCCATTGACTGTCTGGCCTAGAGTTTTTATCCTGTGCATATCTGATTGCCGCTGTCGCGGCCCCAAAAAGAAAGTATTTGTATGCCAAGAAAAATAGCTGCCGCGCGTTTCGTGCTATCGGAACACGCCTCTTCTCCTATTGATATAAAGGGTGAGCCTCACTACAACGCGCCTCCGATTCAATTTAATTATCCAACGAATCTGACGGTAGAATTTTCGGCCACCAATGGGGTGTTGACCGCTTTTGTTGCCGAAGCTGATCAAGGGACTGCTTCCATAGGTATTAATGGTAAAATCTATTTCCTCAAGCAGTTTCATGTACATACGCCGAGTGAGCACACTATTAACGGTGAGCGATTTACGATGGAATGGCATTTTGTACATCAGACTACTGAAGGAGAATACGCGGTTATAGGTCTGTTCATGCATCATGAATCTGATGTGGCGACAACAGCGCCCTATTCTTCATTGATTGAGGCCGTTGATAGTGGTGTGGCTTCTTGTGTGCTATCACCGCGAGCACTGATTACTAAATGCCTGGAGGGCTGGCATTATCAAGGGACATTGACAACAGTCCCGTTTGATCCTGTCTATTGGGTAGTGGTCAAAGAAAGTGTAATGGTCGGTGAAGACGATTTAAGAAGGTTAACTAAGGCTTTTTCTCAGAGTTCATCTAATTGACAGGGGAATGAAATGCTTTTACGCTGCTTCCGGGTATTTTTAGAATAATCTTGCATAGGGGGTTGGTGTGTTTAGTGGACGATTTATTGGTGCGTTATTAATAGTGTGTGTTGGGTTTTCGTCTGTTTGCGTGGCATCCGATCGCGGTGCTCGAGGGCGGATGCCACGCTCGTATAGCAGCGCGATCAGGCGGAGCTTCTAGTGCGACTATGCGGCCGGTCTTGCCACCTATTAGTTATGAAAATATTGTGAACATTCTTTCTGCTATTTATGGTCTCGGCGGTAGTGATGACATTGCTCAAGCTCGTGCACTCAATAGTGTAGTTAAGGAATTGAGGCTTGATCGTGAGCAGGTCATTGCAACGTTGGCCGGGCTAGAGGCAGGCGGTGCTAGTCTTGTGAGGGGCTTGATAGACTACCGGGTGCGTGAGCTCTTATCTTCATTGCACTGGGGCGACTTTCGGAGTATTTCTCTTCTTGCGCGGCAGACCGAGGAAGTTCCTGCGGGGCCGGCTGGGGTCGTTGGGTGTGGTGCTAGTGCAGAGGTAGGGACCGTTGGGTTTGATGTTGGCGCTTCTGCGGGGGGAATGGGAGAAACGGTGATGACGAGCCTTTGCCCACCTGATTCTTCAACGGGGGCGGTAGCAACGCGTGGTTCTAGTGAGATAGTACTTTCTTTTATAGCAACAATGCCGCAAAAATTTGAAGGCGGCATGTATTTAGGCGGCCTTGCGAATCGTCTTTCTGCGACGAGTACCGCTCGCAATGCTAATGGCTCGATCGACCTTACATTAACTCGGGGAATTATTAAAGATGAACGAGATGATAGGGCTAAGACCTTTTATCTAATCCTCGATGGTTCTTGTTGCGGGTATGTTTTGGTGATTGATAGCAGTGCGCCGTCTCTATTAACGGGGAGTCTTTTGAAGGATATCGCGCCGTATATGGATCGCTTTTATGAAATTATTACCGATCCGGCACATTCGCTTATAGCGCAAATACGAAGGCAGCTTTCGCGAGGGAAGTAGCGCCGTTTGACCTTTTTTTTCTCGATGCTATTCTGGGACTGCTATTTTTAGTGGCCAGACCGGCTTTTTATCGCATAACCGTAGGAGGTTTCCCATGTCGATGGAGAATGTGAAGGTAGTCTTTTCCCTGCCCCGTGCCGATGCGTGTGCATTGGCTTGTATTGCAGAGCAAGATGAGATGACCATGCAGTTGCTCGTTCGTAAGATCGTGCAGGCCGAGGTGCTGCGGCGAGAATATGCGGCTCACGTGGCTGAACATGATGACCATTGTAAGATATGCAAGATGAAGGGTAGGCTGCGGGCGTGAAAAAAGATCTTTTTGGGGCGCATCTCTCTATTGCTGGTGGGCTTGAGACCGTATTTAAGCGTGCCGCTGTAGTTGGTGCGCATGCGGTGCAAATCTTCACCAAGAGCAACAAATCATATTTTGCAAAACCGTTAGTGGCTGGTGAAATCACTGCGTTTACCGAGGCATGGAATCAGAGTGGTGTTGCCGTAGTGGTTACTCATGCGGCCTATCTGATCAATCTTGCCGCTTCAGATGCAGCCGTTGAGAAAAAATCTATTGCTTCATTGCGGGCCGAAGTTGAGCGATGTGTGCAACTTTGTATTCCGTATTTGGTGCTCCATCCTGGTGCACACACCGGTGGTGGCATTGAAGTAGGCGTTGAGAAAATTGCGCAAAATCTTTCGGCCGTGTTATCTGAAGTGCCTGGTGACACGATGATACTTTTGGAAACGGCGGCCGGTCAGGGCACTGCGGTGGGCAGTACATTTGAAGAGCTTCGTGCGATTTATGATGCCTGTGATACAGAGATTAAACATCGTGTTGGTATCTGTTTTGATACGTGCCATGTCTTTGCGGTTGGTTATGATTTGAGTTCGATAGAAGCCTATCGCAGTGTGATGGAAAAGTTTGATGCAATTGTTGGGCGTAAGCTCTTGAAAGTGGTGCATCTGAACGATTCCCAAACAGTGTGTGGTTCACGTAAAGATCGCCATGCAAATCTTGGCAAAGGCCATATTCCACAGAGCGTGCTGCATGCTATTGCGCATGAGATGAGTGAGCGTGGTATTGCGGTTGTTCTGGAAACACCATCGGTTGATGGCATAAGTGAATACGCAGAAGAAATAACATTTTTGCGGAGCTAAGCTAGCTTGGTTATAGGATGAGTGGTCGCACGATGCAAACATATAATAAACTCGCTACACAATTTTATGACCTTGCTAAAACAGAGCAGGATGCGACAGCCGAAATTGATTTTTACGCTGCCTATGCGCATGCATCGATTGGTCCGATTCTTGAACCAATGTGTGGGAGTGGGCGGATTCTATTGCCGCTACTGAAAGCCGGATTTACTATTCAAGGATTTGATGCGTCAGCGCATATGCTTGCTGCGTTGCGCGAGAAATATGCACATATCTGTAATGATGAGCTGCCGGTCTGGCAACAATTTGTACAAGATTTTACGTCGGACAAGCGGTATGGATTAATGTTTATTCCGTTTGGCTCCTGGGGGCTCGTGCTTGATCAAGAAGAGCGCTTACATGGGCTGCAGGCGCTGTATGACCATCTACTTCCTGGCGGTACATTGGTGTTGGAAATTGATACGGTGGCTTCCGAAGTTGATGCTGACACCGCACTGCGAGAGCAATCATTTATGCAGACCGATGGGTCGATAATTGCGGTGCAGATGGCATCGGTGTACGATTCTGAAACGCAGATTTACCGCGCATTCTCACGGTATACGTTGAGTAGAGATGGTGTTGTTATTTCGACAGAACAAGAAATTTTTACGCAGTATGTATTCCGACACGATGAACTTGAAGTGATGTTGCATCGTGTTGGATTTAGCGTGATTAAGAAGTACAAAAATCATGCGAAAGAGCCTGCGGGTGAGCAGGATCTGATGATTATTTATGAGTGCATACGAGGTGTGTGTTAAGAAGCGTCTCCACTGTTTTCTAACGGATTATATCCGATCATTGCTTGTGCAATAATGCCAAACGATTCTTGATCTATTGAAAAGAAGCCATAGCGAAAAAACCGCGCCCCATGATTTTTTAACTCTGATAAACGGTAGCTGCGCAATGAGTGGTTTTATCTCAACATGTTTGGCATCAAAATAATTGATGTTGCGACGAAATGGATTGAAGGTATCGCCCATTGAAACTTGATAAGGTGCATCGTCGGTGACTACGCCGATAGCGGTAAATTTCTGATACGGCTCCGGGCCATCCATCGTGACTTTTGATGAGTGATAGATAACGAAATCACCTTTTTTAAGCCGCTTAGCCGGGCTTTGAGCGCCATGACAAAATTGGCATATGCCGAGCTTGATGCCGTTCTCTATGTGATTTTTTGAGGCGACGCCGATCCAGAATTTGGGGCCGCTATTTGCTGTTTTCATGAGAGAATCCGGTTAAAGTATCTAAGATAGCAACAAGGCATTGTTCATTGGTTGAGGTAAGCCGACCAAAAAATTGTGCATCGATGTTTTCAATAATGGGAACTAAGGTTTTTATGAAAGCGCAACCGGCATCGGTGAGTTGCACACTCTTTGCGCGCGGGTCTTTGTCATGTTCGCTGCGAACCACAAAGCCGCTATCGGCAAGTTTTTTGAGCGATCGTGAGACCGTCATCTTATCGAGCTTTGACCAATTAGCGATGGTTATTTGATTGGTTTCTTGATTGTGTTCACGAAACCATAAAAGAATGGCCATGACTACAAATTGCGGATGAATAATGTTGTACGGTTCGAGCGCTTCTCGAATGAGTCGTTGCCAGATGGTTGTTGTTTGCCAGAGGAGAAAGCCGGCACTCTGCTCCGGTTTTTCAAATCCGAATGTTGAATCAGGCATGGTGCTTCCTTGCGGCATCGGCGAGTGCATCCATTTCAGCTGGCACCGTATTGGCAACATTCTTGGCAACCAGCATAATCCAGAGCCATTTGAGCGGGCCGGTAACAACGAGGGTATTGGTTAGCAACAGGCCGGCCTCGGTTTCTTCCATGGTATGAGTATCAATCATTTTAGCACCAAAAAAGGTAGTGCAATCGGTAAACGAGTGGCCATGTTGTACATCGGTAAGGACGATTTTAACCGCGGCGACACCTTTTGGCTTGAGCATGAAATGGTTGCCAACTTCAAAGGGCCCCTCAAGAGTGCAGTATTCCAAGTCATCGTGCCATTGGGGCCAGCTGTTTATGTCGGTCCAGAGGCTCTAGACAGCTTCCCTGCTTAAATCTTTATAAATCTTACTGTGCGATCGCTGCCACATGTCTTCCTCTTGTCCCGGTCAAACTTTATGATTTTTGTGGAAACAGTTGTATCACGTGTTACAACGAAGTCAAGAGAGGTGCCGGTCAAATGTATGCAGTGAATTGTAAGGGGTATATTGCTTCATATATGACTGGTGTGTAAGATGGAGGGGCTAAAACATTAGAGCCAGAGTAGGAATCTATTATGTCAGTTAAGCACCCTAGTATCACTGTTCCTTTTGAAGAAGCTACGGCAAGTTTACTTACGAAGTTAGCTCATCAACAGGATAAATCGGTTGCGAGTCTTGTTCGCGAATTGACGCTTGAGGCGTTAGAATTGCGCGAGGATGTATACCTTTCAAAACTTGCGGAAAAGCTTGATAAAGAAGATGCAAAGCTTTATTCGCATGAGGAAGCTTGGAAGTGACGTACCGACTTCTTTACAATGAAGAAGTAGTAAAATCGCATATTCCCGAATTACCTAAAGTGATAAGAACCATTATTAAGCGGGCTGTAGAAGAACGTCTTACCGTTGATCCCATTGGCTTTGGGAAGCCATTGCGATATAGCCTAAAAGGGTATAGGCGGCTTCGTGTCGGGAATTATCGTGTTGTGTATCGAATTGATAATGCCGAACATGTGGTGATAATCGTTGCTGTTCAGCATCGTAAAGACGTGTATGATGAATAAGTTGCGTTTTTACTTCGCCTCGAACTCCGGATACGACTCTCGATACACGCCGCGTGATGCAAGAAATTTAGTTGCATACGCTTTACGATCAGCCTCGTTTTTAAAGAAGAAGAATGGATAGAGGACTTGCATCCATTTCGGGCGTGATTGTTGTAAGCCAAATCGGGCCCATTGCTCAAGGCCGTCCGGATGATTGGTTGCCACATATTCAACAAGTTCGTCTCTGGTCATTGGCCGTTCGCTCGGCATTTGGCCACCATTGTTTTTGTATGCTATATAGTCGATGAACCGTTGGTCGCTGAGTTTTACTTCAGGTGTCGCAACGCTGGCCAGAATCCGAGCATCAAGTCTGCGGCAGCGGACGGTGTGCCAGAGTGAGATGATAAGCCCAACGGTACCAAGCAAGACAAGTGCGCCAAAATAGAGATTGAGTGCATTTCCTGCGGCGTAATGGCGGTATGCGAGCATGTAGCCGCCGCCAATTGCGGTACCGGCCCACAAGCTCAGTGGAATGCTCCATGTAACTGAAGGCATGGCTTTGAGGTTCAGATGGACCGAGAGAATACCAAGGGCACCGCTTAGGCCAAAAACAGCCCACAGTAACGTACTGTCTGCTCCGTGGAGATGCAATGCGTAGCCGGCAAAGAGGCCAATTATTGAAATGAGCGCTAATACCAGGCCGGTTGTCCATATAAATTTCATGTACTATTCCTTTTCTATTCTTGAGTAACTTTTTTACACCAGATGGCCAAGGTGTTCGGTTCTTTTTTTTGGGTATCTATTTGTTTCCACGAGGCGTGGATCTCCATGCCTTTCATGATCGCAAAACCAAAGTAAGCACAGAGTAGTTCAAGCGATTGATAGTCGGCCGGACGTGCCAAATGCTCACGCGGTCGTTTGACCATTGCAAAAATTAGGTAATCTTTACCTAATTCTCGGGCAAGTGCTTCGCCGTATGCGTAAAGAAATTGTATCAGATGTGGGCGGCGAAATTCTTTGAGAACCATTACTTCACCCACATAGAGATACGGTGCCATATCGATTCCTTGTGCAATGAATGGCGCCTGTATTTCGGATAGAGAATCAGGTCCATTTTCAGCAAGTGGTATGGCATTAAAAAATCCGACCACATGAGTGTCTTTTAGGAGAAGAAGCACGAGGTATTTAGGTGAACTACAGTAGGTTTCTAGATGCTTTTTTTCTCCATCAAAGCTGCCTTCATACAAGTAAGGGAACTCTTTGAACATGGTGATACGCAGGTGGGCGATGTGCTCTATATAGGGGCGGGCCTGTTCTCCAGTGAAGGTTTTGAGAACGAGGCCATCTTCCGATGTCCAGATGGTTTGCGGCGTTGTTTTTGAAGTGGTGTCTTCGAAGATGAATGGTCTATGCAGCATGGTTTGGGCTCTACTATTTTTTATGTGCGAGGAAATAGCGATTTATGAACCATAAGCTGCCAAATACAACAACGAAAACGATTATAAATTCGGTATATGAAATTGAAGTGTTGAGTTGCCATTGATAGCCAGTTCCCATCAACTTCGGCCTGAGGTACATTCCACCGAATCCAACCATGGCTAAGATAAAGGCAATGACTGCTATTCCACGTGCGTTATGCCAGTCGACTTTCATATACAGTTCCTTACTTTTTCTTTTTTAGGAAGCTATCCACTACCCCCGCTGCGATGTAGCCTGCCATTAAACTAGGCAGAATGCGCCAGTAATCGAGTTGAAGGCTCGTGAATTGAGCGACGCCGTAAAATACGGCACATACAATAGCGAGACCAACCATTCTTTGTAATGTAAGATTCCAAATGCTATTCATATAACCCTCGTATTTGTGGGCGACTGAGTTGGTATGATAATACGCCGACATTCTTAGGCCGACTGGTTATTTTTTAAGTATATATCGGTCAAACAGGTAGAGGCCGACAAACGCGACAAGGGTGACAACTAAAAAGTCGCCTAGTGCCTGTGGTTCTATTCCCCTGGCGAAGAAGCCTCGGCAGACGAGAGCTTCGCCTAGCAGCTTTCTTTTGAGGTACAAGCCACCCAGTGCGCACACTACTGAGAAAAAGATGATCACTGCCGTTCTGCGTGCGTCGTTCCAGTTTATTTTCATACATTACCTCCGTTTTTGTATACATGATAGAGCTTACAGCATAGCAGCAAGAAGGTTGCGGTGCTATACTGGCCGTTCTCTTCTTCAGAAAAAGGAAAACACATGTGCGCAGCGCAAAAAAAAGTACAACAAGTTGGTGACGTCCTCTACGGTGCCCATCCTATTATTGAATGCCTTAAATCGGGTAGACGTAAAATTCTTGCTCTTTACATGACTAAGCCGGAGCCAAAAGGGTGGGAGCGGGTGAAGCCGTATCTGAATAAACAGGCGCCGTCAATTCAATATGTATCTCGTGATGTACTGAGCCGAATGGCCGGATGTGATGATCACATGGGCATTTTGGCTTTTGTAACTCCGTTTGCGTATGCGGTCAAACCGATCACGCCGCAAGAAAAGCAACGCATTCTCTTGCTTGATGGGGTACAAGATGTGCATAATCTTGGCGCAATTGTGCGGTCGGCCTATTGTACGAATTTTGATGCCGTACTCGTAACTAAGCAGTGTGCGCGGATAGTTGCTGGGGTTTTTAAAGCTTCTGCAGGTCTAGCCGAGCATATGCCGATATACCTAATCTCTTCGGTGGCTCATACCATTAATGAGCTAAAAAATATGGGATATACGGTATATACAACGGTGGCTGATGGTGGTGTTGATGCAACAACTGTGTCGTATCAAGCGCCGTTATGTGTGGTTATTGGGAGTGAGGAGCGTGGAATTGAGAAGAAGGTTCGCTCTTTGGGAACCCAAGTCACGTTGCCACAGCGAGATACGTCATCATATAATGCATCGGTAGCGGCCGGGATATTTTTGTTTTTGACGACGTTTTCAAAGTAGAGGTTGCCTATGGCGCTTACCGGTATATCTTTAAAAAATCCTGTTCGGTTTCTCTTGTCGTACATGTGGCGGAAGCCGCTTTCGTTGGTACTTGCCATACTCTGTACGGTTATAAACAAAACAGCAGATATTTTGCCTGAGGTACTTATCGGTTTGGCTATCGACGTGGTAACCGGTTCCGGGAGTCCATGGTTGCATGCCTGGGGTTTCACGAGCCCACGAACGCAGTTGGTGATTATCGCTGGTGTCACCATTATGATTTGGATTGCTGAATCGGTGTTTGAGTTTCTTTATATTGTGCTCTGGGGGCGGATTGCGCAACGAGTGCAACGTGAGATACGCACCGATGCCTATGGCCATATTCAAAAATTGCCACTTTCGTTTTTTAACACTATGCGGATTGGCCGTTTGACCTCAATTATTAACGATGATATCAACGAATTCGAATACATTGTCGGTGCCGCTCGTGATCAAGGATTTAGCGGTATTATACAGCTTGTTTTGAGTACGGTGTTGATTGGCAGCATCTTTTTCTATATTTCTCCGCAAATTGCATTGATTGCGATGATGCCGATTCCGTTTGTAGCCGCACTGGGTATTTTCTTTCGGGAGCGTATTTCTACCGCCTACGGGATTGTGCGTGAGATGGCCAGTACGATCGCCAGCGTGGTTAGTCACAATGTCGGGGGCATTATGAGCATTAAAGGGTTTGGTACCGAAGAGTATGAAAAGCGGAGAATACAGAGGGCGAGCCGTGACTATGAACGGGCCAGTATTTATGCGGTGCATATGAACGGCATGTTTGCGCCACTCGTTCGGGTTTTTGTACTGACCGGATTTGTGTATACGCTCATCAAGGGTGGCATGCTGGTATTTGATGGTGAGATTGCGGTTGGTTCCTACAGTATGCTTATATTCCTTACGCAACGACTTATTTGGCCGTTTACCGGCCTTGCCGGGATTCTTGATTCGTATGAGCGGAGTATGTCATCGGTGCGACGGCTACTTGAGATTATACGCACGCCAATTGATTCTTCTTATGAAACGGTTGGTGGCGAAGAGGCGCTGAGCGAATCGATGTCTGAGGGCGAAGTAGTTTTTAATGAAGTATCGTTTGGGTACAACTCAACACGTCCTGTACTGCGCAAATTATCGTTGACGATTCCACCGCAACAAACCGTAGCATTTGTCGGACAAACCGGTTCTGGTAAGAGTACGATTATTAAGTTATTAATGCGGTTGTACCATACGCAAAAAGGAACGATTACCATTAACGGGGCACCGATCGCTGAAATGTCGTTGGAAGTGCTTCGTAAATCGGTTGGGTTTGTGGGGCAAGAGTCGTTTATTGTGCCCGATACCGTCGCAAACAATATTAGATACGGTGCGTTTGATTTGCCAATCGAGCAAGTGAAAGAGGCGGCGAAATCGGCGCAAATTCATGATTTCATTTTATCACTCCCGGAAAAATACGATACGCATATTGATGAAAGTGGTAAGCAGCTTTCTGGTGGGCAACGGCAGCGGATTATGCTTGCGCGTGCGTTGGTACGAAACCCGGATGTATTGATTCTGGATGAAGCAACATCGGCCGTTGATAACGAAACAGAATTAGCATTGAGCCATATGCTTCGTGCGCTGCAGCATTCAATGACCATTATTATGATTGCGCATCGTTTAACGACAGTGCGACATGCCGATGTGATTTTTGTGCTTGATAAAGGGGTTATTGTAGAAAAAGGATCCCACGAGCAATTGCTCAAAAAGAAAGGTGTCTATTCACGATTGTGGCGTTCACAAGTGGGAGAAGATTAATCTTTTTAAAAACCATACTTGCACCTATACCATTTTTTCGTCTAGGCTTGCCTTCACATCAGCGCCATCTTGCATCAGCGAGTGGTTTAGAAGAAAGGGTTAGTAGGTGAATGAGCGGGCACGCTGGCGGCATCGTCGGACGCTATACGGTATTATAATTTGGTTGATTTTATGTGGCATTGCGATGCATCTGTATACACGGGTTGCAGCGTGGGCTTCTACACATTATGCGGTAACTTCGCATGTGTTGGTCTATCAGCAGCTCGATGATGATACGGTTAGCGATATTGGACTCTGGTTTGACGAACAAAAAAAAGCCGGTAATTTGGCTCATCCAGATTACGTACGTTTGAATGCAGAGTTGCTTGAGGTATTTCCTCTGATTGGAGCCACTTCTTGGTCTCGCTATAATCCGACCTGTCTTACGTGTACCATGATTGGTGTATCACCAGCTTTTGCGGTAAACAAACATTATATTGCCGGTGATAATCGGCGATTGTACGATGCACCAATGTTCATTACCATTCCGGAAAACTTGCCACAGGTACGGGTAAATCCGCTCTGGTTGTCGGGTGATCGTTTCCCTGAAGTGTATACCTTTATTGCAGGGTTGCCGGCTCGATTCTTGTCGGTATTTAATTGTGCCTATCATGATCCACATATGGTGGTAATTTCGCCAAAAGAGGCACTTGATTTACCACATCGTTGCGTCTGTGTTGTGGACGGTCGTAGTGTATCTTTAGTGCCAGATATGGTGGTCTTGATGAGTTTGTGTCAAGTGCTGCAGGAAGATAACAAACCGTCAGAAGAGAAATCGGTATGCTATTTTGACTTCCGTTTTTCTGGTCGTGTTATCAGTAAATGTATTACGCATCGTGAGTGCGTGCAGCTACAAAGGGTATGATGATGAATACGATGCCATTGACCGACTACATAGCGGCTATTGATATTGGCACTACAAAAATTTGTGTGCTCATTGGACATGTGCAGCCTCATGGGGCGGTCGAGATTGTGGGCATTGGGCGATACCCCTCATACGGGCTTAAAAAAGGTATTGTGGTGAATATGAGTGCCACCGTCGAATCGATTAAGCGGGCACTCAAGGAGGCGCAAGCACAGGCCGGCATCACGGTGCAAAAAGCGATTGTTGGGATTGCGGGCAGCCACATTAAGTCATTTAACTCTACCGGTGTCGTTGGTATTTCTCGTCCCGATGTGACGCAGTACGATATTGATCGAGTGATTGAAGCGGCCAAAGCTATTCCGATTCCACAAGACCGGGAAATTTTACATGTATTACCACAATATTTTCGAGTAGATGGGCAAGAATACGTACAAGATTCTCTGGGGATGCATGGAGTGCGCCTTGAGGCCCACGTGCATATTGTGACCGGTGCTATTTCGTCGGCGCAAAATATTATTAAAGCGGTTGAGCTTGCCGGTGTTGAAGTGCTTGATATTGTGCTTGAGCAACTGGCTTCGGCGCAAGCGGTACTTACGCCCTCGGAGCAGGAGCTTGGCGTTGGCATCTTGGACATTGGTGGCGGTACTTCCGATTTTGCTATCTATAAAGACGGGCGTATTCGCTATTCAAAAGTGTTTCCCGTAGCCGGTAACCATTTCACGAATGATTTGGCGATTGGGCTGGGCATTCCGATTGCTCAGGCCGAAGAGATTAAAAAAAGTTTTGGCTGTGTGACCGAACAAGCCTACAAAGACCTTGGCATGGTGCGCACCAATGTGGCGCTTGACCATGATGTGGGGACCAAAGAAATAGAAATTTATAGCTTATATGAGATTTTGCAGCCGCGAGCAGAAGAGATTTTTTCCTTTGTGCATGAAGAGATTATCGCTAATCGCCTTATGTTGTTAATGCCGTCCGGCTTTGTGTTAACCGGTGGTGGCTCGTTGTTGCGTGGCCTGCGTCAGTTGGTGCAGCAGACCTTGCAGGTGCCGGTACGGATTGGATCACCGCGGTATTATTTTATGCCGGGCGACGATCAAAATGGTGTACCCGAAATACTTCGTTCGCCGCTCTACGCAACCGCGTATGGGCTTTTGGCGTTTGGCTTGAAAGATAATAAAACATTTTGGCATAATTCGAGTGAGGCGCCGCTTCTTTCCCGAGTATTGCAGCGGATGAAAACATGGATTTACGATTTTTTATAATGAAGGAAGGTTATGGATTTCTCAGTAACTGAAGAAAAGAAGCAAATCACCGGAGCCTGTTTAAAAGTTATTGGTGTTGGCGGTGGTGGGGGCAATGCGGTTAATAGCATGGCGGCCTGCTCTGAAATGTCGATGGTTACCTTCATTATTGCTAATACCGATGCACAAGCGCTTGATGTCTCACCGGTTGTGCATAAAGTGCAGTTGGGTGAAAAGATTACCAAAGGTTTGGGTGCCGGTTCTAACCCGGAGATTGGCCGTCGTGCGGCCGAAGAAGATTTGGACGTAGTTATTGAGCTCATTAAAGGGGCCGATATTTTATTTTTGACCGGTGGTATGGGTGGTGGTACCGGTTCAGGTGCATTGCCGGTTATTGCGACTGCTGCGCGTGAATTGGGCATTTTGACCGTTGGAGTGGTCACAAAACCGTTTACCTTTGAAGGTCGTCGTCGCATGGCTCATGCCGATGATGCGATCCGTCATTTGAAGCAGTCGGTTGATACGCTGCTTGTGGTGCCAAACCAAAAGTTACTGGAATCGGTTGATCCAAAAATTTCAATGCTTGATGCGTTTGCGTTGTCTAATAATGTCTTGAAGCAGGCTATCAAAGGCATTTCAGATATCATTACCAAGCCGGGCCATATTAACGTCGACTTTGCCGACGTTCGTTCGATTATGAAAGATATGGGTCTTGCCATTATGGGGATTGGTCGCAAGTCGGGTGAAGGGCGTGCTCGTGAAGCGGCTATACAAGCTATTACGTCACCTCTCTTAGAAGAAGTAAGTATTCAGGGTGCGCGCGGTGTACTTATTAATGTGACCGGCAATCTGAATCTTGGCCTTCATGAAATTAATGATGCGGCCGAAGTTATCTATGATTTGGTAAGTGAAGATGCCAATATTATTTTGGGTTCAGTTATCGACGAATCATTGGGTGATGAGATTATGGTGACCGTTATTGCGACCGGGTTTGAACAGGCCGATCGTCCGGTTGATTACGGTATTCATCGTAATGCAGGGGCCGGCTATAACAGTTACCATGCACCGCGTCAGCAAACGCCGTCACGTAGTCCATCGGTATCAACAGCCCCGCATGTACAAGCGGCTCGACCTGAGCCTACCGTTCAAGTGAAGCAGGCTCCGCGCCCAGAACGCCTTGAGGAAGTCGGTGGATCGCTTGATATGCAAGATTTAGATACGCCAACGTTCTTGCGACGGAAGATGCTTGAGAAAGAAGAAGAGCGGCGTAGTTAACGAGGCGTTCCTGCTAAGTAATCGCCTACATTTGGATTGTGTCCATCAAGAACGGCTCTGAGAAAGTTTACTACCGACGAGTCTGGGTTGCCGGTTTCGCTACGAGCAGAGCCTCCAAACATACCTTCTTTTTTCATGGCTACATCGAGTGGTGATTCCCCTGCGCCATTAAGTTGTCTTGGATCTGCGCCGGCCTTAAGGAGTTTGTCGAGTGCTTGCAATTGTTCCTTAGCACCTCTTTCATTTTCGAAGAGGTGATGGAGTACATTATTTCCTTCTTCGTCAACTGCAGTTACATCGGCTCCCTGTGAGATCAGATAGTCCAAAACCGGGAGCCCTTTGCCCACTTCTGAGCCGACCATATTGGCAGCTTCAAGAAGGGGCGTGTTCCCACCTTCGCTGACGGTGTTAACGTCTAGGCCATGTTGTTCTACTAATGCTCTTACGTTACTCAGAGAGCTTTCACGGCAGGCATGGATGATTGAAAAATTGTTGTGATCGTGAACAATATCAATACCGTATGCGCGGTTAATAAAAGCAATTTGGTCTGTATTTGCATAGTCTCCTAATAGATCATATTGTGAAGGCATATGAACGGGAGTTCTACTTCTTTCGGCGAGCGACCTGATATAAGCAGCTCCTTCGGCATCTCGCCGTTTAATTGCTTTTGTAGCTAGGGTGCTAAGATGTCTTGTTGCGTTCTCATCAAGAGGGACTCCGCACTCTTCTATTAAATACTTCATAATTGCTATATCACCATTCAGGGCTGCTTGGTACAGAGGCGTTACTTCGCCTGTTCCATCACCGAGCTCGTGGCCGCGTATTGGTGCTTTTAAAATTTCTGCGCCAGCATCGACTAATGTTCTGAGTGCTTCCAATCGGTATGCTTCGCCTTCTTCATGAGGGGCGTTGCGGTTTGCGTTGAGAGCGAGGCTGACCGCTCTCATTTTTTCTGTATTGCGCCGGCCCATCATCGCATCGAAAGAGTTTGGATTTGTGCGATCTTTTACAAAGGCAGCATCGGCGCTAGCCCCATGTTCTAAGAGGTATCTGACCATAGCCAAATCTTTTCCGCTCTCTAGGGCTCGTAATAATGCGGTGCGCCCCTGGGCATCACGTGCGTCGACAAGATCTGGTCGATCTTCTAATACCGCTTCTAAATCATCAACACTGTTTGCATTGGCAAAGGCTTTTTCTCTAGCCAACCTATCATTTTTTTCTCTTTCTAGGCGTTCATGCTCTGCTAATGCTTCTGCGGCCAGTCTATTGTTCTTTTCTTTCTCTGCTAATGCTTCTGTGGCCAAGCGGTCTTTTTCTACCTTTGCTAAGCGTTTACGTTCTTTTTCTTCACGTTCTGCTTTTTCGTTCTCTTCTTGTGCTTTGCGTTCAGCTGCAAGACGGTTTCTTTCTGCCTTTGCTGAGCGTTTACGCTCTTTTTCTTCACGTTCTGTTCTTTCTTTCTCTTCTTGTGCTTTACGTTCAGCTGCAACTGTGTCTACTTTTGCCTGATCATCTGCTTTCTGATGATGTGCTCCTGTATTTGAAAGGTCAATAGCGGAGCTATTATCAGCCGGCGTTTCGGCCGATCTTCTTGCGAGTATGAACGCAGCCGTAATGAGGGCTCCCGCTACTGTGGCGCCAAATTTTTTGCGAAAGAGGGCTCTTGCTTTCTTCCAATTCGCTTTTCGTTCCTTTGTTTTTTCGGCAGCATACTTTTTATGGCGAGCATTCATTTCTTGGTAAGAACCATATGATGAGAATCCGGCGCTGGCCGTGATAAGAGCTGTAGCAAAAGCTAAAGGAGTGGCTACATCGCGAGCTGGGCAGTGGTATGGTGCGCCAATGAGTAGCACGAGGGTGGCAATAAGCCTGAGATGTTTATTCATGATTACGTCCCTGGTAGCGTCAATAAAGAATTCAATTTGTATGTCTATTATGGTCGGAAAGGGGGGCTGGTGTCAATGGGCGGTCTTTTTGCACTAATGTAAAAAGACCTATACATTAGCCGTTCTTTGTAGAGATATACGACCATGGCTTTTTGGGGGATTTTTATGCGTATTAGCAGGTTATTTTTGGGTTTAATAGTTCTTTCGGCGAGTGTGATGCCGGCAGAGACCGCTCTGATGCTTCATGGGTTGTCCGATGCGTTGGCGCTCAGCGCCGATGTAAGTTCAGAGTACAAGCTCGCTTCTTTTTTGGTACGAGCTGAGGAGGAAGAGGGTGTTCAAGCGTTTGTTAAAAAAGAGGCGTTGTGGATTTCGCGTGCAAACCGGTTGTATCTTGAAGCAATCGTGCTTCCTAAGATTCGGTCTTCGCTGCCTAACATTTTTATGGTCTGTGCTGACGAGTGTGACTTTGGCGATGGTGCATATCTCTCAGAGTTTTTAGGAAAATTTACCGAGCTTGGGTATCTACGGCTCAACGATTGTGGTTTGACCTCTTTTGACTCCGGTTGTTTGCGGGATAGGGGGGAAGGTCTTCAAATGCTCGATTTAGCCTCCAACAGCCTTTCCCGGATTGCGCTTGCTTCGGCCCAAAGCTTAAGACACCTTGATCTTTCTCATAATCAGTTAACCTCTTTTGAGCATGTCTGGATGGGGAGAGGGCTTCAGTATATATCGCTTGCGGCAAATCCTTTGGCTGCGCTGCCAGACGATTTTTTTTGATAATAAGCAGCAGCTGCGGGTCTGTGATCTTTCTTGGTGTGATGGTTTGACTGCGTTGCCGTCGCGAGCGGCGACGGCCGATTTCCATTGGCTTGAGGCTTTCTTTGCGTACGGTTCAGGCTTGTCGGTTGAGGCAGCGTATCCTTTGCTACGGCGGAGCTCTTGGCGTTATGTCTCTTTGGGCGAGGGACATACGGTGTTTAAATTGGTGGATGATTTGCTTAAAAGTTCTACGGGCGGTTATTACTGCAGGATTTCTGATCATGCCTTTCGAGAGCATTTTGTGTTTAATGAGCGCTTTGGCGCGTTGTCTCGCTACGAAGAGCAGGTTCGTAGTTGGATTAGCTATACCAGCAAAGTCCGTATACTTGCCGAAGCGGCCATTGTGGGGAGTGGCATAGCTCTTATGATAGGGAAGGCGCAGGGGTTGCGCGGTAAGGTGGCGGCAACGCTTGCCGGTGGGGCATCTCTGGGAGTTGCCATGACGCAATGGAAGAGCAGGCTTACCAATGGTTACATGGAGCAGGGTGAAAAGGCGTTAATGGCTTTTTTGACCGCGATGAGAAGTCAATTAGCTGCACTTCATACGTATTGTGTGTGGGCTGGGGCTCAGCGAACACTATTTTTACCAGGCTCTATGAGCTGTGATGTAGCTGGTTTGCATTACGCGGGTATTGAATCGGCATGTGATGCTTCGAGAGATTCCTTGGCGCCCGACGTATCGGCGATCCTTGTGCAGTTTGATCCTACCGTTGAGAGTGTGTATAAGGGAGTTCTCTTTAATGCGAAGAATCAGGGGCGTTGGTGGCATAGCATTGCGACCTATAGCAAACTTGAATCGGCGGTGCAGGGAATTATTGCGTCTTGGGGGAGCAGGTCTTCTACCCGAGCTGCCATGGCTGCGCTGACGGGCGCCGCGTATAATGCGGTGATCCAGCAGACAGAAGCATTGAGGCAGCTTAAGCAGTATGATAAACGCCCGCGGAAAGGGTTTGCAGAGCTGTTGGCCGAGACTTGTAGGCTAGCTAAAGAATGTGAGGAGATGGCGGGCCTTCTTTTGGCTTGATCGCCCTTTACAATCCTGCACTTTTAAGCAATACTAACCCCCTTGCTGTGCTGGCTGCTTATTGCCTTGCATGGCACTTTTGATATATCAAAGCATTACTAAAATCCAAGGAAAGTCGGCTCATATGAAAAAAAATCTTCATCCAACCGTTCATCAAATTACCGCTGCATGTGCTTGTGGTCAGTCGTATAACATCTCGACTATTCTTGAAAATACCAGTTTTGACATCTGCTCAAACTGCCATCCGTTCTTTACTGGGCAACAAAAATTCCTTGACCGTGCTGGCCGTATTGAGAAGTTCCAACGTCGTTTTGACGGCAAACAAGCTACTAAGTAGTTATTGCCAACATGACCCTATTTGATCAGTTTCGTGCCGAGTCTGCGCAGCTTTCTGCCGAGCTCGAAAATCCGTCTATCGAAAATGCTCGTCGCATTGAAGTCCAAAAGCGTTTGTCATATTTGACCGAATCGCTGGGGCTTCATGATCGTATTGAGCAGATTAAGCGGGAGCTTGCGGTTGCGCGGGAGCAATGTGAAGTTGAAGCCGATCCTGAATTAAAGTCTCTGTATCAAGAGGAGATTGCTACACTTGAGCCGCAGTTATTGCCTCTTGAAAACGAGCTTGATGACGTTCTGTATCCTTCAGATGAACACGACCAACGGTCGGTTTTCCTTGAAATACGGGCAGGTGCCGGTGGGCAAGAAGCGGCGCTTTTTGTGGGCGATCTCTACAATGCGTATCAGTTGTATGCGGTTTTACGTGGATGGCAGATCAACATTGAAGATTTCAGCGAAACCGATCTTGGTGGGTATAAAGAAATTATCCTTTTCATAAAAGGAAAAGATGTGTACAAGCACCTTAAGTTTGAATCGGGGGTGCATCGCGTTCAGCGAGTGCCTGCTACCGAGACACAAGGGCGTGTGCATACCTCAACCGTTACGGTGGCTGTGCTTCCTGAAGCAGATGAGATCGATGTTGCACTCAATATGAACGAAGTGCGTATTGATACCTATCGCTCTGGTGGTGCCGGTGGACAGCACGTAAACAAGACCGATTCGGCGGTGCGTATGACGCATATTCCGACCGGGATTGTGGTGCAGTGCCAAGATGAGCGATCACAGATTAAAAACCGTGCTAAAGCAATAAAAATGCTTATGGCGCGATTGCTTGATAAATCAAAAACAGAGAAAGCGGCCAAGGAGGCTGCTAATCGTAAGCAGCAGGTTGGTGGTGGAGAGCGTTCTGAGAAGATTAGAACGTACAACTACCCGCAAAATCGGGTGACTGATCACCGCATTGGCTTGACGCTTAAAAAGCTTGAGTATGTGATGCAAGGTCAATTGCATGAGATTATCGATGCGTTGGTGGATGAGGCACGCCGTGCCCGCAAGGCGCAGTAACGTTAGTATAAGGGAGTCTGGGATGTCGGCACGTTCGGTTGCGTTGAGTGTTCTCTTATCTGGATTTGTTCTTGGTTCACTGGGGGCTTCGACCGGGCTGTCTAAGCCGGATGATAGCTCTGCAAATCATGCGTGTTATGGTGTTAGTGGCCCGATCATTGCGTGTGCTACCGCTTCGGCCTTTGCGTTAGTACTCTTTCTGCTGAGTCAATACACAATACGGAGTGAGCGCGTTGTTCGTGAAAGAGCGATAGCGGCGCTTCGTGCCCAATATGCCGAATTACTGGCACAGGTGCTCGAGCTTCAGGTGCGATTCGATGCGCTTCCTATGAATGATTTTATGCGGCAGGCCGATATCAAGATTGCTGAACTGCGGCAACAGCTCGAAGATGATGCTCGTCAGCAAGGAGATGCTATTAATCATCAGCTGATAGCGTTACAAGCCGAGACCGATCGCATGGCTCAAGAGCTTGCGCGTCGACAGGTCTATCTAGAGAATATGTGGGAACTTCTGGAGAGCGTTCGCGATAATAATAACGAGGCTTTTCTGGAAAGAATAATTGCGATGAAATTGGCGATAGAGGCGGCATTTGAGAAGCTTTCTCAAGATAAGATCGCTCTCTACAGCAATGTAAATGATTTGACCGCTCGGATGCATGAATTGTCATCGTATATGGATGGCCACCATACCGAAATTGATCGGATGAATGAGGACATGCAGGCACTTAAGCAGCAGGCTTCTAGCAATAAAGAGCAGGCCGATGCGGTGCAGCGATACAGTAAGCGAGTTTTTGATGAAGTTGCCCTTGCAAAGCGTAATGTTGTTCAAGCGGAGCAAGAGTTTGGTGTGCTTAATAATGATCTCAAAACAAAATTGCGCATGATGGAGGAAATGTCTCAATCAAGCAAGGCGCAAAAAGAGATGGTTGAGGGGCAGGTAGAGCAGGCTCGAAAAGTTCTGAACGATGTGCGTGCCCGTATGGCTCAGCTCAATAGTATTACCGCGCAAGAAGAGCAGCGGGTGCATGAGCTATCAAATAAAGTAGCCCGAGCGCGGGATGTTGCCGATCGATTGCTTGATAAGGCCGGTTCCGACAAAAATTCTACTCAGCCGATGATCCAGGCCGGTAAAAATAACACTTCGCCAATTGATACTGCTATTATCGCATTGAAGAATGTATTAGCCGATTTTGCGATTGATGGATTAGGCTCGGCTCTTACCTTTCGCAAGGCCTATCTCAAGTTTTGCTTGAAGAATCATCCCGATAAAGGCGGGGACAAAGATTTGTTCCAGGCCGTAGATGGTCTGTACAAGGTATTGCTCGATAATAATCTTTTTGATTCGCCATCGGCCCTTATCTCCGGGCGTGTGTTAGCCGTCATTGATCAGTACGTTACCGCGTGCAACCGGTTTCGGTCTCGTAGTATTAAATAACACTACATTCTTGCTTGCTAAATAATTGGTTTTAGGTAGGTCTTCACTTTACCGAAAAAACAGATACGCTATGGCCCCTTGTGTAATTTATGTATCGTTTGGAGATAATCAATGAATATGTTAGATATGCTTCCTACTGGTCGCTTTGTAGGCTTGCTTGGTATTGGTTTGGTATTGCTTATTGCATATGCCTGCTCAAAGCATCGCAATCGTATCGCTTTTGATGTTGTTGCAAAAGGCTTGGTGGTTCAGGGTCTTTTAGCCTATTTTATTTTATGTACCGAAACCGGCAGCTGGGTTTTCGCTGAAATGGCGGCAGGATTCCAAAAAATCTATCAATTTGCCGATCAAGGAGCATCGTTTGTTTTTGGCGGTTTGAGTAATCCAACCGGTCCATGGGGTTTCATTTTTGGCGTGAAAGTGGTATCAGGGATCATCTTCTTTGGTGCTCTTATGTCACTACTCTTTCATCTGGGTATCGTGCAAAAAGTGGTTAATGTGTTGGCTTTTGTGATGCGTCCATTGTTGGGTACCAGTGGTCCTGAGACCTTGTGTGCCGCTGCGAACAGTATGCTCGGCCAAACCGAAGCACCATTGCTTATTAAAAATTACTTAAAAGATATGACCGAGTCTGAGATCTTAGTGGTGATGGTAAGCGGTATGGCAACACTCAGTGGCGCTATCCTGGCCGTATATGGAAGTCTTGGCGTACCAATGCACCATTTATTGGCTTCAAGTATGATGGCGATTCCTGGATCGATTCTAATCTCAAAAATCTTATTGCCTGAAACTGAAAAGACCATGGCTGAAGTGGTTGCTTCCGATATGAAGCCGGAAACGAAAAACATCTTAGATGCGATTTCGTCCGGTACGATCGATGGTATGTCGCTTGCGGCAAACGTTGCGGCGATGCTTATTTCATTTATCAGCATTATCGCGCTGGTTAACTACCTTTTGGGCACTATTACCGGTATGATCTTTGGATGTCCCGTAACCCTTGGCGTTGTTTTTGGTAAGGTTTTTGCGGTAGTGGCGTATGCAATTGGTATTCCGGTTGCCGAAATTGAATCGGCCGGCTCATTGCTCGGAACAAAGCTCGTAGTTAACGAATTTGTGGCCTATGTTGATATGGTTAAGTCTGGTTTGACCGATCGTTCACAGATTATCATGACCTATGCTCTTTGTGGCTTTTCAAATTTTTCCTGTATTGGTATCCAAATTGGTGGTATCGGTGCGTTGGTACCGTCAAAGAGAGCGTTGTTGAGTCGTCTTGGCTTGCTCGCCTTGCTCGGTGGCACGCTGACTAATTTGCTCTGCGCAGCAATTGCCGGCTTGTTTGTTTAGTAAATGGCGCTATAATTATAACGTCTGTAATAGCAGCGGAGGCTTAAATCGTAGCGATTTAGTCTCCGCTTTTTCTTTTTTTATATGCCTATGTTTGAGGATGATATGCTACGAGATATGATTTTTATAATGTTAGCCGCGGTTTTTGTGAATTTTTGTGTCGTCAATGGGTGTTCGGCCGCCGATAATGCTCTGAATGACAGGCTTAGCGATGCAGCATTTGCCGGGAATCTCGCTGCAGTTACGTCATGTCTGGACGAGGGGGCCGCTATTGAGTTTAGAGACGAGGATGGAGATACCCCTCTTTTACTTGCAGCGCAGGAAGGCCACTATCCAGTGGTTCGTCTGCTTGTAGAGCGTGGCGCCGATATTCATGCTGCGAATGAGGATGGTTATAGTGTGCTTGACTATGCAAGAACTTCTGGTAATCCAGCCATGTTTCAGTTTGTTACATTAAGGCTTAATGCTAGTTCAACCCCTGGGGGAGGCTGCTAATAACGGCTTGGGACTACCGTGGTGGCAATAGAGAAGTAGGCGAGGCCTCGTTTTTTTTGATAAATCATCTATACTCATTCTACTAAAAACGTGTGTTGATTCACGGTTTTTTATGCGGGGATAGAGTATGAAAATTGCAGTACTGGTGTCTGGTGGTGTTGATAGTTCGGTTGTTCTTGCCCGATTGCATGAGCAGGGTCACGATGTTACCGCTTTCTATTTAAAAATTTGGCTTGAAGATGAACTTACGTTCCTTGGGAATTGTCCATGGGAAGAAGATCTTTCTTACGTTCGCGCTCTATGTGAACAGCTCTCTATTCCGCTGCAGATTGTTCCCTTGCAGGAGGCATATCGGGACCGTATTGTGAAGTATACTATCGATGAAGTGCGGGCGGGAAGGACACCAAGTCCCGACGTGCTTTGTAACGTGCGCATCAAGTTTGGGGCGTTTCTTGAGGCGATTGGTGATTCGTATGAAAAGGTGGCGAGTGGGCATTATGGCCAAGTGCGGCTGGGCGACAGCGGGCTCTATGAATTATTCCAGAGTCCCGATGCGATTAAGGATCAAACCTATTTTCTTTCTCATCTTCGGCAATCGCAGCTGAGTCGCTTACTGCTTCCTATTGGTCACATGACGAAGGAAGAAGTGAGGGCCGAGGCGCAGCGTTATCAGGTGCCTTCCCGTGATCGTAAAGATTCGCAGGGGATCTGTTTCTTAGGGAAGATCAGCTTTAATGATTTTATTGAGCATTATTTGGGTAAGCAACCGGGTGATATTTTTGAAGAGGAAACCGGTGATTTATTAGGCCACCATAACGGTTTTTGGTTCCATACTATTGGTCAACGGCGAGGCATGCGCCTCTCTGGGGGGCCTTGGTATGTAGTTCGCAAAGATCCGGTGAACAATGCACTGTATGTTTCGCGGCAGTATCATGCGCCGGAGAAGAAGCGTAACGAGTTTGTTATGCGAGATGTGCATTTTATTGGCAAGCAACCGGAAAAAGAGGTATTGAGCATGAAAATGCGGCATGGACCGGAGATGGTATCGGCGACGCTTGCGGCACGCGGGGATGGTAAATATGTGGTACAACTGGCAAAACGTGATCAAGGCCTGGCTCCCGGACAATTTGCGGTGATGTACGATGGTGATGTATGCTTGGGCTGTGGTGTTATTGATGAGTAAGTAAGAAGGGAAAAGTGCGATGAGCAGAGAGTTTTTAGTGGTATGTGGTGCGTTGACGATTGCTCTTTCTTCTGGCCTTGGTGCCGAATCAAACATGAAATATGCTGAGGTTCGCTGGTATACTCCGACGACTAAAAGAGTTGGCTATAGCGTAGCGCTTGGTTCTACCGTTGGCGCCCTGGCGATTTGGCGGCGCATGTTTATCGATAAAGAAAGTACGAAGGCTTACGAAGCGATTTTTGAGGGTGATAAGCCGTTTATGACCCGCATCAAGGACCCCAAAGTTCTTTGTGCATTGAAGCGTCTTGTTGCGGTTACCGGGCTTTCGTTCCTTGCGGTGATGACCTTTGTGAAATCTATGATGGATGGCAGTGGCTATGTGGGTATGCCACAGCTACCGATTTATCAAAAAGAGAGTGGCGGTATGGGGCTGCGTAGTCCGTTGCCAATAAAAGAGTTTGGCGATGCCGCAGTACTCATTAAAGGACTGGTAAACAATCCTCTCGGTACAGATTCTGGCAAGCTTATTACGCATATCAAAGAGGCCCGGTGCCAGGAGTTGTTTAATGCTAAGGCTCTAAAGGCTGTTGACTGTAGGGCAATTGTGGTACAGGCGAAGCTTGATATTTTGTTGGATAAAAGCGTATCAAAAGCAGATCTTGATGCTATTACCGCTGAAGTTTGTCATGTGCACTATATAACGGCCAAGGCTTTTGCTCAGTCGTTGGGCATAGAGTCTGATATGCAGATTATTGGATTAACCAGCTTTCTTGATGGTTCTATTCCTACAACCGATCTTACCGCTTACCAAAAAGAACTTATTGAAGCTTCGGTCTCTCTCCACAAAAAGCTGAGCGCGGTGAGTGTTAAGGCCGGTTTTGGTGAGGTAACTATAAATTCTTTATTGGGGCAGATAATGAAAGATTATACAGCGGCACAGGCGTTGATGGTTTGAGTGAAGGCCGTAACTTTTGAGCAAGTGAGGGTCGTTCCGGAATACCATGCTAGAGATAGACGCAGGGTGCAGTTGCTGTCGAGACCAATTGCTGCAAGCACTAATCTTGCTTTCGCCGGGCTTTACAGAGGTTTTGTTGTCGACGAAGGGGCTTCTTCTGTGTGGTTTCATGGTACTCCTTTTATTTCCCGATTATTGCCCCTTTTTTTGAATCATAGTAGGATGTGGCCCTAGATCTGTAGAGGTTTCCATGACAATTATGCTGTTCGTTTCTCTCTGTGTTGGTGTTATTGGTGGTGCAGCTTATGCGTATGCTGCCAATAGCTACACGAAAGCTCTTATTGCGGGTGAGGTCAAAGATACCTTCGGTGCGCGCATATGGCTTGTGTTTGGTAGGATGGCCGCGTTTTTTTGCGTCATGGCTCTTGTGTTATGGACCGGTGCTTTTGCCTCATCATACGTTGGTATGGGTATAGCGACCGGGTTTATTGGTTTTCATGTGGTATGTGCGGTGAGTAAATGGATGTAATGGCACTATTTTCCTACAATGTTTGGTACCCATTGTCGCCGTTTGGGTTGACATCACCAGTGTACGGCGTTCATGTACAGACATTGATCTACACGTGGATTGCGATGGCACTTCTCTGTGGGTCTGCCATTATTGCTCGGCGTTATTTCTTTGCAATCGATGGGTTGGTCTATACCGGTATTGAGTACATAGTGAATGCTTTTGCCGGCATGTGTGTTGATTCAATTGGCTATTTTCGTCGTGATTACTTTAATTTTGTAGCGACCCTTTTCTTGTTTACCTTTTCTTGCTGCTTGGTAAGCGTATTGCCCTATATGGAAGAGGCTACCAAAGATGTGAATACAACGTTTGCTATAGCGCTGATCAGTTTCTTTTATGTGTGTTATCAACAGATTGTGCAAGAGGGTATCCTTACCTTTCTCGAGCATTTTTTGGGACACCCACAAATGCCCTTAATTGTGCGGATTATTATGATTCCGCTCGAGACGATGGGTAAGCTTTCAAAAATTATTTCAATGGCCTTTCGTTTGTTCGGTAACGTGATTGGTGGTGCGGTGGTGTATCATCTTATTCTTGGCATGTTGTTGCTCTATAAAGAGCAGTTTGTTATTGCGGTGCTTATTGGTGGCGCGGCCTGGGTTGTAGCCTTTAAGATATTCCGATTAAGTGCAGCTTCCTCGCTTGGCAATGTCATTAATAAGTGTGTGCAGATTTTATTTATTATCACCGGGATCCAGATGTTTTTTGGCGTCTTTGACTCGCTTATTCAATCGTTTGTTATAGCTATGCTTTCTATGACTTATCTGGCGTTGTCGGTAAAACATGATCTCCATTCTGATCGGAAAGGGATTGCATGGAACTAATTGCGTTGCTTATTTATTTTATTGGCGTTGCACTCTGTATTGTGGTTGGTGCTGGTGGTGTTGCCTTGGGGCAAGGGTACGCCGGTGGTGTTGCAACCGATGGGTCGGCCCGGCAAGTAATTGGTCAGTCTCCCATTCGGCAAGCGCTCTTGATCGGCTGTGCTTTCTTAGAAAGTGGCTGTGTTTTTTCATTGATTATAACGCTCATGTACCTTTTTAGTGCCGATGCCGTAACTTCGTCAAATGTGGCAATGACGCTTGGAGTGGCGGCGTTGAGCATGGGTGTGGTAGCCGGTGTTGTTGGTGCGGTGTCGGGCAGAGTGGTGGCGGCTGCTATTGGGGCAATGGCTCGTCAGCCTCATGAGTCATCCCGTATTCTTTCTTTGATGATGGTTGCACAGATCTTACTTGAAGCGCCGATGGTTTTCATGTTTATCATTGCGTTTTTGGTAAAAGGCTGGGCGGTTCCCACGATATCGCTGGCCAAAAGTATTCAGTTGATGGGGGCGAGCGCAGTCTTTGCGTGCGGAACTATTGGGCCAGCAATTGGTCAGGCAATGTTTTGCCGTGCGGTGAGCGAGGCGGTAGGTCTTAATATCTCGCTGTACAGCCGTATTTTCTCATTTTCGTTTATTGTGCAGGCAATGATTGAGACACCGATTATTTTCTCCTTGCTGGTAAGTTTAATGATGATGTTTTTGGAGCCTCAGGCCGGTGTTTCATCGGTCGAGCTTGTGGCGATGTGCATCGGGGTTATGGGCGCGGTTGGCTTCGGGTCGGCCGGTGCTGCTATTGGCTCAGGAAGAGCGGCTGCGCAAGCGGTGGTATGCATGGCTCGCGAGCCTGAGGAGGCGACCGGTGTTGCGCGGTTGGCTATTTTTTGTCAGGCAATTATTGATACGGCGGTGATATATTCTCTTATTATATCGGTGTTGCTTATCAAAAAATGTATGTAAGGAGAAAGTATGAGTAGTCAGGGCGCCCGAGCATTAAGGAACCGAGCAGTCGTTTATATTATTGATACGTTTGCGCCAGGGGCTCCGGAGCGAGCCGGTCTTGCGGTTATGAATAGGGTTGCGCACGAAGGAATAGCGACATTTTTAGTAGCGCCAATAACGCCGGAAGAGGCGGCCGGCATGCAACTTTCCTGTGAAGAGATTTTTTCCATTCCTGAGATTGCTCCCCATTTGACCGGTACCTTTACGTTCCATAAACGGATACATGGCTTCTTAAAGCTTTGTCGATTACTCTATGATTTATCGCTGGAATACACCGACTTTGTTGTGCATACACATGGGGCAACGGCCGGATTTTGGGGGCGATGGGCTGCATGGACTGTGGGTGTTGGTCATACAGTGCATACGGTGTACCAGTTTCCTTTTGGGCCCTATATGCCTGCCTATCGATGGTGGTTTGCATACATTGTGGAGTACATGACCTCTTGGGTTACTTCTGAATATATTTGCCTGAGTGCAAAAGACCGAGCTCTGGGTAGTAAGTTATTTCCTTATTTTGCTAAGCGATGTGCGGTTATTAATGCCGGGGTTGATTGGCAACAGTTTTATACGCCAGAACCCCAAGGCAGCGCAATGCGGCTGCCGGCCAGTCCTATAGTTATTGGCGTGATTCTTGAGATTGGGGCGACCCAGCAGCGTTCACTCCACGCCTTTTTAAAGCTGGTGGAGCAGCTATATGTGATGGGGGTCCCCATTCGCGGAGAAATCATTGGCGACGGCCCTTGGCGTTGGGAAGTAACGCAATGGCTCTTGGAGCGTGGGCTTTCTTCGGAGATAAAGGTTCTTGGATGGCAAGCGCAGACGGCAGCGGTGATTAAAACCTGGCATATTTTTGTGCACTGCTCGTTGAGTGATACTCCTTCAGTTGGGGTAGTGCAGGCTCGTCTCTCCTGGGTTCCGGTGGTTGCCTATCATGTCGGGGCGGTCGATGACATGATGAAAAATGAAAAGAACAGCTTGCTCGTGGTGCCGGGTGATGAGGCAGCGTTATTCAAAGCAGTGTATCGGGTTATTATTGATCGGCCGTTGTATGAGCGCTTGGCCACGTATCAAGAAAATCTCCACGACTACAGCGAAGCGGTTGTCTGTCTTCGCCATGTTAAATTATATAAGAATATTGCGGGAGAATAGCTCTTTTTACCTCATTTATCCGGTCCTTTTGATTTTGGTGCTTCTTGTTTGCTACCGTGCTTAGGAGTTTGGGTCCTAGCTGGCGAGGGAGACTGGAATGAAACGTTGGGTAAAAATTACCGTTTTTGGTACCGTACAAGGTGTCGGTTATTGTGAGCATGTTAAAGAGTATGCCGATAAATTTTCTATAGAAGGGACTGTTCAATACGAGGATCGCGGTTCGGTGCTTATCTATGCTGCCGGCTCCAATGAAGCCTTGGATGACTTTATTGATTACGTGTACCAGGGATCGAAAAAGTCGCTTGTTGAAGAGGTCGCGATAGAGATTGCAACATCTTCAAGGGATTTTCGGGGCGTCTTTCGTATTATTGCTTAACCTTTAACAATCGACGAATTCATTTTTTGTGCGCTAGCTGCGTACGGGACTATAGAATCATTATAATTTGTGACATCACTGGTCGTGAGATCGACCGCTTTATAGTATTTTGCTAGCGAAGTAACTAATGAGTTCAGAGCGTGGATGCATGATGATGGTATTCCTGACCTATGGCCCACATAGTAGGTTGTTATAGCCTTTAATAATGGCGTCGCGTTTGTACGATTTGGCGTAGTAGAGAATGTTGTTGCAAGAGGCCTTACCGATGAAGGAGCCGCATTTATTGTGGTTGATGAAATACCGGTTATTACCGTTGCGCGTAATAATTGAAAATGAAAACTGAGGCCAGCGGCTACGATAAAAACTCCGGTAACGATGAGGTGTCTGTTAAGCATGAAGGGTATCCTTTTTTGAGGGCTACTGGCTGGTTATTATTTCTATATGATAATATTATCCCGCATATAAGTGCAATAGGTTGCTGAATTTTCCTCGTAGTGTCCGCTGGTATCCCAATTTTTTATGTGATAGACTACTGGCCTTGTTTTTAACGCTGAAAATTCGAGGGGTATGTGTATGCACAAAAGTAGTAAGTCTTCTGCCGGTTCTTGTTGCCACGCCGAGACAGCCACACATAGTCATAGTTCAATTACTCATGAGCTTCTCTGTCACTTTCCCTATGCCGTATTTGCCGTTGCATTGAGCCTGGTATTTCTAACGTTATTTGGTTATACCAACTCTACCGGCTATCAAGAGCTTCATGGCCTTTTCCATACGCTTCACTTTTTACATATTTTGTTTGCCGCTACTGGTACAGTCTTAGTATTTCGTAAATACGGCGGATCTTTACTTGCTTCGCTGGGCGTTGGCGCCATTGTGCCGGCGATCTTTTGTACGTTATCCGATGCAATTATGCCTTATTTCGGTGGATTACTGTGCGGTATTCCGATGCATTTCCATTTTTGTTTCAGAGACCACTTTACGACCATTCTGCTGTTTTTAGTGGTTGGGGTAGTAAATGGTATAGTCATGAGTTTTCATGACTCTGAGGGGCAAAAGCGGTATGCCGCGACTGCCCACTTTGCTCATATTTTTATTAGCGCCTTTGCATCAACGGTCTATATGATCAGTCACGGATTTAGTGACTGGTACAATCATATGGCCTTTGTATTCTCCTTCTTGCTTCTTGCAGTTCTTATTCCTTGTACGCTTGCCGATGTTGTTGTTCCGGCGTTTTTTGGTGGTATGAGCGCAAAGAAAATCAAGCAAAGGGGGCAGGGTGAGTAAGAGTATTCGTTTAGAAGGTATTACTAAATACCGCGGCGGAGAGCCGGTACTGCAAAAATTAAATCTAGAGATTCGTTCCGGGGAATTTTTTGTATTGCTGGGGCCGAGTGGGTGTGGGAAAACAACATTGCTCCGTATTCTTGCAGGTCTTGAGTCGGCCGATGCCGGCAAGCTTTTCTTGGGTGAGGCCGATATTACCCATGTACCGATTCATAAGCGAAAAATTCATACGGTGTTTCAGCAATACGCCTTGTTTCCCCATATGAGTGTGGCCGAGAACGTGGCGTATAGTCTTCGCGTGCGAGGGGCTGTAGATAGTGAAATTGAGGATCGTGTTGCGCATGCATTGCGTACGGTTCGCTTGGGCGCATTTGGCAAAAAAGCGGTTACCCAGCTATCTGGCGGCCAGCAGCAGCGAGTTGCATTGGCTCGAGCGTTGGTATGCGAGCCTGAAGTGTTGCTACTTGATGAGCCATTGGCCGCGCTTGATCGCGAATTAAAAGAGCAAATGTTAATGGAATTGGTTGATCTTCAGCAAAAGCTTCGTACGACCTTTGTGTATGTAACTCACGATCAATTCGAAGCATTAACCGTAGCCGATACGATGGGGATCATGAATCGTCATGGTAAGCTTGAGCAGCTTGGAAGCGCTGAAGATATTTATGAGTTTCCGCATTCTCGCTTTGTAGCCGATTTTGTTGGGCGGACGAATATTTTTGATGGCAAGGTAAAAGTAACGCGTGATGCGTATCACATTGAAGTAGAAGATTTAGGTACCTTTGTGCTTAACGTAACACCTGAAATGAGCTGGTTGGTTGGTGGTATGCAGCTGTTTCTCAGTATTCGGCCAGAAAAAGTCGATATTAGTCTGCAGAAGATGGAAGGCTTTTCGAATCATTTAAATGGCCGAGTGACGAGCATGATCTATTACGGTCGGTCTACCGAATATAAAGTGCTGCTGGCCAATGGCCAAAGTATCATGGTGTTTGAGCAAAATGAGCATCACTTTCCAAAGAAGTCTATTGAATTGGGAGATGAAGTTCATCTCTACTTCCAAAAAGAGAATACCGTTCTTCTACGTTACTAAGGGGTGGTAATGCGAGCCGTAAATGTCCGACAATTTCTTCTTGATCAGGGGCCGTTCCTTTTAGGGATACCAGCGTTTTTATGGCAGCTCTATTTCTTAGTGGTGCCTCTCCTTTTCATTATCGTGATTAGCTTGGTGACCGATATGTCGGTTGGTGATTGGAGCCTGACGCTGGAGCATTATTTGGCGTTGTTTTCTAGTATGCAGCTGAAAGTAACGCTGAATTCGGCGGTTTTGGCCTGTATAACCGGGGTCCTTTGTTTATTAATTGGCTATCCAGTGGCCTATTATTTGGCGCTAAAGTCGCGACGATTAAAGCAGGTGTTGTTGGTATTTCTTATTTTGCCTTCATGGACCAGTTTCATTATTCAAGTTTATTCATGGTTTTATCTATTGCAAAAGCGTGGACTGTTTAGCAGTTTTTTCTACGCATTGGGCTGGACTGGCGAGCCGATTTCATTACTGAATAATTATAGTGCAACGGTGCTTGGAATGGTTTACTGTTATCTTCCATTCATGGTGCTTCCGTTGTATACCGTTCTTGAAAAAATGGATAAGCGCTTGCTTGAGGCAGCTGCCGATTTAGGTGCGAGTCCTTGGAGAACGTTTACTACTATAGTATGGCCACTTTCCATGTCAGGTATTCGCGTTGGTCTCGCGTTGGTTATGGTGCCGGCTTTTGGTGAGTTTGCGATCCCTGATTTGATGGGTGGGGTAAAAGACCTTTATTTGGGGCGTATTATTTTTGAAAAATTTATCTTGTTCCGCGATTGGCATTCTGGTGCGGCCGTTGTGATGGTTTCGTTCCTGATTCCGATAGCAATTGCGGTAGTGTGGTATGCGGTGCATCGCGTACAGCGGCGTTTAATGATTGAGGAGTAGGTATGTATTATTCAGGTTCTCGCTTTGGTCGATACCTCAATCCGCTCATGGTAACTGGTGTCTATCTTTTTCTGTATTTGCCTATTGTTGTCTTAGTTGTTTTTTCTTTTAATGATGGTGATTTTGCGGGCGGTTGGAAGGGATTTTCGCTTCGCTGGTATTTTGCCATGATTAATTCGCAAGAGATTTTGAGTGCATTGCGTGCCTCATTGATTGTCGCGTGTAGCTCAACCATCTTGAGTTTAGTATTTGGTACCTGTGCAGTGATTTCAACGAAGTGGTTGCGCATGGAGAAATGGCTGAACATGTTTTATGCAAACGTACTGGTTCCTGACATTGTGTTGGGTATAGGGCTTCTCTGTTTGTTTTCAGTGCTTAACTTACCGCTTGGTTACAAGAGCTTGATTGTTGGGCATACGGTGGTTGGGCTCGGATTTGTTATTCCAATTCTAGGTGCCCGTTTTAATCAAATAGACCCTATTTTGACCGAGGCTTCTCTCGATCTTGGTGCGACTCAGTGGCAAACCATGAAGCGGGTTGTGCTGCCGCTATTGACGCCGGGATTGATGGCTGCCGGTCTGCTAGTGTTTACGCTATCGCTGGACGATTTTGTTATCTCTTTTTTCTGCGCTGGGACTCATGTTGAAACATTGTCGGTCTATGTGTTCAACCAAATAAAAAATCAAATTGATCCGAGCATTAATGCGCTTTCCACGTGTATGTTGCTGATTAGCAGTATGTCGGTGGTCTGCTTGGCCTATTTCAATATTTTAGATGAGGTGGTGCACAGTGATTAATATTCGTGCGCTATGGCGTTATGGCATCGGTTTTTTACTGGTACTTTTTGCAAGTCTTTTTCTGTATGTCTTCTTGAGTTTAGGAAAAGATAAAGGAGTCGGTGCGGTAACCGTGTATGCCTATTGTGATATGCTTTCTACCGAAGATTTTGATGAATTTACGCAAGAAACCGGTATTCCGGTTGTTGTGCGTCACTTTGAGGCGATTGAGGAAGTAATCACGAAATTAGTATTTACGCAGGATAGTGGAATTGATGTTCTTGCGCCAACCGATTCGATGGTTGAAGTGCTTATTGAGAAAAATCTTTTATTGCCGCTGTCTCGAGAGAGCCTTCCTTCGATAGCTAATTTGGCACCACATTTGCTTGGGCGGTTCTACGATCCGTCCAATGTTTATACCTTTCCTTTCTCCTGGTCTCCGGTGGGGATTGGCTACGATGCGCGGGTGGTAAAGACACTACCACAAAACATTGATTGGGATATTATTTTTGGCAAAATGGTGAACGGCACGTTAGTTTCACCTGAATATGTGTATGGTGCAGCGGTAGACAAAGTTTGTTTGGGCGAAGATCCATATGAGACCGTTTTCTTGGCGCTGTTATATCTTTACGGGTCGGTTGATGCGCAATTGCTTGCCGATCATGAGGGGGAAGTTATTGCGCTGTTGCGCAATCAAAAACCATGGATAGAATGTTATACTAACAACTTGCGGTATTTTTTAGTATCTGGTGTGTGCCCGGCCGTGGTCATACCGGGCGCCTATATGATTCAATTGCAGGCCGAGTATCCGTGGGCCGACTTTGTTATTCCTGCTAATGGATCAATGATGTACATCGGTAATTTTGGGATTTCGATTACCAGTAAAAAAGTTGAGCAAGCACATAAGGTGATCGAGTACATGCTTTCTAAAAAAGGTGCATTAGCTTGTTATGAGAATAATAAATTTTTGCCGGCTAATTTGGAGGCGTGTGCTGTATTGCCTGAATCGGTGCGCAATCACAAATATCTTTTTCCTGATGTAAGCTTGTTTAATCGTCTCCATACGCTTCATAATGATATACCGGCACAGCAAATTGAGAATGTGTGGCATAGCGCGATGGTATGACGACAGTTTTTTTAACTTTATAAGATGGTGATATATGCATAAAAAGTATTCAGAGCAGGTGAAGACATTTTTTCAGACGTATGGCATTCAAAGGCGCCAATGGGTTGGGCTTATTGCTGAGTGGAGAGAAGAGGGTTCGCATAAAGAACTCCGTGCAAAAATAGAAGCACTCATGGCGCAAGTCGAAGAATATCATGTTGCTCTCAATGCATTACTTGTGCAGTCAGAATCAGATCTTGATCGCGTTGATCGTCTTTACAGGCAAATGGATGCCTGCTACAAAGAGTTAGTACAGCTTACAAAACCGGTGTGGCGTGTATGGCTTGAATCTATCATTGTTGCAGGGTTTGCAGCGTTTGTTATTCGTACCTGTGTATTTGGTATTTATCATGTACCAACCGGATCGGCCGAGCCAAACATTCTTGTGGGCGATCGGTTGTGGGGTAATAAGATGGTGTACTTGGTGCAAAAACCAGTACACGGCGATCTGGTTATTTTCAACGATCCAGAGTTTGGGTACAGTCAAAATACTATTAAGCGGTTGTGGCAAAAATATGCCGGTCTTCCGCTGTTTGGCTTATTACCAAGTGGGCCGGATAACTGGGTAAAGCGTGTTGTTGGGGTGCCTGGTGATACGATTGAAGGTCGTATGGAAGGTGGTCGCACCGTGGTGTATCGTAACGGTGAGAAGCTGGACGAATCTTATGTGAACCCATATCCGTTGTTAGTACTGCGCAAGCAAACCGGATTTTTTGCGCCAAGCTCATTCTTGGGATGTGTGTTGCCGTCCTTCTTGCATACACGTGCGCGCCAAGTAAGTTATACCTATGATCCATTGGTACCGCTTGATCAGCAGCCGTATTATCACATGTTGCCACAAGAAATTTTACGGCATCCAATATCGGCCGATCCGCTCTTGTTGCCGGCGTTTGAGCCATCATATGAGCATCGTACCAATCGTAATGTTGATGTATTTGGTCCGTTTACTGTTCCTGCCGGTAAATACTGGGTGCAGGGTGATTCGCGACGCAATAGCCGCGATAGTCGTTATTGGATGTTCTTGGATGAAGAGCATGTACTTGGTCGTGCAAGCATTGTTCTCTTTTCGCTTGATAGCGAAGAGCCGTTCTGGTTGTTTGCTTTGCTCAAGGATCCGGTTGGATTCTTTGCGCATGTAATTCGATGGAGTCGCTTCTTGAAGCCGTTGTGGGGAATTCCTGATTTGCGAGAGCATCGATTGAGTGAAATCCCTACTGAGAAATTAGAAGAATAGTATCGGGAGAGCGTATGCATAAAAATAAACAATGTTCACCTACCTTGTGTAAAACAATTATCGATATTGTTTTTATCCTCTTAATTGCGTTTGTGGTACGTACCTTCGTTTTTGGTATTTATCATGTGCCAACCGGCTCTGCAGAGCCCAATCTTTTGGTAGGCGATCGCATCTGGGGTAACAAGATGGTGTACATGATGCAAAAACCTCAACGCGGTGATCAGGCTATGTTTAGTGATCCAGAGTTTGTGTACAGCACAAACTCTCTGCAAAAAATGTGGCAGAAATATGTTGGGATATCTCTCTTTGGGGTCTTGCCTGCTGGGCCTAATAATTGGGTAAAACGGGTGATTGCGGTGCCGGGTGATACTATTGAGGGTCGCGTGGAGGAGGGCCGTGCAGTGCTTTATCTCAATGGAGAGCATCTTGAGGAGTCTTATGTGAATCCGTATCCATTACTTAGGGTGCGCAAAAATACCGGTTTTGTATCGCCGCATTCGTTTTTTGCACGAATAGTGCCATCGATTTTGCATAGTAAAACTAAAGAGGTTATGTATACGGTTGATCTCTCAATTCCTCTTGCTGATCAGCCTTATTATGCAATAACACCTGATGAGGTTGTAACCGATAAATGGGTTGGGACTCCGATAATGGAGCCGGCCGATAAGGCCTGGTACCTTTTTGATCGTACGCATCCAGAAAAGCATTATACCGTTGATGAGTTTGGGCCATTTACCGTTCCTGAGGGCAAGTTGTGGGTGCAAGGTGACTCTCGTCACAACAGTCATGACAGTCGTTTTGTAGGGTTTGTGGACCAAGAACTTTTATTGGGACGTGCAAGCGTTATTCTGTTTTCACTTGATAGTGAAGAGCCATTTTGGTTCCTTGCCTTGCTCCAGAATCCGATTACATTTTTTACCAATATTATTCGATGGAATCGTGTTTTGAAGCCATTGTGGGGAATTCCTGATTTGAGATTAGAAAGCAAAGGGGTATAGGGTATATGAGCGCGCAAAAAAAAAGTTTTTACATCACCACTCCAATATATTACGTAAACGCAAAGCCGCATATTGGCACGCTCTACTCAACGTTGCTTGCCGATGTGATCGCTCGCTGGCAGCGGTTTAAAGGTAACGAGGTTTACTTTTTGACCGGCACCGATGAGCATGGACAAAAGATTGCACAACAAGCGGCATTGGCAGAAATGCACCCACAACAGTTTGTTGATCAAATGATTCCGGCTTTTCAATCGGCCTGGGAGCGTTATGAGTTGTCTTATGATCGTTTTATTCGAACTACAGAGCTTGCGCACAAACAGACGGTGGTGCGATGGATTGAGCAGTTGATTGCTAAAGGTGATATCTACAAAGCTCGCTACGAAGGTTTGTATTGTGTGCCATGTGAAACATTTGTAACGCAAGAGCAGGCTGTTGTCGTTGAAGGTGAGCAAACGTGCCCGAGCTGTTTTCGTGGCTTGCAAAAAATTAGTGAAGAAAATTATTTCTTTCGTCTTTCGGCATATCAAGAAAAGCTGCTTGCATTTTACGAGCAAAATCCGAACTTCATTCATCCTAAGGAACGGATTAATGAGATTTTGGCGTTTGTAAAAGGTGGTCTTAAAGATTTGAGTATCTCGCGTACGACGGTTGAATGGGGAATTCCATTTCCGAGTGATCCAGAGCATACGGTGTACGTATGGGGTGATGCACTTATGAATTATGTAAGTGCTCTTGGTTTCTTGCATACGGGGCCGCAAGCTGGCAGTCGCTTTGCGCAATTTTGGCCGGCCGACGTGCAAGTGATGGCAAAAGATATTGTGAAATTTCATGCCGTTTATTTTCCTGCGTTTTTGATGGCGGTTGGGGTGCAGCCGGCCCGACGCTTGCTAGTGCATGGGTATTTACTGGTTAATAACGATAAGATGTCCAAATCAAAAGGTAATGCGCTTGATCCATTGAAGCTTGCCGATCACTTTGGTGTTGATCAGATACGTTTTTATTTGGTACGACATATGCCTACTAATCACGACGGTAATATAAGTGTTCCTGACATTGTGAGCCGGATTGAAAGTGATTTGGCCAATAATTTAGGCAATCTTTTACAGCGTGCAGCGTCACTTGCATTGAAATACAGTGCGACCGAGGTTGTGGTGCCAAAAACATGGTCAGAAGAGAGTAAAAAATTGCATGAAGCTTGTAACGAAATGCTGGGCGAGTTTGAAGTGTTAATGGATGGATTACAGCTTTCGCAGGCGCATGCGGCTATTTGGGCATTCATTACCAAAGTGAATGTTTACTTTCATGAGATGGAGCCGTGGAAAAAAGCGAAAGAAAATCCGGCACAATTTAGTGAAACATTAGCGGCGACCGCGCAAAGTTTGTATATCATTGGTCATCTTATTAGTTCGATTATGCCGTATAAGTCAAAGCAGCTTCTTGCTTCTTTGGGACATACGCTGTCGGCAACCAAAGAGCAAATTTATGCATGCAAATGGAACGTCCCGTGTACTTATTTTGTGCCACGTGAGCCGTTATTTGTGCGGCCTGAACTGCCGATCGAGTACAAAGAAGCTGCCGCAGAGCTCGAAGCCCTTGCCCCACCACAATCACAGCCAGCCGTAAAAGTTACGCATCCCGTGACGCCAGTAGTAGCCGCTGTGTCGCGCTCGAACTCAGAAGGGGCGGCGGAGGACGGCTTTATCACAATTGATCAGCTGGTAAAAGTTGAATTAGTGATAGGCTCCATTGTCTCCTGTGTGCGCGTTGAGAAATCGGATAAGATGCTTTGTATGCAGGTTGATTTGGGTAGCTACGGTGTGCGACAAATTCTAGCCGGCGTTGGGCAATCATTTACGCCTGAACAGCTGACTGGAAAGCGTGGATTGTTTGTAGCTAACTTGCCACCACGTAAGATGCTGGGCATGTTATCACAAGGTATGATGCTGATTGCTAAAGATGGTGACAAGATATCGTTAGTAAGTGTTGATGATGCGATTGCCCCTGGCTCGCGTCTTTGCTGATTGCCACGCTTCGGCCATATAATGGCACAAAGCTCGCAATGACGGCCGAACAAGGAACCTATCAGCGTCGCGCTGCTCGCTGATGGCCTAAGCCGCCCTCTGTGGTGATTCGCGGCTTTCAAAGGTTTTCGTGACTGAGCTTGTTTGTGTGCCAGCGTACGCTGTAGTGTGGGGTGTAAGCGTATTGAAAAAGGAAGCAGTTGAGCATTGCGAGCAGCACGAAGCTGACGCTTGCCATGTTCGGCCGTCATTGCGAGGCGTATGCCTTGTAGGCATCGCCGAAGCAACTATTTTTTTGTAGATGTGCTGCTTGTGATTTGCATCAGACGAGATTGCTTATAATCTATTAACGCTTCCGGTGATATCATTAACCGATTGAATTGTTCATAGGACATGTTCACAAACGTTTCTACCACCTCTTTGTAGAGTTCTTTTTCCTTGAGATGATTCCATACATGCGGATTGTCGGTGATGAAGGCTATTTTTTGGCGGCAATTGGTAGCATGAAACAGGATTTCAAATTGTTCTCGTGGAATCATGACATCATCTTTGCCGTGGATGAATAGGATAGGCATTGTTTCTTTGAGAAGTGGTGCGTAATCAAGCACCGAAACCGTATTGAACTCAATTTCGAAGAGCTTTTGACCAAGCCATAGTACCGATTTTTGAAACCATCGCTGCCGTACTAGCCAGTTTTGCTCCCACTTGGTATGACGTTGCGAGCGAGCGAGTAAGCCTGGGTCGCGGGCCAGTGTTTCTACCGAATCGCGCAGTGAAAACCAACAGCCGTCAAGAATGAGCTTGGTGAAAAGATTTGGATAGAGGGCGGCGGTTTTGATAAAGATAAGCCCTGAGTAACAAACACCGAGACCTATGATGTTAGTATATTTCTTTAGCCGGCAGGCTTGCTGAACTATTGCGTGTACGTCTTTTTCTTCCGAGAGGCCGAGGCGTACTTTTTTGGGGTCGACGCCGAGTAGCTGTTGGGAAAGATTTTTCCAGGTCTTTGGCTTGAAGAGTTTGCTTTTTGCATAACCATGACCACGATAGTCAAAGAAAAGAACGTCATAGTTGTTAAATAAATCGCCCATAGGAGCCATTTTTTCTCGGTAATGGGTAAAACCACCACCGACGACAAGCAAGGTGGAACTGTTTCGCTTAATGAGCGTTCCCTCAATGACAACGCCATCATCGGTAACGGCCGAAATAATCGACCCTGATTCCTTTTTATCTTTTGACGCCATGAGTTGATAGGATCTGACTTTGGGGCCATTGTGTAAGAGGCTGGTGTCGCGGAAGTACGTGGTTGTTTGTAGATAACTGTTTTGCTGAATTGCTATTTTCTCAATGTCTGGTGGGAGTTGCCGTGATGTGCCGAGCAATGGGCTGTAAATTTCATGTTTAAATCGATAGCTAAATAAGCGTTCATGGGGCGCTAGATGATATTTATGGAGCAGCGCGTTTATGTAATGGTCTTGCGCACTTGTATCCATTTCGGTCTGTTCAGCCTTGGATTGCGGTAAAGCGGTGAGAGAGAATAGGGTGAGAAGTATGAAGAAAGAACATAGTTTTTGTGTTGGCCGGTGCTGGCTCATAACAAACTCCTTTTTTGTTTGATACGCATCGAGATAGAGCGCAGAGTATACACAGGGGCGGCTTAAAAGGGTAGATTACGTTTTTAGAGGGGTCGCTGTTGCTTGGTTGGACGTGCGTGCAAAATCCCGATACACTACTTAGGTATGGTAACGAACAAAATACTTCTTACCCCTTTATCTCATTATTTTCCGGCGCTAGCGCCTTCTGAAAAAGCTAGCCAGCAATGCTATTTTGACAGTGCGGCTACCGCTTGTACCTTGGCCTCGGTTATCGAGGCGATGAGCAATTTTTACGAACGAGCCCATGGAAGTGTCCATCGCGGGGTTTACGAAAGTGCCGAACGCACGACTACTCAGTATGAAAGTGTTCGTGGCCAGGTAGCTCAATTCATTAATGCTCGGTCGAGTGCCGAAATAATTTTTACCGCCGGCGCAACCGATAGCTTGAATACGATTGCGTATGTGTGGGCACGGCATATTCTTGAGCCTGGCGATGGTATTATCATTACGCAGGCAGAGCATCACGCTCATTATGTCCTATGGCATGAGATGGCTCGTCGCTATGGGGCTCATGTATATGTTCTTCCTATTGATCCCATAACTTCCTGTGTAGATGTTTCCGGGCTTGATCATCTTTTGACCAAATCTATTAAAGTCTTTGCGGCAACGATGAGCTCAAATGTTCTCGGGCCAATCTGGGGTGCTGATAACTATCTGCTTCGTCAGTGCATTACTAAGGTTCGCTCTGTCGGGGCCGGTGTAATCATTGATGCGGCACAAACGATTGCTCATGCACCAATTGATGTAGAGAGGCTTGAGTGTGATTTTCTCGCTTTCTCTGTTCATAAGATGGGTGGACCAACCGGGCTCGGTGTCTTGTATGCGCGAAGTAGCATGCATGCGCATATGAAGCCGTATCGGTTTGGTGGTGGCATGGTGGCTGCGGTAGCCGACGACTTTATGACGTGGCAGGCCGCTCCTCATTGCTTTGAAGCCGGAACACCGCCAATAGCGCAAGTGGTTGGTCTTGGGGCATTACTTGATTTTTATACGAAATACGTTGATTTTGCCGCATTGCGGCAGCAGGAAGCGACGCTTTGTGCGCAGCTCATTGGCGCGCTTGAGAGTATCCCGGGTGTTCATGTGGTGGGCAATAAGGAGCTGCTGTCATCGCAAGGGCATGTGGTTAGTTTTTATGTTGATGGCATTCATGCTCATGATCTGGCCTCAAGTTTGGGTCAGTATGGGTGTGCGGTGCGTGCCGGTGATCATTGTGCTCAGCCACTTTCATCATTATGGGGCAATAAAGCAACGGTTCGGGCTAGCTTTTTTATGTATAATTCACCGGCGCAGGTTGAGCATCTTATTGCAGCACTACGCAATTGTATCTCTCGCTGGCGAGAAATCTTATGAATGGCGCCATGTTAGTCCACGATGAGCTGCTTGACCACTACAAATTTCCTCGGCACCGGGGAGTTATAGAGAACCCTCATTTTTCAGCCGCACTGGTGAATCAATCGTGTGGTGACCGCATTTCAGTTGCGGGCAGGATAGTTGATGGCCGAGTGATTGCCTGTGGATTCCAAGGGGAAGGCTGTGTGTTGAGCCAAGCGGCCGCCTCAATGCTTATGGAGCATCTTCATGGATTATCGGTATCAAAGATTGCAACGATCAATGCGCAATATATGCAAGAACGTATTGGGGTGGCTGTTGGACCAACCCGTTTGCGCTGTGTTCTTTTAGCGCTTGAGGCATTACGGATAGCGCTGCCCTCTCTTTCTTGATATGATCTGCCCCTATGGTATTTGGTCACAGCTACTATGAATGAAGATGTTGATTCTATTGGCGCGCTATGGCGCGGTAACGTCAACGCATTGAATTCAAGTGGCTTACTTTCAGTAGGGAATTTACATGAGCATTTCAGTATCATTTCAATCAGCGGCACAAACAATAGGTGCTGTTCTCGTTCCGGTTATGGCTTCGGAAATTTCAACCACCTTTAATTCTTTAACGAGTGACGCTATCGCACCTTATCTTAAGGGTGTTGATCTTGCCGCGGTATTTAAAGCGATGAAATTTATGGGCAAGGCGGGGCAGTCGTGCGTCCATGTGGTTAATGGGATACCGTTTGTTTTTGTGGGTCTTGGTGATCTTGATAAAAAATCGGTTGAGAATATGGAGACGCTGCGACGTGCGTTGGGCAGCGGCTACAATCACCTTCAAGCAACCGGAGCCCAAGAAATTCTTGTCTGTGTTCCTGCACCAAAACCGTTTGGTCTTTCGTGTGACGTTTACTTAGAGCAAATTGCGACCGTGTTGCACCTTGCCAGCTACCATTACAGCACATTTAAAAAAGATAAGAAATTATGGGAGCCATCGCTGTTTATTACGGCAACCGATGTGACCAAAGCCGAAACACTCAAGACCGGTTCATTGGTGGGTGAAGCAATGAACATGGCTCGTACGCTTGCCGACACCCCAGGCAACCATATGTATCCGGCCGTTATGGCCGAAAAAGCCGCTAGTATCGCTAAAGAATTTGGCCTTGGATATACGGTTATTGAGCAAGAAGAAGCTCGCGCGATGGGCATGGGTTGCTTTTACTCGGTAGCAAAAGGTTCTGAGCATGAAGGCAAGATTGTAATGCTTGAGTATGCACCGGTGAACAATGCAAACGCTCCGGTGATCGCGTTGGTGGGTAAAGGGGTGTGTTTTGATACCGGTGGTATCAGCCTGAAGCCATCCAACTATATGACCGGCATGAAGTATGATATGTCCGGCGCGGCCGCCGTCTTTGCGGCGTTACAAATTATTGCTCAAATTAAACCAAATGTTCGGGTTGTTGGTATTGCGCCGTTGGTTGAAAATATGCCAAGTGGCAGAGCAAGTAAGCAAGATGACGTGGTGACCGCAATGAATGGCTTGCATGTTGAAATTGAAAATACCGATGCGGAAGGGCGCCTCATCTTGTCCGATGCATTGTGCTATGTACAAAAGAAATTTGATCCGGCCGTAGTGATCGATATTGCAACACTAACCGGTTCATGCGCCGCAACCTTTGGGCCTTTCTATGCCGGTCTTATGACGCGGGACGAAGAATTGGCCAAAGAATTAACCGATATCGGATTCTTTGTCGGTGATAAGGTGTGGCCGTTGCCGTTGTCTGACGAATATAAGCCGGCTATTGAATCAACCGTTGCTGATATTTCAAACTCTGGATCGCAAACCTACAAAGCCGGCGCGATTACAGCCGCCTTGTTCCTTGAGCATTTCATTGATAAAGGTCGTCGTTGGGCTCACCTTGATATTGCTGGTACCGACAGCAAAATTCCTGGTACAACGTATTTAGGTAAGGGCGCAACCGGAACCGGTGTTCGCGTAATGGTTGAGTTTGTACGTCGATATATGGCCAATAAATAAGGTCATCGCGACACTAGAAAGGTACTTGATGGACTATACCGTATTAATGTGGGTGCCAATATCGTTATACACGGTGGCATCGTGGCCTCAAATCTTAACCAATTATCGTCGTGGTGATGCGGTTGGATTAAGCGCCTGGATGCTATTTCTCCGTATTTTTGCGGTTTCTACCTATACGGTATATGTCTATCTGTTGAACCTTCCTTTGGCGCATAAAGTGCTCTATCCGGCCTGTCTTTCCGGTATTATTGTTTTGGCGCTACAGGGATATTTTTACGATAAGATCTGGCACGAGCAACGGTGGCTCCGCTTCTGTTATCTTAAGCTGGTTTCTACGCTGGTTGCGCTGCTTATTTTTAGCCAGTGGTATCCGCTACAGGCCGGGATGCTTGGCGGTTGGTTAGCAGTTATTACCGGTGTCATGTCCGATATGCCGCAGATTTATCGAAATTGGAAACGTAAAAGTACGGTTGGTTTTAATATTCTGTTTTCATCGGCCATTGGGTGGGGAGGGATATGTGATTTGTCGCTTTCCCTCTACTACGGGTTGCCAATGCCAACGATACTAGCGACCTTGCGCGTCACGACCTGTTATTTGATTTATCTAGCGCAGTTTTTTATCTATCGCAATCGTTCTAGTGCTACTGCGTCAGGCAACAGTGGTGCAAAATAGATAATATCTGTTTTCACCAGGTCGTTTTATGGTGTACTGCTGCCTATCGATAAAAACGCGTATAGGCGCATTACCAAGGTTTTATTCATGATTCATTTATCCGAGTATATTGCCTGGATTCCGATGATCCTCTTTTGCGGTGCACCGTTAGCTCAGGTTTATTTGAATTGGTGTAAGCAATCGACCAAAAGCTTAAGCCAATGGACGGTTTTTTTGGGCATTAGTGGCCTTATGTGTTCTCTCTTGTACGACCATTTTATGTGCCTGCCGTTTGCGTATCGGGTTATGCATCCACTCATTTTATTGGCATGGACGATGTTGGCTTTGCAGGAATTTTGGTATAGCGGGCGTAAAAGTGTCTCGAAAGAGATCGCGTACAGCTACGCTGCGGTGGTTACTATCGCCTTGGCCGTTCTTTTTTGGGGTGGCATGTACCCACTTGAGGTTGGCTTTTCAACCGGGTGGCTTTTTACGATTTTATACGCGATTTTTCAATTGCCGCAGCTTATTAAAAATCAGCGAGAAAAAAGCGTTGAAGGATTGAGTATTTGGTATGTAGTTATGCTTGGTTCGGCCGCATGTGCTGAGCTTGGAATTGCTTACTGGCGGCTCTTGCCAATACAAAGTGTTTTGAATGCGGTGCGAGGTCTGTTAGTCTATACGATCTTTATCTATCAATTTGCATCGTTTAGTAAAAAGAAGAGAGCATCGTAAGGGATTTATATGGCCGAGTTGAGTGTTATTTCGTACGGCTGGACAGCCTGGATTCCATTCACTATTTATTATTTTGCCGGGATTCCGCAAATTTTGTTGAATTATAAAAATCGTTCTACGTCAGGGTTGAGTTATCGGATGGTGTTTTTTGATTACACCGGTAACATGGCTACGACTGTCTACACTTTTTTACTGATGCTTCCCCTTGCCTGTCGAGTGATGGAGCCGTTGTTAATGTTTAATATTAGCATCTTGGTGATGCAATGCTTTTACTATTGTCGCGATAAAGAGGCACGCACATTTCTGGTTGCCTCATACGTGGTGCTTCATGTCGTTACCGCCGCAATGTTAGCTGTCGCTTGGTGGTATCCCGATGCGATTGGTAATGCAATGGGATGGATCTCGGTCGTGGTACAGATTTTTACTCAGCTACCGCAAGTACTCAAAAATCATGCCCGCAAGAGTGTTAAAGGGTTAAGCTTTGCCTACATTTCGATGTTGGGTTTTGCCGGATTCATGGAGATGATTATTTCGTTTCTGCTTAACCTACCGATACAGAGCGTATTCAATGGTTTGCGTGCGGTTGGGTATTGCATTGTGTTGTGCGTACAGTTCCAATGGTATCGATCGAATACTGTCGCGGCAGCCTCGAAAGAGCTTGATTAGTTTTCATCAGGATAGTCGGGCGGCATAATACTTAGTCCAGGAAAGGTTCTCCGTGCCGCGGTAATTGACTCACGAGCCATCAGTATGGCGTATCTTGTTCTTCCTCTGATCATGTGTACTCGTTCGGCAGCTTCCTGGGCGGCCATCTGTGCCTGTTCGGCTGTTTGCATAGCGGTGTCACGCAGTGGAGCAGTTCGCTCGGCAAGGCCAAAGGCTGTATGCTGATTGTACAGGGTTCGAGATGCTTCCCGTATACCTTCGGCTTCAGCCTGAGCAGATCGAGCTAATCGCTGCGCTGATTCAACAGCATCTTGTGCGGCTTGAAGATTACGTAGCACATTCTCACCTGCCTGCTGAGCCTCGCTTGGTGTGGTTGCATTTCTTAAGGCGGCACCACCGCTTGTCAGAAGAGTTTTCATACGTTCATATTCGGCTGTAATTTCGTCTTTGAGGCTGACTACAATATCGGTAGATTCTAAAACTTGTTCAAGTTGATCGGTTATAACCTTTACTTGAGTGGTTACGCGCTCTTCATGCACTCGTTGTTCCCGTTCAATTCGTTCCGCTTCTTCTCGTACACGCTGTGCTGCTGCTTCTGCTCCGAAACGGGCGATTTCAGCTTCTAGGGCAATGCGATCTCGTTCTTCTGCCTGAGCGCGCTCTACCACGTCCCGAAATCTTGCTCCCTGTCGGTTATGACGGATAGTACGGTAGTTTTCGATGATGGTGTTGGTGGCCGCTTGTTCAAGAGCGGTTCTTGTTTCTTGTGCCGTTGTTGCTTGCGTTACTAGATTTCTAAATGGCTGCTCTTTCTTATATTTTTTATTGTTTACGTAGGTTCGATAGGTGCTTAATACTTTTTCCCCAAGTGCTTTTTTCTGTGCCTCGGTGGCAGTCGGCTTTGCTGCTGGAGGAACTATCGGTTGTTCTTGAGGCTTGCTGAGTGGTTTAGTGGCCGGCGGGGTGGCTGTTTTTTGCGGTGCTGGTAGTTGTCCAGTTAATGCATAGATAAGTGCAGCTGCCAAGGGCAATCCGGTCAATAATGCCATACGCATACGAGCGGTGAAAGGCGTTTGATTGGTGCGTGTGCTTGCCTTAAACAATGCAGTGCGCTGCTTTTTGTCTGCTAGCTGTGCGGCTAAGTTGAGTCCGGCAACCGCTACGCCGGCGGTGGCGAGGTGGTTCCATCGGGCCTGCAGTGGATAGGCGGTTGCAATAAGAATCGTAGCAAAAAAATACGGTATAATTATATTTTTTCTCATTCTCTTTACCCCCCTTGAACTCGCCGCGCAAAAGCCTTATCTGCATTTATTGTCTTGAATAGAGCTGGCCGTGTTCGACTATATTCTATTAGTGTAACATGCTTGTGGGTTAAGGCGCAACCGTTCTGGGTGATCAAAGGCTAATTAGCGCGGAAGAATGCCTGTATTTTTGATGCGATACAGCCAATGGGGTGCAAGCCGATGGCCGACCTCAACGCGGGGATGGTTAAAGTCGCCGGCGAAATCTCGCTCCATACCAATTTTATGCATAACATTCTGCGAACGTACGTTTGCCGGGATGGTGCAGCCCACGACCTCAGCAATCCCTTTGCTAAAGGTGTAGTCGAGAGCCGCTTTTGCCGCTTCGGTTGCATAGCCATGCCCCCAGTATTGCGGCAGCAGTCGCCAGCCAATTTCAACGGCCGGGGTGAAGTGAGCTTCAAAACCGATATGACCGGTGCCAACAAAGCCGATAAAACTCTCTGGTTTATCAACCAGGCCGACGGCCCAAAAGCCAAAGCCATGTGCTTGTATATGATCTTGCATGCGTTGAAAAGCGGCTTTAGATTTTTCTCGTGTATGCGGTTCGCCAAGAAATTCCATGACCCGTGGATCGGTATTCATGGCAAAAAATGCCTCAAAGTCGCTTTCACGCCAGTGGCGGAGCACGATTCGTTCGGTGACTATGACGTTATCGGGCATTCAAGTCCTTTCTGGTGTGCAGTGCTGATTGTACGAAATGAGCAAATTTTTCATTCACCTCAACCGAGCCACTCAAAAGTACCGGTACGGTATAGGGGTGATGCGTGTCAAGCCACGAGAGGAGGGCTGTTTTTTGTGCAATGCCGGTTTTAAGTATGATGAGGTATTCCTCTTCCTTTGCTACCGCATTGTTCCACGAGCAAAACGAAGTAACTCCGGGCATGATATTCACACATGCCGCTAAGTGCTCAGTAACTACGGCACGCGCAATCGTCTCGGCTTGTTCACGCGATGACACCGTTGTATAAATGAGGACGATTTGTGTCGTTTTGTGTGGTTCGCTCATACTTTACCTCTGGAGTGTGACGACTAAAGAAAAGATACTACGAGCCTAGCATGTTTTGTGAACGATGCAACCACGAACTCTTGTGTGAGTTCAAAAAAGACGGTAATGTGGCCGCAGTTTTTGCGCATTACAGCATAAGGATTATCTATGGCTATTATGGTACGTCAACTGCTACCGGTCGATTGGTCGGTGCTGAGAACTATTAGGCTTGAAGCGCTTGCTATTTCGCCTGATGGATTTGGCTCTACGTATGAAGAAGAGAAAGATCGGACCGAAGCAGAGTGGCGACATGTCTTTGAAAGGGAAAGTATTTTTGCCGCCTTTGTTGACGGTTGTGTGGGTGGCATAATTGCGTTAATGCCTCACCAGCAGCAAAAATATTATCATCGAGGGACTATTTTTAGCGTCTATGTCTCGCCTACTTATCGTTGCCAGGGGATAGGTGGCCGCTTGCTTGATGCGGTTATGCTCCATGCAAAGAGTATGGGGCTGTTACAGATACAGCTTGGGGTGCGATGTGATAATGAGGCTGCTATTGCCTGCTATACCAAAAAGGGGTTTGTTAAGATTGGTCATACGCCTCGGTCATCGTTTACGAACGGGGCATTCCACGATGAGCAGACCATGATGGTATTTCTTGATGGATTTGTATCGAAATCTTTCTATGCCCCTTGACTCTGTCGCAGCGTCATACTGGAGACTGGTTAATACGGAGGTAGGCAATGGCCCAATGGTTGATACACAAGCTGAGTAAGCTTATGCGCATTTCGGTGCGGACATTGCATCATTATGATCGCATTGGTTTACTCAAGCCAAGTTTACGCCTGGATAATGGCTATCGCCTCTACTCTGAGATCGATTTACAACGACTACAGCAGATTTTGGCCTTAAAGTTTTTAGGATTTGGGTTAGATCAAATTAAGAAAGTTTTAGCGGCCGAATCATCATCGCTTGCCCATTTACAACTTCAATCAGATCTTTTGCTACAAAAAGCAGAGGCTTTATTGCATGCTCGTGAAGCGCTTGAGAGTGCGATCGCTCGCTGTGAGAAACGGGAATCGGTCGATTGGAAAATAGTAGTCCATATAACCGAGGTATATTCTATGGCAGATGCATTGCGTAAAGAGCTGTATGAGAACTTTTTGAGTGAATCTCAGCTAAGGGATTTGGTTGAATATTATGCGGCCCTGAGCAGAGATCGAAAATTCTTGGACCTTATGCATGAGGAGCGGGTGCTTCTTGAAGAGCTTAAAGTGCTTATGGCCGATGGGGTTGATCCTCACAGCTCAATTGGCAAAGAGTGGGGCATGCGTTGGCGGGCGTATGGTACTCTCATGGGTAGCATACCCTCAGTGCATAGAGAAAAGGCACAAGAGGTTATCGGTACATTGCTTTACGCCGGTTTTGCAAAGCGGAGCAAGCAGCAGCAACAGGACATTGTAGAGCTTATATCAAAAGCAATACGGCTTGCGGTGCAGCGCTCTGGCGTGAAGGTTCAGCTGGGACCCGACATGACCGTTGAAATGATGCACTGGATACTGGCAGCTTATGAAGCGGCAAAATAGTACTTGACTCTCACGTAACGTGATACCGGATACTGGTTATTGAGGAGGACGAACGATGGCACAATGGTTAGTACGAAAGCTGAGTAAATTAATGCGCATTTCGGTGCGCACGCTGCATCATTATGATGAGATTAATTTACTCAAGCCGAGTATACGATTGGATAATGGCTATCGCTTGTACTCTGAGGCCGACTTACAACGGTTGCAGCAGATCTTGGCGTTAAAGTTTTTAGGATTTGAACTTGTTCAGATCAAAGAAATTTTAGGAAAAGAGATCTCTACCGTGGCTCATTTACGTGTTCAAGCAACCTTGCTGCGCAAAAAAGCACAGGCGATGTTGAGCGCAAGTGAGGCATTGGATGTTGCCATTGTTAAATGCGAGGAGCAGAAGTCGGTTGATTGGCAAACGATAATCGATATAACTGAGGTCTATTCCATGATAGATGCATTTAAAGACACACAAGTAGCCCAAATTCTTAATGATGAGGAATTGAAACAGCTTATAGAGTACTTTACCGTTCTCTATAAAGATAAGGAGTATGCGGCCTATATGAGGGATCATTATGCGGCATTATCTGAGTTGCAAGATAATCTTGCGCAAGATCCGACCGGTCAGTTTGCTATGGACTGGGTAGTGAAGGCGAATGCGAATACTCAGTATTTATCTACCTATATGAACAAGAAGACAGAAGCTGAGCGTAGTGAGATTACGGCCATATTTACCGGATTGGCCCGTAAGGCGCAAGAGATGAATAAGACGTTTTTGGAGTTGGCGGCGGCGGTTCATGAGCCTGTTTCTGCTCTGGTGGGTAGTAAATTTTCGATAGTACCCGTAACGCCAACTCCTGAAATGTCTGCGTGGATGCAAAAAGCACAGGTTGCCTACGCAGCGTTGCCGGAGAATTCGCTGCCTTCTGGGGATAATCAACTCGCTGAATGGATTGAGCATTATACCGCTATTGCATCTGATGCCGCTTTTGTCGATGCACTACAAGAGCTCTCTGCGTGTCAGCAGAGTATCGTGCAGCATCTTGATACAGATCCTACCGGTGATGCGGGCCAGCAGCTGCTTCTTAAGATACATAGGCAAATCGAGAATTTAGCCGGTCTTATGCATAACTCACGTCACCATCGCATTGTTTTTTCAGCTATAGCAGGGGGTTTTGGGGTTGAGCTTGATGAAGAGCGCAAAAAGCGCCAGGCTATAATACAAGAGGCGCTCGATACGGTGCATACGCGTACCGGGGTGCTCGTGCCGATGATTGAGGGGCCTCTGATGGGTGGGTCTAACTCTTCGGCAGTTAATGACTGGATACGAGCGGCCTATGTTTTTTTCTATAGACCAAAAGCAACCGCTTAAAGCCTAAAATATCCTGGTGCCTCTGTGTTTGGGGGACGGCACCAGGATATTTTCTATTCATACACACTTGCACTACCGTTTTATTCTTTTTTAGAGTATAAAAGGGACCGCTTTAATTTTTTATATTTTAGGATTTTTGTTATGCAATCTTCTGCTGCTCAGCCGGCGCTGTGGCTACTTTTTACTCTGGTAGGGCTTCCTCAATTTTCAGAAACGGTGTATTCACCTTCATTGCCCGATATTGCGCATGCGTTGAATACCTCGGTTTCGATGGTCGAATATACGCTGACTATTTATCTCTTTGCTTTTTCATTGGGCATGCTTTTTTGGGGGAAGATTTCGGATTTTTGGGGGCGTAAGCCGAGTATGCTCGTTGGCATTTCCATCTATCTTATAGGGTGTGTTGGGTGCTATTTTTCCTCTTCTATTTATTTGCTGCTAGCGAGTCGTTTTGTGCAGGCTTTTGGCGGAAGTGCCGGAAGTGTTATTGGTCAGGCGATGTGCCGCGATGTGTTTCATGGCAAGGCGCTGAGCCGGGTCTATGCAGCTATGTCGAGCGCATTAGGGGTTCCACCGGCGGTGGGGCCAATGGTCGGGGGATTCATTGCGGAGCAATGGGGCTGGTCCTATGTATTTTTGCTGCTCACGGTGGTTGCTGCAGTAGTGATCGGTATTTCGGCGGTCCAGTTGCCTGAAACACTTCATCATGATGATCGTCGTTCTTTTTCGTTGGTGGACATTTTATGGCGCTTGTTGAGAGACAAGCGAGTCATGGCCTATGCCTGGTGCATTGGGTCGGTAGGTGGCATTATGTTCAGCTATTTCTCCGAAGGTTCTTTTTACTTAATTGAGCTTCTCGGGCTTTCTCCAAGCTGGTATGGAATGAGCTTTATCTTTATTGCAATTGCTATGATAGCGGGCGGACGACTTGCGAGTTATTTGCATGATCGCTATGAGGTTGACCAGGTTTTGAACGGTGGTGTCTGGATGATGATTGCCTCAACCGGTATCTTTTCGTGTGTGGCCGTGAGTACCTACTTCACGCCGATTTCTTCGTTGGCACTCATTGGCGTTACTTTAGCAACACATATGGTTTCAATGGCCGGTCGATGCCTGGTTAATAGCAGTGCGTTGTCGGTTGCTTTAGCCGATTATCGCTGGTGTAGTGGAACCGCCTCAAGCGTTCTGGGCTTTATTTATTACCTCATCGCAGCGCTTATGACGTTTGGCATAGGGCTTCTTCATAATGGGACGCCGTATGTTATGCCACTCTATTTCTTGGCGATTTGTGTGAGTATGCTCTTAGTGCGCCGATGGCTTTTGAGTGATTTAGCTGAGAAATCAAACTAAACGCGGGTGAGCCGCTCCGATATATTTCTTAAGCCATTCCGGCGCATGTGGTGCATTATTAATTTCTTCAATAGTCATCCAATAGTACGCCGGTACTTCGATTGGTGAAGGGATAATGATTGGCATGCTGGTGAGCTTGTGATGAAAAATAGAATCGATGACATGCCGGCCTTTGTTATCCACAAAATAGCTGGTTAGGACGTAATCAATCGGATCTTCGAGATGAAAGCCAAGCTCTTCAAAGATTTCTCGCTTTACCGCGTTGCGAAGCATATCGTACCGATGAGCTTCATCCAGTGCTTCAACTGTTCCGCCTGGTAATGAAAGGAGTCCGGCCGCTTGCTGCGAGTTGTTTGGGCGTCTAATGATGAGAAATTTGTGGTTATATTCTATGACACATTCAATAACTGCAAGGTAGGTTTTCATACTGCTAATCTTTCAGTAAGTTCGGTACATGCCGCTTTTATTGTTGCTTAATCGGCTGTTTCATGGAGAAGGTAGAGATGGAGTACGCCACTTTCGTCTAGAATGGTTGCTACTCGTATAAGATGTCTCAGGCTTAATCGTGCATTGTAGAACGCGAGCAATTCATAGGTGGCAGTCTCTATGTTGTGTATTTTATTGTCGTAGTGTGTGGCTACGGTGATTGCCTCTTTACTTTCTACTGGTGTGAGCGCGGTTTTTTTTAGGGTTTGTACCGCACCATCGAGGTACATGATTAGATTACGCATCTCTTGCATTTCATCACCGACGACTCCCGTTAGTTTTACCGGTCGTTGGATAATTGGATGACAGGCTGTCTCTGCAATAAGGAATCGTCGTGTTAGATCGATTTTTAGCTCACCTTGGTCACATGAGATGGGAAGGTAGAGGTTGCTGAGTGCCTCAGTGGTGATGAGATTGAATGCGATCCCCTTTGTTTTTAAATACAAAAACGTTGCAATGTTCAGGTAATTACTCGATTTTTCTAATGCTACCCTTATTGCTCGTTGCATTACACTTTTTATCGCGGCCTCGACAATTCCTTCGGTGCAATCTTCTGGTGCACGATGTTGATACTTGAGTTCAGTCTCTATGGCCTTGATGATGGCGGCACGATTTTCAAAGAGAGGGTGGGAGCCGATATGCCGTTTCTCTAGCGTTGTTTGGGTGACGAATGCGTTGTGAAACATTTTTTCTGCGTGGGGTGCATCTTCAGCGCCTTGCATGCAACTTGGCGCGAGCACTGCAGCAATGACAAGCACAAGCTGCAGCAGCGATGTATAGTTTTGATTCATAACGTTCCCCCCAGATGATTACAACCAATGATGTGTACGTAGTGTACTTATTGAGTTATTGGCTGGGGAAGAAAAATGTTGCACGTACTGTTTTTACTCTGCATCTAGCCCAAAGAGCGCTGCAGCTTCCTCACAGGCCAGTTCACGCGTTGCACAGTCTGTGTCCGCTTCATGTATCGCATGAACGGTTACCTGCCCTTTGAAGTCAAGAGTGACAATAAGGTGCAAAAATTCTTTTGAGATGAGCATTCTACGAAGACATTCAAGTTCGACGATGATGTGTGATCGAGCTGACACTTGTTGGTAGGAGCCTCGATTTTCTCTGTTGTCGTAAAGATCGCTAAAATACTGAGCATTTTTGGCGTGATAGTGCTCACAGAGTTTGTCTATAAAATCTATAACTGGTTTTAGTCTTTGTACTGGGGGCAGTGGTTCTTCAGGAATTTCTTCATCGCTTGCATAAAAAGATTCAGTTATCAGAGGCTTTAGGTCGATGTTTATTTCTATCTCTTTTTCGGCTGGCGCAAGGATTACCTGAGAGAAGTCGTCAGCATCGGGTACGATAAGGGCTGGTGTTATTTTTAGACTAAATGGTAGGTATAGATTGTGGATAATGCCTCTTTTATCAGATGTTTTTTTGAATAAATGGCGCGGGTCTTTCTCGGTGAGGATGCGTATGAATTCCTCAAAACTGCAGTAATCACTCACGGTGTTTAGTAGGTTGCCTTTGGCATCAAGAGCTATCGCTTTTTGGGCCGTTTCGGGAGAAATATGATGCTTGCTAACTCTAGCTGCAATTGCCGACTGTACCTTGTCAGTAGTGTAGTATGGCCTGCTAAATACAAAGTCCATTTCCAGCGCGACTGGTGCGATATCTGCACCGTACAGAATAGGTGTCGATATCGATAACGTACACAGTACTATTAATGATAGTTTTGTAGTCATTAGGCCCCCCCAAGTGATTAAAGATAAGTTATTTCTTAGATGATAGACCAAGTCCCGGTAGGCGGCCGCATAGTTCAGCTGTTACTGCATCGACCGAGCTATCCTTAAGTGGTGCTTGTCCGTGGTTGGTGAGCAGGTAAAGATGCACCGCACCGTTGGTATCAACAACGGTGGCTGCGTGGAGTACGTTAGCGCAGGCGAGTGCTTGCGCAAAAAGCGTAAATTGTCCGATGGCATGTTGTGCGCAATCGGTTTGTTCTGCACTGCTGTCACTACGTATTGCCCTGTTTAACTTTTCTATGACAGAGCTGAGGATTTTTTTGATTGATTGGTTGAATAATCCGTCGCATAATTCTTTGGTTGATGCTGGCATCCGTTGCAGCGTGCTATCAAATTTTGTCTCGACAAGGATGCAATGAGCGGTTGTGTCTAGGCTCGTTTTACCTGAAGCGTCGACTACGATTGGGAGATACACGGTATCTATGCCATTATTGTTTATGATGGTGCGTAATGGACTAAAGCGCTGTTCCGGTGAGCAGGTGGGGCCACAGACCCCGAGCACTTGCTTTACAAAAGAATCAAAACTGAGATAGCGCTTTGTGCCTTCAAAAAACGAACGGCTTACTTTTTCGCCGATGAATATTTTGGCTCTGTATGTCCCATATTTCTTGCCAAATGTGCGGCTGGACATGGCGTAGCGCTCAGCTATCAGGGCATTGATTCTGGCAGCGTCGCATACCTGCACCGTTCCTAAAGGGCAGCAGTCGACAACAGGAGGGAGGGGCGCTTTGATAGCGATGGCAGTTGATTTTCTTCTCGCAGCCGCTGTGAGTAATCCTTCGGCGCTAAAATTTCTATGCCAAAGCTCATCGCTTGCACAGAGGTTGAGTGCGGTACCACCGAGGAAAATACATATAATAAAAAGTGTTGAACGTTGTTCGCGATTAAGCTTCATGTCGTTCTCCAGGATTGGTAAGCAATCGCTTAGGTAGACCTTTGCGATTACTCATTGTTACAAAACATAGCTTATATGATTTATTGAATTGTTTCATCTTGGTTTTGGCGAACAGAGAGTGAAGTCCTCCTGCGCTTTTTTATCGGAGCTTTAGTGGCGCAGGATGGTGGAGAGAGAGGGATTCGAACCCCCGATGCCTTTCAACATAACGGTTTTCAAGACCGTCGCATTCAACCGCTCTGCCATCTCTCCCTCGTTACTCGCAGGAGCTGCTCGCTCCGCGGGATGTGCCGACGTCGACGTGTCGGCTGACGTTAATTTTGCCGGCGGACTGTGCCGCCACAGCGTCTGCCACGAGCATGCTCTCGCAGTCGCTTAATGTACTATATATGGATGAGGTTGTTTTTGGTATCAGCGAGCATATGGCGAAGCTGATACCTGCCAGGTCCTCCTGCGCTCCTCTATCGGAGCTTTGGCGGACACCATCTGTCTTGCGCTTTAGCGGCGCAGGATGGTGGAGAGGGAGGGATTCGAACCCTCGATACCCAATTACGAGTATACACACTTAGCAGGCGCGCGCTTTCGACCACTCAGCCACCTCTCCGCAACACATGCGTTATACCGCATGTGTAACAACAATTCAATGTTTTTCAAAGACATCTTCGGGCAAGCAGCGAGCGCCTTTAACGGCGTAGCCTGCTGAAGCCTCAACGTGCCGAGCCTTTGGCACAGGCGCGTTGGCGTAAATTGGTGCGCCCAATAGGAGTCGAACCTATAACCGCCAGATTCGTAGTCTGGTACTCTATCCAATTGAGCTATGGGCGCAAAATTTCAAAACGAGGTGTGATTATAATCAATAAAAAAACGATTGTCTTTAGAAAAATGCATTTCAGCGTAAATTTTTTTTAGGTATGGTAGCCTACAGAGCATTTTACCGGTTTTAAAGGAACATTCGCATGCTATCTACGCTTATTTTTTCGGCAGTGTTGACGGTTTTTTCGGCTGCTATCTTATTGTATGTTTCGTTAGCGACCGGGTTGGGGCCCTGGATTGGGCCAATGATTGTCATGATGGTGCGGTTGGGTGGATCATTCTCTTTTAAGCGACTTGAAAGTCGCACTATTGCCCTGATAACTATTACCGCCTCGTTTGGAGGTGCTATTGCCACCGGCATTGGATTCTCGCTTCCTACGCTTTATTTTATTGACCCAGCCCTGTGGGCGAGTTGGATGGCTGCACCGCTTTGGTTTTGCGCGCTCATGGCAGTGCTGGTATTATCGGCCGGCATTCTTGGCATCCGCATTGCAAAGCATGCGGTGCCGGCATTGCTGCATGATGCGACACCGTTTCCGGTAAGTGCGGCCGTTACGAGCGCCATTGCAAGTTCTTATGGTCCACTTGAAGCCGGTATTTTTGGCGGCGGAATCTTGTGCGCAATGGCAACCGGGTGCGCTAACTATTTTTGGGCACTTGGGCTGTCACCGGTTTGTTGGGCGGCCGGGTTTCTGGCCGGCACAAGTATTGTAATGCCTATGTTGGTGGGAATGGCCGGTAAATATGTGGTGGTGGCGCCACTGGGGCAATGCTATCCAGCGCTTTCAACGCTTGATGTGACGTTTGCGTTGTGTAGTGGCCTCTTAGTGAGTAGTTTTATAAAGCCGTTTGTCTATCATCCGATGCGTTCTATAGTTTCTTTAAGAGCAACAACTCTGGCGGTATTGAGAAAAACCGATTTGTGGAGTGGAGTGCTGGTGGCCGGTCTCTGTTACTACTTTAATATGTCTCTGGCCGGGGTTTGTTTTTTTGCGATTATTTTAGTGCCGTTGCTGCGGCATTTAGGTGATCTTGCGGCGCATACTGGCCTTGCCACCTATGGTCGTTACATGACGATTGCTATGATTCCGTTGATGTGTATTCCGGGGGTGTCGGGTGTTTCGGTGGTTATTGCCTGTACGTTGATTGGTATTGCGGGCGGAGTGCTTGTTGATAGTTTGTTTTCCTACAAAATTGCTCAGCAGTGTGGCATTGATGAGCCAACGTTACGTCGTGCACAATACTATGGAGTCGCTATTACTGCGATGAGTATTGGAGTCCTTATCTGGCTATTATGTACCCATTTCACGCTTGGTGTCTCTCCATTGATTGCGCATCGGGGAATCTCACGGGCATTATTGATGAACACTTTTCAATTTAATACGACGATTGTCCTTCTTGGTATTGCGCTGGGTTTTCTTCTTGATCGCTTAGGTATTAACGCAGCGATGGTATTTGGTGGTCTTATTATGCCCAATGGTTTGATTATTGCACTTGCCTGCGGTGCGGGCATTCGTGCGATAACGCGTCGGGTGGCGAAAAGCACATTGTTTTGGTCCGGCGTTTTAGCCGGTGATGTGGTATGGGTTATTGTTCAAATCATTCTTTTTTCTTTCTATATGTGATAGATTCGCGCTCCCAGTAATTTTTTTATGCAGCCGTGCGTTGTAGTATGTTTAGAGCAGAAAAAAGAAAGTATGTATGCATAGAAAAATACTGATGATACTGGCATGTTCGTGTGCCCTAGCTCATGGATTGAGCGCGGCTGACTCTCCTTCATCCGTCTCAGGGGAACTCACTCCATCGTTAACGGTCTTTACTAAGGAAGTCGATTACTCAAAGCTTCTGGCCGACATGACGGTAGTGGCTAGGCATGTAGCTGAACCACAAGCGGCTACAAACTTGAGTGAAGTGGCTGAAGGTGTATTCATGCAGTTTGAGCAGTATGGATTTATGCGAGCAGTGGCCGATTTACGCTTTAAAGATGAAGAGCTTTTGGCAGTCGTGCGGTGTCTTACTGGTCTCTGTGTGTACTTTCCAGAGGACGATGAGAAGCGTGCTGCATTAATTAAAGTCATTACTAGATTAGTAGTAGCTCGCTGCGGCGTAGATGAACATGATGTTCTCGCTATGCTTACAGAGGTGCTTACTCTTCGCGAGCGATGGCAACTGGTTCTGGATTTAGAGTGGGAATATAGGCAAAGCGACAGCGCTTACCGTACTGCGGGAAGGTGTAGCAAGAGCAGTGCCTTGACCAAGCTTCTTGGTATCGCCCGTGCGTATAAAAGAGAGTTTCAAGCCTGTATGGTGTTGCAGTATGATGAATGCCAACGTACCGGGATGCGGCTAACGAACGAGTTTACCAAGCTGACTACTTTGCTTACTGAAAGAGTTATGCAAGCGATAGTCTATATTAATGGTCTTTTGGCAGAAGTGCCGAAAAAAGTTTAATTAGTTTTATTTTTCTCTATAATTCGTTTCCCCAAGCGCTGCGGCGTAGCCATCTACTTAATAAACTTCATGAATAAGGGACACGTGCGTGTACAAAATAATAGTAAGTGCGTTGATTATGGTTAGTGTTGGGGGCACTGTGTTGGCCAGTGCATCGAGTGAGCCAATTTCTCCGGTTGTATCTTCATCTGCAGGAGAGACAAAAAAGATGTCTTCACGAAAAAAGGTACTCAGGAAGCGTGTTGATAAAGTAATGGCAGCGGTAGCAAAACGTGGACGCGATTTTACAACAAAGCAGATGCAGCATCTCGCTGCATTGGTTGCGGCGCCGCAACAACTCTATGCAAAAGAAACAGAGAGAGGCCGCGAAGAATTAAGCGATTACTTGAGCGGCTGTCTTTATGACAGCTCTGTGGGGCATGCTGAATATGGCGGGCATTTAATGCGGCTCATCGATGAAACTTGTATGATATATATCTTGGATCCTCGGTCTGCTAAGCGTTTTGATTGTACGTTAGATGAGATGGTGGAGTTTCTTAAAAGCGCGCTTCAACTCTGCCAAGATGTATATATGGTTCTATCGGAACATTGCATCGCGTATCAGGGCCTGATTAACCGTTTTTCGCAGGCGAAGCATTTGCCGGCGTTATACTCTGCATGTGTTGCGGCATCTTGGAAGTCTGGGGAAGAGTTGAAGTTTAAAGCTTTTGCTGAGGAATTTAGAGGAGAGTATGAGGCGTATGCCAGAAAAAAGGGCACTTTCGCTGGAAAAGTTAAAGCGGTGTATGGTCCGTTACTTCAGGAGGTGCTTGGCGCATTGCCTGAGCCTGGGCTGCTTGATCGTGCAGAATCTCCTGACGCAGCATTCACCTTTTAGTAGCTACTTACCGTAAAAAAATAGGCGCATGTAAAAGTGCGCTTATTTTTTTTCTCTATGATACACTCCGCCGTCCCAGAGTTTCTTATACACAGCCGTATGTATTTTAGAAAATGCATTGGGGAATTTTTGTATGTATAAAAAACTATTTTTGGCGGTATTTGCTACGTGTGCCTTGCATTCGGTTACATGGGCCGGTGATGTTTCGTGTGATGAGCTTACCATGCGGCGTATATTTACCTTTTTTGTGTGTGCGCCTAATCCGGTTGGCGTCACGGCGGTTGTAGAAGAACCGGGGTCACCACTATCTCCTTATGCAGAGGCAAAGCAAGCGGTTGAGCAAGCTGGTGAGGCATTTATGGTGATCTACAATATGCGTGCAGAAGCCGATGTGGTGGCCGCTTGGAATAGTCTTAGCTTCCTTTCTGCAAAGTATGTAGCCTATCGTGATGAGTATCATCGACATCCGCAAGTTGCGAAGCAAGGAATGCGTTTGAATGTCGCTACCAAGTCTTGCGTGCGGCGGCTTTTCAGTGATGCTTCTCCGGCAGTGGCCGATTCGGTGGAAATACCGCTTTCATTTGCAGAATCGCGTCGACGCATCATTTTTGCGCTCATGCGATTGTTCTATGATGCCTGTATTTCTGTTTTAGGTGCCAACGCACTGAGCATGATTGATGCTAAATATGCCAGCGACCTTATCGTTTCAGGCCGGGTTAAGCGGTATCGTGAAGTGTTTGGTTGTTAGATCTTTTTAGGGGTGCTGCGGTTAACTGTTGTTTTCTATCATGAAATCTTGATAGTATATTTTCCCCCTCTGATCATGTTTCATAGAATCTTAAAGCCGTATGTTTTTACTCATTTCATCAGGTAATGAATAAGGAATTATACGTATGTTAAAAAATCTTTGCAGTGTGCTACTGTTGTGCACCGGCGTTGCTACGGTATGTGCAATGGATAACGATGTGCCCATGGCCGAAAATTATCAGGTAATTCCGGCCGGTGCGCCAGGGTCTCCAGCCGGTCGTCGGGGCATTCCACAAAAAGAAACGCCGCCACGCATGGCGCCAAGGACTGCGGTGCCACTTGTACTGGCCAACGAAGTGCCGAGCTTTACATTCTTGCAAACCTCATTGAGGCTCGTGTTGTTTGCAATACAGGCTGTGGATCTTGGGCATGAGGAGCGCTTAGCCTATGCACGGGTTGCCACGGCCTATATTTGCCAGCTGAATCAGTACTATCACGATTCCTTATCGCAGGAAGATAGGGATTTTCTTACTGCGTGGCACACATTGTTATGGCAAGTGATTAATGCGCATAATGCTGAGATAGAAGGCTAAATACTTTTTTTGAAGAGGTGGCGGTGTTGTACGGTGCTACTGCCTCTTCTATTTTAATCTGCATTAAGGAATACCATATGATGAAAAAGGTAGTTTTTGGTTTGTGTGTCAGTATGGGCGTTGCTGCGTATGCGATGGATTGTGCCGATGAAAAAATGGCCACATATGGGGTGATGGCGAGTGCACCTATTGTTGATGGGATGCCTGTGTATATGGCTTATCCTACTCAGGCTTCGTATGCGGACGTTGCTGCGCAATATACTCAACTTGTGGAAACACTTTCTTCACTTATAAATTCAGGTGATACGAATCTCAACTACTTTAAGGCGCGGCTTCTGGCTGAGCAAAAAGGGATAATAAGAGTTGCAGTGCCCGAGGCGTATGCCGATATTCACCAGAAGATGGTTGATCTCATGAGCAGGGCAGGCGGGATTCTTTTGCAGGCCTTGGCCCTAGCGGGGAAATCATCGCAAGAGAGCGATGCCCAGAAAATCGTCGAGCACCTTTCTGTTCTAGTGAAGACTTTTGGGAGTGCCTTTAAAAGCTGCTAGTGTTGTCGGCTTCTCTATTTCACGATGATGTTATCATGCATTAATGCAAAGCGCTCATCGCTGCGAATATGTGCCAAAATCGGGGTAAGGGAGAGCTTTATATCTTTGAGGCCTTGTTCTTTGCACAATGCGGTGTTGATAATCAAATTACGCTTGATTACCGCGTATTGTACCGGGATAGTGCTTCGATTTTTTCGATCGAGGAACACCTGTTTTATCAGGTCGAACGCGTGATTTCCCAGAGAGGCCGGGTTTGCAACGTACGAAAGAGCCGCATTTTCTACTCCGTCGATAGAACCGGCGAACATAGTGACATTGTGTTGTGATGCTAATTTTCCCATTGCCGGTCCCTGTGCTGCTAAGCCATCGTCTTCCAGATACATCAGTGTGTCATGGCCGAGAAGCTTGCCGGTAATGCGCATAAGTGCTTCGGTTTCATTGTTAACCGGGAGAAGTGTGGTGGCGACACTATAAGAAGCTAAAGTAGTTTTGATATTTTTTGCCATAGATTCATTGTCAGTCGCTATGTAGGGCAACAATACATGACGCGTGTTTGGTTTGACCACCATCAGCAGGTTGGCTGCGTTGAAGTTGTCATCGTACGGAAGGCTTGAGCTAATGCCGGTGATGTTTTCACCAGGGTTTTCAAGCGAGGAGATGATGCCACAACTTACCGGATCGCTTACTCCAACAAAGACAATCGGTTTAAGAGAGTTGCGTTTGCGTGATAATTGAGTGACGGCTTGTGAGCAGCTGATGCCGGTGGATACGATAGCATCTGCCGTGCTTTCTAATGCCGATCCACCTATCGAATTGACGATAACCATATCGTTGACGGTGGGTACCGCAAATGTTTGTATCTTAAAGCGGCCGTCCGCTTTTAACTTTTGTATGAGAGTGGTATTGATAGATTCATGAAACGGAAATGAAGGGCAATAGACTAGCCCAATGGTGTATTGAGGTTGTGCTATGGTTTGCTTCCAGGTGTACCAACCAAGCAAAGCTATTATTACTATAGTTACACCGGTTCGTACTAGGGTTCTTAAGTTGTTCATACGAGTGACCTTTGTGCTTTAAGGTTAATAAGCAGCAAGGTCATGATGCCTCAATAATACCGGTTTGTCCAGGTGGAAAAAATACCTACGGTATGGTTGTTTTTTTAGTTAGAGTTTACACTGGTCGCCCCGCGGCGCAGTGTGTAAGCAGACATTTTAGGGCATGCTCAAAAGCGAAAGGCATCGAACGTATGAATAAAAAGCTATTGTGGGGAATAGTGATAATTTTTAGTATTGGTCTCAATGCATCAGATAGTGATTCTATAAGCGATTTTGGCCATGATGAGCTTGTTATGAGCAGTCAGCAATTGTATGAGAGTCTCGTTCATGATGTAGGGAATATTTTTCGGCATCATGAATATCTTGAGTTCAAGTATGATGCCAAAACCTATCTTGAAGCAAAATGTATGATAGCAGACTTAGATATGGCATTCTTTATTGATAGTCTTATGAACGGAGTGTTTATTGATACACCGAGTCAAGCAACTGCTCCAGATAAAGCTCGTGTGGAGATCAACCAGTGTATGAAAGTACAACTTGTTATGGCATCATCTTGTCACGCTGCGATCGATGATTTGTTAGCGCTATTGAGTACCGGAGATCAAGAGAGTTTGGAGCCGGCGGCGCTTTTGCATCTTTATCAAGTGCGGCAAGCGCTGGAGGCATACCTTTCTAAATATGAAGCTGCGTATCCGATAGATGTGTTCGCCGAGGAGTAATAAAGAAAAAAGCCGTTCATGAACGGCTTTTTTCTTTTAGCTAAGGTTACTAATCTTTTGACGTATAACCACATTCTTTACTTGGGCAGGAGAGCGTGGTGCTTCCATCTCTACCTTTGTTGATAACTAGATACGGCTGGCTATTGCATTTTGGGCATGGTGTTTCTTGTACATCGTTAAAAACGGCGAACTTGCAGGTTGGGTAACCGGTGCATCCCCAGAAGGTGCCGCCGCGCCAGGCTCGTTTGCCAATTGCTTTGCCGCAATTTGGGCAGGGCATTTTAAGTGTTTCTTGGTGGATGTGTTTGCAGGCCGGATAGCCTGAGCAGGAAATGAATGGGCCAAACTTGCCAATCCGTTTTACCATCTCTTTGCTACATTTTGGGCATTTAAGGCCGGTTGTTTCCGGTTGGTTTGGTTCGTTTGCAGTCAACATAATGGTCCCTTGTTCGTCCCGAGTATAATTGCTAGTGAATGTGCAGTCGGGAAAACCCTCACATCCAACAAATTCACCGCCACGGCCAAAGCGAATATAGAGCGACTTTCCACATTCTGGGCATACGAGGTCGGTTTTTTGTGCTTCCTTTTTCCCTGGAGCGCCACCAAACGCTTCCAGGTCTTTACTGAACTTTGCGTAAAAAGCGAGGAGAACGCTATCACGATCTACGGTGCCTTCAGCGATTTTATCGAGTGACTGTTCCATAGTTGCGGTGAAGTCAACGTTGATAATGTCGGGAAGGTGCTCAGTGAGGAGTTTGTTTACGGAGCGGCCGAGTTCCGACGGTGCAAAGCGTTTGTTATCAACGGTCACGTAGTTACGTTTTTGGAGCGTTGACAGAATTGCGGCGTAGGTACTTGGGCGACCAATATCTTTTTCTTTAAGTTCTTTCACCAGGGTAGCCTGTGTATAGCGAGCTGGCGGTTTGGTAAAGTGTTGTTTGCCTTCACCTTTTGCCAGGTCAACCGCTTTGCCGTCAGCTACTGATTTTGGAATGGTTGCCGATTTTTCTTCTTCATCTTCTTCAGCTAGGTAGACGTTTAAAAAACCGTCAAACATAAGTGTTGATCCGGTGGTGCGGAACTCATAATCACCACCTTCAATTTGTACGGTGCGTTGGAAATATTCGGCCGCTTCCATTTGACTGGCAACAAACCGTTTCCAAATAAGCTCATAGAGCTTTGCTTGTTCGGTGCTCAAATACGGACCAACTTTTTCTGGTGTATGTTTTACATCAATAGGGCGTACCGCTTCGTGGGCATCTTGTGATGCACCTTTGGCCTCAAATTGGCGGCTTTTTGAAGGTAAGTACTTAGAGCCAAACGTTGTTTTAATGTAATCACGGACATCGGTCATGGCCGTATCGGAGATGCGTAGCGAGTCGGTACGCATATAGGTGATGAGCGCTTCTGGATTATCTTTATCGCGAAGCGGCAGACCTTCGTAGAGTTTTTGCGCAATCTGCATAGTGCGGTCAACCGAGAAACCAAGCTTATTGAACGCATCTTGTTGTAATGAACTGGTCATAAACGGTGGCGCCGGTTGTTTCAGTCGCTTCTTGTCGGTGACTTTGCTAATGGCATAGGCCGTATTTTTGAGCTGTGCAATAATGGCATCAACCACTTCTTTGGTTTCCAGCGTTGGCTTCTTGCCTTTAACGCGGGCCAATTCGGCCTCAAATGTTTCCCCGTCAATGGTGAAAATGCCATGGATCGACCAATATTCTTCTACCTTAAACGAGGTAATTTCATCTTCACGAATGCAGACTAGCATCAAACCAACCGATTGTACTCGACCGGCCGAAAGCCCTTTGGTGATCTTTTTCCATAAAATAGGAGAGACCTCATAACCAACCCAGCGATCAAGAACCCGGCGTGCCTGCTGTGCATGCACTTTGTTCTCATCAACACTGCGCTTATCGGCTATAGCCTGCTCAACGGCCGTTTTGGTAATTTCGTTGAATGTTATGCGATGGATTTGCCCGTTCTTAAGTACCTTGGCTATTTCTTGACCAATGTGCCAAGAAATAATTTCTCCTTCACGGTCAGGGTCTGATGCGAGAAAGACTTCATCACATTGCCGTGCTTGCTTGCAAATTTGTGCGATCGTATCGGCTTTATCGGCGAGGGGTACATATTCAAGGTCGATGTGGTTGTCGGTGGTTATGGTGACCCCAATTTTATGAGGTGGTAAATCTTTGACATGGCCAAAAGTGGACATGATCTTGAACTCCTTTCCCAAGAATTTACCGATGGTTTTTATCTTGGCAGGTGATTCAACAATGAGGAGTTTTGGCATGTGTGTTACCTAATACAAGTGAAAAATGGGACGTATTGTCGCATAAAAGGTGAAATGTAATGTGAGGTATTTTTTTACCATCTCTCGCAGCTTTGTCAACTTTATATTGATTTCTCTGTCGAACGTGCTCTGCTGAAGAGTATCTATTTTGTTGTATTTAACGGTAGCGCTTTAGTAAATAATTGAGATCTATAGGTAAAAGTTTCCCCGATGTTTGAAAGGTCCATGCGATGTATTGTGTGCGACATAAGCTCCTCAAAAGTTTTCTATTTTTCGGTATTGTTTTTGGTGGTGGTTGGCTTTCTGCCGATGACTTTGTGGAGAGGAAAATTTCGGTGTCGGTACCGCAGCTACCGGCCGCTCCCGGTAAGATGACGCAGCTGAGTATTGGAGAACTTTCACTATTTACGCTTCGTAAAGCGGTGCTCTCTCCGGCCGGGGGGAGTCCTATATTTGTTGCGCCGTATTACTATGCGGCAGAGGTGACCTGGTACAACACTGGTGGTACACCAAAACTTATTAGTGGTAAGCAGGTTACGACAACGGTCTATTTGGCGTTGATGTATGATACGTCTCTACGCACCTGGAAAGATGTGAGTGGGGTTGGCTTTGCACCCGATGGTGTTACGCGGACGTGGACCCATAGTGATAACTATGTGGTTTGCTCAAAGAGTGCCTCAGGGGTTGTTTCATTGCGGGCTTTTGCAACCGGTGGTGATGAGACCTCTATTGCATATGATGCCGTAGCAATTGGTACAGCAAATGTGCCGAAGCCTTATACGATTTCTTCGTTAGATCTTGATGTCCTTACACTGCCGGCTACGTTTTTTAATACTGATGGATCGTGCGGTCGCACTATTATTGAAACTCAAGCAAATGGGTACGCCGGTCCTCAGCCGGTGATTGGTTCGTATACTATTTCCAATACTTTGGCTGCAGTAAGCGTTGCGACAGCGACCGCTGCTACTGTAGCGGTAACTATAGGAACAACTACTTATAATCTTCCGCAAAGCATGATCTATCAAGTAATGAATCCTCTCACAACGTCGATAGCCGCTACACCGGCTGCCGGGTCGAAAACTCCAGTGGCAGCAACGCCGCTTACAGTAGAGCAATATTGGCTTAATACGTTATCGCATGGTGGCATAAGTGCTGTTTCTTCGGCAGGTACCTTGCCCGCTAGTTCCCCCGTCGTAACTCCACAGCCATTTAAGGCGTGTGTCCCCACTGCTTTTGATATGAAGTTAGCCGATTATTATCTTGCGGTTAGTGGTGCAACGCCTGCCGATACTACTTTTATCGCGTTATCACTGACCAGTCCGATGACCGCTACCGTGCCAGCTTTTTCAGCGTGGAAAAACACTGCATCTGGGCTTGCGCTTTCAGCCGATGCGACCTCAATCTCGATACAGGGAGGCGCTTTTTTTGATCCGACATTAAGGCCATCAGGGCAGATGTATGTTGATGGGTTTGCCTATCCCGTTACCGTAGACAAGCAAGAAAGCCTTCGATCTTCGTATCTCGCACTAGTGGGTGTTTCAGATTCTGATCCGGATAAACAGAAAAAGATTGATAAAGATCGTCAAGACCTTTACCAGCAGTTGCAGCTTACATACGATGCTAGTGGGTTTGTTATAGCAGCAAGTGCACAATTTTTTACCGGTCAATGTGGTTTTTATATGCGCCCACTTAATAAGGTAACGGTACTTGCAAGGGATCAGGTACTACAAAATCCGTTGAATGCGGTAGCTCTAGCCGAGTCGGCATTTTATGCGCTTGGCAAAGGAATGAATGCGGTACTTGAGGACGGTATCGATACGAGCGCAAAAAATCTTAAAAAAGTCTGGGCCGACGCAAGTAAAGTAGGTGCGATGATCCAAGTTAAATTTTTGACCGCCGATGCTGCGGTGTCGTACGATGGAATTTTAGTGACGAGAGGTGGCTTTGTAGCTAATCCGGTACCATATTATCGTTATGATATGGCGCCGTTATGTCTTCAATGCTGGTATTCGCCATCGGGTGGCGTTGTGTCGCAGTTGTCTGCTGATTTTAGCGGGTCGACGATAACCGGTCTTGCTATTGCTGATGATGCGGAAGTCACTGCGCTTTCTGCCGATCTCAAGAAAAATTTTACCGATAAGGCGCATGACTTTTGGGGATTGACTCCGTATAAAGAAGAAACTAAAGCAGCAGCGGGTATGAGCACCGCACAAAAAGTTGGCCAAGGCTTTGCCTATGCAGGTATTGCTGCCGGCGGTGCGCTTGCGTTGACTGCTTTCTACAAATACGCCCAGTATCGACAACGAAAAGCAGACGGATATTAGGGTATGCCTACTAGTACGCTTCGAGAAAATTACCCTGATATTTGAAAGGTCAATGCAATGTATTCTGTGCGACATAAAGTTCTTAAAAGTTTTCTAGTTCTCTGTATTGTTTCCGGTGGTGGGTGGCTTTCTGCTGATGATTTTGTAGAGAGGAAGATTGCCATTACCCCACAGCTCGCTCCTGGTAAGAGTGCGCCGATCTATCAGGTTGGTGAACTTTCACTATTCACGCTTCGTAAAGCAGTGCTCTCTCCGCCCGGGGGAAGCCCTATTTTTGTTGCGCCGTATTACTATGCGGCAGAGGTTGCCTGGTACAACGCTGATGGTACACCACAACTGATTAGCGGCAAGCAAGTTATGACAACGGTCTATTTGGCGGTGGTATTTGATGGGAGTCGCTGGGTAGATGTAAGTGGGGTTGGGCTTGCCACCGATGGTCGTACGCGAATGTGGATTCATGGTGATAATTATTTGGTCTGCGTAAAATATCCGTCGGGGGCTGTTGCATTGCAGGCTTTTGCAACCGGCGGTAATGAGACCTCTATTGCATATGATGCGGTGGCAATCGGGGCAGGGAATGTGCCAAAGCCTTATCCGATCTCGTCGTTCGATTGTGATATTCTTATGGATCCGTGTAAGCGTCTCGCATTTGATATCTCGAATCCGGAAAATGCCCCTATTATTGGTGCTCGAGCAAATGGGTACGTCAGTCCTCAGCCGGTGGTTGGTTCGTATACGATTTCTAATACTTTGGCTGCCGTAAGCGTTGCGACAGCGACCGCTGCGACCGTAGCGGTAACTATAGGAACAACTACCTATAATCTCCCGCAAAGCATGATCTATCAAGTAATGAATCCTCTCATGGCACCGATTACGGTAAAGCAATATTGGCTTAATAAACTGTCGCATGATGGCATAAGCGCTAGTTCTTCAGGCATAATACCACAGCCACATCGGATATTCGTGCCAACCTCTTTTGGTATGAAATTGGCCGATTATTATCTTGCAGTTAGTGGTGCAACGCCGACCGATACCACCTTCATCGCGCTGTCATTGACCAGTCCGGTGACCGCTACTGTGCCAGCGTTTTCGGCGTGGAAAAATACGACAGCTGGTCTTGCACTTTCGGCCGATGCGACCTCAATTTCTATACAAGGGGGTGCTTTTTTTGATCCAGCACTAAATCCATCAGGGCAGATATATGTTGATGGGCTTGCGTATCCGGTTACCGCAGATAAGCAAGAAAGCCTTCGATCTTCGTATCTCGCACTTGTGGGTGTTTCCGATTCTGATCAAAATAAACAGAAGAAGATTGATAAAGATCGGCAAGATCTTTACCAGCAGTTGCAGCTTTCGTACGACGCAAGTGGGTTTGTTATAGCGGCGAGTGCGAAGTTCTTTGGCGGTCAATGTGCTTTTTATATGCGTCCACTTAATAAGGTAACGGTACTTGCAAGGGAGGAGGTACAAATTTTTCCGTTGAATGCCATGGTTTTAGCCGAGTCGGCATTTTATGCGCTTGGAAAAGAAATGAGTGCGGTACTTGAAGATGGTATTGATACAAGCATAAAGAATTTTAAAACAACGTGGGCTAATCCTAGTGATGTAGGGGCGATGATTCAGGTTAAATTCTTAACTGCTGACCATGCGGTTTCGTACGATGGGGTTTTATTGATACCAAGTGGCTTTGTAGTTAATCCACCACCGTATTATGATTGGTGGGGTAAGGATGCGCGAGAGTCTCAATTCTCGTATTCTCCGTTTCAATATTGGTGTTCATCCCCGGACGGTATTGTGGTGCCGGTATCTCTTGATCGTGATAGCCCGACTGCGGGATTTATTAGCCGCGCACCGATAACCGGGATTGCCATTGCCAATGATGCGGAAGTTGGGGTGCTTCCTGCCAATGTTAAGAAAAGCTTTACCGATAAGGCGCATGCCTTTTGGGGACTTACGCCATATAAAGCAGCTGGTGGCATGAGCACCGCACAAAAAGTTGGCCAAGGCTTTGCCTATGCAGGTCTTGCTACTGCTGGTGCGCTTGCAGTGGCCGGTCTCTACAAATACGCTCAGTACCGAAAGAACAAAGTAGACAGCGACTAGGGTAAGGCGTACATAACAAAGAGGCCGCTACAAAAGCCAGGAATAAGCGGTGCCGTTGCTAAAAATGGTCCGTAATAAGGCCAAAGGGCGGCAGTGAGGCCACCAACTAATATGCCGGCCAGTGCGCTTCGGGTGGTGAGTTGTTGTGGTGCATAAAGGCTCATGACAACGAGTGGGCCAAAGGTACTGCCAAGTCCTGACCAGGCATAGCGGACCATGGCATACATGGTACTTGTGTTTGTGAGCGCAATGCAGACCCCAATGGCTGCGATGGCCATCGTGCTGAGGCGGGTGATGATTTTTTCTTGATGAGCATTTTTTGCCTTAAAGAGATCTCGGGCAATAACCGATGCGCAGACAATAAGTTGTGCATCAAGCGATGAGATTGCGGCCGCCATAACTGCGCAGAGAATGAAACCGGCTAGCAGGGGCGCGCATTGCTCCATAACCATATGTAAAAAAAGAGTTTCGGCCGATGCAGGTGGGGTGTGGAAGTAGGAGCGAGCGAGGAGGCCGATAATGGCCGAGGAACTCAGCGCAATGGCTTGAAAAGAGAGCCCAAGGTACTGGGCTTTTTTCATGTTCTTAACCGAGTCGATTCCCATAAATTTAGTAAGAATATGTGGCATACCAAGGTAGCCAAGACCCCAATTGACCGCAGCCGCTATACCGGCGCCAATACCGATCGTTGTCGGCGTGAATGCAGTGTAGTCAGTCGGCCCTGAGAAAACACCGGTTTTTGCTAAGTTCCATGCGGTAATAAGGGGGACGATGACTACCATTGAGAGGAGAAAAACACCTTGAAAAGCGTCGGCTAGCGCAACGGTAAGATAGCCGCCAACCGATATATAAAAGGTAACCATGCAGGCGCTTGCAACGACGCCAATCCAGTAGGGTGACCCAAAGGTGTAGGCAATAATGTTGCCAATACCGCTAAAAGCGGCCGCAATGTAAAAGATAAAGAAGAAGGTAAGTAATGTTGAGCTAACGATCGTGAGGTACCCGTGAGTATCCCCGGCCGTTGTGCACAGGAAATGAGTAAGGGTGCTGCTGTTGCTTTCTTCGCTTCGAGTACGGAGTTTTGGTGCAATGAAATGCCAGGTTGCCCACATCCCGCCGACGAGGCCGAAAACGGTCCAACATTCGGTGCTTGAGAGATAGACAGCGCCAGGCAAGCCAAAAAAGAGATAAACGCCCATGTCGGCAGCAAGGGCTGATAGTGCGGTGATCCAGTAGTTCATGGTGCGGTTGCCGGTGCCAAAATCACCAGAGGCCAAGGTTTTTTTGTAGCCATAAGCGCCAATACCAATAAGGATGAGCGTATAGAGGATAAATGCGGTAATAAGCGCGATCATATAAAGCCTTTGTGCTGGAAAAAAGAAAGCATTCTTTTAGCTGATGCTCCTTGGATTGTCAAATGACCTGCACTCCCTTTTTTTGTATGCCTTGAATATTAATGTCCGGAATGGTTATTATTTTATGAAACAAAAGGGGGTAAAATGTTTCTAAATAATAGTATGTGGTATGTTTTCTGTATAAGTCTCTGTGGGATTAGTTTTAATGTCTCTAGTGTTGACTTAGGTGAGGTTGGAAGCAATTCCTCTCTGTATACTCTTGCTCTTGGTCGTAATGAGCAGTTGCTGGTAAAGCGTGAGTCTCATGGGTGCCTTAATGTTCGGATAAATCGTTCTGCTGATGGTTGTGTAGAGGCTTTATTTTCTACCGTGGCGCTGACTGAAAAATATAAGAAAATACTTGAAGCAAGGAGTGTTCAGATGATCAAACACTCTTTTGATGGCATTGATTCTGATTCTGAATCAGCCTCAGAGGAAGAGAGTGATTCAGAATCAGATTGTGTTTTGTCGATTGATACAATTAGCGTTCAAGAAAAATATGCAGAGCCATTAAAAATTGGTGAGAAATATTTCATTTATTATCCGTCCCGGTATAGAAAGCTTTTTCAGGATGGGAGAGTACTGCAGGAGCTGGGGGAAATGCCTGATTCTGACCAAGAGAGAATTTTTTTTGCGGTCTGCTCGTTGATATCTTATTTTGTTTTTGGTGGGGCTATTTATATTCCCTATTATTTTACCGGATTTTTTGCGCCGTGGCTTATTTGTCATACTAAGTATTTAACCACCGTGTGTGAGGATTTGTTTTACCATTCTGAGTCTTTTATTCGTCACATTAAGATGCTTATTTTTTTGCAGATAAGAGAAACTAATTTTCTTGTGGCCACTCTTGACCCAGCATTCAATGGATTAGGACGAGAGGATCTTATGTCTCAACTCGCAGAGCAATATGAAAAACATATATCGAGTTTTTCCTGTCGATCTGTCTTAGGGGAGGGTGTTCAGCACGATATGCCAAAAAGCCTAGATGATATTATGGCGCTTTATGGCCTGGTTAAGGGTGACCTTTCCATAGAGGATTCAGCGTTATTTTTATTGCTTGAACCGATTGCAGGGCAGTTGGCCGCAGGGATGAGTAGGCAGCAGTTAGTCGATGCTCTTTTTGCTATTGTTGAAAAAAACCTTCTGGATAGTCCAGCTTGCGCTGAGGCTGTGTTGGCCCTTGCTCTCGCTATTCATAGTATTGATGAAGGAGCGGTTGTCGAAGGTGCTGAGAATGAACCGCTTGTCTAATATATTGTTATGCTGAGCGATTGTATCGGTTTGAGAATGTCAAATCAGAGTCATCCTAGTGTCTTGTTACTGAAGCTGGAGTTGCCTTGGACAGGTTTTTTATGGTGTACTAGTTGTCTGAGTATGAGTACTAATCGTTTGGCAGAAGGGACAAGATATGCATCGCGCACAAACCGGCTTTTTAAAAACACTCTTGCATAAGTGGTATGCCTCAATTGATCTGTTCGAGCCGAAAGAGCTGACTATGCTTTCTCTTGCGTCGCTTAATACGCTTGTGCGCAGTTCCAGCCTGCTGCTTTGTTACTTCTCTTGGTGGTTGCTTCTGTGGACAGGTTATGTCGACCTTTATATCGATGGTACCGGTCTTTTTTCTCATTTCTGGGAATATTTTACCCCGATGTACTATGGCATTGGTGCTGCGCCGCGAATTTATCTCTGCAGTCTTATGATCGTTTCATTTGTGATGATGCTCAGTGTGCGTTCTTCACTAGAAGCAAAAACAGCTGGCTACTTCATCCGCTACAGTGCGCGCTTGCCATTCTATGCGCTACTCTTTTTTGTAGTGCCGCAGATTTATACGATTCCGGTTTTTTGGCTGATAAGCTTCTTTTTGTTCGATGCTCAGTATTCTCTTAAGAGCTTTTTCTACTCAATATATAATGGGTTGATACTCAACCTTATGTATGCACCGTTTTTACTTTGTGTTGGAGCGGCCCATGGCCTCTTGTTTGAGCTCCATGCTTTGATATGGAATCTGACGCCGCTTGATGAGCATTATTTTGTGCCATATGCAACGAAATATGGCGTATCAATGATTTTATATCTCTTTTTTGTGGCAATGCTTCATACGTTTTACGTACGAGTAGTGCAGTCCGATTCGACGAGTAAATGGTTTTGGAGGGTGAGATAATGGCGGAAAAATGCTCTGTGGCGCAAAGTACGATGTTCTTCTCGTGGCCCTATGCCTACCACGTGGTGGTGGCTACGGCGCTATGCCTGGGGCTGTCGCTTTTTATTCTTTGGTATGCAGCACAAAGGGCAACTGGTCTGCGTAGGCGGCGGCTTATGAGGCTTGCGATTGGCCTTGAGTGGCTTGGGAGTATTATTTTTGTCTACGGTGTGATGGCTGCGTTTGGTATGATTGACTTCATTGTTCGTGAGTTTTTTCATTAGGCTTGGCAATGTATTTTATACCGATTTTTCGTCCTGCCGGTTGCTACGCTGGCCCGTACTCTACGGCTTTTCTTGTTTTTAGCTTCGTATGTTTTGTTGGAGTCTTTGTAGTTTGTCACATTAGTGGCAAAGCTAGGGGAGCATCACTATTGTGGTGGCGATTGATGTGGGCATTGATGGCTTTGGGAATGCTGAGTGGAATAGCGGCTCTGTATTAGTGGGTAGGGGCATCCGCGAGGCTTTTACCATAAGTGTTTTTTTGCAAACGCTCTTCCTGAGCCAGATTTCAAGTATCTCTCGAATGCTTTTGCTTTTACTTCATCAATGAATGCACAATACATTTCAAGTTTCCACGGTTTGTACTTTGAAGTATGAATGGCTTCGCCATTGTTATGTGCTGTGACGCGTGTATTAAGATTGAGAGTGAAGCCGATATACGTGAGTTCAGGGAAATTAATTGATCTGATTAAATAGACGTAAAACATATGAGTACGAGCTCCCTTAGAGAGCCGTATTGTATGTATGCCTGTCGGTTGAATGAACGAGAAATATGCATGAATTGATAGAGTGATGGCAAGAGTAAATTGAGGTTTTTTTGTGGGATTTGATTGCGGCGGCAACCAGTCCTCCTACGTACACCTCCGCTTCGGTGGAGCTTTGGCGCACTACGGCGGACAGCCTTCGCTACTCCGTCTGTCTTGCGCCTATATTGGTAGCGGCGCAGCCAGCCGTAGCCTGAGGGTGAACTGTGCATGAATAGGGTGTTGGTAGGAGAGTAAGCAATAGCGTTTTTAGATAAGATTTTATGAGGATGGCAGCCAGTCCTCCTACGTACACTTTCACTCCGATGGAGCTTAAGTGCACTACGGCGGACAGCCTTCGCTACTCCGTCTGTCTTGCGCCTATATTGGTAGCGGCGCAGCCAGCCGTAGCCTCGGCGAAGGCTGGAGCTGGTGATCGGAATTGAACCGACGACCTACTGATTACGAATCAGGTGCTCTACCACTGAGCTACACCAGCATTATAAGGAAGAAGGCCGGTATTCTAAAGGAAACTCTTCTTTGCTGCAAGCATCAAGCGCTAGTTCTTGGATTGTTTATCGATGTGATTGTTCCAGTTCTTCTTGGCACACGATGCAGCGAGCCGAGAACGGTGAATGTTCGAGACGCTTTTCTGCAATAGCTTCGCCACAATCAATACATAAACCGTATTCGGTGTGTTCGATGCGCGAAAGAGCTGCATTAATTTGATTAAGTTCTTCTACTTCAGACTGCGTGAGCGAGCTTTGGAGGTTATCCATTGAAGCGGTAAGTGCTTCGTCGCCCGAATCTTTAACTTGCGTGTCTGAAACTATCTGATTCGCCCCTGAAAGGATTTCTTGAAGCTCTGCTTTTCGTTTAAGCAAGTTCTCTTTCATTTTGCTGGTGAATGCTGCATTGTTGCTCACTCGAGGCCTCCTTATTAGAGCGTATTCTTACAAAAAAGTTCTTTAACATATCACTGCACTCATCCTGTTGCAACCCCTGGTGGATTATTGTATGAGCGCGGTAGACCGGTGGGAGTTGCGGGTTGAGAATACTTATGCCAAAGAGATGAGATGGAGCGCCATAGATAATTGTTTTTACTCGGCTAAGTAGCAGTGCACCAAGGCACATCATGCATGGTTCAAGGGTTACATAAAGGGTGCATTGATCAAGTCGCCAGCCGCCAATCACCTTGACCGCTTTTCTAATTGCCTGCATCTCTGCATGTTCGAGCTGGGATTGTTTTTTTTCGATGCGATTATATCCGGTGCCGATGATGGTACCATCGGCCGCTATAATAACAGCGCCGACCGGTACTTCGTTATTGCGTAAGCTGCGCATGGCAAGACGGCGGGCCTGGGCCATGTGATGGTGGTCAAGGGGGGTAAAACAGATTTGTTGAGTGTTATTCATATTTCGGTTTATCGTAGCGCCATAAGTGAATAATAATGTAGCCGAAGCTGTTTGAAATGCTAGTTTAGTGAGCGCGCAAGCGCGTCATCACGAGGGCTGCTTTGTCAGCCCGTGGTGATCCAGGGCAATGTAGTGTAAACACTATACTATCTGGATTGCCGCGTCGCACAAGGGCTCCTCGCAAAGACGGCTAGTGCCGTCTAGTAAACACATACATTGAATTGCGTTGTCTATATGCTGGAAAAGAGGCTAAAACATAGCACACTTACCGATTGCTTGGTATACTGCCGGCCTAAATATTTTCCAAGCGATTGTTATAATTTTTCCGTAACCGGTGGAGTCAGCTGTATGTCAGATAAAACTAAATCTACTAAAGAGATCGCATCTCAAAATTATGGTGCGGGGTCGATTAAGGTTCTTGAGGGGCTTGAAGCTGTTCGCAAACGGCCGGCCATGTATATTGGTTCAACCGGCATCAACGGTCTGCACCACTTAGTATATGAAGTTATTGATAACTCGGTTGACGAAGCGCTTGGTGGTCACTGTTCTCACATCGTTACGCAACTGCATGTTGATGGCTCTTTCTCGGTTACCGATAATGGTCGTGGTATTCCGGTTGATATGCATCCCACCGAAAAAGTTTCAGCACTGCAAGTGGTTATGACGAAGCTGCATGCTGGTGGTAAGTTTGATAAAGATTCCTATAAATATTCTGGTGGTCTTCACGGGGTTGGTGTTTCGGTAGTAAACGCACTTTCCTCGTTGATGGAAGTAACCGTTATGCGTAACGGCAAGAAATATGTCCAACGGTATCGTGCTGGTAATCCTGAAGCACCGGTTGCTATTGAAGGTGATACCGATCAGCGCGGGACGTCGGTACGTTTTTATCCCGATGCAACTATTTTTGAAACGGTTGAGTTTCAAGCCAGTGTGCTTGCGTCGCGCTTTCGTGAATTAGCCTTCTTGAACAAAGGGCTTCATATTACTTTTATTGACTCTCAAAAAGATGAAGAGCAAATCTTTTTCTTTGAGAATGGTATCGCTTCATTTGTGAAGTATATTAACGAGAAAAAAGGGGTCTTGTTCGACCAAATCATCGAATTTTCTAAAGAAGATGAAATTTACATGCTCGACTTTGCCTGTCAGTACAATGACGGGTACGCTGAAAGCACCTTTAGCTTTGTGAACAATATTCGTACTCCTGAAGGGGGAACGCACGAAGCCGGTTTAAAAGCGGCATTAACGAAAGCCTGCAATCGTTACGGTCAATCGGTGAATATGCTGAAGGACGGGGCGTTATCAAGTGATGACGTACGCGAAGGTTTAGTGTGTGTATTAAACATTAAGATTCCTGAACCGCAATTTGAAGGCCAAACCAAAACAAAGCTGGGAAATAGCGAAGTTAAGGGATTGGTAGAAAAGTGGATGTACGCGTTTCTCGATACCTATTTTGAAGAAAATCCGATTATTGCCAAGCGCATTATCGGTAAAGGATTGTTGGCACAGCAAGCTCGTAATGCGGCAAAACGTGCGCGTGATTTAACACGGCGTAAGAATGTTTTGGAAAGTGCAGTACTTCCGGGCAAGCTCGCCGACTGTTCTGAAGAATCGCCAGCGCTGTCAGAGTTATTCCTGGTGGAAGGGGACTCTGCAGGCGGTACGGCAAAACAAGGACGTGATCGCTTTACCCAAGCGGTATTGCCATTGCGTGGTAAGATTTTAAATATTGAAAAAGCTCGTCTTGATAAAGTGCTTGCAAACAACGAAGTGCGTGATTTGATCACCGCAGTGGGTGCCGGTATTGGTGAAGGGGAATTCAATATTGCTAAAGCCCGCTACCATAAAATTGTTATCATGACCGACGCCGACGTTGACGGTGCGCACATTCGTATTTTGTTGCTTACCTTCTTTTTCCGCCATATGGCACCACTGATTGAAGCAGGGTATTTGTACATTGCGCAGCCACCACTCTATAAGGTGAAAGTTGGTAAAACTAGCCGCTATCTGAACGATGATGTTGAGATGGAAGCATTCTTGTTTGAATGGGTGCAAGCGAACGTCACCATCAAACTTGATGGGCAAGAACTTCCTGAAATTGGGCGTGGACGATTGTTTAAAGATGTTTCCGAGTATCGTTCCGAGCTCAGTAAGGTGCGTAACCATTTTGAAGTGTCATCGTATCATGCGCATGAATTAGTTCGGTGCCTGTTTGAGAAACCTGAAATAGCCTCGTATGACGATGCAACGCTATTGAGCTTCTTGCAGCAGACATTTGATCAGTATGAGGTAGAAGGTAAAGAGAGTGGTGCTCATTTTGTCTTTACTCATGACAAGCGGCAATGGGAGGTTCCGGTCAGATTTTTCCGTTCTGAGGAAACCGCATTGCTTCTTAATAAATACGCTATTGTGCGTCACGCCGACATTGGTGAGTGGGAAGTAAGTAGCAAGCAAAAGGTAGTAACCTCAAAAGATGATGGCTCTTCGGCTCTTGCGCTTTCTGATGCGTTGATTGGTATGGCAAAGTCTTTGATGACGATGCAACGCTATAAAGGGCTTGGAGAGATGAATCCTGAGCAATTATGGGAAACAACTATGGATCCGGCAAACCGTCGTCTGTTCAAAGTAAGTGTTGAAGATGCGTTACGTGCCGATCAATGGTTTAGTTCGTTGATGGGTGACTCGGTAGAAGATCGTCGTGAATATATTCAAAAGCATGCACACTTCGTAAGAAATCTCGATATTTAGCCGACTGTTTTTTTTCTCTAGACTCTAATGATACACTCCCGAACAGTTCATCTGTTCGGGAGTTTCTACGTATGAAAAAACTTTTTAAAACCTGGCTTTCTTCGGTGGCCCATCTGGGTTCATCAGTGTTCTGTGTAGCGGTGGGTCGCGCTTTAATGAGAGCGTTTCCCTGTTTTGGCCTGTCATTGGGTATCTTTGCGGCAATCTGTGCACTTTCCTGTTTTCATGTTCCCTATATTTCGTTGTTGCTGCGACAAATACTTCATTTAATCCCACCATTAGTTGCTATGATGGCATCCCCATTTTATGTGCCTTTTCTTATTCGATCGGTTGCGGTATCGCATGAAGAATCGATGGCGCATTGGTGGGTTTCGGTCTGGTGGTCCTGCTTAGTTTATGGTCTTATTGCCGGTATTCTTTTTGCTTTTCATTGGGTGTGTACCGAGGGATCGCTTGAGCTTCTTCTTGGTCTGATCGGTGTCCTTGCATTGCTAGCACCGTTAATTGCGGTGAAGCTGTGTTCGTTTCCGATTGCGAGTGTTGCCACGATATTTACTCCAATGAGCCATCGTTCATCACGGGAAGTATGGCGACATGCGCGTGCTATGACGTGGAAGGAGCTTCCCGGGATTATTCTTCTTATGCTTGCTATGGCGCCACTCTCGTATGGTTCATTTTGTCTTTCAAGCTTTTTAGTGCGCCATCATTTCATTGCTCAACACGGTGCGTATATGATCATTCATGGCGTTAATATTCTGAGTTGGGAAATTGGCTGGGTGGCATTTATGGTATTCTATCAACAGCGGAAAACCGCCTATATTTCATGATATTTTTGTAACTCTTGTATTGTGATGAATCGCTAAGCTAGTGATTCTGTATAGGTGGTGTGGTTTAATGTAGGTGCCTCTACAGGCCGCTTTGGCCGTCTTTGCGAGGAGCCTTTGTGCGACGTGGCAATCCAGAACGGATGGTGTTAAAGGCGGCGTGATGACGTGCAGAGCAGGTTGAGGGGGCTACCTATTGTAAACTGGGGTAGCTATAGTGCCGTCAGGTAGCGGCTGGATAGTACGATTTAATGCAAAGGAAGAGAGCTGTGATAAGGTTTCCATACGAATTAGGACGCAAATTTATAAAAGGTTTAAGTGTGGGTGCTCATTGGGATGAACTGGTTACGTTAACCGATCAGCTCATGACACCATTCATTATTTTGATATGTGGTACCGTCATCTCGATTGGATTATTAGCGATTGATGCGCAAGCGTTCTTGAGCACAAAGCTTTTCTTGTCTGCGCATGTCCTCATGGGTTCTGTTTCTTTTCATGAGTATACCGTTTCGCTGGCATCGGTTTTTTGTATTGCAGAGCTCGGTCGTCAAATGTTTTCGCTTAAAGTAAAAACAAGAAAAAGCACTAGTCTTTTATCCTGGATGATGAGTTGCGTGGGCACATTCTTCAGCTATGTGTATCGTTACTCAAAGGCGCTTTTTATGGCGGCATTGGTCTTTTTGCCGGTGCTCGTTATGGCAAAAGTGGGGCTTGATACGCTCGGCTACTATGGGTGCATGTATAATGCACAACCCAAGTCGCTGAGTGTTATTGGTATGCTTATTGGGCTAGGGCTTGCGGCGGTAGCATTGTATGCGGTGGTTTTTTATTTCTTTCGCTTATCAATTATTTTTAGCACCTATGCATTGGCTTTTATTATGCAGGGTAAAGGCATCGGAGAGTCGATTTCTAAGGGGACGAAGCTTTTTAACGCTCACTGGGCCTACACTGCCGGGTTGATGACATTATTTGCGGTGATTGCGATTGGTTTGGAATATTCTGCCGATCATCTCTTTGCACTGACACGCCATGAGTGGATTAATGAAGTAAAAGGTTTTGCTCTCTCTACATTGCTTCTGCTGTACTGCGCGCTCTTTTTCTCGTATCATAAGCGCGTTTCAAAAGTACCAACAAGTCGGTAAAATCGTAGGTGCGATGCCGACATAACCGGGAGATTATGTATGGCATCATCGCATAACGTTATTGTACGAACGCTCATCACCTACCTATTTGGTAGTTTGATGAGCGTTTTCTTTTTGGTACTTGTGTTGCCGCTGATCCTATTGCCCGATTCAATGCGCTATAAAAACAAACTATTTTTTTGGCTTACTTCTCGGTGGAGTAAGACGTGGTTGTGGCTTGCCGGTATTTCGTTAGCGATACGAGGCGATGATATGCCGCAAGAAGAGCCGGTAATTTTTGTAATGAATCATGGGTCGGCGCTTGATATTCTCTTGATAGAGGCGCTACTGGGCGCTGCGCCGCGCATATGGTTGAGTAAAGATGAGTATCGTAAAATGCCGCTACTTAATTGGATTTTGATGCGCATGCATGTCATGGTCGATGCAACCTCGGCAATGGAGGGTGCGCGTGCCTTGAAGATGCTTCAAAAGAAGGCGGTTCTGGGTAAATCGCATGTTCTTTTGTTTCCTGAGGGAGGGCGTTATAGTGATGGAGAAATCCATCGATTTTTCAAAGGGTTTTCTTTGCTCGCAGATGTCTTGTCAAGGCCGGTTGTGCCAGTGTATATTGACGCCGCACATAAAGCGTATCCCAAAGATAGTGTTCTTATACAAAGCGCGGTACCAGTCTTGCTTGACGTTGGTCCGTCGTTTGTTCGTGCGCCCAATGAATCGCATGAACATTTTGTCGAACGCGTGAGGGATTGGTTTATTGGAAAAACAGATAATTAAGATGCTTTTTCTGAGGAGTTGTTATGACGAATCTGGTATTCGCCTATGCCTGGGTACTTCCTTGGGTGGGTGGGGTAACGGCGCTGGCAGGAATGTATGTTTTGTGGTTCAAAAGAAAAATTCGCTATCGCTACGCACTAGCTCATGTGATTAAGCAGCAGGGAAGTGCGGTTACGCTGCCTATCCGGCACATCCTTTTCGCGTTACGTCTTGGTGCTCTGATTACTCTGGCATTGTTGATTGGTCGGCCACAATGGCTTGATACGCAGCGGGATTTGTGTATTAAGGGAGTCGATATTGTGCTTACTATCGACGTCTCTGGAAGCATGGAATTATTCGATGATTTAAAAGATCGCACGCAGCGGATTGAAGCGGCAAAACGAGAGGCGCTTTCTTTTATTGCTAAGCGCACTAATGATCCGATAGGCATCGTTCTTTTTGCGTCGCAGGCTCTCTCGAAAGTACCATTAACGCTCGATAAAACATTGCTCTTGAATACGGTAAAAGAATTAGAACTTGGTGATATTGATGCCAATGATACGTTGCTCTTTACCGGTCTTGCAACCAGTATCAATCGCTTGCGTACGTCGACGGCAAAAAGTAAAATTATTGTGATGCTGACCGACGGGGTACCTTCAGAGAATGATCCTATTGATGCCGACACGGTGATTGGGCTCGCGCGTGAATTTGGTATTAAAATTTATACTCTTGGTGTTGGCCGTGCCAACATGGCGTATACCTATGATCAATTTGGCCGTGTGGCCCAGATACCAAGTAATGTTGATGCGGCGATGCTTAAAAAAATAGCAACCGAAACCGGCGGGTACTATTATCGTGTGCACACGCCGGCCGAGTTGAAGAGTGCTTATGAAACGATTGATAAGCTTGAACAAACCGATATTAAAACAACGCTATTTCAGCAATACCATGAAGCGTTTACCTGGTTTGCATGGTTTGCATTACTGTGTGTGATTGCTGAGTTGCTACTCAGAATGTTTCTTTGGAAGGGATTGGTATGAGTTACGATTCTACATTTGAACATTTTTTGCTGTGGGGTGCGCCGGAACGTATGTGGTGTGTGCCGCTTATGGCGATTCTTATTGTTGCCGTGTGGGTGTGGTGCGTGCAGTATCGGTCCCGCGTAAAGTATTTGGTTCATAGTGCGCACAGCTCACTCGTACTTCCCGGCTTTGCGCCATGGCGTCTTATTGCTCGTGCGGTATTACTGACGATTGCGCTTGCTGCTATGGCTATTGCATTTATGCAGCCGCAGTGGGGACGCAAAGAGATCGCTGTAATGCAAGAAGGACGTGATGTGCTTATTGCGCTTGATATTTCGGGGAGCATGCAGGCGCAAGACGTTAAACCGAGTCGCCTTGCCTTTGTAAAACTAAAGGTTCGTAAGCTATTAGAGCGACTTTCATTTGAACGTGTCGGATTAATTTTATTTTCTGGCACCGCTTTTGTGCAGTGTCCTCTTACCGCCGATTATCAAACCTTTTTACTTTTTCTTGAGCAGGTGACTACCGAATCTATTTCCTCTGGAACGACCGCAATCGGTACGGCGGTTACCAAGGCGGCCGAGATTTTTAATCGCAGTGAAAATCGTAAAAATAAACTTTTATTGTTGATTACCGATGGTGAAGATTTCGCCTCTAACAAAAAACAGCTTGCCGATTTAGTGGCAAAAGAAAAAATTACGGTTTTCTCCTGGGGCGTTGGCACTACGCAGGGGGCACCGGTTCCTCTTTATGACGCACGTGGCACTATGGTCGGTTATGCGAAAAACAAAGATGGTTCGGTGGCTACGAGTGCGCTAAATGAAACTTTATTACAAGAATTGTCGGCTAGCGTTGGTGGTCGCTATGAGCGGGTTTCGCAAGATGATGGTGATATTGTACGTATTGTTGACGTGCTTGCCGCCTATGAGCGAGAGCAACTTGAAGAGCGTCATATATCACATTATCACGATAGATATCCGTTATTTCTAGCGGTTACGTGGGGTTGTCTCTTACTAGAGTGGTTACTATAACGAGGGTGCTGTGAAGAACATTGTATATTGTGTAGCTGTCAGCATGACAGTGGTTGGGTGCGGATTTGCCGGATTGACCGACCAATTTTTAGCAGAACAGGTTGATAATCCACTCAATCCAGTGACGAGCTATAATTTAGGTATAGCCGCTTTAGATCAGAAACAGTATGCCAATGCTGAGCGGCATTTTTCTTTAGCGGTCGATCTTTACGATCGGGAAAATACCGGTATTATTCCGGCTTATTTTTCATGGGCCGATACGGCTTCGTTGCAATTGATCGAGATGCTACAAGAGCAAAAAGAACTAAAGGATGCGGCGCTTGATACGGCGATTAAGCGCGCGGTTGATGCCGGGAACCGGTATGGTAACGTGTTAGTATTTGATGCGGAACATACGGCGGCGCGAGAGCGTAAAAAAATTGTTGATCGATTGCGTGCATTGCTTGAGCAGCGAAAGAAGCAACAAGAAGAGGAGAAGAAAGAGGAAAATAAGTCGGAGGATAAAAACCAGCAGAGCGATGAATCGCAAGAGGGTGACAAGGAGAACCAAGGCGACAATCAAAAAGATGATCAACCGCGTGATCAAAAAGAGGGCGGTAGCAAACGGCAGGATGGTAAACAAAAGCCATCAGAGGGCGACCAAAAGCAGGATGAGTCGCATAGCCAGCAGCAAAAGAAAGAGTCGGAAGAGCAGCAATCTAGCGGTGATAAACAGGAAGAGGAGCAACCGGCTAAGTCGGAAGAAAAAGAAGGTAGCGGTCAGACTGGTGAAGATCAGACTGGCGAAGAAAAGACTGGCGAAGAAAAGAAACAAGATGTAGGCGCTGAAGAGAGCCAAAAGACTTCTGGTGAGCAAGAAGGTGCGGTATCTGAAGAAGAATTAAAAGAAGCAATGGAACAAGCTATGGCAGCGCCGCAACAGTACGATGCAAATGCTGAGATGGTGAAAAAGCGGGCAATGGTGCTTCTGGATAAACTGCAACAAGATGAGGCTGCTTTACAAAAGCAGCAGCTGCTGAAAAAAAGCGCACAAAAAGCGGCTGAGCATGTACGATATAATCAATGGTAGAGGATTGGGAATTATGATTTTAGTGCTAGCAATTTTTAGTCTATACACAAGCTTCTTGAGCGCCGGTATTCACCTGCAGGTAAAGGGAGGATTGCATGGGCGCGAAGAAGAAACAGGGACGCCGGTTATGGTGGTTTGCCAGGGCGATGACTATGTGATGCAAGTGACGCGCGACGATGGTGACTTAGGCGATGTGGTTGTTAATGGTGTGCAAGATTCTCCCCACTTTGAAGTGACGCGTGGCGGCACCTCAAACAGCATGATTATGGAAAATGGCCGTACAAAGAATACGATAACTCATACGTATTACCTTCGTCCGGTGACGACCGGTTCCTATAACCTTGGTCCGGCTGTGGTAGAAGATAATGGTCGCCGGGTAACGAGCAATACTATTGATGTACGGGTAGTTGAGCCGGCCGCTTATGACCAGTTTGCCGGTAAGCGGGGCGCGGCACGGCAAGCGCTAGCCTGTTCAATTGATGTTGATGTGCATGAAGTCTATGTTGGCCAGCCGGTGACTTTAACGGTGACAATGGAAGATGATGGGCAGGTGATGGAGCGCGGCCTTCAGCCACCGGTCTTTGGTAAGTTACAAGCGCAGCCAATTGGCAAAGCAACATCGGCTCAAAAAGTAGTTAATGGGCAGGTAAAGATAGTGACGAAACAGGATTATGCGGTGTCGGCCGATAGTGCAGGAACCTATACCGTTGGACCGGCAACCGCTCATTTTGTCGTTCCTGATCAAGATCAGGCAAATCTTATGGGGGGGTTTTTTGGCAGTTTCTTCGGACAAGGGGGTAAAAAGCGCACGGTTCGCTCTAACAGTACGATTATTGCGGTCAAGCCGTTGCCATTGAGTACCGAGCCGGTCGATGGTGTTGGGCGTTTTGAATCAATTGCAGTACGAGCCCATAAACAGGTTGTTGAGCTTAATGAGCCCATAACGGTGACATTTAGTGTGATTGGGAACGGTAATTTTGATGCTATTGTAGCGCCGACATTACAGTTGCCAGAAACTATGGAAGTGTATCCATCAACATCATCCTGTGTTTTTGATCCGGCAGTGCCAAATAAAGGAACAAAGTCGTTTGAATATATCATGCAAATTGGTGAGCAGGGGGTTCACGAGATTCCGGCTCAACGATTTACCTACTTTGATACGATCAAAGGTAGTTATTGTACGTTGCTGAGTGAGCCGGTTTCGATACAGGTTAAGAAAGCAAAAGTAGTAGCTGGCGGGCAGAATACATCGGTCGAAAAGTCGGCGGCGCAGGAGAAGCATCCTGAAGTAACCAAGGTGTACGATGGTGTTTCATTGCCGGTTATTCCCTGGTGGTGGTTGGTGTACCTGGCCTGCTTTATTGCCTGTGTGCTCCTCAAGGATATGTTTTATCGCTGGGTGCTTGTGTGTGCCGAGTGGGCAGGGATTACCAGCGAGCAGAAGCGGCAGCGAGCCTACTTGACCAGGTTGATTGCCGAGCAAGAAGTTGGACAAGTCTACTCGTTTTTCATCACGCTGTTGGTTGCTGAGTGGCGGTGTGATCCGCAGGAAATTGATGCTGAATATGTGAAGCAGCGTACGCATGAGTGGGGCTGGGATTTTGAGCGTAGCGAGGGATTTGCCTCGTATATTGATCGCTGTAGCCAAGCCGCGTTTGCTTCTCAAACCATGAAAGAGTCGGTAAAAACCGAGTTGCTAGATAAAACACTTTACTGGTATGAGTTGGTAAATGGACAACTACGGAGGAAGTAATGAGTGAATTGGTGAGAGTGCGGGTGCACTACATTTTTGTAGGGATTTTAATTGCCTGTGCCGGTGTTGTCATCGCGCAAGAGGAAGCGGCCGATGTGCTGTATGCACATGAGCAATGGAGTGCTGCGCTGGCCGCCTATGAGAAGGAGGAGGTACCAACGCCGGGGACATTGGTACGGATGGGTGAATGCGCGGCACGGGGAAAGAATTATGCTACCGCCTTGCGTCATTGGTATCGCGCATCGCGCGGCCTTTACTGGCTTGCCTATTACGATATCGCAACACGTATTTTTAGACTTGAAGCCGAGAGTGGTCTTCATGGCCAGGCACCAACGCCTTCGTGGTATAGTGCCACTTTTTGTGCCGCTATTCCCCCGCTCGTGTGGCAACTTTGTCTCCTATTCCTCTTGGTATTTGGGGCGGGGCGAGTTCGGCACTGGTGGCGTAGGCGCGCATATGGGTTGTTGAGTTTCGTCTGCCTGTGCATAGGCTTGAGTATTGCATTTGCCTGGTGGAGTATTGAGTACCGAACCGCAGTGAGTGGCGTTACGATGCAATCAATTACGGTGAGAAGCGGCCCCGATCCACGCTTTTCTGAGCTTGGAAAAATTCCGGCAGCAACACCGGTGCGTGGTGGCCAATCTGCGGCACTACCGAACGGTCCCTTGTACTCTAAAATAACCGATGGCCGGGTAACCGGTTGGGTAGCGCAAGAGGCATTGCTTTTGGTCTAAAGTAGGAAAAACATTGTTAAAACCGTTGCTTTTGCCATTTATATTTTCGTATTGTATTAATAGAGTTGCGATGAACTCTGATGCGTATACGAGAAAATACAGGAGCGTGCTTTATGAAAAATATGATGATCCGTTTAGCGATGCTTGTTAGCGTTGCCGGTGCATTGAGTTTTATGGGTGGTTGCACCGATAAGCAGAAAAAAGGTGCCGTTATCGGAACTATTCTTGGTGCTGGCCTTGGTGCTGGTATTGGTGGTTTGATCGGTAAAAATGCTGGGTCGGCCATTGCCGGTGCCGCTATTGGTGGCGTAGCTCTTGGTGGAGCTGGTGCTGTTATTGGCTCAAACGAAGATACTAAAGAATGTACCGTGTGTGTAAAAGACAAAACCTGTTGCCCATGTAAGAAGCAAGGGAAAAAGCACACAAAATAAAGACTCTGTTGATGAGCACCTTCGGGTGCTTTTGAGAAAGAAAAGGGCGGCACGTACAGCCGCCCTTTTCTTATTTTGGCGTTTGTGTAGACTGCGTTTATTCTCTTTAAAAATGAAAAAACTACGGAGTTTCCATGAGTATTGACGTATTGCATCCGCGCCTTGAGGTTACCGATCTTGCGGCATCGATCGATGATACACAGATTTTACACGGTGTTGATCTGGTAATGCAGCCGGGCAGCACGCATGCTATTATGGGTCCCAACGGATCGGGTAAGAGTACATTGGCACAAGTTATTATGGGACATCCATCCTATACCGTTACCGCCGGTACCATTCGGTTTAATGGCGAAGATATTACCGCATTAGCACCACATTTTCGGGCCCGTCACGGTATTTTCTTAGCTTTCCAGTATCCCTATGAAATTGAAGGGTTGCCGCTTAAAGATTTGTTACGGACTGCCTACAATGCCTGGTATGCCGGCACTGAGAAGCAGATAGGGCTTAAAGCATTTAATCAGCTATTGGATGATAAGTTGGCGTTGCTCGGGCTTGACCGATCGTTTGTTGAGCGAGGCGTGAATGTCGGGTTTTCCGGTGGTGAGAAGAAACAGGCCGAGATCTTACAGCTCGCCGTGCTTCAGCCCACCTTGGCCATTCTTGATGAAGTTGATTCCGGGCTGGACGTTGACGCGTTGCGTCGTGTGTGTGCCGCATTAATTGCGGTGAAGGCAGATAATCCTGCGCTGTCGTTACTTCTTATTACGCACTACAACCGTATTTTGAACTACATTGTGCCTGACCAAGTGCATATCATGCAGCAGGGGTGTATTACGAAGATCGGTGGTGCCGGGCTGGCATCTGAAGTTGAAGAAAGTGGTTACGTTAAATAAAAAAGGCCTCGATTAAGAGGCCTTTTTTATTTTTGAATTGGTTAGATTAGCTGTCGCTTACGACTGAGTCATCGCTGCTGATAGCTACATCGGTAGTTTGTGTTGTAACGAATGTTTCGTTCTCTTGGTTGTCAAACGCTTCTACGTTGAGCGAACCGTCTACTACGTTTTCAGTGATTGCGACAAAGCTTCCGTCTTCACCAAAAATATCTATTTCGCCGGTAACCGTATCCATAACAACGAACGATCTTTCTGCTTCTTCAGCAACAACTGCTGATACTGCAACGCTGCTAACTAAAAGTGCAAGCATGAGGTTTTTCATAACGTATCCCTTCTTTAGTATGATAGTAGTGATGGTGTAGTGATTCATCGCCTACCACTATGGCATATTGGTGATTCTGAAGTCAAACAAGTTGCGGTTGGGACAGCGAAAATCCGGTTTTCAACGGCGGTTGTATTCTTAGGAAGCGATCTCTTTGAGCCAGGTCAGATAGGCATCGACCGAGGCCGGTCTTCCTAAAAAATCGGCAAGCAATTCGTGCGGTTCCTTGCTGCCGCCCGGCTTCAAGATGCAGTCTACAAACTGGGCACCGATTTCCTCATTTAGGAGGCCATATTCTTTGATACGGGAAAAGATATCGTAAGAGTATGCGCGGGATAATGAATAGCCATAATAGGCAGGACCATACATGCCGAGGTGACCAAATGAGGCATAGAACTTATTATCGTCCTTATCAAATGCGATTCCCGGCTGTAGCTCTTCGTACAATGTTTCCAGGATACCATCAAGATCAACCGGGGTTGGTGTTTCGTGGTAGCTGAGTGAGATTGCGGAGAGGAAGGTTTGTGATGCTTCTTGAAGACCGATCTTGGCGTTGCGTGCGGCGATCATCTTTTGGATAAGAGCTGCTGGGAGTGGTTCTTTGGTCTGATAATGGCAGCTTATGAGCTGGAGAATCTCCGGATCCCATAACCATTTTTCGAGCATCTGCGAAGGAAGTTCAACAAAATCTATAGGAAGGCCGGTTGCTTCGGTCAGCATTCTTGGAATGCCACCGGTCTGTGTATGCTGGGTACAGGAGAGTATCGCATGCATGGCATGACCAAATTCATGAAAGAATCCTTCGGCATCGCTATGGAGAAGGAGCGCCGGCTTATCGCCTTCAGGTTTCGGAAAGTTGCCGATGATGATGGTTACGGCCGGAATCTCTTGCCGCTCGCCACTTTCGGTCTCCTGCCAGATATGGGGCACTACCTGAGTACAGCATAAGTGAGAATATTTTTGTGTGCGCGGGAATAGGTCGAGAAATACATATCCCAGGAGGCGAGAGCGATCTTTGGTGGAGACAATTATGCAACCAACCTCTTCATTCCAGGCGCCGGGAATGGTCTCATGGTATTCAAGTGAGATACCAAAGAATTTTTCGTAGATGGAGAAAATACCTTTTACTACCGTCTCCATAGGGAAATATTCGGCAATTTCGCGCGGATCGATGTCAAAATGGGCCTTTTGGTATGCATTGGTAGCGTAGGCAAGATCCCATGGTTGTAGCATCCCCTCAACAAGGGTGACATCGTCAGGGAGTGTGGGGAGTAATACCGCGAGATTCTTTTGCATGAGTATGTTTGATTGCGTAGCGATTGTATCTAAAAACTCATGAGCGGCCGTCGGTGTTTCGATCATGCAGCACGAAAGGGCGTAGGAGGCGTAGTCTTTAAAGTCGAGAAGTTCTGCAAGCTCCTGTCGAAGCCGCAATAGTTTTTGTAAATGATCAACGTTTTGGGGGTATCCTCTACGAGTGAATGCTTTTCGCAGAGCTTTTCTTACGGCAGGGTTGCTGCAGTAGGGCATTACGGCAGCTGCCGTTGGACCGTTGCAGGGGAGAACGACGCGTCCCTGGTCATCTCGTTCTTGTGCCGCAATGAAGCCGGGAGCAACGCCAACGAGGTCGGCTTCATCAAACGCAACCGCGCTGGTGTCGCAGTTGATGGTGTCTTCAAAAGAATTTTTTGCTTCTTCAACCGCGTTTCTTAATTCAAGAATACGTGCAAATGTTGCCTCATCTTTGTGGCATCCAATGTATTTGAACACGCCTATTGCTTCGTCAAAATACCGCCTTTGCTCCTCGTTTAAGGTTTCGTGTGCCATGCCATTATCGCGGTATTCTATGAACGCTTTGTATAATGCGGTATCGGTATAGAGTGGTGCCGACTCATTTAATATTTTTTCATACGGAGCGCTGCGGTTTTCAATGTCGGTACTGAGGAATTGGACCGTTTGGAGTGCATCGCAAGCCATACCAATGATTCCTGCCATGTGATCGTAGGCGCGTACGGTATTTGCGTAGGTCCGCTCACTTGGTGCGATGGCCAGTATATTTTTTTTGAGTGCGGCAGCGTCGGCCAGGACCGTATTTGCCAGAGCGGTTGCGGCTGCGGTGCTGTGTATTGGCAGGGTGGTGAGTGCTTTGCTGATAGAATCAAGAGGGTCGTTCTGTAAAAATTTAAGAAAGGGGCTTTGCATGGTGCCGGCTCCGGTGGTAACAACTACTGAAAGGCTGATGCCGGTGGCAAGAGCGGTTATAAGACCGGGCAGATATTTTTTTGGTGTCATGATGGCCGCCTTTAAATAATGGGCTTTGTAAAAACAAGGTTAAGGTAGTTAATTTGATGGGCAAATTCAATGGTTTTAGCGCATGAGACACTGCCAAATCTTGCGCTATGCTGCCTATCGTGGCCAGCAGTCCACGCGGTCGCTCAAACACCCCTCTCTCGCTTTCCTGCGTGGAGCTGGCTCACTGCGGCAGATTTTCTCAGTGGCTTACTGTTCGAGAACTATAGACAACGGAATTCAATGTAGATACTTACTAGACGCCACCAGCCGTCTTTGCGAGGTCTGCATTGCAGGCCGTGCCGCCTCCGTACGTTCCGTGCTAAGGCGAGCCGCGACGAAGCTATGCGAAGTCGGGGCAATCCAGGAGAGATAGGTAACAAATAATCTGCTGGATCGCCACGCATGCGCTCGCGATGACGCTCTTGCGAGCGTGTAGCGGGACAAGGAGGAGCGAGATCGTGCATTCTATGAGTCATTCAATGGTTTTAGCGCTGCTGGCGGCCTTGTGCTTTTTTAATAAACTTTGCATACTACTGAAATAGTTAAAGAGCGGCATTACACAGGACTTTTTATGTCACACGAGCAGTTCAGCACGCCTGAGCTTTATCAATTTAAATCTGAAAAAGGGTTGAACGAGCAAATTGTTCGTGAAATCTCGGCACGCAAGAACGAGCCGGCCTGGATGCTTGAGTTCCGGTTGCAGGCTTTAAAATACTTTGAGGAGCGGCCAATGCCGTCGTGGGGTCCCGATTTAAGTGCGCTTGATCAGAACGACATTCACTACTACATAAAGCCGATTGAAGGTAAGCATTCTTCTTGGGACGATGTGCCGGAAGATATTAAAAACACGTTTGATCGTCTTGGGGTTCCTCAGGCAGAGCGGCAATACCTTGCCGGTCTCGGCGCGCAGTATGAATCGGAAATGGTGTATCACAAGCTGCGGCAGGAATGGGTTGATCAAGGGGTCGTTTTTCTCGACTGTGATTCCGGTTTAGCGCAATATCCTGAGCTCTTTAAAAAATATTTTGGCACCGTTATTCCGGCAAACGATAACAAATTTGCGGCGCTGAACAGCGCGGTGTGGAGCGGGGGTAGTTTTGTCTATATTCCTAAAGGGGTCCAGGTGACCGCTCCGTTACAAACCTATTTCCGTATTAATGCGGAGCAAATGGGGCAGTTTGAGCGAACGCTTATTATTGCCGATGAGGGAAGCTTTGTGCACTACGTAGAAGGGTGCACCGCTCCTAATTATAGTGGTAACTCGCTGCATAGTGCGGTTGTTGAAATTATTGCATTGCCCGGCGCTCGTGTGCGCTATTCAACGATTCAGAACTGGTCTCGTAACGTGTTTAACCTGGTTACCAAGCGGGCTTTCGCTTATGAAAATTCGATGGTGGAATGGATCGATGGTAACCTGGGCAGTGGGGTGACGATGAAATATCCCTGTGTTGTTCTTAAAGGGGAAGGCGCGCGGGCCGAGATTTTGTCGGTAGCCATGGCCTGTCATCCGGGGCAGGTACAAGATGCCGGTGGAAAAGTCATTCATTTGGCTTCACGGACTACGTCACGCATTATTTCTAAATCGATCAGTAGCAATGGTGGGCGTTCAAGCTATCGTGGCTTAGTAAGCATTGGCCCACAGGCTCGTCGCTGTAAGTCGAGTGTGCAGTGTGATGCGCTCTTACTTGATGGCAAGTCTCGCTCAGATACCTATCCAACGATGAAGGTCTTGGCTCATGACAGTGATGTACAGCATGAGGCCAGTGTAGGGAAAATTAGTGCCGAAAAGCTATTCTATCTTATGAGTAGAGGTATTGCAGAGCCGGAAGCCAGAACCTTGATTGTGAACGGATTTATTGAGCCGTTCGTGAAAGAATTGCCTATGGAGTATGCGGTTGAAATGAACCGCTTGATTGCTATGGAAATGGAAGGGAGCATCGGATGAATGAGGTGAGGCAGATATCTCAAGTTGTTGAGCTTCAAGAGAATCGTGCGGTGACGCTTACGATTCCGGCCGGGACTCATATGACCGTGTTCGATGATGCAATGGTTATGCAGGCGACCGTTACCTTGGTTGTTGAAGCCGATGCGACCGTTGTCTACAAAGGGTCTTTCGTTGTGGCCGGGGGGCAGGTGCAGCGGACCGTTAACATGCAGTGTCAGGGGCGTGGCAGCGCCGCCACCCTTGAGGTTTCTTGTTATACCAAAGGTGCTGGCCATTTCTCGCTGACTACGCAGCAGCAGCATAATGCCTCACATTCAACGAGCTCGGCCCGTATATTAGGGGTGAGTGATGGTGGGTCACGTGCGACCGTTGCGAGCACCATTTTCATCGCGCCACATCTTTTCGGAGTGGCCGCAGATCAGGTCCATAAACATTTACTGCTCGATAGTGGAGCACGAGCTGTCTCAATACCGGCACTCGATATTTTGTCCGACGATGTGTCGTGCAGCCATGGCTCGGCCATTACCCATCTTGATGCGACTCAATTGTTTTATTTAAGTGCCCGCGGGTACGATGACCAAGAGGCAAGAGATGCGATGGTAAAAGCCTTTTTAATGCCTTGATTTTTTGACGTAATCTGCAAATCGTTTTATTATTGCCCCACTGTTTAATGTAAATGCGCTGTCTAACCCTGTAGCTGTGTAAGGAAGTATTGTCGTGTCAAATCTAATCACTAGAGATGAATTAGGACTTGTCGAAGAATCCTTTTCTCCGCGGTCGCTCCTTTCCTTGTCTGTATTTGGGTATCGTTTTCGTTTCATCCTTGCTCGCTCACGCAGATGGAAAATGACCGGAAAGCGCGTTGCAATCGTTGTATTACATCATGATAATGCGTGGGAACGCCGCGTGGTAAAAGGTCTTGTGGTAAGCATGATGAATGCTTATTCGCCAGAAGAACCGCCACTTTTTGAGGTGTACTCAGCAGAAAATTCGCTTACGAGGCTTCATGAAGAAGTGCTTCCGATTATTGCACAGAATAAAAATGACTATGCCGCCATTGTAACAACCGGCACGTGGGTTAGCTCTCACGTAAAGACCTATATTAATGAGCATAAATGGTCGATGCCTCAGTTGTTTATTGGGGTCCAAGACCCGGTTGGCGTTGGTTTGATTAAGAATTTTGAGATTCCTGAGCCGGGGATTATTGGGGTGAATAGTGCGCCGCTTGACTATGAACACTGTGTTATGGTCTTAAAAGAGATTGTGCCTGGCCTGAAAACCGTGCTGATTCCGCATGATGCTCAGGTAGGCCTTGATAAATTTGATGCCGAAAAAGCACAGCTCATGCTGCAACTGGAGGCACATGATGTCGAATTCAAGCTACTTCCGGTTGATATGGCTGGCGATGTGGTTGCTCAAATCGTGCCGCATATGGCCGGTATGGGTGCTTTGTGGGTGGTCAATGAGGCGGTCGTACACATTTATGCTAAGAAGTTGGCTAAGATGTGTGAACAGTACTCGGTTATTTACTGCGCAAGCGAGTTAGCCTCTGTGTTTCAGGGAGCTGATATTGGCTGGGGTGACTCGGGGAGTGTTACCGGAGCCTATGCGGGGCAAGTATGTTTTGCCTTGTCAATTGGTGTTCCAACGACACAAATTAAAAATATAGAGACTACGCATTCTTGCACTGCGCGAACAAATCCAAGCTTTTATGATAAAGATGCGGTAAGCCATAATGCCCGTGTTTTAGTGCGTGAAGTGATACCGCTTGGATGGGAATAAAAAACGAATTTTGACAAAATTAGCTTTCACAGTATACTTTCTTGCTCGTTGAATTATGAGCGTTTACTAACCGATTTCTGATCTGAAAGGTCATATGAAACAAAGTAGCACAATGCATCACGGGATTGGTCGTCGAAAAAGTGCGACAGCTCGCGTGTGGCTTAAAAGCGGCAGTGGATCCATCGTGGTCAATGGCCGTGACTATGCACAATATTTTGATACCGATGCAACCCGTCAAGGCTTGTTGGCTCCGTTAAATGTGACCGGCCATAACAAGAGTTACGACATCGTGGCAAACGTTCAAGGCGGCGGTCGTACCGGTCAATCTGATGCTATCAAGCTTGGTATTGCGCGTGCTTTGTTGACCGTTGATGAAAATTTGCGTTTGGTTCTTCGTGCCAACAGCTTGCTTACCGTTGATTCTCGCGTAAAAGAACGTAAGAAATACGGACAAAAAGCAGCGCGTAAGAAATTCCAATTCGTTAAGCGCTAATCCTCCAACGCTCTTCCGCTTATGCCAAAGGCTACAGCGGGCAGAGCTACGGCGGACAGGCCCCTCAGAAGGGCCTGGTGCTTTTCTTACAAGATATATATTATTGCACAGTGGTGCTTTACGTTAGGGGGGTCTGACGTAAGGCGATAAACCGCTGTGCAATTTTTTTTCTTCGGCACTCGCAGGAGCTGCTCGTTTCTCAGAATGCGTCCGCGTCGCAGCGGACTGACGCTTGTTTTGCCGCCGGGCATCCGGCACAGGCACTGCCACGGTTAAAACCTCGCAGTGCCACCACCGCACATTCGGTGCTAAGGCGTGCCGCGACGAAGTTTTAACGAAGTCGGGACGCTTCATAATGTGTATTATTGCTATCAGCGAGCTTTGCGTGGCTGATAGCTGCCCTATTCGGCAGTCTTTGCGAGAAGGCGCAGCCAGCGAAGCAAATGCTTCTGTGTTGGGGATTTTTGTTGTCTCACTTTTGTTTAAACCCTTGATTTTTGATTCACGCTGTAATTATAGTAAGTCATGGGCAGATTTTAAACATGTGCCCGTGATGTGAATAACATCGGAGTACGTACGTTACAAAGAAAAGGAATGTATATGAAAAACAAAATGTTATTGCTTATAGCTCTTGCTATGTCAGTAAGCGCAGTACATGCAGCGACTGAAGCGCCTAAGGCTTCAAAATTTGATGATGTTACTCAAATTGGCGACGAATTTGGCGCCTGGGGTGACACAGAATTTGGTACAGAAGATAGAAGCAAAGGATCATGGGCCGGAACAGGCGAAGATGCCAAGTATACGCCTGGTGCTTTTACTGCAACCGAGGTTGGAAAAGCTCTAGATGATTATAGTACATCACCTTATGCTAAAAAAGGTTACGTTGCAGAAAACATATTGGCTGATGGTAATCTGGATAGTATTGGAAAATACAATTTAGGCATGAACCAAGAAGGCAAAGCGATTGAAGAAGTAGCGGCTTTATTGGAAGATGAGCCATCACTTTCATTCGGAGGCCGTGTAAGAAACCGTTACAGCAACCGCCGCGCTATCGGTGGTGACTTAACGCAAATGCTTGGTCTTGGTGCCGGTCTTGGTATGGCCGCTAATGGACGTCGCCTTGCAAATGGTACATTGATTAAGCGTTACATTGCGAGCGAAAAAGCTCGTCTTGCCGCTGTGTACAGTGCTGCAGCCGCTCTTGGTCTTCTTGGCCACGTTGCTGGTAGCAAAATTTCTGGCGATGAAAACCTGTTTACTAAAGGTTACAACGGCAGTAAGCGCGGTGTAGAGAAGTTTAAGGCTAACAGAGCTGCTAAAAAAGCTGCTAAAGCTGCCTAATCCTACTTTCTCTAAAGAGAATACAAAAGGCCTCGGTGAAAACCGAGGCCTTTCTGTTTGTTTTCCGGTGATTTTTTTGATACCGTTAAAAGGTATAGTGTTTATTATAGTGTAGGATTCATCATGGCTTTTACCTCGTGGTCTAAGGTTTCTTTTGTAGCTTTGGTTCTCCTCTTGCCGGCTTTCTGCGTGATGCCTCAGCAGCCTTCATCATTGGATGAGCTCTATGACTCTCTCCCCAAAGGACCACGATCGAGCACGATGCTGGCGATGGGTGTCTCAGCTGCGGCTGCCTATAAAACGTATGGGGTCTATCAAGATATGTGTGATGCTGCCTCAAAGTTCGAAAAGCTGAAAACAGCGAAGCAGGAGGCAAGGTGGCGCCGATTACGGACCTCCTTCTATGGGCACATGGCTGCAACCGTGGCTGCGAGTCTGACAACCGCATTTCTGTATAGCCGGCCGCTCATTCTTCCGACCGAAGCCGATGTGGTACGGTGTTGGAACGCAACGAGCAATGATGATCGGCTTACGTTCCTGGATAGTAACGTTAAAGTAGATACGCTGGTGCGTATGGGTGTCAAGGCGCCGGAAGAGGTGAGTAATCAGATCCCCGGCATATTGAGTACTCAGTTTGCTTTTTTAACCGAGTGCCAGGTAAGAAATATCGTTAAATTGGTTGATTATCGTACGCTGAAGCAAAGTTTATGGAGTATCTTCAACAGAGATATTGCATCGAATAGATTGAAAATTTTTGTAGAGGAAGGTGTTCCCTATGATGATACTCTTGAAGCGAACTTGCCAGAAGTTTTTAGAAGACATTGGCATTGCTTGAAGCAGTATGATGACTATTTTCCGGCATTGGATTTCCTGGTTAAGAATGGGCGTGATTTTAGCTGGCTTGGTTCGGCTGGTACGCCAACACTTGAGCAGATAGTTGCTCGATATCCGGCTACGCAACGGGAAGAGATTGCGCGGCTTCTTCGGGCTAAGGGCGCCCCTACAGCCTAATCGACTCCTAGCCGGCAGGAAATAGCTTCAGTAATTGATACACGTTCTTAAATCGCTGCATGGCGCCCGATCCTTGGTACTGCTGTTCCTCCGATATAAAAATCGTTGTAAGCCCAAAGGTCTGTGCTTCTTTGATTCGGGGCTCAAGATAGCTAATCGGCTTAATGTGGCCGGTGAGGCTAATCTCTCCGAGGGCGACCGATTTTTCCGGTAGTGGGTGTTGAAAGAACGAAGAAAGGAGGGCAAGTGCAATGGCAAGATCACTGGCACTTTCTTTGATGGTGCAGCCACCACTGACCTTAAAAAAGATATCAACACTACTCAGACCGATTTGTAAGTACTTTTCTAAGATGGCGGCGATCAGTGCAACTCGCTTAGGGTCAACGCCGGTGACTATCCGTTGCGGCATGCTGAATTTGGTTGGTACGCAGAGTGCCTGAAGTTCAAGGAGTAGCGGCCGGGTGCCTTCGATGCTGCAGGTGAGAGCCGATCCTGGTGCGTGTGTAGCCTGGCTTAATAAGTGGGCATTGATGTTGTTAACCGACTGAAGGCCGTTTGGGGCCATTTCAAAGAAACCAATCTCATCAATAGTGCCGAACCGGTTCTTAACCGCTCGCAGCATACGTACATGCCAACGATCTTCTCCTTGAAGATAGAAAACACCATCGACGATGTGCTCCAACAATTTTGGCCCGGCCATCTGACCTTCCTTAGTTATGTGACCGGTTACGATAACGGTGATGTTATGCTTTTTTGCGAGCGTCATGAGAAGGAAGCCGGCCTGCTTCAAGTGATTAATAGAGCCGGGTAGTGTTTGTCGTTCCTCTTCTTGTACAAAGCAGTTCTGAATCGAATCGATGATAAGCACCGCCGGTTTTTCGGCCTGGGCCGTCGCAATAATAGTCGAGAGATCGGCGCAGTCAGAAAAGCGTAAGAGTGGGGTTGAGGTAAGGCCAAGACGAAGGCCCCGTTGTTTAAGCTGCGCGCCCGATTCTTCCGATGAAAAGTAGAGGACTGCATAATTGCTTGCTAGAGCGGCCGCTACTTGCAGCAAAAGTGTCGATTTACCGATGCCGGGATCGCCGGTTACGATCAGAAAGGCCCCGGGCATTAGGCCACCATCACCCATAACCCGATCCCACTCTTTGATGCCGGTTTGGTACCGTACGATGTGAGCATCACCGGCAAGATCACTGAGCGTGGCCATAGGCGCCGTATATGATCCCTGCCTGGTTTGTCCTTGGCTACTTGGCGTATACGGCTCTAGTGAGTTCCAGGCCTTGCATTCAGGACAGCACCCAATCCATTTAATGCTGACAAAGCCGCAGCTTGCGCACTTATGCCGTTCGGTTTGTTTGGCCATGAAGGGTTACTGGTTTGTTGATAGAAAAGCAGGTGCGGCAACGGGCTTCATACGCATCTTCGGCACCCACCATGATGAGTGGATCGTTCCAATCTGCCGGTTTGCCATTGACTAATCGCTGTGTCCAGCGGGCATCTTTGCCGCACTGCATACAGATAGCAGAAAGCTTATGTACGTGATCGGCATAGGTCATGAGTTGTGGCATTACGCCAAACGGCTGGCCACGAAAATCGGTATCAAGCCCGGCCGCAATGACGCGGACGCCACGATCGACCAGCTCTTCAATAACGGTGAAAATCTCGGCAGGGAAAAATTGTACTTCGTCGATGGCGACAACCTCAATGTTCTGAGGGATAGCGGCGCGGAGACTGGCAACATCGTCGGCAGCAGAGGCTACGAGTACGCGCCCGGCATGAGAATTGATGCAGGCCGTATGAACTCGGTTATCGATGCGATGTTTGATGGTGATAACCGACTGTTTTGCATACTCGGCACGGCGGACAAGGCGCATAAGCTCCTCGGTTTTTCCGGAGAACATGCAGCCGGCTACGACCTCAAGCGAGCCTTTTTTTGATTTCATAAAAACATCCTTTGTTCAGGTTTTTTTTCTATAACAAAACAGGTACGGCAGCGAGGTTCGTAGGTTTCAGCTGCACCTACGAGCATGAGGGGGTCGTCATATTTGGCCGGTTCACCGTTTACGATGCGCTGGGAGAAGTGAGAGCTTTTTCCGCAGGTGCTGCAAATAGCATTGAGTTTGCTAATGCTGTCTGCCAGGGCCATTATGGTTGGCATTACGCCAAACGGCTCGCCCCGAAAATCAAGATCGAGTCCGGCTACGACTACTCGTTTGCCTTGCTCAATAAGGCTGATGATAACCGGGATAATCTCTTTAGGGAAAAATTGTAATTCATCAATGCCGATTACATCAATACCGGTTGAGGCGAGGGTTAAAATCTTTCTAATCCCTTGTGGTGTATTGTCGATAGGATGGGCCGAGCGTTCTTGTCCATCATGCGATAGAATGCATTGGTGATGTGCGCGAGAATCGATGAGGTGCTTGATAGTAAGAACGGTTTGCTTGGCAAACTCGGCGCGGCGTAATCGTCGCATGAGTTCCTCTGTTTTACCAGAAAACATAGATCCGCAAATTACTTCAAGGCGTCCTGGGCTTTTTTTAGCCGGTATGTATACCGTTTCACGTACATCGGTCATAGTCGGTGATCCCTGTTTTGAGAGTAAAAGAGAAATGAGGGATGTTTTTCTGTGAGGTCAACATCGGGGGGTAGTTTATGCGAGAAAGGAGTCCAAGGCAATGGCTAGTCAAAGCTGCTTGATAGTTCGGCAATCTCTCGTGTGATAATATTTTGCCGTGACTTATTATAGGCCAAATTAAGTGTTTCTAAGTATTTATGCGCATTATTAGTCGATTGGTCCATTGCGATGAAGCGGGCCGCATTTTCAGAGATAAGATTGCTGAACAAAGCAAAAATGATCTCGCTGTATAAGTGCTGTCGTATCAGTGCTTGACCGAGCCGGTCCGGATCTTGTTCCCATAGATATTTTTCACTCTCTTTGAGCGGGGATACGGTTATTGCTTCGCCGGTTTCTTCATTCGTCGTAACGAGCGGCAGCAATTGTTCTTTGCGAGGCGTTTGAATAAAGAAATTCTTAAGATGTGTGTAATAAATAACGACCGATGTATACGGTTCTTTTTTAGTAAGAATATGATTGACGATAGTGGTTGCCAGCTTGTCGATGGAATTGAGATGGTAATCGGCTATTTTTTCCACGATGGTGCCGTGACTGCTGTCTTGCAAATAGGCGCATGCCTTACTGCCTATGGTAATAAATGACGGCTTTACGCTTTTGGTGGCAATAAGCGAGCGTTCAAAAAAACGAATAATGTTGTTGTTGAGGCCACCGCAGAGTCCTTTGGCGCTTGAGCATACAATGATCAATGGTTGCGGCTTTGCTTTTGAATGAGCGCCGTAAATTGCCGGGATTGTTGCCTGCCCCTGATGGAGAATGTTGGTGAGTGTTTTTGTGGTTGCGCGATAGTTGTTGAGCATCGATCGTTGCCGTTCCAACTTTGAGTAAAACGACATGGCGATCAATCTCATGGCTTTGGTGATCTTCTGCGTTTTTTGAATAGTTTGGATTCTATTTTTTATATGTGACAGATGAGCCATGAGATACGGTCCTTATTATTTTTGCAAAGAGATGTTAGATTGCAGTGTACGCAACTTGTAGCATGAACTCAATTGGGATTGGTATTATTTTATATGATTTTATTGATAGATGCCTATAACGTCGTGCGCTTTTTATATCCGGGTGATCGTCAGGCCTATGAGGCACAGGTCAATTGGTTTCTCTCAAAACTTTCTGCTTACCGTAAGGCGAAGCGTGATGAAATACAGGAGATCCGGGTAGTGTTTGACGGTGGGCTGTTTCTTCACAAAACACGAGAAATTATTGGTGGGTTAGTAGTAATCTACGCAGGAGCTAGGCGCAAGGCCGATGATGTGTTGGTTCAGTATGCGCAAGATCTCCGAGAAAAAGGGTTGTTAATTAGCAATGATCGTGAGTTGCAGCAACGTGTAGCGGTGCACCGCGGTGCGGCTATGGGGGTACATGAGTTTTGGGGGTTGGTGCAGTCGGTATGTGCCCAGCAAGAAGAAAGTGCCGCTACCTCGCATCGGTATGGTGAGATTGTTATAACAAAACTTGAAAATGATGTGATAGAGCTCGAAGACATGCCGGAGGGCATTGATGTCGATTCATTGATGATTGAAGCGAGTGTTAGTGGCGTTGGCAAAAAAGAGGACAGTGTGACGAAGCTGCGTACCAACAAGGGCTCCCTGAGTAAGCAGGAGAAAGCCCGCATTAGCGTGCGCAAAAAACTAGGTTGAGAGGAATGAGATATGCTAAAAAGTATGCAGTACTCGGTTCAGCAGCTTGATGCGGTAGTTAAACTATTTAGTAACCAGCTGCAGCCAGGAACGATTATGACGTTGACCGGGCTGTTGGGGGCTGGGAAAACCACTTTTGTGCAGCGATTGTGTGCTGAATTGGGTGTTGCTGAGCCGGTTGTGTCACCTACCTATTCGTATGTGAGTGTGTATGCATTGGCCGGCGTGACGATTTATCACTTTGATTTGTATCGCATCAGTGGCATTGAAGAATTTGAATCGTTTGGGTTTGCCGACTACCTTAACGACCCGCGAGGGATTGTCCTTATTGAGTGGCCTGATCGTATTGCCTCGCTTATTGAGCGACCGGCCTATCGAGCTCGAATTCTTGCTCTAACATTTAAATATCTGGCTAAAAATGAGGGTTTACGTGAGTTGCATTGGGCGCACCATGGTGACATCAGCGGCCTGGTTGGCGCTGCAGTTGAAGAATAAAGCAAAAAAAGTAGTTGCATTCTGTGGTAAAAACGGTATCATATCACCCTTCTTGTTTCTTTGAAGTTTTCATTAGTGCGTATAGTAGAGTGTTTGACGGGGAGATTCCCGAGCGGCCAAAGGGGACGGACTGTAAATCCGTTGGCTAAGCCTTCACAGGTTCGAATCCTGTTCTCCCCACCATCCGACTTCGCCAAGGCTTCGTCGCGACTTACGTCCGGCAAGTTAGGATAAGGCGAAGGAGGATGTCGCGCCATAGCCCGTAAGGGCGACGGCGGACCGACTGCGCCTCGCTCACAAGCTTCTCAGGGCTGATCAAAGGCCGCGGTGGCGAGCGCAAAGCACAATACTAAATGCAGACCAAAATATAGGTACTAAACGCGCGGGAATAGCTCAATTGGCTAGAGCGACAGCCTTCCAAGCTGTAGGTTGCGGGTTCGAGTCCCGTTTCCCGCTCCATCTTTCGCCTTTGCGGCGGCGGTTGCGGCGCCGCCCGTTTTTGGGCTAAGGCGCGTTACGACGCAGCTCGCAAGAGCGAAGTCGAAGGTACGCCGCAAAGAGGCTCCAGCTGGCAGGCCACTTTCTTTAACGGCCTGACTGATGGAGTGCGAAAGCGTCGTCCGCCGAAGCCCCATGTGGGCGTAGGAGGACTATGTTTCCGAAGGGTGGCGTAAGTCGTGTGATTTAGTACGAAAAATAAAGATGCCGGCATAGCTCAGTTGGTAGAGCAACTGATTTGTAATCAGTAGGTCACGGGTTCAAGTCCTGTTGCCGGCTCCAGCTTTCGCCTTTACGGCGCCGCAAGGTACGCCGTAAAGAGGCTCCAGCTGGCAGGCCATCCTTTTTAAGGGCCTGACTGATGGAGTGCGAAAGCGTTGCCCGCCGAAGCCTCATGTGGGCGTAGGAGGGCTTTATTCATTGAAGTGCGATAGTTCGCCGTAGCTATGATGCAGTAGCGAGGGAGGAGTGTGGCAGCGACGTCAGTCCGCCGAAGCATTTATGCGTAGGAGGATATATCTCGGTCAAGCTAGAGAAAAAGTTAAGAGAAATAGGGGATAAATAACTAAAGATAAGTATGAATCCGGTTTGCCTTTTTTGGGAAATCATTTTATGATTGCTCTTCGTGGGTCTAGGCGCGGGTCGAATTATCTAGGTTATTAGGGCGGTTTTATAAAAATTATACGCCCACGTAGCTCAGTTGGCAGAGCACTTCCTTGGTAAGGGAGAGGTCGCTGGTTCGAATCCAGTCGCGGGCTCCAGAATTAGGGTGGGGTATTTCGAGGATAAGGTGTAGGTCAGTAGCTCCAATGGTAGAGCAGCGGACTCCAAATCCGCGTGTTGGGGGTTCGAGTCCCTCCTGGCCTGCCAAATTGTTAGATGTAAAACAACCAGTATATAAAAAATAAGCAAGAGGTAGTCGTCATGGTCAGTGCGTTTTCAAAGGCTCTTCTCTTTTTCCAAGAGGTTCTTGGGGAAATTAAAAAAATTGTATGGCCAACGCGTTCTGAGCTGATTGGCTCCTCGATCGTTGTTTGTTTGTTTGCTCTAGTCTGTGCGGTAATTCTTGGTCTCATGGATTCTGGATTTGCTACTGCGGTTAAATACGTTATCGGTGGATAGTTAGAAGTTGTTCAAGCTAAGGATGTGTTGATGAAGCGGTGGTATGTTGTTCAGGTTTATACCGGATACGAAGATAGAGTAAAGGCCGATCTTGAGAAGCGAGTTCAGGAAGAGAAGGCTGAAGAGTTGTTCGGCAAAATTTTGGTGCCAAAAGGCGAAATGATTAGTGCGTTCTCTGAGCAGGGCGCAGCTAAGGAAAAAATTTTTCCAGGCTATCTCCTAATACATATGGAGATGGTTGGAGAGGCTCATCGAATAGTGGTTAATGTTCCTCGGTTTACCCGATTCTTGGGTGGAGAGAGTCCGATGGCGTTAACCGACCGTGAAGTTGAACGTATTTTCAATCAAATCGAAGGTGGATTGTCGGTATCAATCGACAGTACGCAATACGCGGTTGGTGGAGAAGTACATATTACTGGCGGCCCATTCTCTGGTTTCGTTGGGGTGGTAGAGCGAGTAGATGATGAGCATGAGCGTGTTACGGTGATGGTGAGCATTTTTGGTCGAATGACACCAGTCGAATTAGGATTTGATCAAGTTAAAGTGTAGGTAAGGAGCAACAATGGCCAAAGAGGTGAAAGCCAGACTAAAAATGCAGATTGCCGGCGGTAGTGCGACGCCTGCGCCACCAGTTGGCTCGGCGCTTGGACCGCAAGGTGTGAGTGCGATGGAGTTCTGCAAACAATTTAATGCGGCAACTGCTGATCGACGTGGTCAAACATGTCCAGTTCAAGTGACCGTGTACACCGATCGTACGTTTGATTTTGTAATAAAAACTCCGCCAGCAAGCGAATTAATTCGTAAGCGAGCTGGAATCGAAAAAGGTGCGAGCAAAACAGGTACTCAAACTGTTGGTAAGATTTCATGGGCAGCCATCGAAGAAATTGCCAAGATTAAGATGCCTGATTTGAATGCGCATACCTTGGAAGCTGCGCGCCAGATTATCGCAGGAAGCGCGCGTAGTATGGGTCTTATAGTTGAATAGGTGAGTAATGGCGAATATTGGAAAAAAACATAGACAAGCCCAAGAAAAGGTTGCCTTTAAAGATCCAGTTGATTTGAAATCGGCGCTTAAAGCTGTTGTTGATACAGCTCATGCGAAGTTTGATGAATCGGTTGATATCGACGTTGTACTTGGTATTGACGCGGCAAAGGGTGAGCAAAACGTACGTGGTGCTGTTGTGCTCCCTAATGGGCTTGGTAAAAAAGTTCGCGTAATTGCGTTTGTAAAAGGCGAACAAGAAGAAGAAGCTATTCGCGCTGGTGCAGATGCAACAGGCGGCGATGACTTGGTAGAAAAAATTCTTGGCGGCTGGTTGGAATTTGACGCAGCAATCGCTACTCCCGATATGATGGGAATAGTGGGTAAGGTTGCGCGGGTTCTTGGGCCTCGTGGCTTGCTACCGAATAAAAAAGTTGGAACGGTTACTTTTGATGTAAAAGAAGTGATTGCCGAACTTAAAAAAGGTCGCGTAAGTTATAAAAATGATAAAACCGGCGTATTACATGCACCAGTTGGTCGTGTATCGTTTGGTGTTGATAAACTCGCCGAAAACTTGACTGCGTTGATGCGCGCAGTAGTCGCAAGCAAACCGGCGACATCTCGAGGACAATACATTAGAAAAGTAGTTGTTTCTTCGACGATGGGTGTTGGGGTATTAGTAGCAGTTGATGGGATTGTATAGGGAGTTGAGCTATGAACAGAAGTGAAAAAGAACTTCTCGTTGGTGAATTAGCCCAGCAGCTACAAGGCGCGTCAGCGGCGTTTTTAGTAAATTATCAAGGTTCAACGGTAAAAACGTTGCACACGCTTCGTAAAAAGTTGCGTGTACGTGAATCTTCATTGCGCGTTGCGAAAGCACGTATTTTGAAGATCGCGGTGTCAACAATGCCGGGTGGTACCAATTTTGCTCCGATGCTTAAAGAGCAAGTTGGCCTTGTTATCGCAGTTGGCAAAGATGTCAGCGGTGTGGCAAAGGAATTGATTGATTTCGCTAAAAGTAACGAGACCATAAAAGTCGTATCCGGTTTTTATGAGACACAAGTTTTGTCCATGGAGCAAGTAGTATTTTTTGCTTCGCTTCCTTCTCGTGAAGTGTTGCTGGGACAAGTGTTGGGTACGTTACAGGCACCGATTGCGCAATTCGTTCGATTGCTCAATTTGTTGATTGTACGATTGCTGTATGTGTTGCAACGCATTGCTGAACAAAAACAGCAAGCTGCGTAGTAGTGGTTGAAAACTAGGGAAGGCGTTATTATGTCTAAAGAAATGATAAAAGAAATCGGCAAGTTAAGCGTTATTGAACTTGCACAATTGATTAAAGATCTTGAAGCAGAATTTGGTGTTTCAGCAGCTGCTCCGGTAGCTATGGCTGCAGCTCCTTCAGCCGCAGCAGCTCCTGCTGCAGCAGCTGAAAAGAACGAATACAAAGTAGTTCTTAAAGATTCAGGCTCAGACAAGATCAAAGTTATTAAGGCGTTGCGTGCAGTAACAACTTTGGCTCTTAAAGAAGCTAAAGACCTTGTAGAAGGTGAACCAGCAACCGTTGCTGAATCAGCTCCAAAAGAAGAAGCAGCAAAAATGAAGCAAGCGCTTGAAGAAGCGGGCGCAAAAGTTGAACTTGTTTAATCTAAACAAGCTTACTTTATAATCTAAAAGCAGGTAGTACTGACACGGTGATGTACTACCTGCTCTTTTCCATCCTTGCGGTGAATAGTGGTGTCTATGTTGTAGTGTCGTGTGGGCAACATAGCGTTGGTGTACGGATATTAGGAGCGCATGTATGTCTGGCAGTCAGAAAACGACGGCGTTATTGAGAAAAAGTTTTGGAAAGATACGTCAGGTAGTTAGTTTGCCTGATTTGATCGAGGTGCAATCAAAGTCATACAATGACTTCATTCAGTTTGATTACTTGCCAAATGAAAGAGCGTATATCGGTTTAGAGAAAGTTCTTCGTGATATTTTCCCTATCGATTACAACGGTCGCATAGCGCTCGAATACGTGAGCTATGAGATTGGCGAATGGGCATGCGTGTGTGGTGTTTTAACCGGCATTGAGAACCGCTACCGTTGGGTAGATTTAAAGACTAAAAAAGAAGGCAAGGGTCGTTTGCCAAAAGATGCGGGCGATCGTCGCTATAAACTTTGTAAAAAATGTTCTTCTCGTGTCAGCATTAAGCTGCCGTACACTGTTGAAGAGTGTCGCTATAGTGGTAAAACGTATTCGCTCCCATTAAAAGTGCGTATGCAACTTACCTCATGGGACGTTAACGATGAAACTAACGAACGTATAGTTCGTGACATTAAAGAACAAGAAGTATTCTTCTGTGATTTGCCAGTCATGATCGATTTGCATGAAGATGCAGACGGACAAATTCGATTGGGTAACCAAGGTACTTTCTTGATCAACGGGGTGGATCGGGTTGTAGTAAGTCAAATTCACCGTGCTCCTGGCGTGGTGTTTTCGCTTAGCAAAAAAATTAAAGATTTTCGTGGGTATCCGTATCATGTTGCCCGCTTGATTCCTTCACGCGGTTCGTGGCTTGATTTTGAATTCGACAGTAACGATTTGCTGTATGTTCGTATCGATAAGAAGAAAAAAGTTCTTGCAACAACGTTCTTGCAAGCTATCGGCTACGCTCGTGAAGAGATTTTGCCGTTGTTCTATGATTACGACACGGTCAAAGTTACTAAAAAAGGTTTTGAGCGTCCTCTTTCAAAAGTTCTTATTGGACAACGTATTGAAGCAGGCGCAATACCTGACAGTCTTTCCGATAAGTTCAGCGTTGGACAACGTATCACGCAAGAGATGCTTGATGATTTGAAGGCGGCCGGTGTTAAGAGTTTAAGTGTTCGTGCTAACAGTGTGCTTAATCGTGTAGCGGCTAAAGATGTCGTGAACGCGGTTACGGGTGAAGTGTTGGTTGAGCAAGGCAAGTCTCTTGGTGCTGAAGAAATCGATATCATTACCGATTCTGGTGGCGTTAGCGAAATTGAGTTAGTACGTTCAGGTGGCTACGTAGTACCACCATTCATGGCGTTGACTCTTGGTGTAGATAAGATTAATAACTATGCCGATGCATTACGTGAAGTGTATTACCGATTACGTCCTGGTGATATTCCAACCATACAAATTATGGAAGAATATATTAAAAATATTTTCTTCAACTCTCGTTTCTATGACATGACTTTAGTTGGTCGTATTCGT
>JAUPTZ010000009.1 GCA_030917815.1 Candidatus Babelota bacterium | reverse complement strand
CTTTGTGGATACATTCGATTGTTTCGAACTCAAACGACGCATACTTTCGTATGTATGCAATGAAAGGACGTGTTATCTCCGCTACAAACATTGTTACCGAAGGGCTCATAATAGCGATAGTGAATCTCTTTTTTTTCTCTTGTAATTGGCCAATTGCTTTGTTCATCACCTGTATCTTCTTGGTAACATATACTAATGCTACGGCAGCAGTGCCTGCGGTAAGCATAAGAAGAAAATTATAATTCACTTAGCTCCCTTTCGATGGTGCTTAGAGACTCTTTGATGACGTAGCTGTGTCCCATTAAAAACTTTATATTTTCCGGAAAATTTGGGCATTGTGAGGCAAGTGCATTTTCATTGATCATTGCGTGTATGCCCCAATCTCTGATATCGACAAAAGAAAGCTCCGAAGGCCTTACGCCTTCGAGCAGTAATTTTTTGGCAAACCAGGCGCTGTATCTTCCAAAAACCGTTTCGTTAGAGCATAAGCCGCACGCGGCACCTTTTACGATGCTGCTCATGTCATACGCGCAGAGCGGGACGTGGTAATTGCTTGCTAAGTTAATGAATTTGTCTATCATCGAGATAAATCCGCATTCGCGGGTGACGATGATGACGTCTATGCCATCGAGGTTGTTGCGCACATAATTTATTGCGGTAGCAACGTCTACAATAACCACTTCGGTGACGGCGATGCCGTGTGCTTTTAATTGTTCAAGCATTTCTTCTCGTTGCGTGAGGCGGCGGCCGGCTTCATGTACGACTATTGCTTTTTTTGCGTGTGGTAACATTGCGTGCATGAGTCCGATGCGAAGCGCCCAGTCACAGGTCGCAGCCCATCCGGTTGCATACTTATTAAGAATTGGAGTCTCTTCAGCAAGCTCTTGCAAGAGACTCCATGGCACACTGCTAACCATTATAGGAGAGGTTGGTGGATGCTTAAGTATGTTATTGGCAACTACTTGAAGTGCTTGGATTCCCACAACCCATATAAGGTCATCTGATGAGGTTAACAGCTTCTTGACCATTGCATCCAAGAGCATGTAGTTGCTTTCTGCATTGTAGAGCCGAATCGTATACGGGCGGGCGGTTGCCGCGCTGAACGACTTCTGAAATTCCTCCACAAGTGCTTCGACTATGGGAGAATAACTAGAGACTAATAAGCTGATGGTGAATTCTTTGGGGTCTTTTTTTCCCTCATTAAGGAGTATAAGTTCATCAAGGTTATTAACCATAAGAGTTTTTGCATTATGGGCCAAAGGTGTCACTTTTTCGTAATAATAGTTTCCAATAATGATGGTTAATAGAAGGGCGTTGCAATAGAGGAAAAGGTTTAAAAATGATGATTTTTTCATACTTCTATTTCCTTCTCCAAGATAGTGTACACTTTAGTACTGTACTGAAGTGCCAGAGAAGTGATGCGCGAAGTGTCGAGTCCCTGTGTTTGCATTGCCATCTGATTGAAATGTATTTCGTACGGATGTGATTGACCTATGTTAAGTACTGGAATGTCACAAGGATTTTTGTTCTCTTCGATGATTGCGAGCATTTTTTGAGCGGCATGATAACCAAAGCGTTCATTAATAGTGTTCATGGCGACGGCAGCCCCATAATAAATATCTTTGAGATAGGGGCTGAAAAAAGTAATGTTGTTCTCGGAGCATTTTTTTGCAATGGCGGTACACATTTCCGGACTAAAAACATCACGAGCGACAATAAGGCTATCCACTTTGTCGGCGTAATCGGAAAGAGTGCTCAGAAAATCTTCATTGCCGTGGATACGTACGAGATGCGGTATGATGCCGTAACTGTTGAGTATCGTTGCAATTTGCTGAGCAGATTCATAGAGCGAAGGATGCGTAAGCGGAACGAGCGCTGAGCGCATAAATGGTTTTACACAGAGATACATTTTAATGCGGTAGTCCCAACAATCAAGAACGGTAATGCCGGTCATATGAGACACCGGTTTTTTTTCTTGTTCTCGCTGCCAGACCGTGTCGTGCATGCGGGCAAAGACGATTGGAGTCGTTTTATTGTGAGTGACACTAATACTTTTGGCGAGCTTAGTCAGGCTGGTTCCGATGGTCAGTATGCCATGGTAGTTGTCTTGGATTGCGTCTGAGACGATGCGTTGTGTTTCTTTTTGATCGACACTGCCCCAATAATTAGTAAAGTGATAAATGAATGAACCGTTTTCCCGCATGGTTTCGGTGAACTCAGAGATAGTCTCGATGACGTCAGGTTGTTTGGAAATGCCGATAATAGCAATATCGCGGGAGCGAGAGCCGAACTCTTTTTTATAGTCGCTGTAGCGCATTACCGGATGATCGGTAAGAGAGAATCCTCTTTCGACACTCTTCTTTTTTGCGGCATCTTGGCAGTGGAGCTTATAGGCCCTATAGCGGAGCGCTACCAGGTAGCCAAGCGCACCGAGCAGTCCTAAAATGAGGCAGCCATTTAATAGAATGAGCAGCAGCATGAATTGATTCATAAGAGCAAAGGCCCGATCCCCACATGGCGATTATATCAATATATACGCGACCGCATAACTATACTCGCTTTACCTCCTTGTCGCAAGCAGCAATTGCCAGCTCGATGCCGTGCTTATGCCGGCATAGGGAAAATCTTTGTTTTTTCGGTAGGGCTTTTTAACAATTCCTCTAAGCGCATCGTACGCCCCTTTAGCTCGAGTGTGCCCGATTTTGATGGGGGGGTAGAATACACTTTCTGGTCTATCACCACAAAATAGTACGAGGAGTACTTTCGTGTATAGATCGCGCTGGCGGTGTTTACCTTGCGCGTTTCGCTGCTTAGGCCGTCAGCATCAGTTATGATGTGCTTAATTTTAAACGCCCCGTTGGTTGTCTGGTATACATAGTAACCGTTACGATCGGTTCTCCGATCGGGGAATCCTGGCACCGGTTGCGATAGGTCGGTATCATCAGGTGGAGCCGGTGGAGGGGTGGTTGGTCTTCTCTGCGTGGGTTCCGGGCTTGGAGACCTTGAGCGCGAAACAGAGTCGTCAACCATCAAAGCACGAGCCGCTTCATTGGGAGGGCCCCACGCATGTGTGTGTTCAGGGAGATGTCCATCGGCTAATGGGGTGTTCATATCGATTCCAATGGTTTTTTTCTGTCTTTCTCGGCGGTCAGCTATAGAGGTGCTTATGAACACGGCGGTATCGTCGGTGGTTACGTAAAAATCGCTACCACATTGGTCGATGCTTACTACGGTGTTGACCGCGTTTCCATTTTGGTCGCCGACATAATAACCGGCTTCGGTGGTGGGGTTAGTGAGATAGGCGTACCACACATCGTTTTTTTCACGGCCAGTGCGTCGTCTCTCTATTTTGATGTTTGCCGCAGGCGGAGTAGCGGAAGGTAGTGGGAGCGTTTTGATCGAAGAAGAAGGTGGTGGCGGTGGCAGTGTGGGCGTGCTTACGGCTGCTTTGAAGTAATGGTGGAATGCCGGTTTAGTTTGTGTTGATTCTTGCCAGTTTGCTGCATCGGCGCTTTCTGGATGCGTAGTGTCGATGTAGCAAATAAATGCGCTTGGGCCGCTCGTGGCGTAATTTGCTTTATATATTGAACCTTTATAGCCAACATAATAAGTGCCGCCTAGAGCGTAGATATCGCTTGCGTCATTGATCCATCCACTTCCATCGGCGGTTGCGACTCTGACGGCCCCTCCGGTGTCGGCTATTTGATAGTAGCTCGGCCCACGAGGGTCCGGTGTTGTTAGCGTCGAAAACGGTTCAGTATCGGCGGTAATAATGCTGGTAAGAGAGAGAAGGAAGAGGCCGATTAAAAAAGGTTTTTGTGTCATGATTGATGCCCACCAGTAAAGATTATACTTTCTAGTAAGGTAATGACAGTATGGAAGGGAATGCAATGTTTTGGCGTAAAAGATGGTGTGCCTAATAGGATTCGAACCTACGGCCTAGCGATTAGGAATCGCTCGCTCTATCCAACTGAGCTATAGGCACACGAGCCGCGTAGCATGCAGAACGCATGCGGAATGACTTAGAAGGTGCAAAGTGTAAGGAAAAAGCCATTGTATTACAAGAGATTGTTCTGGACAGGCTATTTGTCCAGGTTGCCTTCGTTTCGCCATATGCCGAGGAGAGTGCGGGCTGTAGCGATGGCAAACTTTGGTGTAATCTCAAGAAAATACTTGAGTTGCCATGACTGTGTCTTTTTTGCCTGGTGGTTATCGGTGATGTCCCATGGGGCATAGAGGCGCATAGCGCGCTTTCCACCAATGCCATCTTTTGAGATGAAGCCGTGTTTGTGTAACACATTCATGGGGAAAATAAATTGGCCGAGCGATGTGGTATTGCGCACACTTATTATAAAAAAATCAATAGGGTCTGCCATGTCATATGGCATAATGGGTCCTTTCCCGATTCTTTTCCAGAGGGTGGCAAATTGCCCGATCTTTGTTGGGGTAATTTTTGCCACACGGAACGTAATGCGCTGGCAATTAAGTTCAAACTCACAGGCGGCATACTCACGACTCTCTGCTGATGGCTTCAATGTGCTGAGTAAGAGGCCGAGAGGCTCATAGGCAAGATGCTGAGCATCTAGAAGATCGGGATGTGATGTGTTGATTCCGTGAGGTTTCATAGCGGAAAGAGTTTCTTGCTTATGAAGAATGGTGCGCCTGGCAGGACTCGAACCTGCAACCGACGGATTCGAAGTCCGTTACTCTATCCAATTGAGCTACAGACGCACGTCATTTAGTTGAGGCGACATTTTTAACACGAAATAAGGATATTATCAAGGGCGGCCGCCATTTCTTCGGCGGTTTGTAATCTAACCAGGTGTGATCTGAGCTGCGATGCACCATCAACGCCACGAATATACTGCGGAAGCTGTTTCTTGAATGGATTCACCCCTCGTGGCCCGTAGAGCGCAATGTTGAGATCAAGATGTATCCGTGCGATACGTACCATCTCGGCAATCGGAATAGTAAAGGTGCGACCGGCCGCCTCTTCCATAATCTCATGCATCTTCCAGGGGCAGCCCCAGAGTGCTCGGCCAATCATAAACCCGTCAACGCCGGTACGTTCATGTACTTTGACCATGCGGCCATAATTGTTGATGTTGCCGGAGAAGATAACCGGCATGGTCACCGCTTTTTTTACCGCGGCAACGATCTCGTAATCAAGCGGGGCGGTGAAGCCACCGGTTTGCAGTCGAGGATGAATAACAAGGCCCTCAACGCCCAAATCCTGGGCAATCTGTGCAATTTCTACCGCGTTTGATTTCTTGAAGCCGGCGCGAATCTTGAGCGTGAATGGAATGCGACCATTTAACGCTTTTTGAAGCTCGGTTACTATTTCTTTATAAAGCGGGATATTGTTCATGAGAGCCGAACCTGAACCGGAACGAATAACCTGCGGTGCGGGGCACCCCATGTTGAGGTTAAGCATGACAAAGTTGTGCTTAACGATTGCTTCAACCGCTTCGGCGAGCCAACGGGTGTTGTTGGCCGAAATTTGGTAAGCCAATGGCTGTTCGCAGTTTTCATACGCAAACAAGGTTGGTACGCGTGAATTAGCAACACAGGCGATGTGGCGCATCTCGGTAAACAGTAGCTCGGTTTTTGAATAGCGTCTGATCAGCTGCCTCAACGGTGAGTCGGTGATGCCATCAAGTGGTGCCGCCATGACGCGTGGCACCTTGAGCGAACCAAATGAAATAGTCTCATGCCAAAATGAACTCATACCTTACTCCATGAACGCGGCTGGATACTGTGTGTGATAATCATGGTTTTGCTCGAAGGCATAGGCCACTTGGTATAACAAGCTTTCAGACAGAGCTGGGCCCATAAACTGAAAACCGATTGGTAACCCGTTTGGCGCATAGCCACACGGAATGGAGAGTGCCGGTAGCCCGGTAATGCAGTTGGGTACGGTAAAATAGTCGGCCATATACAGCGCCAACGGATCACGTTCCGCTTCACCAAGGGTAAAAGGTAGTGTCGAGGCGGTTGGGCTGATGATAACATCTACATCGGTAAAGGCTTGTTCATACTCGGCACGAATCATGTTCCGAACCTGCTGTGCTTTGCCGTAATACGCATCAAAATAGCCGGATGACAATACAAAGTTACCCATAAGAATGCGGCGTTGAATCTCTTTGCCAAACGCGTCGTGACGCGTGGTGACATACATGTCTTTTAAAAGCTCGCGGTCTTGGCGAGCGCCATAGAGCGTACCGTCAAAGCGGGATAGGTTTGAGGCTGCTTCGGCTCGGCTCAATACGAAATACACCGCGATGCCATACTTTAAGTTGGGCAATGAAATATAGCTTATGGTAGCGCCCATTTTTTCAAGGTCGGCAACCGCTTGTTTGAATGAGGTTTTGATTGTTTCATCAACCCCTTCCGATTCAAGACTGTCACGCAGCACGCCGATGCGGATTCCCTCGGGGAGTTTACCGGTCATATTTTTGGTGAAATCTTCTGGTCCACGCTGCAAGGTGGATGAGTCATGCTCATCAACGCCTGACATATGAGAAGCGATGAGCGCATTATCGTAGACCGTTTTAGTCAATGGTCCCGGTTGATCGAATGAGGAACAGAAGGCGATGAGCCCGTACCGAGAAAAACGTCCGTAGGTTGGGTATAAACCGGTCAAGCCACAGAAAGAAGCCGGCTGCCGTACCGATCCGCCGGTCTCGGTGCCCAATGCCCAAGGCACTAGTCCTGCACCAACGGCTGCGGCCGATCCTGCCGATGAACCACCCGGGCTATGATGAAGGTTCCATGGATTTTTGGTAGGGCCGTAGGCCGAGTATTCGCCCGATCCGCCCATGGCAAATTCGTCCATGTTTGCGCGTCCAAGACTTACGGCACCGGCCGCTTTAAGTCGGGCCGATACAGTGGATTCATAGGGAGCGGTAAAGTTTTTAAGCATGTTTGAGGCGGCCGAAGCACCATAGCCTTGCTGGCAGATATTATCTTTGATAAGGCCGGGTATGCCAAACAATGGGCCGCTTGTGGTTGGTGTGGTTGGCGAAAAAAGCTCAACCGCACAATTAAGTGTTGCCGCATGTTTTGCGAGGCGAGCGTGGTAGTAGGCGATTACCTCTTGTGCGCTTGTTTGCTTGATTGCAATAAGTTTTTGCAGTTCTTGGATGGTTGTTTTTGGGCTAATCATTGCGCATCCTTAGTTGAGTCGATAACTTTTGGTACCACGAAATAATCTTGGAAACGTTCGGGTGCTTGTGCGAGCAGTGGTTCGCTTGAGGTTGGAATCGCCACATCATCACGAAAAATGTTTTGATTTTTGACCGATGGTTGTAGCTCATTTAATGCGACCTCGTTGAGCTGATCGACGTAACTCACTAAGTTTTGTAAGTCGGTAAGGAGTCTGTCGACCTCGGTGTCGGAGAGCTGGAGCGCCGAGAGCTCAGCAAGTTTAATGATGTCGGTTCGTTGTAATTTTGCCATTCGAGTTCCTTTTTACGGTTGCCCGCCACAATGCTGCGACGAGTGCTTCAAGGTAATGAGAGAATGGTACCGGAACGTGAGGATCACGATGCCGATGATATGAGGCACAATAACCGGGACCATTAAATAATCTTCGATGTGGGTGGTGAAATCCACCGACATGCAGGCAAAGCTAAAGATGCTTATTGCATTGATAGCATAGTAAATATACAAACCCTTTTTTCCAAACAGATAGGCGTAGAATTGACTACCGTTATAGCTATTACCAATTACCGTAGTGATCACAAACAACGTAGCGCTAAAGATTAAAATCGATGGCCCCACGAACGGGAAGTAATGAGCGAATATTTTGGTGATTGCACCAAGGCTATCGTTATCATAGGCCAAATGAGCATTGGTTACTAAAACGACGAGGCCGGAGAGCAAACAAAGAAGGCCGTTTGAATAGACCGAAACAATTGAAAGAATACCTTGATCGACCGGATTTTCGGTGTCGGCCATTGAGTGTGGGATAGTTGAGGTACCAATACCCGATTCATTACACATAAATGCTTTTGAGAGTCCCCAGCGTAGCGCCTGCATGGCACTGCCAAGTGCGGCACCAATGCCTAATGCCTTTGGATAAAGAGCGCTGCTGAGCACGAGGCCAATAACACCAGGGATGCTTGAGATATTACAGCCAAGAATCCAAATCATAGTTCCGGCGTAGAGGAGAAACATAAAAGGTACCAACTTTTCGGCAACGGTGCTCACTCGCTTGATGCCACCGATAACCACGAAAAGGGTAAAGAGTGATAGAAGACCACCGCACAGCCAGTTTGGTATGTTATAGGGTGACATGATGCTGGCAAGTCGGTTTGACTGTGAACCGGACCAAATGACGATTAAAACCGCTCCAAAAAATGAGTAGAGCATTGGTACAAAGGCCGGATATACTTTTTTAAGATAATGCATAGGGCCGCCGATGCGATCTTTTTCCGGGGCTGGATCTTTAAATTTTAAGGCGAAGGTGACTTCAGCAAAAGTGGCGGCAGAGCCAAAAATCGTAGCGAGAAAATATCCAAACAGAGCACCTGGGCCACCATAGTGGATAGCAATGAGTGGGCCGGTGATATTTGAGATACCGATAGTGGTTGCCATGGCAGAAAAGAGGGCCTTGTGCGCTTTAACGGTGTAGGCAGATTGCTCGGTGCTGGAAAAGCTTTGGCGGAGCAGCGTAAACATGTGCGGAATAGCTCGGAATTGAATAAATCGAGTTTTAAATGAGATGAGAATGCTGCCTAGTAGCAGGAGCAACACAGACATCAACATTATGGTTTCTTGCAGCGCGATCACACGTTCTCCTTAGCGTCAAAATCGTTTATTAAATATGTTTTTCATACCAGGTACTTTTGGCTAATTGACGCCAAAAAGCGATCCCCATAAGAGCGGTGTTTATATAAAACGCGCCGTAGATAAGACAGAACTTGGTACCGAGACTATCGAAAGAACACTGTGATAGGATATATGATATCGGTAAAAAGAAAAGTCCACAGATAAGAAAACGTGTCCACATCACCGTTTTGACTTTGCCGGCGCCACGCAATGCGGCAGCCAAAATAAGCTGTGCGAAATCGAAAATCACTAAACAGCTTAAAATGCGTAACAAGGGGATGGCAAAATCGGTTATTTCCGGGTTTGGCGATAAGAGTCCGATGAAATAGGAGGCATAGAGGCTCAGAATGATGAGTGTGCCCGATACGATGGCGCAGGTGATGAGCAATATCTTGAAGATAGTTTTTTTTGCCTCAGAAAATTCCTGGGCGCCGAGGTGGTTGCTGACGAGCATGGTTACCACTTGTGCAAACGCGGCGGCCGGCATGATGGCCGATCGTTCTAAATTTTTGATGATGTCAAAGGTGGCAATAGAGACCGGACCCATAGTCGCGAGCATTTTTGAGAGCCAGACGTAAGAGAAGGACAGGGCGCTTTTGTCGATGATAACCGGGATGCTAAAGCTGACAATGGCGCCAATGGCTCGCCAATTAATACTAAAGAGTTTGAGATTAATAAAATAGGGTTTGTAGATCTGATTGGAAAACACATACGCGAGGGCAATGGCGAGCATCGTACCGTATTCAAGAAGCGCGGCAAACGCAGGGCCGTAAATGCCGCAGGTTGGAAATCCCCAATGGCCGGATACTAGAATAACGCTGCTTACCATGTAGACAACGCTTCCGATAAGTGTGATGAGCATTGGGGTATGGGTGTTTTTTATGGCCCGCATAAAACCAAGAACGGAGAGCAGAATAAATGCGAGCAACACGCTTACGGAACGAAGGCGAAGAAACGGAGTACCGATAATTGCCATGTCGGCCGGTACGCCAAGCCATTCATAAATGCGATGGGCCCAGAAGTAGATGATGATGAGCTGTGCACATCCTAAGATGATAGCGGTCCAGAGTGTATTAATGAAATGGGCACCGGAGGCGGCATGGTTTTTTGCGCCATTGTGTCGCCCAATAACCGCGATAGCGGCCACCGGAATGGCCTCTGAAAGTTTGACGAGGGTATGGAGAAAGTTGGTGGCCATACCGAGTGCGCCATAGGAGGTTGTGGAGTGAAGGCTGGCAACTAAGTAGGCATCAAAAAGTGGGGGGAGCGCAACGGTGACGAAAAGGGTGATAAGCTCAGGAAGCCAGTAGCCAAAAAGCACGCGGCCGCTGTCGCGCCAGAGTGCATACATTCTCCGCATAAGGGGCCCTCATGTGTCGTGATGATACGATGGGCAGGACTTTAGAGGAAAAATGGGGCGATGGCAACCAGTAGTTTTGTGAAAGCGTCTTACCAACATGATGTTGTCACGACTCTATGCTGCCTGCTGTGGCCAGTGGTCCACGCGGTTGCTCCCGCCAACGCTCCTATGGAGCTAAACGTAGCTTTTGGCAAAGTCGGCACACAGACGTTTTTCGCCTCCCCGCGATCGGGGAGATAGAAGCTCAAAGCCGTAACTCACTCGGTGGGGTGCCCTGGCTCGCGTGCGCCGATTTGCAAGTATTAAAATACCGTGAATTCAATAGACGGCATAGCCGTCATTGCCAGGCTTCCATTGTGAAGCCGAGGCAATCCAGTACAATTGGTAGTGAATAATAACAAGCAAGTGCTGGATCGCCATGCTACACTCGCGATGACGCGTTCTAGCCCGCGTTTCAGAAAAATTAAGCTTCTAATTCTCGAGCAACTTTTTATGATAGTTAGACGGCGCACACGCACTGATGGTACGGTCGAGTGAGTATGATTCGCTACTTTTAGCGCTCGACCAAGGCGAGCGGTAGCGAGAGTTCGAAACGAGATCGTCCGCCCTCAGTGCACTACGCGCCATAGAAAAGGGGTTGATGTTCTTTATGAAAGTGATTCTAGAATAATGCGCGCGACTCGTTCACCCGATTCACATGCCGCCTCCATGGTGCCAGGAACATTGGAAAGGATCGAAGCATGTTCGCCCGCGAAATATATGCGGTTGTCGACCGTGGCAAAAATCGACTTGCTGAGCATGCCTTCTTCTTTTCCCGGTGCGATGTAGGAATAAGAGCCTTTTACGTAAGGATCATTTGGCCAGCTGTAGCCGACCGGGCCGGTGTAGGAACAAAATTGTGTGTCTTGCGCATAAGCCGGTGTTTGAAATGGTGGGCATTGTTGGCCATATTCTAATCCGAGCATAGGGCGCTCTTGTAGATAGCTGTTGCCGATGGTGTCGGGAGTGAAAAAGCTGCTTGCGCCGGTATAGTAGATAATAAGCTGATTATCATTAAACCACGAAGTAGCATGGTCATTGGTTAATGCGCGCGTGTCTTCTGAGGCAATTATTCCCGGTACAAAGATTTTAGCATTTGTTCCGTAGGGCACCTCTCGCATGGCAGCTAATTGTGGTGCCGGGATGACCCCATCATCAAAGGTTATATCGTTATATACAGAACATGGAATGGCGAAAACAATACGATCTGCTCTGGCTACTACCCTATTGGCGAATGTTAATTGGTATGAAGCGTCTGCATTACGAGTTACGTCGGTGAGTTGGTGGTTGAGATGAAGGTGTACACCTAAGCGCCTGGCAAGTGCTTCAGGAAGCTGTGCATTACCACCGGCTACTGAGGCACGATGAAAGTACGATTTTTGCGATTCCGGCTTGCCGGGATGCGCTCTTGCAACACCGCCGGTGAGCATGGCATAGAGGGTACCACTATAATGCGAAGAGAGTTGGTCGACTGGAGCGCCTTCATAGGCCGCTAAGCGGGTTGCTATCATGGTGTACAGTGGGCTCCCTCTTTCAAGAATCCCATCAAGTACTTCTTCCATCGTTCCTGATTGTGCCGCAAGATCAACAAGTTTGGTGTGTAATTCCTCAGGAGCCAGTGAGAGTGATGCGGTCAGCTCGAAATCGGGCGTTATGGTGGTGCCGTCATAGTAAGCGCACCGCATTAAGTTTTGTGATTCGGTAGTAGTGAGACCCATTTCTTTAATGAGCGTACGCATAGTAGATGCTTCGCCGCCATCGGTAATATTTTGGCCACCAAGCTCTACGACTGTACCGTTAATAAGTGCCGTTAGGACCCTTCCTCCAACGTGATTGCGTGCTTCGTATACTTGAACATCAATGCCCTTTTGCTGTAAGCGATAAGCGGTGGTGAGTCCGGCAAGGCCGGCGCCGATAACGGCTACGGTGGGTGTTGATGGGGAAAGAGAGGTCATGGTCATACTAGAGTGCTTTCTCTGAAATATGTAGATTCCAAGAGGATGACAGGGCCAGAGAATTGACTAAGAAATAGCTCAGGGTCTTTGCGAGCATTTTGCACATCTTGGATAGGATTGAACGTAACAATAGGCAAGTTAGGGAATAAATTTTTAAGCAGAGTGCTTTTGCCGACCTTTCGTGCGCCAACTAATAATATCACTTTGGCTCGACGGGCAGCCGATAAAATTTTTGCTTCGAGTAAGCGTTTTTTGTACATTTCGGGCCTTATCTTCTAAAACTACCTGTATTTTGGGACATGCTATGCCTCAAAATACAGGTAGTTTGCAAGTTTTTATGCTTTAGCAGCCCGTGCTTTGTATGCCATCGGCTCCATCAAGAGGTTACCCCAATGCTCTTTTGGCGCTTCTGCGGGCGATTTTACGCCGAGCAAATAGGCCATGGTCGGAGCAAAGTGGCGCATCGATACTGATCTGTTGTAGGAAGATTGTTTGATGCCTTTGCCACAAAAAATAACCGGTACTCGCACGTCAAGATCGTACGGTGAATCATGACAGGTTCCTTTAGGATAGAGGGAGAGCTGCGTGTATGGCTCGCATTGCACCACGAAATCTCCGCTACGCCCCGGCATATATTGGGTGGCATACCAATGGGCCCGGTCATGCTTTGCATAACGATTTTTGAAGTTTGGGTCGATTAGGTCAGATTGATGCCACGCATGGATGATGCCATCAACCGATTGGAGATATGATTTTACCGCGGCAATGATACGGGCCTGCTTTTCTTCGCCGATCATACTCCATTTATCCTGATCGATGTAGAAGTGAGGGGGGAAGGTTTTAGTGAACAGGTTTTTAATGTTATAAGCACCATAGATAATGCGGTTGAGTTCTTTAAAGAGTGCATTAGCATCGACACGTTGTGCTTTTGGGTTACCCTCGGCGCTGAGTACTTCCGGGATTTGAGTGACGCCGTGATCGGCGGTCAGGGCCCAGAGGCAGTTATCAATGCCGTGTTCTTTCTCTACCACATCCATGAAATGTTCAAGTTGATGATCGATAGCATACAAAATATCTATAACTTCTTTGCTGTACGGGCCGTAATAGTGACCGGCATAGTCAAAGTTACTTAGACTAATAAAGAGAACCAATGGCTTATCCGGGTGATATTTGAAATGGTTGTGCATGGCAAGTAGACCGAGGCGGAAGAGATCTTGGCTTGCGGCCGGTGTTTGCTCAAAGAAATGGTAGTAGCGGCTGCCATCGGCTTTTAAGTATTTCTGTGGTGTGGTGATGAGGCTGAATGGATAGCCGGTGTGCCCGTAAATATCTGGGTTGGCATACTGGTATTTTTCACTGTCGAGCGGAAATTGGGCCTTCCACGCGGTACATTCGGCCTGGTGAAGTGTATTTTGGAGATGTTTGTTCATAGCAGTTACCCAAGGCGGGAGCTGTGAGCAAAAAGCGGTGCTCGAGGTGAACACCCCTCCTTTAGTGTCAAACCAAATGGGTAGGCCATGAGGACCGGCAAGGGGGATGGCTGCACGGCTTTTGAGTGATAACGCAATAACAGAGTAGGGATTTTTTGTTTTAATGCAGGAGGTGGCTAGTGTTGGGGCGAGAAGGGCTTTAGCTGATTTTCCTTTTTTGTCGGTTGGAGAAAAAACTTTACAGTTAATGCCACTGATGTCGTCGCAGGCGCTTATGTCTTTACCATCTGGCTGTAGCCATTCATTAGCAACAAGGCCATGTTTGTGTGCGTAAGCACCGGTTGAAATCATTGCGTGGCCGGTTGCGGTTTCCGGTTGTGCGTGCGGGTGATAGGCGTGGGAGAAGTAGGTGCCTTCACGAAGGAGTGTGCGAATGCCGCCCGACAGCAGCGGACGATGGCGCTCAAGAACATGCTCAGAGAGTTGGTCGATAACGATCACCACCGTTACCTTTGGTCTCTCCAGAGATTTTGTTGCGAGGAATGGTGAGTAAGAGATAAGGAGGAGCAGTAGAGTATTAAGTACGTAGATAAGCATAGAGACACCCCAGTGTGTATATGTGTTAAGCGATGGAATGTATATGAATTGATTTTGGTATGACTAGGGTTCATGCAAATTATAGAAATTAGAACCGTGTGATGCTGCGCTGCTCGGGGAGACTTTTTTTGCTCATCCGCTCGGGGTTCGCGCAAAAAGCTCCCGGTCGCGACTGTGCATCACGAGTAGCGTATATAGTCTAGATACAATATTCATCCAGCGGCGAAATGCGGGTTAGGGTGCCGCACCGAGCGAGTTACGGCTTTGGGCTCTACACTTGTGCCCAAAACGTATGTTTGCCGACTCTGCCAAAGGCTGCGTCGCGCCGCGCCTTAATTTCGCAGGAGCGTTGGCGGGAGCGAATGGGGCAGCCCTAAGAGCATCGCAAATGTTTAGTGATTTACCTCATTTATAGAGATAAAGGGCACCGTTGCGGGTGCCCTTTATCTGCTTAAAAATATTTGATAAGAAATCGAGATTAACTGTTAAAGCTACTCTTCTCGGTTTTTACTTTATGTCTTCTATCATCATCCCGAGTCTTTTCCTTCTTAATCTGCGTTACCACTTTATCAACAACCGCATCGATAGCCATATACATATCTGGATTGGTGTCATGAGCCACGGCATTTAAAGTGCCTGATTTTACGCGAAGTTCTACTTCGTGGTGGGCGTTTCCGGTGTGCGCATTGAGGAATAATTCAGCCATAATAGGATGTAGTGGTTCAGATCGCTTCAAAATGGTCGACACCTTCTCAAGTTTTTCTCGGGCATGCTTATCAAGACCGTCTGAGTGCGGCATTTGATGAAAGTTGATCTTAATGTTCATACAACCCTTTCTCGGTGTGAGTAGTGATTAAGGACCCGTATCATAGCGGAGCTTGGTGCTAAGCGCAATAAGCGCAGGGGTACAATTTTTTGCTGCAAAAAGTGGTAAGCGTTGTGGTTGGCCATTTTTGTTGGCTACACTGAGATATCTAAGGGGGAGACATAGTATGAAAATAGTAGTATCACAACGCTTGTTACTGATCGCGATACTTGGTGCATGGAGTTCGCTGGCTATCGCTGCTAATGCCGGAGCCGAGTATGAGGATTTTGGTAAAGTAGTTACTGCTCAAGAGCAATTGCCGGCCGATATTGAGGCTCGTATCGCCTTACTTCAAGCCGAACTTGAGCATCAAAAAACGGCTGCTTCTTTGCCCGATAAAATAATGGCGTCACTTGGTATTAGCTCGGCAAACGAACGGGTACGTGAATTAGTGAGCTTGGCCGATGATGAGTGGGCATTGCGTGAGCAGTTGCTCAAACGGCAGAAAAAGAATCGCCTACAGCTTTTTTTGAATCGCTATAATGAGCAGATTAAAATGGCTTTGATCGCCGCGGCCGTTGCCGGTGTTGGTGGCGTGACCGCACATAAGATTTTAGCAAAGAACAAAGCTAATAAGGTGGAAAGATTCAGTGGGAATGCGCAACGAGTAGTGGGTGCAATGCAGTTGAATAAAGCGATGAAAAACCTCGTGAATGGCCGCGTTAAAGGGCGTGGAGCTTTTGAAAAAGGGGTAACGGCTAAAAATATAATCGCGAAGCTGAAGGCGAGAAAGGCCGCCGCTAATGCAGCGAAGACGCCAGTAGCTTAACGCCACTCTTCTGCGCGCCTTGCATCCTTACTTTTTTCCTTGAGTCTCTTCATTTTTGGGCCGCAACAAAAAAGTGCTTTTATCGGATGCTTAATCGGAAAATAGAGGTAATTTTCCTCCCAGTTATTATCGCGATCTTCAGTTTCATTTGCAGCAGCATAGGATAAGTAGCGCGCAGCTTTCTTTCTATCTTTCTTGACTTGGTAATGCTCACTACCTTGAGCAAATAATTTTCCGATTTTTAAACAAGCAGGATAATACGATTGATCGGCCGCTTCGGTGAGAAGTTTTAATGCCTCCGGATATCGTCTCTCGTCCTCGCGAATAAAGCTTAATCGAAAGGCACGGTCGGCACTTTGCTTCTGGGCTACTTTTAGGGGATTTTCTTTTTTTATAGATTGTTCTGTTGAGCCGAACGAGGTATCTGAGTTATCTGACGGAATATCATGATCCAGCGCTACGCACGATGGTACAATGATAAGAAGTAAACACAAGATTTTTCGGTTAACGCTCATGATAATATCCCCCAAAAGATGCCCAACTACTTTCGAGAAATAGCGTAACGCAATGGGTTAAGCCGGTACAATAGCGTACTGTTTAAGGCCAGCTAAATGGCGGTAGAATGCCTGGATCATTGCCGTTGCTTGAGACATGAGCAGCAGCAAAAAACCGCTTTCCAGCAGCAATTGGTTTTGATTGGCGCAGTAGGTGCCGGGTTGGTTGGTGTTTGTGTGGTTTCCCAAGCCGTCATAATCTCGGCTTCATGATCCTTTAGCCATCGCGCAGCTGAACCAGACTTCGCTGCTTCCTCCGCGGTTTCATAGAGTGATGCCCCATGAATGTTGGCCACCCCATCCATCTTAAGGCCTAGCATCCATTGAGCTTTGCCCTTTGAAAATAATTCCTGCCCTTTTGTTAGTTTTGGCGCGGCATGATCTGTATCGGCGCCCATAGAGACGAAACTTGGTACCATGCACAGTAGTGTAAGCGTAGAAATGATGTTCATAGAAATATCCCCCCCCAGGATGCTTAAAGCAGCAGGATTTTTATCGTTTTGTAATCACAAAGTGTACCGGAATGCCTAAAAGATCATACTTTTTACGCAAAAAATTCTCGATACATTGCAACTGACTTTGACCAAACCATCGTGGATCGCTGACGCAAAGGTTGAAAGCCATGTCTTTTTCTTTACGTTTTTGAATACTGAATACTTGGAGCTTAACCCCTTTGTGAAACAATGGTTTATTGCGAAAATATTCATGCAGTTCAACAGTGAGTTCTGCGCTGTTGATTGGCTGCAGAAACCGCTCGCGAATTTTTTCAATTTCTCGCATAACAACGCCGACGTTTTTACCGGTGAGGCAGGAGATATGAATCTTTGGGATGTTCTTGAGGAAGAAATCGTACTCACTGGTTTCGTAGGTGAGCAAATTCATCTTTTCATCGGTCATGAGGTCCGATTTGTTGTAGATCATGATTAATGCTTTGTTTTCTTCAAATGCGTAAAACATCAGCTTTAGCTCTTGGTCCGACAAGCGGCCATCGTTTCCATCAACGAGTAACAAGATAATGTCGGCGGTACGCACTGCCGCTAACGAGCTTTTTACCATTAAGGTTTCAAGGTCATCGGTTACTTTACGTTTGCGGCGAATGCCGGCCGTGTCGGTGACCAAAATGTCTTGACCGTAAAAGCTGATCCGCTCAGAAATTGCTTCACGAGTAGTGCCGGCAATATCACTGACAATGCTGCGCTTGTAGTTGAGCAATGCGTTCATGAGTGATGATTTGCCAACGTTTGGTTTTCCAAGCAACGCGATCTTACATTCCGGTGCTGCTGGTAATGCGGCCGTTGTTTCTGGAAGATTTTTGGCAATTTCGTTTAAGAGCTCAGTAATGCCGGTGCCGTGTACGGCCGATACGGCGAAATAAGAGCCAAAGCCAAGTCCATAAAAATCGGCTTCGTTGTTTTTAAACGTCTGTATATTGTCGGCCTTGTTGAGTACTAAAATAACTTTTTTCTTGAGCTTGTGGAGTTGCTTAGCAACCGTTTTGTCTTCCATGGTGATGCCATTTTTACCATCACATACGAAAAGGACAACGTCGGCATTTTGGCATTCTTGTTCACTGACCGCTGCAATATCGTTGTATAACGGATCTTCGGTGCCGGCCGGTGCAAGACCGCCGGTGTCGATGAGTTCAAAATTTTTACCATGAATGGTGAGTGCTTCAGAGATGTAGTCACGGGTAACGCCTGCTTGGTCGGCGACCAGGCTTTCAGTTCGTTTGGAGAGGCGATTAAATAAGGTTGATTTACCTACGTTGGTGCGGCCTACCAGGGCAACGCGTGGAAACGATGATTTGCTCATGTGCTTTTAACTTTCTCTTAATTCTGTTCGGGTGTTGCGGCAATAATCTCCAATTTCCCCGGAAATGTCGTATACAGCAGGTAAGTATAGGGCCATTGCGTTTTATTGTCATCATTTAAAAGGAGCGGTGCACCTTTTACGACGATCTCTTTAGGACTCTGTGGCTTTCTGTCGTTGCCAAAACCTTGGCGTTGCTGCCATGCATTTTTGCCTGCCGGTGGCTGTGTAGGGCGTGCTGGAGGGGTTGTCGGGGCTCTGAGGACCGGCTTTGGTGCCTCTTGAACCGGAGGTGGCGTTGCTTCAGCGATAGGTCTTTGTGTTGCTACCGTGGTGTTTTGTTGCCGGGGTCCCTCCTTTTCCACCTTCGCCGGAGCTGCGGCGGACCGAGCGGCGAGGCGGATCGTACTACAGTTTTCAAAGTGCGCTTGCAGGAGCGGGCGCCAATGATGATTGGTTTCGTTTATTTTTTCCATAAAAAATGGGCTGGCATGGGTGACTGTCAGGGTTACCACACCGGTTGTGGTGTTCACCTCGGCAACCTCGGCCTGATTAAAAATGGAACTAAGAATCGGATCGCCAATCTTGCTTATGGCCAGGCAAAGAGTAGACCACCCACCAACCTTTGTTTCTACCGGAGCTAGTTGAACTTTTGGGCTCGCCGTCGGTATTGGTTTTGGTGTTGGTGCCGTAGCGATTACCGGCTTTGTGTGCGAGGGTACGCTATTTGCTGGTGCGGCCGACCGTTGTGGCGCTGCTACGGTTGGCAGTCCGGTACAAATATCGAGGAACAGCTTTTCTAGGAACACATGCTTATAAGGTGTGTTCAAAAAAAGCTCTTCTTGTGTCCACAGATGATTTAATATTTGATGTAGATACTCTCGGGGTGCTGCTGCCATAATACGGCTTGCTATCTCGGCCGGTAGCGCAAGGTTTTCTTGTGCTGGAGTGACCGCATATGATTGCCAAATGAGCGTGCGTACCACTTGAAGGAGCAGATGCCATACGCGAGCTGCATTGAGGTTGGTTTTACTGGCTACGTTGAGTTCGCTTAAGAGCTCGGTTGTTTTTTTCTCAATCATGAGTGCGAACAATTCTGCCATGCGCCCGGCACTCATTACCCCTAGAACGGTTCTCACCGCTTCGGCAGTGACGCCCGTGTGGGCAAAGCGTACTTGTTCCAGAAGATTAAGCGCATCGCGAGCTGAACCATCGGTTTCACTAATAATGAGCGTTAATGCTTCTGGTTGATAGGTGATCTGCTCCGAAACGCAAATGCTTTGCAAATGTTGCGCTAGTGGGGCATTTTGAATAGCCGAAAAATGAAGCTGGAATGAGCGAGAGCGCACCGTATCAGGAATCTTTAAAATTTCGGTAGTAGCAAGCATAAAAATGGTATGTGCCGGCGGTTCCTCAAGAATCTTAAGAAAAGCGTTAAAAGCCGCCTTGCTCAGCATGTGAGCTTCGTCAATGAGGTAAATTTTGCGCGTTCCCATGAGCGGCATAAAGTTACATGACTCTAAAAGTGCTCTTACGTCATCCACACCGGTATGTGAAGCGGCATCAATTTCAATAAAATCGGCATGGCTTCCTTGCTGCATACGGAGGCAGGAATCGCACACAAGGCAGGGGACCGGATTAGCGGTTGGATCTTGCTGAAAAGCGCCAAGTTTTGTGCAATTGGCCGCGGCAGCGAGAATGCGCGCAGTCGAAGTTTTCCCACAGCCTTTTTGGCCGGCGAAGAGGTACAGAGGAAAAAAATGGTTCTTGTAGAGGCTATTGCGTAGCATGCCAATAGCAACATCTTGACCTACGACTTCTTGAAAAGTACGTGGTCGCCATTTTCGTGAAAGATTTAAGTTGTGTACCATGAGTTGAGCCTTACTAAGCAACGTACTTTACGGCGCTCAGTATACGATAAAGCAGTTTAATTATCCAAAATAGTTTATGCGTAGGGGCATGACTTTAGGATCTGAGTAGCTGCGTAAGCTCAGCAAGCGCTGCGGCACCCGCTTCGCCGTATAGCTTAAAATTTTTCTGAATATCACTTTCTATGCGTGAAAAGTATTGAAGCACAGCGGTCGTTTTTTCTGCCCCAGCGGCAATGAGTGCTTTTATTACCGAGACTCTTTTTTCTAGGATAGTAAGTTTGCTCGTACCGGAAGACAATAAATCTATGGCTCTAAGCAATGGTGATGCGTTCTCATTGTCGGTGACATTGGGGTTGGCGCCTGCAGCCAAGAGCATACTGGTTATTTCTGGAGATCTAAGTCCCATAAATAATGCCGATTCATCCATAGTAAAGTCTGTCTTGTTGATTTCGCGTTGAACCGCTTCATTGCTCAGAAGGAAGCTGACGAGTTCTCCGTTATTCTTTGCTGCTGCTGCCATGAGTGGAGAGGTGCCGTTCTTATCGACTTGCGTTAAATCTGCGCCCTTGTCCATGCAAAGTTTAATAAGAGGATCGTTTCTGCGTTCGATGGCTGTAATGAGCGGGAGAAACCCCCTTGCTGAGCAGGTATTAAGGTCACAGGTTTCTTGGCTTATCAAGAAATGGGCGACGGCGTTATTATCTTTTTCGATGGCTTGGTTGATCAAATCGGGGAGTTCAGCGTCAAGCGTCGCATCATAAGGAATTCCATGTTTCGCGCAAAAATCCAGAGCTTCCATGGGCTTCGAAGAATGTGCCGCCACGTGTATCAGACTCTCCTCCATTGAGCGGCTTGTATCGATTTCACTCAATAAATCTTCTGCGGCAGCGATTCCTTCTGGTGAAGAAGAGTTAAGCGCCGCTACAATGAGCTGAGGAAGAAGGTTGTATGTTTTGTCATCAAGTGTTGCACCAGCCTGTAGGAGTGCTTGCACTGCGAAAGGGTTATTTGCCTGAGCAGCAATAGTTAGTGCCGTTTCTCCTTTTGAGTTGCATGCATCCAGCACAAGACCATCCTGCGTTAAAAACTCTTTTAAGAGAGATGACGGTTCATGCTTTCGTGCGCTTTCACTTAGTTGCATTAGCGGTGTTGTTCCAGCGGCGTCAGTGCCGTTGATGTCTAGATGATGTGTGTCTATGAGGTGACGGCGTGTTTGCTCATCTTTGGCTGCGGCGAGATGCGTTGCGTTAAGTTTTACTCCCTCAGCAACCAATCGATCAATTTCAGCGATATTGGCCGTGTGTAGGGCGGTCCCAAGCTTGAGCTCTTGCGCTCGTGCTGTTAGCCATATCGCCGCCTTCGCAGCGGTCTGGGCTTTTGTTTTTGCTTCGGCTGCCGTTGGTGCTTCTTCTGTTGTTGCGGCTTCTCTTGCAATTACTCCCGCCTCAGTATCCTCTCCGCTTTTCGTTGCGACTGTAGTTGGGACTGCATCTGCTTGCTCTTCCGCTGCTTTTTTTTCTTTTTCTGCCGCCTCCAAGGCTGCCGTTTGGGCTTCTATTTCTGCGGTTCTTTTTTTGAGTGCGTCTACTTGCGCAGCTATTTCGGCAGCAGCTTCGACGGTTTCGTGTTCTGCCTGCCTTGTGGTAGAAAGCCCTTTAACTGATCGACCGCTGAGATTTTGGGAGACACTATTGTCGGTCGCCTGAGCATCATAATATGCCTTTAGGGCAAGGAGGGCGGTCACCAGTGCTGCAGCCCCACCAGCTTTGCATGCGTTACGAAAGTTGGCTCTGGCTTCTTTCCATTGTTTTTTTGTGATTTTTGTATGAGTAGCACTATGTGCTTTCTGTGCCTGTGTTGTCTTTCTATGCGCTACATAGGCGTTGGCGCCCAGAAGTGCGGTGACCATAAGGCTTGCGGTAGCAATTTTTTTGGTATTTGGCTGAATGTGAGGGGAGGAGAAAAGCGTTACAACGGATAGAAAGATAAGTATACGATGTTTGTTCACGGACGGCCCTTTTTGATTTAAAACCTAGATGATTTTTTTAAAAGACTAAGGCAAATGTGTGCAGTATGTCAAATTTTTGCCTTTCGGCGCATCATCTTTGGGTGAATTCTTCCCCGTCGTACCGGCTTGCTCTTTGGTTTTGGCGAGCCGACCGGTTCTTTTGTCTCACCCTCCCCATCTTCTTCTGGTGGTGCAGGCAGAGTTCTTGAGCCGTTGAAAACAGCGAGCAAGAGATCAACCTCTTCTGATGCAATGAGACTAGTGGCCGATTGACCGGATCCATCAGCGACTGTCGCATCGGCGCCGTTATCAACTAATGCGTGTATCAAGGCGATGTTGCGTTTCTTTACCGCCTCTACGAGCGGAAGCTTTCCGTTACTGCTTACTGTATTGAGGCTGTTGCTGTAGCTGGCCAAACAAGAGGCAGTGAGTAGTTTGTCGGCAGCAATGCTTTCTATGATAAGATCAGGCAGCGCAGCATCAAGTTTTTGTTGATCATAGATTGCGCCATACTGCTTTAAGAATATTGCTACGAGCGGGGCATTTTTTTTCTCCAGCGCAATTTCAAGCATAGATTTTTTGCTCATTGGATCTCGATGATTAATATCAGCCCCGTTTTGCATGCAAAAATCTATAATCTCCGTACTGCCGGTTTGCACCGCAAACGGTAATGCTGCGGTGCACTCGTCTGCTTTGGATGTTTGAGGATTCATTATGAGCATGGCTTCAAGATCTTGCCTAAACGCGGTGACATCATCAGTGCAAATGATATCTGCTTTGGGGCCGGCATACGCCTCTGCTAATCGTCGCGTTTTTCGGGTCAGGGTCGTTGCGTCAGTAGTATTCGGGTCGGTAGGAGCCGTTTTTTTTCGCAGAGCTAAAAAGATGGTTGCAATACCGGCAACGCCGCCGGCCGCCATCGATTTGTGAAACATGGCACGCGCATTTTTATGCACGGTTTGTGCCCAGAGATCATCCTTTTTAGCTTTTAAGGTCCTTTCCGCTTCTTTCATCACTTTGTATGAGCGGCGGGCAGCGTAGCCGGCCATTACCGTAACAGCACCGGTGAGCGTTGTGGGCAGCCAGTGAGCGCGTACGGGGCTCTGAAGAAAAGCGCAGATAAGTGTGCTCAAAAAGATAGTAGATAGATAACGTTTTTTCATAGTGCCCCCCAGCCTCTGTTTTTACTACGAATTAAGTGTAAATGATTAAGGATGGTAGCGTCAACGAACTGCCGGAGCCCCGTGAGTTTCTAAGAAGGCAATAGCCCTTTGTTTTTTGAATTGTATCGCTGCGGCCAGAGGATTTGGATTGAGTGTTTTAATATCTACGCCATGTGCAAGAAAACAGGCGGCCGCTTCAAATTTATTATGTTCAACCGCATCAACAAAAAGGCCGGGAAGGAGCGCTTTTGTTTTCGCATCGATGGTTGCCTTATTCTCTAATAAGAAGTGTACCATTTGAATATGGCCTCGTTCAGCCGCTTTGCTGAGTGCGGTTGAAGGATCGCGGCTTTCTGGTGCATGACAGGCGTTAACATCGGCACCTTTGGCGATGAGGTGGCGTACGGTGGCTAGTTCGTGTGCTGCACAGAGTGGCGTAAGGCCATTCGCATCGGCTTGATTGATCTGTGCACCACGCGCAAGCAGAAGATCAATAGCATCAAGATCATTTATATCGGCCGCTTGTGTAAGCGGTGTGCATCCTGAGGCATCACTGGCGTTGACATGGGCGTCATGAGCAAGACAGTGGTTTAAAAGTTCTCGATTGCCATTGTTGATGGCTATGATAAGGGGCAGCCGACCATCATGGGTTGGGGTATTAACGTCACCAATCATGGTGATCAATGACAGGCCATCTTTCGTGAGCCTATTTTCATTGGCGTCACGGACCGAATGTAACAATTGATCTCTTTGGGTTGCCACACCATTTGGTTTGCGCTCAATGGTTTTTGCGTGTGGTATTACTGTGGTCGAGGCTGGTGCATTGACGGTAAGCTCTTTATGATGAGAAATATTCGTGGCGCGTTCTGTCGAGTCGGATGCCTGTTTTGGCAGCACAATGGCCGTTGCTAGGCCAGAGAGAATGGTGAGGGCGAAGAGTCGTCGGAAAATAGTGCGTGCGCGTGCGTAAGCGATAGGGTCTTCTTTTTCCGTGCTTTTGAAATTTTTATGGGCGGCAAGACAATAAAGGCCAATGCCGGTGGTAGTTAAGCCACCTACGACCGATGGCGTTCGACTGGTACGCCAGTCCTTTCCCTGCAAGGGGAGGGATAGACTAATGATTGCAAAAATAAACCACGTAATTGACCAGCGGGGATTGGTCATGGGGTACACCTTAGGTTTTGGGTAAAAAGTGCGATACTACCAACAGTTTATTGATTAGTAGCATACTGCTTAAGAGAGAGGTAAAGCAACCCTTTTTTTTCCCTCGGCGCATAGCAGGACCTGTAGGGACATAAAGAAAGGGCGATACAAAGTCAAACTACTCATGCTGCTTTCCCTCGGCACGCGCAGGAGCTGCTTGCTTCTCGGGATACGCTCGCGTCGCAGCGAGCTGACGGCCAAAGGGATGCGGGGCCATGCCCGCACAGGCGCAGCCACGGACCGTATTGTGGTTCCTCGCTGTTGCCGTAGCTGGTAGCGGTAGCCAATTAGTGCTGTAGGGACATAAAGAAAGGGCGATACAAAGTCAAACTACTCATGCTGCTTTCTTCCGAACCTGACAAAGTAAATAGTTTGAGCTCTTATCGCCCTTATTTTTAACAAGCGCCTTCGCGCTCCATCAGTCTCCCTTGGCACAAGTGCCGGCGGCAGCCAGCTGGAGCCCCTTTGCGGCGTATCTTCGACTTCGCTCTTGCGAGCTACGTTGTAACGCGCCTTAGCCCAAAAACGGGCGGCGGCGGTTGCGGCGCCGTAAAGGCGAAAGCTGGTGGAGAGAGAGGGATTCGAACCCTCGATACTCGTTAAAGTATACACGATTTCCAATCATGCGCCTTCAGCCGCTCAGCCATCTCTCCCGATGCGTAACATCGTTGTAGTTTTATGCAGCTTTCTTAGGAGCCGGTTTTTTTGGAGCAACTTTAGCTTTAGGAGCTTCTTCTGCTTTTACTTCTGCCTTTTTTACTGGAGCTTTTTTAGCTACAGCTTTAGGCGCTTCAGCTACGACTGCTTCAGCAGCAGCTTCAACCGTTGGAGCTTCAAGTTTAGTTTCAGTTTTTGGAGCGAGCATTGGACGTGGCGCTACAACACGAGGAGCGGCAGCTTTTTTAGCTACTTCACGCGCGTCAGCCGCTCTTTGGTCATCGGCCGCTTTGCGGTCGTCCATTACTTTTTTACGTGCTGCTCGTTCAGCAGCTGCTTTTGCTGCTACTTCTTGAGCGGCTGCGTCAGCAACTTCTTTACCTTTTGCAATGCCGATAGCCAATTGTTCAAAGATAACTTCGATTGACTTCGGTGAGTCATCATTGCCAGGGATTAAGTAAGAAACGCCTGATGGATCGGTATTTGTATCAACCAAACAGACAACCGGAATGCCGACGTTGTTTGCTTCTTTAATAACGGCTCGTTCTTTCTTGGCGTCAACAACAACAATAGCTGCTGGCAAACCGTTCATGGTTGCGATACCACCAATGTTTTTTTCAAGACGTTCAATTTCTTTCAACATGACACTGTATTCTTTTTTGGTGCCACGGCTGCTTGATTTTTCTACAACATCGCGAAGATGAAGCAAACGGGTTACCGCTTTTTTAACTTGTTCAAAGTTGCTCAATGTACCACCAATCCAACGATGGTATACGAAAGGCATACCAAGCTTTTCAGCCATAGCACGCACAAGAGGCTGAGCGGTTCTTTTAGTACCAACCCAAAGGATTTGTTTGCCTTCAGCGGCCGCCGCTTGAAGGAACTTTTCTGCGCGATCGAGCAAGAAAGCTGTTTTAGCAACGTTAATTAAATGGACTTTGTTGCGTGTGCCCCAGATGTAAGGCTTCATTTTTGGATGCCATTTTGACGAGTGATGTCCGAAATGTACGCCTGCTTCAACAAGTTTCTTTAAATCGATCATAGACATGTAAACTACCTTTGGAAATTGGTTATTAAAGGGTTATGCATCGTGCGTTTTCTCTGGGTCTCGTGACCACCCCGGCAAACCAGTGCGTGAAAACGCTTGCAACGACCATCAATACACTGCGCATTGACGAGCCGGTAATTATAGCGAAAATAGGAAAAATCGCAAGTCCGATAAAGCGGCTAAACTTCAGGCTTATCATCGAGTAGTGTCGATTCGTTTCCAATAACCGACTGCGTATCCAGTGCTTTTTGCAATGTGCGGCCAAGAAAGTAAGAAACAACGAGCCAAACCGAGGTGATAGAGAGCATGAAACTGTTGCTAACCAAGTGGCTGAATGCCGGCGAATAGGAGCTAACATTCTTATAGAACAATGAGCCACTGGCTTTGGCTATACGGGTACCAAAGGCATCGGTCCAGGCCTTGCTTTTGAACTTTATTTCTTTGGTGGTTGGAATGTAAAGCATCTCGCGGATTGGGTGGTTGAGACCATAGTTAGCTCCTCGAAGGAGTGCTGCTACGAGGAAGAGTGTCTCGGCCGATGGAAAGAAGAAGACTGCAATGACGGCCGCCATACAAAATGCCGGGAACATAAGCAGCATGGTGCGATTGCTAAATATACGTTGTAGCGGGGTGGTGACAAAAAATGAGATAAAGAAGCCGCACACATGCATAGTAAGGAAGTAGGCGGCATAATAAATGGTCAGTTTAGCAACGGTGCCGTTAGCCTCATCGGCCGCGGTCATTACGTAGAAATCAATGATAGTCATGATGGTATCGTAGAAGAGGGAGAGGCTGAAGATGCCCAGAACGTAAGGATGTGACACAATGACGAGCAGCCCATCAATTGATTGTTTAAGCCAGCGATAAAGTGAGAATGGCTCTGGCGCACGTTCCCTATTCTTTTCTACTTGATAGACCGCTTCATAGCCATGCATATGATAGCCGGGCACAAACTTCATGAGACTGTAGATACAGATCGAAGCTCCCAGCAAAAATGAGGCCCCGGTGGCGAGCAGCGTAGTAATTAATGTAGTATCGGAAAAAGAAACTGCGTTGTCGGTGAAAAACTTGGTAACCCAGCCGAGGTTCCCAATACCAATCATTAAAAAGAGCCACATGCTGCTGGCGGCAAGGATGCCACCAACTTTTGAGCCGGCTACAAAGAGGCCATAGAAGTTTTTGGCGTCTTTGGGTTTGTTTACCGAGTTGGCAAACGACCAAAATGAGGTCGATAGAAAGGCAGAAAAGCTTTCAAAAAAGAAGTAGAGCGCCCAGCCAACCCAGCGGTCTTTGCTCGGAACTGTGTTGGCGATGCCCAGCGTGGGGTGCGCAAGTAAGTAGGCAAAGAGAAATCCACCAAGGCTGTGCGTAATGGTAAAAACGTACATAAGCTGATGGCGACGCAAAACGTCGACTAATTTTGAGTAAAAGAGGATAAGAGGGATGAGGAGAATGAGTGAGTAGATTTTTGCATCAGGAACGTAGGCAGCACCTACCATTTTCGCAAAAATTGACACCTTGAGAGAGCGCCAGACCGCCTGAGTTGCTGTAAGAAACGCGAAAGTTAGTGCGAGAAGACTTACTTTAAGGCGAAATTCAGGTTTAACGCTCCACAACGAGCCTATACTCATATCGTGTCCTTATAAGAGGTGATTAGGGGAAGAGTTTTTTGAAGGTGAGATACGTTGGCTAGAGTATAGAGGTGCAAAAGAAATAGTCAATCGGCCGAATGTGTCAAGGCCTTGCATGAAGAGAGCTTTTACAGTAGATTGGGGGCTGTTTTTGCAGTAGTACTTTAATTTTAATCCCAAAAAAAGTGTGCACATTATGACAGATGCTTTTAAAAAAGGTGAAGTACACTTCCTGCCGGTTCTGCCGCTCAAAAATGTAGTTGCGCTGCCAAAGAGTGTAATTCCGGTTGTTGTCGGTCGAGATGTTTCTATTAAAGCGGTTGAGGCCGCGTTGCGCGGGAACCGTGAGGTGTTTGTGGTTGCCCAAAAATCGTCCGATATTGAATTGCCGACGAAGGACGATATCTATCACTTTGGAACACGGGCTATTATCCTCCAGGTAGGCAGGATGCAAAACAGTACATTGCGTATCCTCATTGAGGGCGTAAGTCGTAGCGAAGTTGTTGGATTTGTAGATACCGAAGAATATATGTGTGTTAATGCACAGGATCTGCTTCCAAAGCCGTTGCGCAATAAACTTGAAGAAAAAGCGATGGGGCGAAGCCTTCTGCAATTCTTTAAAGAGTACACACAACTCAATGAAAAAGCTTCGAGCGAGGTATTAACTGCGCTTGCTGGCATGGAAGATGACATTGATTATTTGATCGATAGTATTACGGTGCAGATGACGAGTCTGCTCGTGAAAGATCGTCAGAAAATTTTAGAGACGGTACCACTTAAGAAACGGGCGTTAAAGCTCAGTTCCTTGTTGCAAGATGAGGTTGAGATTCTGAAAGCTGAGCGTAATATTCGTCAGCGAGTTCAAGACCAAGTTGAGAAGCATCAGAAAGATTATTATCTGAACGAGCAAATTCGTGCTATTCAACGTGAGTTGGGTCGGGACGATCAGCAACAAGAGATTAATAAAATTCGCGAACAGGCTAAAAAAGCGAAAATGCCGGCAGAAGCAGCTGAAAAGGTTGAGACCGAGTGTCGTCGTTTGGAGCAAATGCAGCCTATGTCGCCTGAAGCTTCGGTAAGCCGAAACTATGTTGAATGGCTCGTGAGCTTGCCGTGGAAAAGCAAAAGCAAAGATATGGTAACGCTTGAGCAGGCTCGTCATTTGCTTGATGAATCACATGCGCGCATGCTGAAAGTTAAAGAACGGATCATTGAGTTCTTGGCGGCGAAGAAATTTGCCAAGGATAAACTAACGAAATCACCTATTATTTGCTTGGCTGGGCCACCCGGTGTTGGTAAAACATCATTGGCTGCTGCTATTGCAAAAGCCTTGGGTCGCATTATGATTCGTATTTCTCTCGGCGGTATGCGTGATGAGGCCGAAATTCGTGGCCATCGCCGTACCTACATTGGTGCATTGCCGGGTAAAATTATACAAGCAATGCGTAAAGCTAAAGTGACGAATCCGGTTATTGTGCTTGATGAGATCGATAAAATGTCGATGGACTTTCGTGGTGATCCATCATCGGCCTTACTTGAGGTGTTAGATCCTGAGCAAAACAAGGCATTTGTCGATCATTTCCTTGAGATTGATTACGATCTCTCCGATGTTATGTTTATTACCACCGCAAACGTGGTAGATGCGATTCCCTATCCATTACTTGATCGTATGGAAGTGATTCAGTTGTCTGGGTACACGTTGCCTGAAAAGCTTGGTATTGCACGGGATTTCTTGTTGCCAAAGCTTTTGAAGGAACATGCATTGACTGGCGATCAGGTGGTGATATCTGATGAGATTCTTTCTGCGTTGATTGAAGGGTATACTCGTGAGGCCGGGGTGCGTCAGTTAGACCGTGTGCTCGCAAAGGTATTGCGCAAGAGCATTCAAGAAATTCTTTCAGCCAAAAAGGTGACGGAAGTAACGATTACTTCCGAGCTGGTTGAGCTGTGGTTTGGCCCGGCAAAACATCGCGTGGAGCTTAAAAAGCTTGAAGATTCCGTTGGTCTTGCTACCGGTCTTGCCTGGACCGAAGTTGGTGGCGACGTGCTTGATATTGAAATTACGGTACTTAAGGGCAAGGGTGGATTAACCTTAACTGGCCAATTGGGTGAAGTAATGCAAGAGTCGGCACAGGCCGCTATGAGTTATGTTCGTTCTCGCGCAAAAGAGCTGAAGATAGCGGCTCGTACCTTTGCGGAAAACGATGTTCACATTCATTTTCCTGAGGGAGCAATTCCTAAGGATGGCCCATCGGCAGGTATCGTTATTGCAACCGCTTTAGCTTCGGCTTTCACGGGGCGCCCGGTAAAGGCCGGCGTTGCGATGACCGGTGAGGTAACCCTTCGTGGGCGAGTTCTTGCGGTTGGCGGATTGCGTGAGAAGATATTAGCTGCCATTCGTATAGGCATGCATACTATTATTGTGCCTAAAGAAAATGAGCTTGATATCAAGGAATTTCTCGGCGAGATCGATAACGTGCCGCAGCTGATTTATGTAAAAACAATGGATGAAGTGCTAGAGCATGCCTTGCAAAAGGCCTCTGTGGAGGCAACTACGCCAAAAAAACCAGCGGTAGCGCGTAAAAAGAAAAAAAATGTCGCAAAGCCTGAGAAGAAGTCTCCTTCTAAGAAGAAATCTGCAAAGTAAGGTAGAAATAGTATGGAACTATTAGTTATTGCCGGTTTCTTAGCACTGGCTGCATTCTTTGGAAATATTCGTCTAGTAGCGCTTTGTGCGCTACTAGCGATAGGATTTGGTTGGTATTATGAACAAATGCCAAAGGAGCAGCGTCAGCAAATTAACGCTATGTATTGTGATGCGCGTGATCGTTGCGATCGAGCCTGGAAGGCTTTTTGGCTTTAATTCTTTGGTGCGACGTTGCGTGTTTCTGGATTTTTCTTGAACCATTCAAGGGTTTCTTTAAATGCTTTTGCTGGTGGGGTTGGTTGAAACTGCAGCTGATTGGTAATGAAATCTGAATCTTCTAAATGTATTGGTGAGTCGAAGTAGGCGCTTAGATCGGCGCCTCTTTCTGCATTTTGCTCACTCAGGCAGATAAACGAGAGTAAGAATTTCCCCACGATACGTTGGTGAAGCTTGGTGCCGGCAGCGGCACAGATAGCATGCCCAAATGCTTCCACCGACTGATAGGTATAACCACTAAAATGTACCGTGAAGTCATAGAGTTCAGGCTTAATGGTACTGAGCAGAAGCGCAAGCCGTGCTATGTCGTAGGTATAGCAAAATTGATGAGGCTTATCGGTACGGAAGAGCCAGGTCATGCGTCCGAGTGTTGGTACATCTTTAAAGGTTGAGCTTAGCAGATAATCATACACGGCTGGGCCGAATGCGTAGCTGGTGCGAATCTTGCGCACTTTGCATTGCTGGTGATCGGCCGCATATTTGAGCATATATTCAATTTTGGTAAGCGTTCTTCCTTGCGCAGTGCTCGGATTGTACGTTGATTTTTCAGTAATGATATCAACCGCACTGAATGGATAGATACGGGCCGGATATATGATAGTCAGCTTGTTCTTTTTTGCCATATACAGTGCGTTACGTGTGATCGTGAGTACTGTTTCATGCCAAGTGGCAAACGTATTATCTTCCGGATCAAGGAAAAGATATTTTGCACCGGTACTTACGGTATCAAGTGCTGCGGGGCGCTGGGATGCGGCATAGTCGACCTCAACCCGATTAATAAGGGGTGATTGTGGCAGTTGCGCATCGGCTAGTAGCGTGTCGCCGGGACGGGTAAGTACGGTGCAGGGAATGTTGTTGTCGACTAAGCAGCAGACCATGTTATAACTGAAGTTTTGTACTCCCATTACGACCCATTCAGGGGCCTGAGCGAAGGTCGACCCTACAACACATACGAGTCCGAGTAGAAGTTGGCTTTTTTTAATGAGCTGCAGCATAAGCATTGTACGTTTCTTGGAGGGCGGTTTCAAGTGATGTTAACTCAAATGGGTAGAGGGCTTTTTGCAAGGTGTCATCGAGCAAAATTTCGTTAATAAATGCATAGTATGAATCATCCCCACGCTTTGCCTCTGGTTTAAAGAAAGCGGCAGTTGTAAGAGTGCTCTTTGAATAAAGGTTCAACTCATAAGGAACGTTCGCCAGATTGCAGTAAGTTTGACCGAACTCGTTAATGTTTGTAACGGTAATGCCGGCAAAGTTTATGGTTAAGCAGGGGGCGCCGCTTGTTAGCTCTGTGGTGGCGGCAACTTGGCGAGTGAACGCCGCAAGGTCGGGAAGGTATGCAAATTGAAAGCGTATGTTGGCGGCGCTTTCTTCCGTGCCAATCCAATCAAATTTTTGTTTTGCTTGGTACCACGATTTACCTTTGTTGAACGGAATCTTGCTTAAGCTGTCATCGAGCAAGCCATCGCCTGCTTGAGGGCCGAATGGAGTGCCATGATTGATGATGATAGTCGGGACACCTGAGCTTTGAAGTAGCTGTGCGGCCGCGTCAAGAATGGTGCCTTGGTCTGAAACCGGTTGGGCAATTGAGTCTTCAAGAATTGGGTTTACCATGCCATATCGTTGTAGGCGGCAGTAGTGAACAATGGTTGCGCCTACTTGTCGGGCGGCCGCAATGCAGTTTGCGACCATAGCAGGATAGCTATCGGCCCATACGGTATACGGGAATGTTTGTGCAATAACGAGATATGAGGCTCCTTGTGCCGCTTCGGTTAATGCGGCAAGATCGGTGGTAACATCTCCGGTAATGACGGTCGGAGGGGTTGTCGTATCTTGCATTAAGTCTTTAGCTTTTTTTTCAGAATCGGGGCGAACAAAGAGGGTACATCGCGCATTGGGATCATTACAAATATTTCGAGCATCGGCATAACCAATGCCACGGGTTCCGCCGACAATACACCAATTAATAGTCGGTTCCTCGGCAACAGCGGTACCGATGCCGATAGCAAGGAACACATAAAGTAGCTTTTTTTTCATTGCAAGAGCCCTTCCAGACAGTATTTTTTGATAACGGTTGAGATCCTACCACACGAGACCATCTTTGTCAGGGGTTTTGTTGTATTTTAGGTCAAAAAGGTCGAAACCTAGTATTCACCGTATGAAAATGGCTAATATAATTCTGTATGAATTATGAGGGGTGACAATGAATAAGATATTTGGAAGAATAATTTTTTTAATGGTCGCTTTTGCGGTAACACAGAACATGAATGCTGTTGAGATTGAGTCTGTTCCTATGATGACTCCTGTAGCGACTCGGGTGCCATCCGCATTGAGTGCTCGGCTCGCAAAGTATGCCCATAACAAAGCAGCACGTGCTCGTTCTATAGGGCGCTTTCTACAGGACAACAAAAAGCTTCTTCTGAAGTTTACGACCGGTGCCGCGGTGACCGGTGCGGTGCTTGGGACATTGGCTACGGTAGTTGCGGCAAAGCAGGTTCGTGAGCAAAAAACTGCCCAAGTTATGCAGAAGTATGAGCGGCAATTGGCCGACTTTACCCGAAGAGCCGATGAAGAAAAGACCGGTATCATAGCGCGCTATGAGAAAGATAGACAGGCGTCGGCCGAAGAAAGAGCTGAAATTATCGAGCGTTATGAACAAGATAGACAGGCATCGGCCGAAGACAGGGCTGAGATTATTGATCGCTATGAGCAAGATAAGCAGGCAACGGCCGAAGAGCGCCAACAGGCATGGGATGAGCGTGAGGCCCAACTAGAGTTATTGCAACAGTCATTATTCTCTACGTTTGATAGTAATGTTAAAGCGGTACGTGAAGAGTTTAATGAAAAGCGGGCCGAGATGATTAAGGCAGTTATGAGCAGTTTGGTGGCGAGCGCAACGGCGCAACAAAAAACGCTTGAGCAGGGTGTAGAACGCTTTTCTACAACTGGCCAGGCGATGCTTGCCGAGAGTGGTAGCGCGGTGCGTCAGGCTTTAGTTAAGAGCCAGAAAGATTTAGAGCGACTTGAGGATCAGTTTAAAGATCAGGGCGCGGTATTATTAGCAGCGACACGGGATCTTAAAGCCGACTATGCTCGAGCATCAGATACATTAAAAAGCGATCAAGAGCATGCGTTGCGGTCTCTACGCAATGTTAGTGATCAAGATAGAGCCGCTTTCTTTGCTATAGCCGATCAAGCGCGCAAAGGTTTACATGAGGCCTTTACAACTCAAGAAGCGCAAATTATAGGGAAAATTACCGATTTACAAGAAGATCAAAAACAGGCGGCTGGCATATTTCTTAACGGTGCGCTTGGTGAGCTGAATCAGGTAGCTCGGTCGGCGATTAAAACGCAAAAGACCATAGAAGAAGGAACTCGAGAAGCTGCTCTTGCGACGCGTAGAATGCTCGCGCTCCAAGGACAAGCGAATGAAGAAGCATTGCAACGAGCAGGTCAGTTGCAGGCATTATCATCAATGTCCTCATTTACGCCGCCACCCATGCCAATGATGTTGATGGATGCACCGCGCGAAGCGCTAGCGCCTGAAGCACCAAAGGAGTCGTTTGGTGAGCCATTGAGTGAGCCGCAACACACTGCGGGAGTTACTATTGCAAACGCATGGAAAGCTAAAAAAGCTCGCTATGAAGGAAAAAAGCTCTTGACGGAAAAACGTCTAGAGCGAGATGCTCTTGCGGACGCTAAGGCTCGTGAAGCGGCAGCGATTATAAAAGCTGAACAAGAAAAAGAAAAAATGCGAGCAGCCGCGTTTGCAAAGCTGCAAAATAGCCCTGGCTTGAATAGTGGTGTAGCTCAGTGGAGAGCAAAAAAGGAAGCGGCTAAGCAATTGGCTGCAACGCCAGAAATTAATCCATTTTCAATGGTTAATGATCGATCAAGTGCGCGAGTTAATGGTGGGCCGATATTTTATCAGCAGGCGGTAGCGGCACAAGACGCAGCAAAAAACGAGGCAGCAAATGCCATAGGTGCAGCATGGAAAGCCAAGAAAGCTCGTGATGAGGCGAAAGAACTCTTGGCTGAAAAGAGAGCGGCATTGGCTGAACCGTATAGAAGCGCGCACCAAGCTGGAATGAAAGATGTTTTTGCTCAGCTTAAAAAACGAGAGCTAGCAGCTAACCCGCTTCTCAGTTTGCGTTCTGAGCTGGTCACGCCGGCGGTCTCGCAGAGTGATCGAGCCGGCCGCGTTGCCGCAATGGGACCGCATCAAGCAAAACTATTTTCATGGCAGCCCCCTATCGCTGGTGATGTTGCTGAGCCGGTAGTTTCTGAGTGGGGAAAGCGGAAACTCAAAAAATCGATTGTCTAAGTTTTTGCGATCGCGCTCTATTCTGCTAGAATCATTATTGGTGTTGCGAGTGCGGCACAGTGATAAATGAATTGGCGGGGAGAGGTCTGTGTATCCATTTTTTATAGCCTGCATGCTTCTCTGTTTTTCAACGGCTGATGCTCAACAGATAACGATGCCTATCGATGTGGTCCAGCTTCTTTCCCGCACGAAAGACACGCAAGTTTATGCGCAAGAGCTTATCGCTTTAACTCGTTGGATGACCGATAAAACATTGTCAAAACCAAGCGATTATCGCAAACGTCATGCGGCGTTGCGTAAGAGCATTGTGGTGCTTACCGTTCTATGTGCCGATGAAAAAAAACAGATTTTAGCCTTTCTTGATGCGATCTCTGATCGCTTGAGCGGGAAGCAGAAGGTTCTTCGCGGACTTTTGATAGCGGCCGGCGTTGCGACCGTGGCTGCCGGAATTTCTCTCTGGTTAAATAAGAAAAAGCGATCGCCGCGAAGTAGGGCGATGGTAGCGGCAAAGAGAACTGTCGTGGATCTTGATAAAAAAATACCGTTTTATACGCCGCCTCTCTTAATTGAAGAGGCCGATAAGCGAGCACTTGAAGCGGTGATGCCATCAGATGATATCGTTAGAGATGCGCAGAAAAGAATACGCAATGTGGTTTATCACTATCGTTGGCGAAAAGATAAGCAGCTTAAGCGTTTTGTAGCAAGCCCTGATAAGCAGAGCGCCAACAAGTTTGAGCGGGTCGCTTGGATTATCGCACAAATTCCTGCCTTTTCGGCTGAACAGTATGCAAAAGATGCCATGACTGCGGCGCCGCTGATGGATGAGCGCATGAGGGCGATTAACATTGATAGAGTTGCCATGGTGCAAACCTTATCAACCGACCGCCCTTATGAATTACTTGAAAAAACCGCTGAACTTCATGATCAATTAGTAGCTCAGTTAAGCCACTATGGTAAGGTTACATCGCTCAAGCCGCCATCTCGATTCAATCAGTTTTTCATGGAGCTTGATGGCGCTTTTGTATTCAAGTTTATCCCTGAAGGATGTGGGGATAATGATGCGGTCATCATTAAGGCTGATAATCCATTTAAGCTTTGTAAGCTGCAAGAATGGTTTCGTGATAGGGGTATGGATGGAGAAAGTCACAGCGTACGACGCAACGCAGAACGGGTGCTGGCCGCTGCCGATATTCGTGCAGCGCAGGGTTCCTCTAAGATAACGGCACCGGAAAAATGGTTGGCGGTGCGCCGTGGTGGCGAAGAGCAATTCCTAGATGACCGTACGACAGTAGTGATAACCGATTTTGTACAAAGTACCGGTACGCTATGGCCCGGCTCATTAAGCGCAGAAGATGTTGCGCAGATTAAATACATTGCTAAGAAGCACCAGCTGCCCGATTTGCACCCCTTGAATTTTGTTAAGGGCAAAGGCGGTGTTTGGTACTTAATTGATGTTGAAAAAAATCATGCAAAGCTAAAAGTCACCGACGAAATTGTACTTAAAAACCTTAAATGGATTGATGCTTTGCGGTGGTAGGATAATGACCTATCGCTGTTGGAGCATTGCCATTTTTTCGAGCCGCTCGATCCGCTTATGAAGCGGCGGATGGGTTGAGAAAAGATTGAGTATGCCATTGCCGCGAAATGGGTACACAATGGATAAACTTGCAATACTCGCGTGTGCCGTATCGGGTGGGCGCTGAACATGATTACTTAAATCACCTTGTAATTTCCGGAGAGCGCTTGCAAGTGCTAAGGGATCCTGGCAACATTCGGCACCGGTTTCATCGGCTGCGTATTCACGAGATCGCGAGATAGCTAATTGAATAATCATTGCTATAAATGGGGTTAACATTGCGATAACGAGCAAGCCAACGCCAGATCCACGGTTTTCACTGTCTTTGCCGCGAGCGCCCCAGAAAAGCGACCAGCGAACCATATCGGCTAAATAAGCAATGCAGGTAGCAAGGGTCGCGGCGATGGTCGCAATTAAAATATCACGATTCTTAACATGTGCGAGCTCGTGTGCTAATACACCGCGCATTTCGTGCGGTTCAAGTAACTGTACAATGCCTTCTGTCACGGCAACTACGGCGTTTTCTGGATTGCGGCCGGTCGCGAAAGCATTGGGTAAGTTGCCGGGAACGAGGTACAGACGGGGCATTGGGATATTCATATGGCCGGAAAGGTCGGCAACGATGTCGTAGATTTCTTTATACTTTTCTTGCGGCAACGGTGTAGCGCGATAGAGTGCCAGTACGAACTTGTCGGCATAAAAATAGGTAACAACGTTCATGAGTAGCGCAATACCAAGAGCGAAGGTGCTCCCGAAGATGCCGCCAAAGCTGTAGCCAATCACCGCAGCAAGGCCACTCAAAATTGAGAGAAGAAAAAAAGTTTTTATGTGATTCATACTTATCATGGTCTATTCCTTACTCGTCGTATTCTATTTTCCATTCTTCTACTACTTCGTTAGAAGGTAAAGGAGCCTCTTCCTTGGCCGATCGTGGCTTTGGCAATGCGACTGGCACTCGTGGCTTTTTGAGCGTAAGAAGCTTTTCAGCACTTTTTGTCGCTTCCTGTTTCAGCGTATTTGTTTCTTCACCGAGTTGGTGCTGCGCTTGCTCAAACACCTTATTCATATCATCTTGCATCTTTTTTATTTTGCGTTGCAAGCGTAAGATCATTTCAACGCCAGCAATGTTGACACCCATCTTGTGGGTAAGGTGAATTATTTCTTCGAGTTTATCAACATCTTCTTCGGTAAATAGCCGAGTGCCACCTTCAGTACGTTGGGGGGTAATGAGTCCCTCTTTTTCATACAAGCGGATCGTTTGTTGGTGGACATCGAACATTTTAGCGACAACCGATATCGAATAATATCCCTTGCGGCGTTTCATAGCGAGTGATCCTATTTTTTAAGAATGGTTAAGAACGCTTCTTGCGGCACTTCAACGTTTCCAACCTGCTTCATTCTCTTCTTACCTTCTTTTTGCTTTTCGAGCAACTTACGTTTACGCGTAATGTCACCACCATAACATTTAGCGGTTACGTTCTTTCTTAGCGCACTCACACTTTCGCGTGCAATAATTTTTGCGCCGATAGCGGCCTGAATAGCAACCTCAAACATCTGGCGATGAATAACCTCTTTGAGCTTTTGTGTGAGCTGTCTGCCAACCGATAACGCATGGTCTCTATGCACAATGACCGATAAGGCATCAACTGGTTTGCCGTTAAGTAGAATATTCATCTTTACGAGCTCTGACGCTTGATAGCCTGATTCTTCATAATCAAAACTTGCATAGCCAGCGCTGCGAGATTTAAGATGATCGTAGAAATCGGTTACAATTTCATTGAGTGGGAGCGAGTATTCTAAAATCACTCGGTTTTCGTCAATATAGCGCATGTTTTTTTGTTCGCCACGGTGCTCTTGGCAAAGCTGCATCATGTTGCCAAGGTATGTTGTTGGACAAATAATGGTTGCATGTACCATTGGTTCACGAATCTCGGCAATTCGTTGAATTTCTGGGAAATGCGAAGGGTTTTCGATATTTAATTTGGTGCCATCGGTGAGATCAATTTGATAGAGCACGGTTGGTGAAGTTGCAATGATGGTTACGTTATATTCCTGCTCAAGACGTTGACGAAAAACGTCCATATGAAGCAAGCCTAAGAAGCCGCAACGGAACCCAAAACCCAAGGCTACAGAGGTTTCTTTTTCTACCGATACCGATGGATCGTTGAGGGTTAATTTTTCTATCGCATCGCGGAGAAGATCAAATTCGGTAGTTTCAACCGGATAAATGCCGGCAAATACCATAGCGCGTGCAGGTTTGAAGCCAGGCAATGCTTCAACCGGTTGACGATAATGATGAAAAGTATCACCGATACGCGCTTCTCGTACCGTTTTCATGCCACAGATGATAAAGCCTACTTGGCCGGTGTACAGCCCCTTGGTTTGAACCGGATCCGGGTGCATGATGCCGATATTAAGAATTTCGTACGTTTCACCGGTGTTTGCCGAAGTAACTTTATCACCTTTGGTTACATGACCGTCGATTACTTCAATTAAACAAACAATGCCTTGATATTCATCAAACCAAGAATCGAATAAAAGTGCTCTGAATGGCTTTGTTAAATCGCCGGTTGGTTTTGGTGTGCGTTTAATGATTTCGGCAATAACTTGGTCAAGGTTAATACTGGCTTTTGCCGATGCTAAGATGATGTCGCTGCGGTCAATATCGAAAATATTTTTCATTTCGATCGCAACTCGCTCTGGATCGGCAGCGGCCATATCGATTTTGTTGATAACTGGAATGATCGTAAGGTCTTGCTCAAATGCATGATAAAAATTTGCCATGGTTTGTGCTTGCACGCCCTGCGCAGCATCAACGAGAAGAACGGCCGATTGACAGGCGGCCAAGGAGCGTGATACTTCGTAGCTGAAATCAACGTGTCCTGGCGTATCAATTAAGTTCAAAAGATAGGTGACCCCATCAAGTGTGTAAAAGAGCGTTGCGGTTTGGGCTTTTACCGTGATTCCTCGTTCGCGTTCTACTTGAAGACGGTCAAGGAACTGTTCATTTTTGGTTCGTGTATTGATGGTGCCGGTCATTTCAAGTAAGCGATCGGCAAGCGTCGACTTACCATGGTCGATGTGGGCAATGATGGAAAAGTTACGAATAACGGCGGTGCCAAACTGTTCTAATTTCTCGAGATATTTTGCAGTGCTCATGGGCTCAAACCTAGTTAAAGAGGACGAATTTTTATGGTAGCAGCTAGTCGACGACTGATGGCAAATACGCTTCGGGTGTCGATTGAAATGCAGACCGGTTGTTGATCAGAAAGATCAGATTGCTGTACTTTGGTAAGCGTGCTTCCAACGTATATTCCGATGGCGTGCAAGCGCTGTTCTTCCTGGTCTGGCGCAGTAACTGCGACAACCGTTGCTTCATGGTCACACGCAAGTTCAAGCAAAGTCATATTACATGCTCTCCCTTCGTGAAAGTCCGAGAAGATCAAGGGTAAGGCCTAGTGTCTGCTGCACAACACGTACTAATGCAAGACGACGTGCGCTTGTTTCTGGCTGCGAGAGATCGATAACTTTGTTGTTGGTGTAAAACGTATGAAAAGTTTGTGCTAAATCAAGCGCATAGGTTGCCAGAATGTGTGTTGCATACTGTGTAGCAACCGCATTAAGTGCGTGACCAAGACCTAATACTTTTTTGAATACCGCGATTTCCTCCGCCGTGCAAGAGCCACTCTGAATAGAAGGCGTGATGTTTGCTTCGGCCGCTTTGTTCATAATGCTGAGCGTGCGCACATAGGCATATTGTAAGTAGAAAATCGGGTTTTCTTGTGTTTGTTTTAGTGCGACATCGATGTCGAGTTCAAGGTGTGAATCGGCTTTCTTGTGAAGAAAGAAGAAGCGGGCCGCGTCGACGCCAACCGTATCAATTACTTCTCGTAGGCCAATGAAATTACCGGATCGCTTTGACATTTTTACCGGAATATCACCTTGCTTGAGGCTGACCAATTGGTACAAAATAACGTCCAAATGACTGGCGTCGTAGCCGAGTGCGGCAAGTGTTCCCTTAAGGCGGAGTACGTAGCCGTGATGATCTTGCCCCACAATGTCGATCAACGTTTGTGCGCCACGAGAGAACTTATTAACATGATAGGCGATATCGGGCGCAATGTAGGTAAGGCTGCCATCTTGCTTACGAATAACACGATCTTTATCATCGCCGAAATCGGTTGATTTGAACCAAAGAGCACCGTCTTTTTCATAGAGATAGCCGCGTTTTTCCAGTTCGGTAAGCGCATCGGTGATAGCGCTACTACGGTGTAGGCTGAGTTCTGAGAACCAGGTGTCAATTACGATGCCATAATCGGCAAGTTCTGTTTTTTGTTGTGCAATTAATTGTTCTTGCGCGTAGGCGGTGAAAAATGCGATATCGTTATTTAGGATGTCGTTACCATGTTCCTGTAGGCAATTTTCGGCTACCTCAATGAGGTATTCTCCATGATAGCCTTCTTCAGGTATCTCTGCCGTGGCGCCAGAGAGTTCGATACAACGAGCTTTAAGAGACATCCCTAACTTTTGCATTTGTGAGCCGGCGTCGTTGATGTAAAATTCGGTTGCTACCGAATGTCCAATAAAACGTAGTACACGTGCCAGGATATCACCGATAATGGCGTTGCGTCCGTGACCTAAATGCAGTGGTCCTGTGGGGTTCGCGCTCACATATTCGATGAGATAGGAATGTGGGTTTTGTGTCGATTCTGTTTTGAAGAAACCTGTTGGGTTTGCCTGGATTTGCTCGGCCAAGCGTGCCCAAGCTTCACCAGTAAGGGTAATATTTATAAAACCTGGGCCAGCAATTTCAACCTTGGCAATACTGCCGTGGCTCAGAATGCTTACAATTTGTTCGGCAATGACGCGGGGAGGTTTTTTAAGCAAGCGAGCCAGGGTCATCGCGGCGTTCGTCGTGAGATCGCCGGTGTGATGTGATGATGAGTCGAGAAGGGTAACCGTGGCACCAGAAGCACGCACCTCATCTGCAGAAAGCGTAAAAGCATCGGCAATTAAAAGAATAAGCGCGTCAGATAGGGCTCGGATGGTAAACATAGAAACTCTTTGGTCATATACAGTGAATAACAATAACAGTACGCGATGCGTGGCCGCTATCGTACCAAAGAGTGCCTAAAACGTCCAACGAATACTCAACTGTCCGCTTCCAGTATAAATGCGGGTAGGGCTCGATGAATGTTGCCCCATTACTGGCCAATGGATGCCGAAATCGATTTCTGGTACAAAGCGATGACTATCGGAAGGTGTATAACCGAATCGCACAAAGACCGTGTGGTGTTTCCAGCGGGCCAAGCGCGGGTCGCTGTTGAGGCGAGTGTTCTGGTGGCCGGGAAGGGCTGAGAGTCCGGAATGTTGCAGAATAGTGGTGTCTTGGAGAGTGAGCACTGTTGCCTCTTGGTAACTGAAATGGTAGCCACCGGTTATGGAAAATCCCCAATAACGGTTAAGGCTGGCACCGGCCTCCATAACCCAGAGCGTGCCCGGGTCTTTGAGTACTTTGCCGATACCAAGGAGTGGTGGGCCGCTAAAATAAGTTGTTGTGCTGGTATCGTCGCATACCACATGGGCAGTGTCGGTATAGCGTCCATAGGAGGTGGTAGCGATTTCACATTCAATGCCAAAGTGGTTGCTTACTTGTGCGGCTAAATCGAGCTCGGCGCTATAACCATGTGTCTGCGCATGGGGAAGAAAAGCCGGAGCGAGCGGTTGATCAAAATGTGTTGGCCTAAAGGTATACCCAGCAAGGAGCGTGCCACTTATTTCTCTAATAAAGTTGTCGAGTAACGAAGCTTTACCATGCCACCCAAGGAAGTAGCCGGCCCGCTCTATTTCGAGCTTTCGATTGTAAAAAGAAACCGCCGGGTTATTGTTTTCTCCCAGAACCTGATCAAAATGATCAATGAATGAAAGGACCCGTGCATTGCTGCTGTCGGCGCCAACTGCTCGTGGTCGTTGAACAATAGTTTGGTCTACTAATTGTAGGTTGAAGCGAAAAAAAAGGCCGCTGAATAGATAATGAGTATAGGCGAGATGGTACGATTGAAGCGTATAATAATTTTGCGGGTCATCAAAGCGGAGACTGGCGACAACCGGAATGTAATCACTTCCCGCATCGGTTGAGTTGGTAAGTGATTCGGTTCCGGTGAGGCTGAAATAGCGTTCGCTGGCGCTGTTGCTGCGCGGCGTAAGTCCTTTATAAAATTGAGCGATTTGCGGGGTGCCGTACTGTTCAAGAAAGGGGACCGGTGTGCCGTTGCTATTGTAGCTGTTGTGCCCTTCGGTCTTGGTGACGCCAAAAGAGAGGGTGCAGGCTTTCTTATCAAAATTTCGCGCACTAAAATGAGGTGCAATCGGTTCGTCTTGGCTTACATAAAATAATGCACCGCTCAATGAGAGTGTGGTCAATGAGAGCAAGGAAAAGAGTGATGTGATACGCATTATAATGCAATCTCCTCGGGCAAAAAAAGGGAAAAACGTTTACGTTGGCCGTAGTGTAGCGAGAAAGGTGTGCGTTTGCCAATAGTCTAAAGTTCGTTATACTGCCGACTTCGAAAATGAAAGGGATTTCTATGAAAGAATCGTGTTGCTGGCAATGGTTAACAATTCCTAATGCTCTCTCATTATTACGATTATTTTTGGCGCCGATTATTGTTTGGGCACTCTTTAGCAATGCGTGGTCTTTAGCATGTGTTCTTTTCATTGTGGGGAGTATTACCGATTTTCTTGATGGGTATTTGGCGCGTAAGTTTCATGTACAGACTATTGTAGGACAGTATCTGGATCCGGTGGCCGATAAAACTTTTTTGCTTGCGACGCTCTATGCGTTAACTAGGGTGCCGAGTGCAGCGGTAGCGGTGCCTGCTTGGTTTATTGTGCTGGTTTTTTTGCGTGAGGTGATTATTGTTGGAGGCGGGCTAGTATTGCTTGGGATGTCAATGAATGCAAAGGAAATGCGCCCGTCACTGCTGGGTAAGCTAGCTACAGTTGGCTATATGGTGCTTATTTTGTGGATGTTTCTCTGCTATTTCCGCGGTTCATTTTTCATTAACAGCTTCTTCGTTGTATTTTATGGGGTTGCCGGTATTTCTCTGATGTCGTTACTGCATTATTGTTGGCGTAGTAGTGCCTTAATTATGCGGAAGTAATTTTTGTATAATGCCTGTAGATCGGTTGTTTCGAAAAAGAAAGATGGATAATTGCCGGAAGTTTGTGTACTATTACTTCACTCGATTGAGCCAGTGCACCGGTTTAATCGTGGTGGAAGAGGGAGCTTTCAAAAAGAAAAGAGCGCTGTTTTTTAACAGCGCTCTTTTTTCATGCTTCTTGCACATTGGCTTGTTCTCTGTTTAGGATGCGCGCAACCCTATATGTTGAAGGAGAGCGTCTATGAGTATCAGAAAGATCGTATGGTGCATAGTATTTATGAATGTTGGAGCGGTGGTAGCAACGCCAATTGACTATGGCCATCTTCTTGCCGATCGCATTACTTTTTTGCAGGCGACTGTTGAGGCTCGCCAAAACTCTTTTCATTTGTTGGGTGACGCGGCGAATGAGGAAAAACTTGCGACTGCTGTGCAGCTTTTAGTGAATGTACAAAAAAATATTGCATTGCTTGGCCGAGATCAAGCCTATCCTGAAGTCGCGTGGTTCTTAGAATTGGTGACTAATACGGTTGGTGATATTGGTCAAGATGTAGCAAATAATCGAGACATCTCTTCGCTTATTACTGAGCTTAAGGCATGGGTTGGTCCTTGGTCGCTTCTTGAAACGCGGGTTTGGTCGACTACTTTTTGTTTTTTATTAATGCAGCGCATTTTTGATGAGTTGGCACAGGCGTTAGAGTTGATTGTGCCATTGCCGGCGGTGGTGACACGTTCCCCGGCTATTGTTAACAATGAAAGCCCTACGATAGTGCGAACTGAAACGGCACAAAAAAGAGCGATTAAGCTCTCTTCTGTGCTAAAGAAGGCGCTTATAATAAGCGGTATTCTGGGCGGTTCTTGCGTCATTGGAGTTGTTGCGGTAAATTTTTACACATCGTATAAGCGGACTAAAAAGGATGAAGTGTGGTGTTAAGAGCGCGTTTCTTAGTGGTGTGCTGTGCGATGGCAGCAAGTGTTACGGTCGTCGTGTCGGTACCTAATTTTATTGTAATGCCTGCAGAAACTACCGAAGTATCACGTAATGAGGTGAAAGAAGAGTTTGGTAATTCACTGCACGCGCTGGTTAAAGTGATCACTCAAGTTCAGAAGGCTGTAGGTAAAACAACGATGGTATTTGGGGCACTTCTCGAAGCAGCGGCCGATCAGGCGGCTGCTCTTGTGGAAGATTCTGAGCCGTTTAATACCGCTTCGACTGGGAAGCTTGCACGTTCGAGTGATGTTTTACAGAAAGAAGTAGAAGAGTTCCAGAAGCTTCTTGCGTCAATTGAAGAATTGACGATTCGGGCAACAAAAACTGCTCGTCTTGAGTAAAGCCATTGTTTTCTCAGTTCGTAATTGCGTACCATACTTATTACTCGCACATGAATTCAGCATTGTGCTTCTTAATTTCATGATCATATGTTTCTAAGCAAAAGCCAATGCCGAGCTCTGCGAGTACCATCGCAGAGGTGTGTATGGGCGATCTTTTTAAGAGGTGAATATGAAGATAAATAGCCGATTTTTATGGATTGGTATGGTGGGCGGGCTGATGTGTTCTGCCACTGCTGGTCAAGTGATGGGAAGTGCAGCCGATGCGTTGTCTGCGCAAGTAGACTCTTTAGCCGGTGCCGTAACGGCAAGAGTGAGCAATCTTTCTGATAGGGCAAAATTGTTGGGGGTTACTACCAACATCAAAACGGTTTTGATTCCACTGTTGAGCGCCGCTCAATTGAATGGGGATACCGATGCTGGAGCAGCGTTTACTGCGGCATTACGTATTATTGGTACAACCGACATTGCAGCTACGCTGAATGACTATGCGAGTGCCCAAGCTTTAATTATTGCTTTTGCTGATGTGCAGGAGAAAGTTGTGCAGTCGTCACCCACCTTGGTCACTGCGGCAACTCTTTATTATTATTTTGCATACGTATCTGCAGCACTTTTCGCTCTTCTTACGCCGCCGGCTATGATACCACCGGTTGTGGCAGTCGCGCCAAAGGTAGCGACCACCCTTTCCAAGGTGGCGATCGTCGGGATAGTCGTTGCCTCATTAGTAGCGGTGGGCGGCGTGGGGGCATTGATATATTATTTACGGAATGTGAGACCGCGTACTAAATTAAATGTGGCGGAAGGTGCCCCGCAAACTGTCGCTGATCTTTCGGCAAATAAGGGAATAGTGCCGATTCCTGCGACTAAAGGAATAAGAATGCCCGCTAGCGATTTCGGGGATGTTGTGGTCACGAGTGCGGAGTCAATTGATGCGATTGAAAAGCCTAAAGATCGCGTAAAAGACTTGGGGGTTGTTGTAGTGGCTGGCGAGGGGTTTGGCATGGCGCCACCGGAAGAGTATCCGGTGCGATCGAAAACGCATGTTGGTGGTGCCGCACCACGAATTACCGTTGGCGAAGCTGCGCGTTTTCCAGAAAGGTTTGTGACTCTCGGCACCATTCCTCCGGCAACTCGCGTCCACCCACCGATGTTCGTGCCACCGTTGCCAGGGTCTCCCGATTCTTCGCTGCCTCCATCAGTTATGGGCTCGCCTCTGCAAAGTTCAGACGATAGCGACGATGACCGGATCCCAACAATTTCTGTTGGGCAACCAGCTACGCGTCATTCTCGCTCTGTTTCTGTTGCAAAAGTACGTTCGGTTAGGGGTCATTCTGTGGTGGATTCTTCGAGCGGGTTGCTCGATTCAGCCGATGGCATCCCGACCAGGTACGCAGGCAAGTACTAATATTTTTATTGTTCGACTGAATTATTTTGCAAAACTATTAAAAGTGGTCTAGCCTTACTTTGCTATTGCGGACAAGCACAAATTCAGCACTGTAAGGAGTTCCATATGTCACATGTTAGCACGCGCTTTACACGAAATTCGATAAGTTTACTTTTGGTAGGGAGTTTCATGGGTTTTGGTGTCTTAGCATCGAGTAGTGGTGATGGGGGCCTTGAGACTTGGCTTGCACCAGCGGTAGTTGACACTGCAGGCCTTGACGCAGATGCTCTGTACGCCAAAGGATTAAGTGTTATACATGATGGTGGTGTCTCTCGTGCAGATCTGTGCACCGCTCTTGGCTACTTTGAAGCGTGTGGTGAGAATGATGCGCGTGCCTTAGGGGCTAGCGGGCATATCTACCTGGGGGCGTATTCTCTTCCTTGTGACACACCTTCAGATATTTTTCCTGAGCTTGAGCGTGGTAAAGAGTGTTTATTGAAGGCGTGGAAGGCCTGGGGCCGAGAAGTGGCAGCCCATTTTGAGGTTGATTCAACGGGGGGAGAGAAGAGCTGGGATGTTATGCGAAAAAAAATTCCTACACTCTTGGATTTTTCTCAGGTATGGGTACGATATGATCTGACAATGGATGATTTTTTGACTGCAGCCTGGGAAATGGAGCCTACGGCTTCCGGTATATTTCGTCTTATTGAGGAGACTATAGAAGCAGATTTCTATGTGCCTGAGCTTAATCTTTTAGTTGAATATCCGCGAATTAAAACCGGTCTCTGGTTGCTTGCACCGTTGTGCATCATGAATTCGATTGTCCGGCGGGCTGCTCAGCGTGGTGGGTCGCACGTGGCGATTGTAGATGCGGCTCATCGCGTGGTCGATATTATGACTGAGGCTCAGCGCAATGCTGGCCTTGTGCTCGTAGCTGCTTAAACGATTTTTGCGTGGCATGGGCTTGAACTTGGTTTGATCCCTGTTATACTTGCGCCACAAGTGAAACGTTTATGATATGAGCATTTTTTAAGGAGGCTTTACGGCATGGCAAGTTATAATCGCGTTATCCTTATGGGTAACTTAACCCGTGATCCAGAGTATAAGACACTGGCTTCTGGCCAAAACGTATGCCGCCTTGGCCTTGCGTGTAACCGTTCGTTCAAGAATCGTCAAACCGGTACGGTTACGCAGGAAGTCTGCTTCATCGACGTTGACGTCTGGGGTGCGCAAGCCGAAAGTTGCCAGCAATTTTTAACCAAGGGCCGTCCGGTTCTTGTTGAAGGGCGTTTAAAGCTTGATAGTTGGGAGCAAGAGGGGCAGAAACGAAGCAAACATAGCATCGTGGCCGATCGAGTTACCTTCCTTCAAGGTGGGCAAGATGAAGCTGGTCAGCATGACAGTTCTTCTGCGCAAGATGACTTTGCCACTCTTGGCGCGGCACCAACACCGGTCAGAGCTACGGGCGAAGTGAACCTCAAGGGACAGGCTAAGCCGTTCGATGATGATCTTCCGTTTTGACAGAAATGATTAGTGTGGTATTCTAGTAACACAAAAGTATAAAGGCCTTGTAACGCTCGGTTCAAGGCCACTTCTTTTTACACTCAAAAGACATAAAGGTTTAGGATCGATGAGCGCTCTGAAAGTTGCCGAACAAACGGCCGAACAACAAATGGCTGGCCAATACGTAGTATTTCAAACCGGTGGTAAACAGTACCAAGCTATTCCTGGCAAAACGTTAGCAATAGAAAAAATTGAAGGTGAAGCCGGTTCAGAACTGAGTTTTACCGAAGTTCTTTTGCGTAAAAACGGTGAAGCAAGCGTTGAAATTGGTGCGCCATACGTTGCTGGTGCAGTGCTTAAAGCAAGCATCATAAAGCAAATGAAGGGCGAAAAGATCGTGGTTTTCCGTCACAAGCGTCGTAAAAAATCGCGTGTGCGTAAAGGTCACCGTCAGCCTATCACGGTTATCCGCATACTCTCTATTTAGTTGCCGCGGGCTTGCCTCGCGATTGCTACAAAAACTTTCTATAGAAAAAAAGAGACGACTCGCACGTACAACGAGTCGTCTCTTTTTTTCTATATGCGCTGTGCAGCGCTGCGCGGGCTATTGCAGTGTTTCGCGCGCGCTCGCCTGCGAGCGCCAACGAGCTACCAGTCTCTGAGTTGTCCTAAATCTTTGTTTGCGCCGCAGACAACGAGTGTGTCGCCTTCAACGATGATATATTCTGGTCCAACCAACACGAGTTCTTCACTTTTGTCTTTTTTGACCGCAAGACAAGAAACGCTTCGTGATTTGCGAAGCTGGAGTTCGGCAACAGTTTTGCCGACGAACGCCTCTGGAGCCATGATTTGCGTGATTGCAAAATCTTCAGTGATAGAAACGAAGTCGGTGAAGCGGAGGCTTAGGCTGTTGGCGAGGCGAACACCGCTATCTCGCTCAGGCATGACTATCTTGTCGGCGCCAATGAGCTTAAGGATATCTTCGTGAACTCGGTTGCGTGCGCGTGCGACCACATACGGGATCTTGAGTCTTTTCTTAAGAAGTGCGGTGATGACGATTGCGTGAGCGAAGTTTTCGCCCATCGCCACGATAACGGTGTCCATTTCATCGACACCAAGTGCGTGAAGGGCATTCTCGTCTTCAATGCGATAGCAAACCGCTTGTGTTACTTGGTTGCGGATGAGCTCAACGGTGCTTTGATTTTCATCAATGGCCAGCACTTCCATGCCGTTTTGCGCCAGACTAATAGCGGTTTGGTAGCCAAAGCGTCCCAGCCCGATCACACAAAATTTTACCGATTTCATCCTATAGTCTCCTATTATCCAAGTAAAACCCGTTCTTCGGGATAGCGATACATATATTTTGGTGCCCGTTTGCGCAGGGAGAGAACGAGCGTTAGCATCCCAATACGTCCGACTATCATGGTGGCCATTAAGAGTATTTTACTCATCATGCAGAGGAGTGGTGTTGCCCCCATGGTAATACCGCAGGTCGAGAAGGCCGAAATAGTTTCTACCATGACCATAAGAAACGGCATAGTAGGCTCAAGAACTAAGAGCGCAAAGGTTGCGAGTATAATCCATGAAAGGGCGATGGTAACGATGCCGATAACTTTTTGCATTTGGTCTTGTGGAATCGTTCGACCATACAGTTCTACTTCATCTCGGTTTTGTATGATAGCCCGTACCGATGCACAAAAAAGGACAAAGGTAGTGGTTTTGATACCGGAACCGGTCGATCCGGGACTTGCCCCAATGATCATGAGGACAAGCAGCACCAGAATAGTGGCGTGGCCCATGGTGTTAATATCGGTTACCATGAAGCCGGCGCTGCGCATAGAAACAGAGATGAAAAAGGCGTTGACCCAGGCGCCGAAAGCTCCTAAGTGCTTGAGTGTATTGTGTTGCTCTATGCTCCACACGCAGAGTGCGCCCAATATGATTAAGAAGAGCGAGGTAAGTAGTACGAGTTTAGTGTGGAGAGAAAAATTAAAGAGCGGGCAGGCCCGATTTCGGAGCCATGCGTAGGCATTTTTAAGTGCGTAGCCTAATTCGTACCAGACCATGAATCCGATACCACCGGCGAAAACGAGAAGGCCGATAACGCTTAGGACATAGAGGTCGCCGCTAAACGTACACATATTTCGCTCAAACAAAGAGATGCCGGCATTACAAAAGGCCGATACCGCGTGGAAAAGGGCGTAAAAAGCCGCTTGCTTTGGTGGCATATTAACGACAAAGCTTTGATAGAGTGCGAGCGCGCCAAGAAGCTCCATGCTTAAGGTCACACCTATAATGGTAGTTAAAAAGCTTTTTATCTTGCTCCACGATTCAAATTCAAACATTTGACCGGCCAGTAGCTTGCTCGTCATGCCAAGGTTTAAGAATAGTGACGCAATAAAGAACGAGAAGGTCATTAAACCCAGACCACCGATCTGAATGAGAATGAGCAGCACAATATGCCCCGTTTGTGTAAAGGCGGTGAGCGGTACGGTTTGAAGGCCGGTTACACAGACCGTAGACACTGCAGTGAACAGAAGATCAATGAGCGAAATGGCCTGAGTGCGGCATATGGGCAAACTCAAGGCAATGGTACCACCAATAACAATGGCCAATAACGCAAGAATAAGAATTTTCCCCGGGGAGGCAGGTCGACTTTGAGACTGAACCATCATAATGAGAAGTACTACCTTTCAAAGTGTGCCATGCTATGGGCCGCTGGTAAGCGGCGACCAGTAACCCTAGCACCCACTTTTTTTAGCGGTCAATATTCTAACAATCTCTGCTACGGGTATCCGCACCTGTTCGAGGGTATCACGATCACGAATGGTAACCGCGTTGTCCTCGAGAGTATCAAAATCTACGGTGACGCACCATGGAGTACCAATCTCATCATAGCGACGGTATCGCTTGCCAATCGAACCACTGTCATCGAATTGAACACGAAGTCCGGCCGCTTTGAGTGTTGCGATTAGTGGCAGTGCGGTATCGTTGAGTTTTTTGATTAACGGCAAGATGGCTACCTGGATCGGTGCAAGGTCGCTCGGTAATTTGAGTAAAACACGAGCTTCACCTTCTACGATATCTTCATGGTAGGCGTTACACATAACGGCAAGGAAAAGCCGATCAACGCCGACCGAACATTCGACGACATGAGGCATGTAAGAGCGATTATTTTCTTGTTCAAATACTGAAAGATCTTTGCCCGATGATTGGCTATGACGGCTCAAGTCAAAGTCGCCGCGGTGCGCAATCCCTTCAAGTTCTTTCCATCCCATAGGGAAGAGGAACTCGACGTCGGTGCAGCATTTTGAGTAGTGAGCTAATTCATCGGTTTCATGCGCCCTGAATCGAAATGTTTCCGGTGCAAAGCCAAGGCCGAGGTAGAACGACTTTTCTCGTTCTAGCCAGATGTTGAAATACTCGTCTGATTGTTCCGGCTTGCAGAAGAATTCCATTTCCATTTGCTCAAATTCACGTACGCGGAATAAGAATTGCCGAGGAGTGATTTCGTTGCGGAACGCTTTACCAATTTGCGCAATACCAAACGGTACTTTGACGCGGGAAGAGGAAAGAACATTCTTGAAATTGATGAAAATTGATTGGGCAGTTTCTGGCCGCAGGTAGGCCTTTGCATCAGCATCAATGAGCGCGCCAAGATTTGTTTCAAACATGAGATTGAAGCGGCGGACATCGGTCCAGGCTTTGTTGCCGCAAGAAGGGCATGGTTTTGCCGGATCGACCGAGCCATCATCGGCGCGGAACCGTTTTTTGCAAGAGGTGCAATCGATCATTGGATCGCTGAAATTGTCTAGATGTCCTGAAGCTTTCCAGGTAGCGGCAGGCCCGAGAAGTGCACCATCCATTTCAAGAACATCTTCGGTAAAGCTTTGCATGTGCTTCAGCCAGGCCGCCTTAAGAAGTCGCTTCATCTGTGCACCCAATGGGCCAAAATCGTAGACGCCGTTGATGCCGGAATAAATTTCTGCCGATTGAAAAACGAATCCACGACGCTTACAAAGCGCAACTATTTTCTCAAGAGTGACCGCTGATGACATGATGCAATGCTCCATCTGGTTAATGAATATTTTCGATGCAGGCTATGTTAACACACAATCGGGGTTGGCGCCATAAAAAACGACCTATCGCACTGAGCTGTCATTTTCCCGATTTTCCGCGCTGAAAGAGGTCAATAATTGGAGGTATCCAGGACGGGGTGATTAGGCTGCAATTTTTAAGGCTGATGCCTTCGAACAAGGCAGTATCGGGCATCGCGGCCTCATCGTTGATTGCCATGAATATGTAACCCTTGAATCCTGAGTCCAATAGATAAATGAGCTGAAGCCGTTTGCCACTTACAATCCCTTCGTCCATTCCAAAATAGCGACAGTTGCCGCTCATATTTTGCAAAAAACTATTAAAAATAAGTTGGGCGGCATAGGTGACCCTTGAGCCCAAGGCAATTTTGATTTTACGCTCTTCTTCTGCACCATCAAGAAGTGTTGCCGGCTGGCTTAAAGCGATTGCTTCTAGTATGGTCGTTGCCATTCCCAACATCTTGCATATGCTCGGTGTCTTAGACGAATAGTCTATTAACCCAGGGACTTTTTCTAGTACGAATTGATGGGGCTGCGAAGCGGCCGAGCTACATTGCAGTGTTACCGTGCCTAAAACGGATAAAACTAAGATATACCGTATATTTTTGCATTTTCTATTCATTTTTACGTTCCCTGGAGAAAAAGCGTTTATAAGCGGTGGGTGAGGAATTTTAGCAAAAAAGCAAATTCATAGCAAAAGCGGCCACCCGGAAAAGGTGGCCGCTTAAAATCTTAGCGATTGTATGGTCAATGACCTTACATGCTTCGGATGTTTTCTTTCAATTGCTTGCCTGGCTTGAAGCGAGGGATGCGCACTTCTGGAAGAGTGATACGTTCTTTGGTTGCAGGATTGATGCCTGAACGTGAAGGACGGCGAGAAACCCAGTACGAACCGAAGCCGGTGATCGATACTTTGTTGCCTTCTTTTAATTCTTTTTCGATGATACTAGTAACAGCAGCAAGAACGCGTGCGATGTCTTTTTTACTAAACGCAGTTTCTTCACTTACCTTTGTTATTAATTCGCTCTTATTCATAGTAGCCTTTCCGGGTATTCAAACGGTTAAAAGTAACGCATCTGGACCCGAAATGTATTGTGAGATCGGTTCTTTGTCAAGAGAAACAGAAAACTCTATTCTACTCGGCTATATCTTTCTTTTGTCTCTTTTATGCTATGCGTAAAAACAGAACAATTGGATTGAGCCTCATTGTTATGCTGATTGAAATGTGATAATTTTTGGCTTCAAAGATATAATTGTTTATTGATACCAGGGCACCTTTATGATGATTGATACTCATTGCCACTTAAATATTATGACGAATAAGGAGCCAGAAGCGCTTTTAACAGCGCATCAATTAGCTGAGCTAGAGACGGTTATGGCACATATTCATGATTCTGGTGTTGGTCATATGGTGTGCGTGGGGACCTCTGTCCCTGAGTCGCGTAATTGCATTGCAATTGCTGAGCGATATGCCCGAGTAGCCGCTACTATTGGGGTTCATCCGTGTGATATTACGCAGCCGGTTGAGGTCATTATTAGCGAGTTGGAGTCGCTTATTAACGCTCATCGTAAAGTGATTGTAGGAATTGGTGAAATCGGTTTAGATTATTATCATCAACCGTACGATAAGCACCTACAAGAAGTAGTATTTAAGGCGCAACTTGCGTTGGCTATAAAATATGAGCTGCCGGTGGTTATACACATCCGCGACGCAGGAGATGATGCGTTGGCTATTCTTGAGTTATACAAGGATACACTTCATGGTGTTATTCATTGCTTTTCGTTGGATAAAGCGGCCGCTGAAAAAATTATTTCCTGGGGATGGTATATTGGCATTGATGGGCCGATTACTTATCCAAAAAACAATTATTTACGTGAGATTGTAGCAACGGTGCCATTGACCGGCATTTTTTTGGAAACCGATGCACCATTCTTGCCGCCGCAGCATTTGCGTGGCAAAAGAAATTGCCCAAGTAACCTTGGCATTATTGCACAGGCTATTGCCGATGCGCGCGGTGTTTCGTTTGAAGATGTAGTGCGACAAACAACGGCCAATGCTAAGGAATTGTTTCGTATATAAGGGGATTGCTGTTCGAGAATCCAATGGACGGCAGCGCCGTCATTGCGAGGCTTCCATTGTGAAGCCGTGCCGCCGCCGCACGTTCCGTGCTAAGGTGAGCCGCGACGAAGTTATAACGAAGTCGGGGCAATCTAGTATAAATGATAAAAAATAATGTTCGGTAAGTAGTACATAATCTTCTGGATCGCCACACTTCGCTCCCGCTTACGCTCTCGTGAGCTACAGCGAGGCACGCCTTAGCCCGTCAGGGCGGCGGCGGCGCGATGACGGGGGCTAGCCCCCGTCTCAGAAAAATTAAGTTTCTAAAAGCCCCTAAGTTAAAACTTAGATTTCTTAATGAGCTTTTCTGAGTATTCATTGAGACCTTCTTTAGACTCTACTCGTTTTAGATGCTCATACGCATAGGTCAAAATCTGTTCATCAAACCCTTCACGGGCTAGTAGATCAAGCGCAATAACGGTGGCATTAATGCCCGGTGCGAGTACGTACGGATACGTGAAGGAGCCATCGCCATTCTTATAAGCGGCTACATGGTAATTAGTGAAGTTGCTCTCAATTTCATTGGCAAGTTTGGTAAGATGAAAATAGTGGGTGGCCAACACCAAGAGACTATTCTGCCGCTTGCCCAGTTCTTTACCAATTGCGTAGGCGGCCGCTGCGCCGGTTGCCGGGTTAGTGCAGCGAAACATCTCATCCATTACCGTTAGCGCGTAATGATGTGGTTCGAGATTTAAAATTTGCGTGATTAATTCATGAGCCCTGCGGACCTCGGCTCGATGTTGTGATAAGGCACTTCCGGCATCTTCAACAATATTTAAATAAGTGTTGAGCAGGGTGAATGGGGTTAGGGTAATTGACTGTGCTGGTACCACGGTAATGGTTTGTGCAAATAACGTTGCGATCATCATCCCTTTGGTGATCGTTGATTTGCCCCCGGCATTTGGCCCCGTAATAATTCTGTTGCGTGACCAATCACCGCCTAACTCAACGTTGTTGGCAATGGCACGGGTCGAAGGTAAGTTTGGATGCCAGAATTGTGTAATGCGTAAATGTGGGCCGTTGCCCGGTTGTTCATACGCTGCATAACAATAATGATTGTTTAATCCTTCATGCTCTTTGACGAGTGTAGCAATGCTGAGTAAGGCATCAAGTTCGCCGACGGCGCTTAACACGCAGGAGAGACGATTTTGGATTGAAAGGAAGCGGGATAAGGAAACGAGTACCGAGCCTAAGCCAAGCGAAAAGTATCCCTTTTTGAGATCAAATGCTTTATTGGTAAGGCTATGAAAGAACGTATGAATATCGGTGTTCTTTGATCCACTGAATTCTTTAATTACTTTAATCGGAGTTATGTTTATCGAAGAGAATCGGCGGCCGTATGCACCTACATTAAGTAAGGTTTCTCCCAGCGCTACCAAGCTGTGAAGTCTCTTCTTTAATGAAAAGAGAAGGTGCCGGCGGTTTTTTAATTTTGAGAATACGGTTTTCCATGCAATGGCAAGGCCTAAAGCGGTAAATCCGACCGATAATCCATCGTATACTTTTTGTAACGATGATGCTTTGCCATTATTTTTAGTGAACATAAAATTCTTTAAAAATTGTGTACCAATAAATCCAAGTATTGGTGAAGAGCCTTCAAAGACATCGTAAAAACGTCGTTTTAATTCTAAACTGGCTGGCGCACGGAGTTTAGCTATTTCTCCGCTGAAGAGCAGTTGTGCCATGTTATTACTATAAATTACGTCGTTTTTATTCCAGAGCGCAAGTAGTTGTGGCTCTTGTTCGGCAAACGGTGCGATAAGATTATGCAGAGCAAGACGGGCCTCATCATTCTCCACCAAGAAGCGTATTATTTTTTGACGCTCTTTGAGTTTTTTAATGTCGGTTGTTGGTGTAATGAGAAAGTTTGCAAGCGAGCATTCACCAAGCGTTGTTTGTGTTCGTTTTATATTTTTTAAGACGGTAAAAAGCGGCTTACTCACATCATAAAAAAGAATGTTTAAATCACCAATGGTGGTGGTATTTACTGTTGCGGATTGTTCTAAATTACGATCCCGGCTTCCGTCTTTGAGAATAGAGAGCACAGTCGTATAGGTGTCAAACGAGCTGATGATGTCCGATTCATCTTTTAGGGTTGAAAGTCCGGGTAACATGACCTCGGCGATCGTATCAAAGCTTGTTTTTATTGATTCAACAGACTCGGCAAAAACACAGAGCGGAGTGAGCATGAGGGTTAGTAAAAGTAATGGTTGTTTCATGCTATGCCCCAATGCTTGCGAGTTGTGCTTCTATTTCGGTGATCATTGCCATCGGCAATTTTTCTTCTTTAAAGATAGCGGTTGAAAGTTGTGGGTCTTGGGTGCCTGGGGTTAGTGTATAGGTCTGTATCGTTTTGCCATCGAATATGGTGGGGAGAATATAATTAGTGAAATGCCCAGGCTCCTGCTTACCAAGAATACTTAACGATAAGAAATTGGTTGCATGCAGTGCAATGCTGTTTGGCAGTTCGCCGAGGTAGCGTGCGACTGCATAGGCGGCCGCTTGTCCGGCTCCGGCTTCGGTACCGGTAAAGGTAGCATCGGCAATAGTAAAGCTAAATCGTCCTGCGGGCAGGCGCTTAATTTGTTCGAGCAATTGTAGCGCGCGATAGAGCTCTGTTTTAAAGAGCGAGCGATTATTGGCAAGATCATCTTTGATGTTTGCGTAAATATTAATGCTTGCATACGGCGTGGCACTATATGAGCGTGCAAGGCAGATGCCGATAGATTGTGCACAGACTACATTGAGTGCAACGCTTTGGAGAATGGTTGACTTTCCACTTTCAAAGATGCCGGTAATAATAGCATTTTGTGGGTTTTCGCTACCCAATTGTAATGAATTTAACCTTGGATTGCCACGTGACAGCACATGCCAAAAGTCGGCTATTTTAATAAAAGGTTTATCTACCGTACGTTTAAACTGTGCAAAACAGAGAGGCTTCTTCGCGTGGTTGTTGTATGCGGTATACCACGACGCTAGACTGCTGTACGTGTCGAGAGCACCTATGAGCCCAATACCTTTGAGAAGATTGCCGCGACATTCACGTAATAAGTCGATAACTAAAATTAAGTCGCCGCCCCATTTGTGAGCGCTAAATCTACTTTTGAAGGCCCGTCCCATAATAAGATCCCGAAGTTTTTTTGTCTTAGTATGATTGAGTGTAAGCGCTGCATCAATCTCGTCGCTTAGACAGGCTAATTTTGGATAAGAGGCCAAATGATTCTTGAGTTTTTGAGTGGTAATAAAAAAGACTCGTAACGGATAGAGAGTCTGGTAAAAGTAATCCATTGCTCTAAACCGTTCACGTATCCAGGTCACAATACCCGGGAGCTGAATACTTGCATTGTAGGCGGTCAAGAGAGCGAGGCCGGCAGCGACCATTGGCCCTGAGCCGATGCCGAATTTTTGTTCAATTTCTGCAGTGCTTTTTTTCCCATAGCCGATAATTCCTTGAATATTGAGCACTGGAAGAGCTACGAGGCCGGCAGTGTACCAGAGATCCCCAAATAATTTTGCTACTCTGTTCCATACTTTTTTGCTGCGTGGTCCGAAGCTGCGAAAGAAGAATTCATGCTGATAGATACGCAGTCCTTTATCATAGAGGGGGTGATCTTTGCTCGTTAATCCGAGCAGCTGTTCTTGTACTTGTTGTACATCGCTGCAGAGATCTATAATTTTCTGGGTAGCCTTAGGATTGTTACAGAGCTCTTGAATTGCTTCTTGACGAGCGGTTATGCGTTGAATGTCGATGGTTGGAGTGGTGAGCAGCCTCGCTAAGAAGATTTTTCCAAATATTGTTTTCATATCAGGGGCTATACCACTTAAAGCACTCGGCTCTTTGTCAACGAGTCGAAGACTCTGCCAGGTGTCAGGGCTAAAGATTGCCCCGTTTGCGACATCGTAGTTGGGGGTATCTAATTGAGCCATAAGCTCTATAGCCATTTCGGTTTGTGTTTGTTCTGATAAAGATAAGCTGCTGGCAAATCCCTTGGTGTGTGAGGGTTCGTCCGCTTCCTGCAGCTGTGAGATGTCATTTTTTTGTACGCCAAGGCTCTGTCTGAATGCAATGAGCAGATACTCATATTGCTTCTGTATTGGTGTTAGAGACTGAACTTCTTTTGGAATGATAAGCTCTGTTGGGCTCACTGATGAGGTGATTCCCATGAGTAGTACGAACAAAAGGTATACAACACCCATATCTTTAACACCTTACTTTGAACAGGGAAAAATCGATCTGATGACGACTATAGCAGTCGTCGCGAAAAACTGTAAATAGTGTGCTGCTTGAGTGCTTCACAACGCGATTCTATCGCGTTTTATTCCTCTTCTCGCAAGGAACTCCTCTGCATGAGCCACAATATCTGAGTCAAAACCGGCCTGACGAGCCAAATCAAGTGCTATAACCTGATGTGAACGACCGTATTCTAACTTAAAAGTATGCACGATGTCACCGTTTTCTTTTTTGATGACCGAGACATGGTGGTTAGAAAAAAATCCATTAGTATGGCGAGGTAATGTTGTCAGGCGTGGAAAATGAGTGGCGGCGATTGGCATACAGTTGGGCAATTTTGAAAGGCCATAGCAAATACCAAAGGCGGCCGCTTCCCCTTCAGCTGGAGCGGTGCTACTGAGAAGCTCGTCAACAATAATGAACGAGAATTTATGTGGCGGAAGGTTGTAGGCTGTTTTGACCAGGTAACTGATGCGGTCTTCTTCTACCTGAAAAAGTGAGCGGCCTTGTGCGATATTATCAACCGGATTGAAGTAGGTAAGAATTTTGCTCATCGGAGTAATGAGCGCGCTTCGTGCCGGCGCAATGCCAAGCGATTGGCCGAGCAGTATGCAGAGAGCGATGGAGCGAATATTCATCGACTTGCCTGAAGCATTAGGCCCGGTAACAATCATGCCCTGTTCTCCGTCTTTGCCTAACTCGATACTGTTTACGACCGCTGTTTCTGAAGGAATGAGCGGGTGATAGTAATCGGTAATAGTGAGTCGGGGTGTTGGTGCTAACGCATAGTTAACAAAACACCAGGGCGTTGGCGAAGATGCTTTTTCATGCAAGAGCGCGGCAATGCTTAGATATGCCTCGAGGAGGCCAATGCCTTTGAATACGCTACAGAAACTACTTTTAAGTTCTAAAAACTGAGGGATTGCGTGAAGCACCTTGCCAATATAAGAAAAATGGTATGAGTGTCCATGAAAGGCTGGACTTGAGAGGGTTTGTAGGAAGTGCTTTTGGGTTTCATTGGTGCCCAACGCAAAATCTTTAATTGCTTCGTAGTGATCAAGCATATGGCTGAGAATAAGATCGTCTGAGATTGCTGCATAAATTTTGCTGATAATTTCTTTGCATGCCACAAGCACTTTTGTACGGGTACGAATATGCTGGGCAAGGTTGGTATAGGAGCGGATGGTACGTTTCCATTGATCGAGTTCAAGGAGCGTTGGGATAAGAGCCAGTATCGTTGAGGCGGCGGCGTATGTGTTTTCTTCGGTCCTTACTGCCTGTGCTTCATCGTTGGTATCGTACTGCGTATGTTGGAATGCGGTGCAGGCTCTGACCCATCCTGGTTGCGCCGATGAGTCTTCAATATTGCGCACATAGCGCATATGAAAATGGCGGAGCAATGTGTTAATGGTGTCAAAAATTAAAAAATCGGTTACCGGTTTGAAGTCTTTTCTGCGACGATTTAGTTCAAGCCAAAAAGCACCATTGCTGCCACTATATTTTTTGAAGTTGCCGCTGTAAAAGGTTTTTTTTACATAGTTGGTGTAGAGAATATCATCAGGGTTCCAAAGGCTGTAGAGCCTTTCTTCCAGCGCAGCAAGCTCTCTGAAGAGCGGAATGAGTGTGTCTTGCAGGGATTGGTTCCGGAGTAGATAACTGATGAGTGCTTGCCGTTTATGAAGGATTGCAATGCTATCGGTTGGCGAGGCCATGAGGCGGGCCTGGGCTATTTTTCCGTTGAGTGAGTAGCCGCGGTAGATTTTTTCTAAAATGCTATAGTCGGGTCGTTTGATGTTATAGAAGAAGAGATTTAGGTTGTTTATGGTAGTGGCATCGATAATCTCGCTCGTAGCTTCTTCCCGGTTGATATTGAGCAGTGTGAAAAGTGACTCGTGCTGTTCGTACGGACTCAATGCAACATCGGGGTAAGCAACTTCTTTCTTCTCGTTAAGTGTAATGCGTTGATTAAGTTTGATAGCAGGGAAGTTTTGTAGCATTTCTTCACGTAGAAGATCGTAAGGTGTGGTGGTAGGCGCAATACTTACTAGTAAAGATGTGCTAGTAAGGTAGGTGAGGGTGAGGAGCCAATAAAAATTCTTCATTAATCCTCCTCATTCGCATAGAGCGATGGGTTCTTGAGTACATCTCGCATTTTCTCGGTCATGACAAGTGGTAGGCCTATTTGCTCTAATAAGTCAGGCGCGATTTGTTGCGTGGTTGGGCCATCTTGTAGGCGATAGGGGTATACAAACGCACCACTTTGATCTTTATTCACTACAACTTTCATGTTTTTATAAAGCCCTCCAGTTTCTGCTTCAAGGTCAATGAGGCCGGAAAAATGGGTTGATAAGAGCGTGATGCTATTGGGGTAGTGACTTAATCTGTCTGCGACAGCCCAGGCTAACGCTTCACCTTCAATTGCCTCAGTGCCGGTACAGATTTCATCAAGAATGGTAAAGCTGAGCTGTGATGAGGGCATGCCAGCAATGGTGGTCAGTAATGTATGAGCGCGGGCGAGTTCGGCGCGAAAAAGTGATTCCTGCTTACTGACATCATCGGTTATGTTGAGATAAGTATTAATGGTGTGAAATGGGGTGAATGCATAGCGTTGTGCCGGTGCAATGCCAACGGTTTGACCCATGATGCAGCATAGCGCTAGCGCTTTCATGATAGTTGATTTTCCTCCCGCATTAACGCCGCTAATGATTATATTATTTGGATAGTTAGGAGCGCCGATGATGACCGAATTGGTTACGACTTTGTCGAAGGAGATGGCCGGATGATAAAAATGTTCGGCAATGATCATAGGTGTGCCTGTATGCTCTAGAAACTCCACAAAGCAGTACGGAGCCGTTGTGTTGGCGCGTTCGCGTAGCAATGTGGCGAGCGATAGGTATGCGTCAACGTACCCGATAATGGTGAGCCCATCAAGCATGAGGGGCAAGACTTTTTTTGCTTCAAGAAGTGCATTGGCCACGTAACCTTGATGGCTGAATATGTTGCCGAGTGTGCTTGGGATGCCGCCATGTGATGGGGGGGTGAATTTTTTGTATGAGAGCCGCGCCATGAGCGCTTTGAGTTTTGGTGCATCTTCTGTTTTATAGCGATGTGTGTAGCGAGAAAGCTCTGGAAAAGTTGCGGTTTCGCTGAGAGCTACAATTTTTGATAAATGCGTGAGGAGTACATTGACCGCGGCCAATCTTCGTTGAATGTAGACGGTAACGCTCGATAATTCTTTTATGATGCTGCATGCTTCTTTGGTACGCGAAAGAGAGAGTAATGAGATAAAGCCGGATAGCACTAACAATCCAAGCTTCTTTTGTTCATAGTTTTTGAGCGTGTAGGCGGTTACCGCTCCTGCCGCGAGGCCGGTTCCAAGCATGATTGGGATGATAAGTAATGTGCTGAGATGAATGGTATTGAGCACACAACTAATGGCGGTAGGCGATCGTAGCTTGCCGAACGAGTCATACCAATTAAGAATTGATTCTTGGTTAAAGGTGTCGGTTGCGCGTAGCATTGCGACTAAATTAGTTTCTTCTTGTGCTACGTGAGTAATGAGGTCGCTGAGCGCGTAATAGAGCGTATCGTTTGTTACGAGCTGTTTGAGAAAGTGTTGCCGTGATTGTATACAAGCAATATCGGTTGTTGGATCAAGTAAGAGGCGTGTTAACGTGAGCTCTCCGAGTACCGTTTGTGTGCGGCTGAGAGCACCGACAACGGTTTTCTCCTGAATTCTACTTTGATTAGTGAATAATTCTAGGTTGCTCCATACCTCAGGTGTAATAACGTTTGTGCAGGGGATCGGGTCTTGATGATCAAGTACCGTTTTCAACTTATCCAATGAAGCAAAGATGAGATCGGATCGCGTTAAGGTAGGAAGTTGCAGCTTAGTGTTAGCGTCTTCATCGGGCAGATCACTAACGTTGCCGCTTAATGATTGGGGCTTTGCCAGCATGCCGACATAAAGTGCCTCAATATCTTGGTAGCGATTGGTTGAAAATCCGCTGCCGACTATGCTGAATACGATAGCCGGCATGAGGAAAAGTATGCGAATTCGCATTGTGTGCCTGCCCTAGGTAAACCGGTAAATACCATGGCACACAGGGTAGATTGAGTCTTCTTAAGAAATCAAGGGAGTGGTTTTATACTAAGGTTCGACCTCGTTCAATGCCCTGATTGAGTAGGAATTGATCGGCATAATCCAGAATCTCAGGGTCAAAGCCTTCTTTGCGTGCCAAATCTATAGCAATAACTTGGTGCGCGCGCCCCGGTTCAAGTAAGAAGGTGTGCTTGATATCACCATTGGCCATTCTGACTACCGATACGTGGTAATTTATATAGAAGCCGTTCGTGTCTTCTGGTAATACCGTTAGTTTTGCAAAGTGGGTTGCCATGATTGGCATGCAGTTTGGATACTTTGAAAGCCCGTATCCGATACCGAAGGCTGCCGCTTCACCTTCAGTAGGGGCGGTACTGCTGAGTAATTCGTCCGCTGCGATAAAAGAAAACTTATCGGCCGGCAAGGTGGCTGCCGCTTGAACGATGTAGTTGATGCGATCTTCTTCAGCCTGAAACAGTGAGCGACCTTCGGCGATATTATCAACCGGGTTAAGGTAGGTAAGAATTTTTGACATCGGAGTGAACAGCGCGTTGCGGGTCGGCGCAATACCCAGTGATTGTCCGAGGAGTAGGCAGAGAACAATCGACCGAACATTCATCGATTTACCCGATGCATTTGGTCCGGTGACAATCATACCTTGCTGGCTGTTATTACCGAGCTCCAATGTGTTAAGTACCGACTTCTCTGCTGGAATAAGCGGATGTGAGTAGTCAACAAAATTAAAGTACGGCGTTGCTGATTGTGCGTAACTTGCAAAGCACCACGGAGCCGGTGAATTTTGCTTTTCAGCTAAGAAAGCACCAATGCTTAAATAGGCTTCAAGAGAGCCTATTACTTCAAAGATAGATCCTAATTTATGACGAATCTTGAGGAACTGTGGAATTGCATACAGTACCGCGCCAGCATTCGCAAGATAGTAAGAGCTTGAGGTGAAGGTGCTGCTTGAGAGTGTTTCAAAGAACGAGGCCAATTCGGCATCTTTACCATCGGTGAAATGTCCTAATACGTGTGCATTGCCCATGGCCATGCAGAGTTCATACTCTCCTTGAATGGTAGCATGAATATCTTCAACAATCGCATACCATTCAGCAAGAGCTGCAAATCGTTTGCGTACATACGCAATAAATGATTTATGCGTTTGTACGGTGCGCCACCAGGTAGGAAGGTTCATGAGTTTGCTGCCCACAAAAATACCGGCAGAGAGCAGAATTGCGGCCAAAGGTAGAGTCATTTGTAGCTTGCCGGAAGAAAGGTCTGATGAAAGCGATTTTAGTCCGCGCGCTGCATAGACACTCATTGGGGTAAAATCAAACTCAAGTGGCTTTTTTTGCCCGCTTATGTATTGGCCTAGTTTTGGCAAAGCAATGTTCCATGCAATAAATCCAATGACTTCAAGCTGTGCATAGTCGTACAATGGGCGCACGTCGTTAAGGCGACGATTAAACTCTAGAAATGCGGCGCCTGATTGACCTTGATAGCGCTCAAATTTTCCTTTGTAAAAGGTATCTTGTACAAAAGGGCTATACAGTACGTCGTTGTCATTCCACAGGCTATAAATCTTCGTTTCAAGCGCGGTTAACTGATCAAACAACGTTCGTAATTTTGTGGCAACCGCCGTATTTTCCATCAAATATTTAACCGCTTTCTGCCGCATGAGGAGCGATTCAATATCGTCGGTTGGCGAAACTATGAGTTTTCCTTGGGCAATCTTACCGTTGAGAGATGACCCGCGATATGTTGTTTCTAGGATCGTGTAATCGGGCCGTTCTACATTGTAAAAAAAGAGATTGAGGTCGCTTATCGTTTTAGCATCGATAATGGCATCTGACGGTGCGACACCGGCTCCCAGAATTCGAAAAAGTGCCTGATGCTTCTCGTAAGGAGTAAGGGCTGCCGCAGGGAAAGATACCCCTTTTTTTTCTTTCTTTACATCGTTATTGGCTCTGACCGCCGGGAAATTATTGAGTATTTCGTCGCGAAGAAGGTTGTAGGGAGCAGAGGCGTTCACACATACGGAGACTAAGAGCGCACCACAGAGAGTTTTAAACACGATATGCTTCATAATTAGTCCTTCGTATTGAGATAATTATTTGGGTTATTAAGAACGTCGCGCATTTTTTCGGTCATGATGCGTGGCAGTCCTGTTTTCTCTAAAAGATCAGGTGCAATTTGTTGTGTTGTTGCGCCTTCGTACAAGCCGTAGGGATAGACAAAGTCGCCATACTCATCTTTTTCTACAATAACTTTCATGTTTTTATAGAGATCACTGGCGTCTCGTGCTAATTGAGAAAGGCCGGGGAAATGTGAAGCAAGTATCGTCATACTGTTCGCATACATACCGAGTTTTTTCGCTACGGCATAGGCTAATGCTTCCCCTTCTATACGCTCGGTACCGGTGCAAATCTCATCAAGAATAGTAAGGCTGAATTGATGGGCCGGGAGTTCCTTTACTAAGGTAAGGAGCGATTGTGCTCGTGCAAGTTCGGCACGGAAGAGTGATTGCTGTTTGCTGACGTCGTCGGTAATGTTTAAGTAGGTATTGATGGAATGGAACGGGGTGAAGATAAATCGCCCTGCCGGTACTACACCAAATACTTGCCCCATGATACAGCAGAGGGTAATCGATTTCATCAAGGTTGATTTGCCGCCGGCGTTTACGCCGCTGATGACGACACTGCGCGGGCTGCCATTATCACCAATGGTAACCGAGTTGGTTACCGCGCGATCAAGCGGAACCGATGGATGAAAGAAGTTTTCAGCGTAAATGACCGGCGTTTCTTCACCTCCCATGAACTCTGCAAAGCAGTATGGCGCGCGAGAATGCTTACGTTCACGAATAAGGCGTGCCATTGAAAGATAGGCATCAATGTGACCGATAAGCGTGAGGCCGTCAATCATGATAGGGAGTGTCTTTTTAGCCTCTAGAAGCCCGTTAGCAATATCACCCTGATTTGAGAAGATATATTGCATTGTTCCTGGAATTGCGCCATCTTTGCGGGGCACAAATTTACTTTTATCTAACCGGTTGCGAAGTTCTTTGAGTTTTGGTTCGTAATCATGGTGATATTTTTCAGCGTGAGCCGCTAATTCACCAACCGCTAAAGCGCTGTGCAATTTCGTGATGCGACGCAATGCTTCTAAGAGTACGCTGACTGAAGAGAGTCGTCGCTGAATGTACACAGCGGTTTGTGCATCTTTTTTGATAGCACCAAGCTTCTTGAACAAGAAAGTGGTCAAGGTTCCTCCGATGACACCTAAAGTGACGACGATGGCCCGCCTCAACACTTGAAATCCTTGCGGATCACGGTCCTTGACTGCTTGGAGTTGCGCTGCTGCCTGTGCCCGCGCTGCAATCGGATCAAAAGGCTGCCTATTAGCTTCTGCTGCGGCCTTTTGTGTTTTTACTGTGCTGCTAATTACGGCACCGTCAAAGTCTTTTGCTAGCCATATTCCAAGCCCATCGAACAGGCCTGAATAAAAGGTTAAAGCTATAGCGGGGAGAAAATTCTTTAGTAAGTTTGCCGTATTGAGCGATGTGGCAATCGCGGTCGGAGATTTTAGGGCGCCGATCGTATCATAGCTATTAAGTATGGCATCTTGTCTAAATGAGTCACTTGCTAAAAGAAGAGATACGAGGCTGTTTTCTTCTTGTGCAACCTGGTCGACAATGTTCGTTAATTGTTCGTATAAATCATCGTTTTCCACCAGTGTTCGGATGAACTCTTGGCGTGCCATTATTTTTTCAATATTGGTTAATGGATCAAGAATCATGCGCGTTAGGGTGAGCTCACCAACCGTAGTTCTTGTGCGTTTTATAGCGCCGATGACGGTTTTTTCTGCGATTTTACTTTGATTGGTAAAGAGTTCTAAATTGATCCACACGTCTGGATTAATAACGGTAGTACGCTCTATAGGATCGGCATCACGATTAAAGGTTTTCAATTTTCCCAGCGAGGTAAATACAAGGTCTGAGCGATCAAGCGCCGGTAAGCTGTAGGGGTTTTTATGGAATATACCGGTTACTGAATTCAGAAAAGAGGCGATCGTTCCCGGTTTTTCCTTCGTAGCCTGAAGTTTTTCCAGCTCTTTTTTAGCGAGCATGCTGGTGCAGTATTTTTCTATGTCTTGGTAGCGGTTGTCAATGACAATTGGCGCCGCTTGAGTAATTTTTTTGGGCGCCTTTTTAGTGACTTTTTTTGCGACGAGAGAGTGCGAAAAAAAGAGTAGTGTTGCAATAGCAACACCACGAAAAACTTTATGGAACATGCTGGATCAACCTCTTACGTTCTTTGATACTAACGGGGCGCAGTCTCCCATTTTTCGCCATATTGGTCAATCCACGTTTATGAATTGTTGCTGCTAGAGTTCAAATCCGGCTGGCGAGATGGAAAATGGCTGAATTATTATGAAACAGCTCAGTTTTTTGTTGCTGTTTTTCTATTGTACAAACCTTTTTTTTACGTTACGGTGGCCGCAGTGTTTTATATAAAAACACCTGTTTTTTTTGGCATGTATGCACGTTTGAAAGGTGCTTGTTATGGTAGTGTCCCCCGCAGTAACAGCAAATATACGACGATTAGCCTGGTCTCTTTCTTTTGTTTTTCTTTTGCATTTATCGCTTTCTGCCTCAACGACTGCAACATCGCGTGGCGTTGGCGAGAGCAAAGAGTCTGAGGCGGTGGCGTCCGACTTTGGACAGCGTTTAGTTGCGTTTCATATTAAAGCTGTTGTGCCAGTTGAGAGCAACCCCCAGTGCCCCGGAAGGTATCCGGTACACATGTGCACCGAGGCCGATACGGAGGCAGTACTTGAAGCGTTGCGGGCTGCACGTTACATTATCAGCCCGTATGGCAGTTCTTATTTTAACTCAAGAGTGGAGTATATAGTCACCCCACCTATCTTTCCTGCCGAAGATCCAGAGGCTTTTTACGCACAAGTTGCTGATAGTATAAGAACGGCGTTGAATGCGCGGCATTCGGCCGAACGTGGCGTTGTGAGTATTGAGTCACCTCTCGATGGCAGTGGTCGGCGCCCTCGACCAATGCAAGCCTACATTCCTGGCATTCAATATGCTCGTTATCTTGCAAGAAGGCCGGTTGACGGCATAGGTGAGCTACCTGCCGGTATTCCGGTGGATGTGCTGAGTATAGTTATGGCGGCCGGTGATGCCGAACCTGCAGAGCGAGAGGCGATGCTGCGTGCCGCGGTGAATCATTCATCGGCCAGAGTGCACATTGAAGAATTCTTAAGACATGTAGCAGCCCGACCCGATTTGTTTAGGGGTGGGATTGGCGAGACTGCAGCATACATGGCACTGCTTGCGGCTGAAACAATGACACCTGAGCAAGTTCGTGAACATCTTGGCTGGACACGTCGCATTGCCCTCGTAAGAGGATGGATGGCGAGTGCAGCGGCACAATATAACGATGTTGAAGGTCGCGAGCCCAATGAGGCTTTTGTCGAACTGGGAGCGCCATCATCAAAATCACGACGAGGTTCAAATGCTTCTTCTGAAGCGAGCGAGATAGATTCGGTAGTAAGTGGGATGAGCGACGTTGGCTCAGTAGACTCTAGAAGATCATCGCGATCTCGTCGGTCAGAAGCGCCAAGCGTTCGATCTCATCGGGACGTCCCGATGGTTGAAGCGGCAGCGCAAAGGCTTGATCCGATTGCCGAATCTGGTGAAGCTGAAATTGCAGAGGCACAGCGGGAATCGTTCACATTGGCCGATGAATTTAAAGAAGGGCCTCCAGTAGAGAGACCTTTCGGTGCACACAGAGTCATTCCGCTAACGGATAGCGAAACTGCAAAAAATATTTTGTACATGGAAAAATGCAATCAGAGCTATATCAAAGAGAAAATCATAGAAGCAAGCGATATGAGATTCGATGATGTACATATGATTATCGCGCATAAGTGCATAATCGAATCTGACATCAAATTGTTTTTAAGCAAACTTCCAAATCTTGAGTTTTTATGCCTTAATGCCTGCTTTCTTACTTGGTTGCCGAGTAGGCTACTTGAGAATAACCGCGCATTAAAGGTTCTCATTTTGTCGAACAATAGTATATCGGCTATTCCTAGAGGTTTCTTTTCACATACTGCTTCTCTTGTTTGGCTTGACCTGTCTGGTAATGCGCTAACACACATTGCCGAAGACTCTGGCGTGGATGCATTACCTGAGCTTAAATACCTTTCTCTTGCTTACAACAATGATCTTGAGGAATTGCCCAAGACCTTCTTACTCAATACTCGTGGCTTACGTGTTCTTAATATAGTTGGTTGTGGATCTTTGGAAAAAGTTCCTGATTTTTTTGTGATATCAACGCTAAAATCGTTGGTATTACTGTATATAAGCGGCAGTGAGAATTTGGCTTCTTTTTTACAAGAAAGGCTTCGAACAGGGCCATCACTATTGACGTCTTTTCCTACCAGCGGTGCGGTTAGCTGGTATAGTATGAAAGATGAAGAAATGGCCGAGGTGTTTATCGCATTTCTGCATGAGCGATTGAGGACCGTAATGAAAAAAGATGGGTACCTCTTTGGTCTTGAATGGGAAAAGCCGTTTCAACTAGCTGAAAAAGCTTTTTTGGAGCGTCATGGCAGCCATACTGGAGTATCTAGAAGCGCATTAAGAGATCATCTATCATCATATGCTGGTGTAAAAGAAATTATGATGCAGTCATATAGATTAAGTGAAGCAGAAAAACCGCAAAATCATCTGCACCTACCGCTTTTATTAGAGCCTGATGCCCTAAATATTCTCTTGTCTTCATGGAACCCTATATCGTGGGTCGCCGCATCTCCTACTCTTGTTGACCGCTATTGTCTTGATGGTGAGATGAGACGTTCTCAAGAAGAGTCGTCAAGGAGAATAGAAGCGGAAAGGATTGCAGAAAATGAGGCAAAGGTTGCCTTACGGGCTACGTGTGCTCGCGCGCTCATTGCACTTTTCATTTTTACTCAGAAAAGATTTGAGGCTTTGAGCAAGTATTGCTTGCTCGTTGGTCTACATGAAAGAGTGCTGAGCGAAGCAGAATACTGTAGTATCTATGCCAATCCTGCGATAGTGTGCACCGTATACGAATTGTTTTGTAATACAAGAATGCTTGTATTGAGTGAAGAAGATAAGCAGGTGCTTGCCGTATTGAGTTCGGCCGACTTTGCGGATGACAACATTGCTTTCTTCTCTGGTGATGCTCGTGCTGCATGGCAGCAGATGCATAAAGATCATGTTTTTCTCGATCAGGTTTTTACATCGGCTTTTAAGCAGTTATATACCAAGGTGGAAGATCGTTGGAATGTCGACCGTGAAGTTGTGTCTGGAGGCGACGAAAAACCGCAAGATTCGAGGATTCTGTCGATTGTGAAGATATCAATGGCATTCCTGACTACCTTGGGTAAATTTCGCAGTGATACGTTTTATCATGAGCCATTTGTGGAAGCCAAGAAAGCTTATGCCAGTATGTTGAATGCAGTGAATGCCTGTCACAACCTGGGAACGCGTATTCACAATTCTCCGCCGCTTGTGCCTAAAAAGCTATAAGCCTGTTTTTTGCTGAAAGAGTATCATGAATAAATATCATGCATTCCTATTGACAATCGCCATTACTAATTTGTTATCGCCAGTGCATGCGGGAGTGTCTGCTGCTACAGGCCTTGGTTTTCTTGTTACTGCTGGGCTGGGATACAAAGGTTATCAATCCTATCAAAAGATGAGCAGCGCGGCACGAAGATTTAAAAAAATTGCTTCTTCTGAACGAGGAGAAATGTTGAAAAAAGCACGCTCAGAATTTCATAGATACCTGGCAAGTGGTAGCGTCGCTGCATGTATAACACTGGTGCTTTTGTTTAAAGTTTTATCTGACAGGGACGCAGAAAAGGATCGCGTTGCTATTGCTCTAGCGCAAGCTACTCGTGAGCAAGCCGATCGTGAGCGGGCTGAGCGTGAACAAGCCGAAGCA
>JAUPTZ010000007.1 GCA_030917815.1 Candidatus Babelota bacterium | reverse complement strand
ACCGGAAGCTCGATAAAAGAGTAGGTTGTTTTTTTCCCCGCTTCGCTAGATTCAATCGCCACATCACAGTACCCTTTTGGCTCTTTACGCTCACCAAAATCGACCCGTTCTGGCGAACCGGCATATACAACGGGACAACGCCCAGAGGGATTTAAATTTTGATGCCGATGGAGGTGCCCAAGCGCCACATAGTCAAACGGCTCAACCGCCAGTTGCGATGGCATAAAAAGAGGATCGGTGCCATAAACCGCACGACGCTCTGAGCCGGAAAAAATGCCGTTCGCCACCGTCAAATGCCCAACCAATATGGCCGGCACCGCTTTGTCCAATCCATCGGCCAACTGCCCAATAATTTGGCATACGCGAGCCGATAAATAATCGGTAATCTCCGACGCTGTCTTGAGTTGATGCATGTCATGAGCCAGTACATTATGCCTCATTGGCCACGGAATACCCACTACATTAATAGGCCCATTACGAGTCTCAATGCACACTGCTTGCGGCTTTGAAAAGAGATAAAATCCTTTATGACGAATCGCCCCAAAAACATCAAGCGCATGCGCCCGTCCAAAGCTCAGCGGATGATCATGATTTCCTACCACAATAACTACCGCTATGCCGGCCTCTTGGAGGCGGAAGAGTTGATTGAGAAGAAGTTTTTGCTGCGTCGGTGTGGGATACGCGGTTTTATACGCATCTCCGGCAAAAACAAAGAGATCGATTTGCTCAGAAATAGCCCGATCAATACATAACGATAAGGCTTTTTCGAAATCGAGCAACCGAGTGTGAATACCGGTTTGCGGGTCAATGCGCCCATAATTTTCCACCCCAAAGTGGATATCGGCCGTATGGAAAAAGCGTATGCGTTTGTTCACTCTATTTATCCGGGGTAAAATTGATTTCTTTATACCAGGCAGCAAGCTCGGCAGATGGCTTAGGACTAAAAAGTAATGCCTGCATGCCGACACCACGTGCTGATACAATGTTATTCATCTGATCGTCAATCAATACCATTGTTGACGGCTCTCCGCCAACCCTTTTAATCATTGCTTCAAATATTTTTGGATCCGGTTTTGCAATACCAATATGACCGGCTACAACCGCATTTTGCTCCGGAATGCTATCATAAATGTCGGCAAAGGCCACTTTAAAAATCGAAAACGCCTCCAGGGGAAAATTAGAAAGCAAAAACACATTTGATCGGCCAAATTTCTTAACAATATGATGAAACAGCTGTACCCCCACCTTAAGCGGCTTCATACTCTGCATCATCATCTCTGGCCGAGAAAAGAAATCAACGGCATGATCAAGCACGATACGCACTTTTGGTTCACACTGAACGTAGTGAGTGAGCATATAGGTCATTGCAACTTTATATCCCTCATACGTGATCTGTCCTGCATCAATAGCCTTACGCATGTGACAGGCTGGATCATTTATTGGGTACTGAGTACACATCTTGTAGTCACACAACGGACAATATTTCGTCAAAAGCCCATAAAGCACCGTTCGCACATCCCCTGACCACATGGTATCAATGCGAGGATCAATTTTTGCTTTCTCGGCTAAATACCGGGAAAAACAGGCCGAAGCATCGTTCGACACTAATACATTATGGATATCAAAAATAACAGAACGAATTGATTGGTATGCACTCATAATAGCCTCATAAAAATTGGGATAGGCGGAAAGAATAGCATAGAACTAAACATATTTCTTCTCGGCCAATAGAAGACCAGGTACACTGCCGAGGCATCGTACTTAAACTTACGAGGGAAAATATGTCCATAAAAATTACCACCTACGACATTACGGTAGTCCCTTACAATCCGACATGGCCAACGCTCTTCGCAGAAGAGGCAGCCCACATTAGAGAGGCCCTTGGCGAAAACTGTATTGAAATCCATCACATAGGCTCAACGTCGGTCCCGGGACTTGCCGCAAAACCGGTTATCGATATCCTCGTTGGCGTAAAAGATCTTCGAGCCATTGATCGCAGATCAACAGATAAAATAATCGCTCTTGGCTATGAAGATAAAGCAGAATACGGCATACCCCTAAGACACTTTTTTTATAAGCAACGCCCAATAAGAACACATAATTTGCATATTTATGAGCAGGGATATCCAGAAATTGAACGTCACCTAAAATTTCGTGACTGGCTACGCAACCATGAGCCAGATAGATTGGCATATGCAACGCTCAAGCAACAATTAGCCCTTCAATATCCCCGAGATATTATTGGATATGGCATGGGTAAAGAAGCCTTTGTTCATCACGTTGAGGCTCTCGCCGGCTTTAATAAGCCACGATTTCTTTTCCCCTATACAGAACATGAATGGAACGAATATTATCGCATTAGCGATGAGCAACCTAAACACCATGGATGTTTTGCCTCGTCAGAACCGCAATTTATACTCTACAAAGGATTAGAAATCATCGCCATCGCGTTCGAAAAAGCAATAAGTATCGATGAGCCCTACAAAGGACAAGGCTATGAAGCGCTTATGGCGCAACTTCTTGAGCGATGGTACAAATTTCATGCTCAACCGTAAGAGAAATACCATTCTCTGGCAGTAAATCCTCCGGATCACTCTCGTCAATCAATGCTATCTGCATGAGATCGCCCTCGCCAAAACCTGGCCCTACTTCCTCATCGGTCTCGCACAACACAAGCTCAGTGCCCGGCACTGCAAGCTCATCATGCTGAACATTCTGTGGTTCACACATAAGTAAAAACAATATCCCCAACGGGAACAGTAACAATAATAACAACTCTCTTCCAAAACCTCGTCGTAGCATAGCAAGCACTTTCGCAAACATCTTAGGGCAATTCATCTCATTATGAATCAACTACCACTCGTCAAACAATCCTAATGTAAAATATCATAAACCATTACGATTGGGAAACCATTTCAGGCATACTAAAGAAATAAGTTGAGCTTTTTATCAAAAAAGGGCCTTCATGGGCAAGCATTTACCACGCATTTTTATCCTTTTTATGCTTCTTTTTGGGGCAATGACCACCGTCACTGCGGCTAGCGCCGTAGCCACAAACCCAGCACTGAGCGAAATCCACAAAAAACTGATGGAATTAGAACCACTCAGACACCATATGGAAATGTGCTCCCGAGAGCGCATGATGGGTTATCTCGACCCTGCTCAAGGGGACTGTGGGCAGTATTATGGCGGCATTAACCCAACAACCGCAAACCCCTTCCTTCCTATACAAAACATTACCGAAAAGCTAAAGGCTGCCGGAGGGCTTATCCAAGCGCAACTCAGCACTGAAGGGCCAACTCCTGAGCTTACGCAGGCACACAACTACTGCAACCACGTTACCCAGCTTATGGCGACATCAGGGCTCATCATTTACACGGCGCGAGTACTCTCCCGACAGCTTATTGGCATAGCAATTCCGGTCCTTTCTAAGCTAAAGCACCTGCTGGCTTGTGATGGCAAACAAAGCGCCATATCTCAAGCAGAAAAACAAATCATTCATGCATTTTCAGTCGGTTGGGGGCAGCAACACCAGTCGCCTGCACTTAAAAAAGAACATTATGATCACCAGACCATACAAGATGTTATCGCGACTATAAATAAATTTAAAAGCCACTCAGAAGGCAAGTTCAAACAACTTCAAATGCTCTATCAGGCGGTGTTCAGTGAAGGGGTAAGTCTGCCCGAGATGAGCGAATGCAGCAATTGTTTTGTTACTATACATGCTCTTGAGAAACTATTTAGGCAATGCGTTAGCTCTCGCTAAACGCTCAAATAATGAGCCCGCTGGTCAGGTGAGAATTTTTCAATTGCGTATCGCAATGCTGTTCGAGGCATCTTCGATGCGTGTAAATCCAGAAACGCTACCAACTTCTCCAAATCTCTTTCACCAACCTCACGAAGCATCCAGCCGGTCGCTTTATGAATAAGATCGTGCCGATCATTCATAAGAATCTGTGCCAGCTTAAGCGTCCACTCAAAATCACCACTCCTAATAAAGGCCCACGTAGCAACAATGGCCACACGCCGCTCCCACATATTTTCCGATGAAACAAGAAGCAGAAGAATATCTCTGTTCTCCTCTTGTAGTAGGTGCACTCCTATGATGTCCCGTGCCGATGCGTCAACCAGGTTCCAATTGTTCACTCGCTGCAAATTACGTAGATAGAATTGGTAAAAGAGCTCTTTCTGAACTCCCTTTGCTTTTTTGTACCCATGAATCAGAATGAAAAGAGCGATAAGCCGCTCCTCATTAAAGGGTGAATCAAGAAGCTCCTGTAGCTCATTCAGTGAAAGATCAAAAAAGTCTTTCGCGATCAGTCGCAATGTCGGAACCTTAACGCCCAAGAAGCGGTCATGCTCAGCATAGCCACCCGGTTTGGTCTTAAAAAAAAAGGCCTGACGGTCTGTAGCAATATCTACAGATTCTCTTAAACGCTCTTGAAGCACCTGCGCTCTATTCATTAGCAATCCCTTTGATTAATTCCCGCTCAATGCGACGTAAGTCGGCATCAGAACGCACCTCAACATAACGCACTGCCGGATATTGAGCGCGAAGCTCTTTTATCTGACCAGCCACCCTCTGCTCAAAAACCCAGATAAATTTCAACAACGTCCACTGCAATGTCTCTCCGCACCCATCGGCTCGATCATCAATGGCCCGATCTTTAACAAAATAACGCTTTATCGCCCGCCAATAACACCGCCAGCGAGGATAACAAAAAAGTATCACGAGATCGGCCCGGGAGTAACGCACATCAATCGTCTTAAGAATATTACCATCAATAATCCAGGCATCACGGTCAATTATTGCTTGATGAAGCTGGAGGAACTCGGCATAGTCCCGTTCCACCCAGCCTGCAGCCCAGAAATACTTGTCGAGGTGGTGAAGTGGCAAGTCGGTCGCTGCATGCAACTTTGCGGAAAAAGTAGACTTCCCACTGCCGCATCGGCCAAAGATCATAATCTTCCGGTACTTAGTACACGGCAATGATGGTGCCATTAATCATCCCTACTAAATCCCCAGTGCCTATATTAAACACCGCATTCGGTGTTCCAGCCGCAGCCCACAGCATCTCAAATTTCAGCAAGTCCCTATCGATAAAGATATGCTCAATCTTCTGCGCATGCCCGATCGGTGGAATACCCCCAATAGCAAAACCGGTAACCTCACGAACAAACGGAGCATCGGCCTTTACAATGGCTTCCCCAACATGAAATGCAATTATTTTTTCATCGACCCGATTAGGCCCCGATGCAACAACCAACACCGGCCGGTGAGTCGTAGCAGTTTTAAAAATAAGCGATTTTGCGATATGGGCCACCTCACAGCCAAGAGCTGTTGCAGCATCCTGAGCGGTTCGCGTACTTGCCGCCATCTCAACTACTGTGCAGGAAAGACCTTTCTTCGTCAACGCGGCTTGAACACTTTGAGCACTTTTCGCCATACCTTGAGTCATATACACCTCATTGCTTTTGTATCGATTCTATCAATTCTGGCATCGCCTTATGAAGACGCATCATCATTGGTACCACTTCGGTTACCTGCTCAACACCAATAACTCTTTGTTCAGCGTCATCACTGCACGACCGCTCCAAATTATAGACGAACCAGTTAAGACGTCCTCCCATAACGCCATAGAGGGCCGGTTCTACCATGCTTTCATCTATCACCCCACCAGAAGCACAATAACGTTGCACCATCTTCATGAAGAGAGCCGAGTTTAAGTTAGTAGCAAGGCCGCTCCAATTCAAGCAAATATCAAGCATTTCATACAGCGGATTAAGCTTGCCAGCACATTCCCAGTCGATCACCACAACATTTTCGTTGCTATCAAGTAGTACATTCTTTTGATCCATATCGCCATGGCTTACTACCGCCTGTTGCTTCAAAATCGGTATGACTTTCTGGTACTGCTCATTCAATATAAGGAGTACTTCTTCATGCGCCGCTATAAAGCCGGCAAACGAACAGTTTTCCCCCGTGGATCTCTGTATTAAATCACGAATACGATCATTGGAATGCACGATGAATATCGGTTCTGCAATCTCCGGCACACATAGATTAATGCTATGCATCCGCGCGGCCAACTCGGCCATCTTAAGCGCATATCGCTCACATACCAAATTTCTCTCTAAGGGCTGGGCATCAGTCCAGGGGTATACTAAATAACCATCACTATCAATTCTGATTAGATGCTCCCGGTTATTCACTAACGCATTTATTACCGGGATTCCCTGTTGACCAAAGCGAAAAGCTATCTGCTCGGTCAATCCATAGTTCCGGACAACCTGAGGATTATCAAGAAGATCGATCCGCTGCGAAAGCTGCTTAACCGCATAGCGGCCCTTATCGGTCGTCACCTGCCACATAGTATGTACCAGACCCCCAAAAACACGCGTTGGGCTCTTGAGCACAACACCAAGATCAAGGCGAAGGCAAAGGATCGTCAGGTGTTTTGGATTCATGCCTCGTCTTTCCTAAAAACTGAACGCTCAACAGTTTTTGATTGCTCAGCAACTTCAAAATCATCTTCCCCAAAATCATTGGCATCGGGGAAATCCCCCAGGGAGAGCAAAGATCTATTCGAAGCAATTACCTCTTTTAGGTCTTTTAAAAAGCGCTGATACTCAAGTTCTTTTTTATTCTTAGGCATACGACCTCTGACATAATAAATACACCATCATTATTCATCGGGGAGAGTGCAAATCCTATCATAATAACAGCCAAAAACAAGCTTGAAGCCGCTATAATCACAAGGTGTAGCAATAATAAACCACTATGCTGTACTACACCAACACACTAAAGCATTTCCTTCAGCTTCGCAATAAACCGTGCTTGGTGCACATCTGACTTCTCATGCGGAATCTCATCAAGCCCAAACCAACGAATATCGTTAAATTCCTCAGGATCAAAGACATAGGAAGCGGTCGAATCACCCCTAATCACATACCAAAAAGTAACATCGGTGTGCCCAGCAGTCAGCCCAACGGTAAGCGTTTGTGTCAAAAATACCGGCCGCTCAAACAAGAACTCCGGCTCAATGCCAAGCTCCTCAAAGCACTCTCGGCGGGCCGCCTCTTTAGGATCTTCATTAAGATCAACATGCCCACCCGGAGACAACCAAAGAAGAGCCTTTTTATGATCAACCAAAAGTATCTTCTCAGCTATTGGATCAAATAAGACGCAGTAAGAAACCAAATGTTTTGGTGGCACGTCCGGCTTAGCAACCCTAAAAAGTGGCGCTCCACTATCGATCCATGCCAAGGCATCGGCAATGTGCCCCGCCTCAATCTCATCATAGGACTTTATCTGCGCAACAACATCGCGAACTCGCGCAATAGCTTCTTTAGTGTTTTGCATAAAAAATTCTCAGCTTTAACAAGGATGAACCTGCCCCTAGCGGCGCAGCCAGCCGAAGCCTCTTTTCGCCAATGCTTCGCGACGGCGAAAAGGCGTAGGATGGTGGAGAGAGTGGGATTTGAACCCACGATACCTGTTAAGGTATACTCGCTTTCGAGACGAGCGCTTTCAACCACTCAGCCATCTCTCCAAACCAGGTCAGGGAGTATAGAGATTTTTGTACCAAAATCAACGCGTATGTTATGCAAAAGGCTATCCACCGTTGACGCCACATAATTTTGTCCAGTACAGTACCGTCCAACGTAACTCCCTTATCGAAATGTATAGTATGAACCACCCCGCACAAAAAATCGGCTTCTGGCCGGTCTTAGCTCTCGTCACCGGCAGTCAAATAAGCTCCGGCGTTTTTATCTTACCTACCACACTAGCCCCTTTTGGCATGTACACCTTTCTCGGCTGGGTTCTCTCAGGGTGCGGCGCGGTGGCTCTCGCTTACGTCTTTGGACAACTCTGCTCTCGCTATCCGGAAACCGGTGGACCCCACGTTTATGTACAAAAAGCGTTCGGCCAGCTTCCCGCATTCTTTGTTGGCTGGACCTACTGGCTGATCTCATGGGTCAGTACTACCGTCGTATTTGCCGCCTGTGTCGGCTACCTTCGACCGGTACTCGGCATCGACTCTGCTTTTTCTTATTTCTTTCTACAGCTTCTACTTCTCATTGCGGTTACCGCCATCAACTTACATAACGCACACCTGGTCGGTCGAGCCGAATTCTTTTTAACTATCCTCAAATTTATACCCCTAGTAGTACTGCCGGCGCTTATACTTCCCATGTTTAGTAGCGCCCATTTAGTTATCGCACCAGAGGTAAACGCTCTACCATTTCATGTAATTCTAAGTCGTATCGTGCTCATTACTTTTTGGGGATTTATCGGCCTTGAGTCGGCTACGGCGCCGGCCGGCATCGTAGAAAATCCAGGCCGCACCATTCCACTCGCTCTTATTGTCGGTACCATTTGCGTCGCGATCCTCTACCTATTTAACAGCATTAGTATCATGGGTGCTGTGCCGGGTGCATCGCTGGCCACTTCATCGGCCCCCTATGTTGATGCGGCACAAAACGCACTTGGTGGCAGCTGGCATCTGCTCATCGCAATTATATCTTCCATTGTCTGCCTAAGTACCCTTAACGCCTGGACGCTAACCAGCGGGCAAATCGCTTTCGGTCTAGGAAAAGCCGGCCTTTTCCCAAAGTTTTTTTGCCGCGAAACCAAAGAAGGCGCTCCATTGTGGGGGCTTATCGTAAGCGGCCTTGGTATCACACCACTACTTGCCATGCTGAGCAACAAAAGCCTTCACGAACAGGTGGCGGCCATTATTGACATCTCGGTCGTATCGTTCCTTTTTGTATACCTTAGCTGCTGCGTAGCCTTCCTTGTGCTCGCTAAAAACGATACCACCGTTTCTCGTGCCACCAAAGCCATCGGCGTTCTCGCAAGTCTGTTCTGTGTCTGGATCATTTCACAAGCATCACTTACTACACTCGGCACTTCAGCACTTTTCACCGTCAGCGGCATCCCCTTCTATTGGTGGGTCCGCCGCGCAATGGCAACTACGGCCTGAAACGCATTCTCAATATGAGTAATGGCGGGTACAGTGCCACTGAGATCAACAAAAACCACATCAAAGCGAACAACGGCGTCACATAAATCGTACTGCTGCACAAGATGACGCGCAGTCATAATAATCTTGCGCTGCTTTTCTCGGGGAATTAAGAACTCAAAAGGAACCTTACGGTTGTGCCTTGTCTTAACCTCAACACACACAACATAATCACCCCGCTGCATCACCAGATCAATCTCACCAACCCGATGTACCGAGAAATTAATAGTAAGTGTTGTATATCCTAGCGCTTCAAGGTATCGAGCCGCTAAGTGCTCCCCGCGTACCCCAATAGTTTGACGAACATGCATAGTCGGACCTTTCCGGCGCCGTGTCATGCATCCAATCGATCGATACCACGCATAGAAAACTACCAAAGTGGGGAGCCCCAACACAATAGTCAAATTTTGTTTTTTATAGTATAAAAACTTGCCGTCTCTAGCTTATTGAATCAATCCCGTACATTTCGTAACACATGGAGTTTGTATGCGTATTCCCTTAACAGGTATCTTGTTGATACTCCTTACAATCACTCATGGAACGCTTGATTCTTTCACTCTCATCCAAAACGACTATGCGAGCGAGCTCGATGATCATCTCGCAACCGTTGATCTATCACAACCTGTCTATCCTCAAAGCAGCCTAGAGAAGATATTCATTGATGTGTTCACCTTCGCAACACTGCCATACACACAGCCTATTCGTCCTATTACCAATGGCGAGTGCCCTGCGTTGCAAAATTTTGTGAAAAAGGTGAGTAACCAGTATGACATTCAACCACCGCAGATTTTTATTTCTCATGACATGGCAGCAAAGCACATCGACATCAAGCTCTGCACCTTTAACACGGAAAGCGCGCTCTTACTTCATCCAGAAACAGTTAATGCTCTGTCGTCACGAGTCTTTGAACGGTATATAGAGCAAGTAATTGTACGAATTCATACCACAATCACTCAATACACAAGCCACTTGAAATCACACACTACACGAAAAATAGGTTTAGCCATGGCAGCACCGGTCGCACTTGGGCTCATTGCCGCTTTTGCGTCAGGCACCACGCAAAACAGCTGGGCTCGATACATCCTACCAATAAGTACGTGGATTGGAGGCGGCCTCTATGGAGCATTGCTATATAGATGGCTTACACATGTCTATGTTGGCTTTAGCTTTCAGCGCGTCTCTTCATTCCATAATACCGAGCAAGCGCGAGAGGATTTTTTCCCCCCACTCAATACCGACAAAACGCAACGTTTTACCGAAAACCCCGATGTGTTATTTGGCATACAAACCATATTGAAAATTCAGCAGTACTTGCGCGCTCGCAACATAGAATTCATGGAGCTAGATAAGCTCGATACCGAAGTTTTGCTCCGTAAAGAACTTAGCCCGCTGTTTAGCGGAGACCTGTGGATGTTTGAAATGAATCAACCGACACAGGATCAAGAATCAAATGACCAGATGATTGAAGATGAAAAGACAACATCAGAGGAAGAGTTAACCGAACAATAGCCCACTCTTCTTTGGCGTAAGCCGTTCAGCCATGGCGGTAAACTGCGATCGCGGATACTCGGCATGGAGGTCGTCTATTACCGTTGCTAACTCATCGGTATTGTTCTCAGCTTTCGCAAGTTTTGCCTTGCAAAATAAGTAGTGATCTTTGCCGTCTTGAGACAAATCAAATCGTTCTGAGATATTTGTTAGGCGATGCCGAGCCGAAGCATATCGCTGCTGATTCAAGTAGCTATTCACTACGTATAATTCTTTGTCCAAAAGATTACGCTCACACGTACGAGCAAGGTCCTCTATCTGCGTTTTGTAGCGCACATAGTCCTGACGAGCAAGGTAGGCTTTACACAATTCAAGCGTCTTCTCAATCGGCGTTGAATCACAGGTCACATGGTTTGCCTGATTAAATTTTGCGTGAGCCGCTTTATAGGCTGCATACTCAGCATGTTGATCGGCCGGATAATATTCTTGAAAATGCTGATATGCTTCAAACGCTTCAGCAAACTTCTCTTGCTCATACTTAACGTCGGCAATCATCAATTTAAATGAGGCAATTTCAGGATCACCAGGGTAAAGATCAATAAAGTCACCAATCATACGCTGGGCATTATCGTAGTCACGCTTATTAACGGCAAGAAAGACATTAGAAGCCATCTCTTTTTTCTTTTCGGCCGACTCCGGAGTTACGATGACTATTTCCTTCTTTTTACCACCGCAGCCCCCAAAGAAAAGCGCCGCGCCACAGAACGCACCAAATATCAACTTCTTCATATCCATATTCCTTACCTAAAGTAGTCATTTGAAGGCGAGTCTATATCATGAATATTCATGATGTCCAGTCGCCGTCGTTCTTCGAACTATGGCGCACCGTACCAAAATTTAATGAAGGCAGGTCGCCGTCGCTCAAAGAGCTAAGGCTCGCCGTGCCGAAATTTTAATAAGGCGGCTCGCCGCGCCAAAGCTTTCATAGCGAAGGCGGGTCAGCTCAACAGGTAACTGCAGATCGAGCAATAAATCAGTATCCCGATAACGTCCATCAACGTGGCCAAAAAAGGAGCAGCCGAGTGGGCTGGATCTATCTTAAAATGATGCAACGTTAACGGAATTAAAGTTCCTAGGAGCATCGATACACACACAATAGAAAAGAGTGAAGCACTTATCGCAAAAGCTGCCGCAAGATTACCATGCATAACCCACACACGGCAGAAACTAAGCACGCTCAATAGCGAAGCAATCATGATACTCAATCTAAATTCACGAAAAAACAGGGAAAGTCGACGCTTGCGACCAATCTCACCAGTTGCAAGACCACGAATTACCAAGGTCGCCGATTGATTACCAGCGTTCCCCCCAGTCCCCACCAACATCGACAAAAACAAGGTAAGCACAACATTATCGGCAAGCATACCCTCGTACCGCCTCATAATGACGCTTGAAACACTCTGTAAAAGCAGAAGCCCACTCAACCACTTGCTACGCTCAAAAAACATCATACTAGTCGACGTTTCAAAATAAGAACGCTCAACGTGCCCCACACCGGACATACGATACACGTCCTCACTGGCCTCTTCTTCCATAACGTTCACCACGTCATCACCAGAAATAATACCTAAAAAGTGGCTATACCCATCAACCACCGGGGAAGATAGCACACCATAGTGGGTCATTTTCTTTACCACCTCTTCTTGATCTTCATACGCGTTAATAATGAGCTCATTTCGACTCATAAGCGTACTAATCGGTGTCTCCGGCTTATTAAGCACTAACTTATCCAAGGTTATATGCCCCACCAAAATATTATCCTTATCGGTTACATATACACGATAACGAACCTCTTGTTGTGGCGATAACCGCTGAAGAATGTTGATACAATTTTTGACGGTCAAGTCACTCCGTAGCGTCAGCACATCGCTGTTCATAATACCGCCAGCCGATTTTGGATCAAAGCTCAGAAGGCTAATAATACGAGAGCGCTGCTTTTTTTGGAGAAGTTTTAAAAAGTGCTCAACTTGCTCATCTTCCAGCTCTTCAAACAAATCGACCAGAGCATCGGCATGCATGCTTTTAAGCACATGAGCGGCCTGATCGTTGTTCAATTGGAATAGAATATCGGCCTGAATCATTCGCTCAAGTCGATTAAACGTACGAGCTCCTAATTCAGCCGGCAATTTCGTAAACAATGAAAGTTGATAATGACGAGATATATGCTCAATCAGATCAGCAATGTCGGACGGGTGGGCATTACAGACTTGCACCCATCCCTGAACTCCTCGCGCAGAACTTTGATCAATAACCTGATCAATGATGGGTTCAAGCGCAGCAAGCGATGTAAGTTGTTCTAGCAGCATGTGTCACCTTTCGGGTGGCAAGAGGAAGTTTATTGCTGTATTATTAGCCTATTCTAACCAGATATTAGTAATTTGATAAGTAATTACCGGAGTTTTCGCTATGAACTCGTTACCAACAACCTTTTCAGTGGACGCTTCAAGCGACAAACAGAGACTCGACCAATTCCTTACCAGTGCTCTTGCCGGCCACCATTCTCGCTCTCAAATTACACTTTTCATCAAGCAAGGGGCGGTCACCGTCGAAAACGCCGTCACCACCAAACCAAGCTATCCGGTCTCTACCGGCCAAACGGTAGGCATAGTCGTTCCGCAACCGCCGCTTTTCCCACTTACCCCTCATCCGGTTAGTTTTGAAATAATCGCCGAAGAAAAAGACTTTCTCGTTATTAATAAGCCGGCCGGCCTGGTGGTTCATCACGCAACTTCAGCGCCGGACGCAGTCACCCTTGTTCACGGGCTACTCCACCGCTATCCAGAATTTTCTCAATTCGAAAGCAATGAGCGGCCTGGCATTGTGCATCGGCTCGACAAAGATACCTCCGGCCTTATCCTGGTAGCGCGCAATCCACAAGCGCTTACTGCTCTCGCTGCCCTCTTTAAGGACCGCAAAATACAGAAAAAATACCATGCTATTGTTGCCGGGTGGCCAGAGCGCACCGGCACCATTGACCTTCCTATTGGCCGACACCCGATTCATCGGCACACGATGAGCGTCAATGGCACCGCTTCTCGCCACGCAACAACCCATTATCAAACATTAGCCTACTATCAACATGCCATGGCATTAGTTGAATTTACTATTGTTACCGGCCGCACACATCAAATACGTGTACACGCAGCCCATCAGCGGTTTTCTATCTTAGGTGATGAGGTATACGGCAGCGGCAATCTCCTCATTGGCCGACAAGCCCTCCATGCTCATTTTCTATCGTTTGAATACAAGGGCACACGGTACACCTATACCGCACCTTATCCATCAGACTTTTCTGCTGCGCTCGAAAAACTACTCCCTGAACCAACCGACTATTGAGAATCAAGCCGACGTAGTGTCATACTAGAAAAAACGCTTTTTATCCTTACTCTGGTAGGCAAATCATGAACCCACGCTCGCTCGTTTTGCTCTATTTAATGGTACTCACAAAAACAATGGAGTGCAGCACCACTGAGCCAGCGCCAACTATTTTTATCGACAAGGCAGCACCGCTCAGCGAAGCCGAATTCAATGTATTACTTGAAAACCCTGACCAGCGAAGATCAAGCAACCTTGAACACATAGTACACTACTACGACCAATTCCGTGCCGCAACAACCACCACGCCGATTAGCCTAGACAATACTCCTCACTTCTTAAACGCCATCTGGCACAGTGGCCTAAGCAAAGAACAGGTACTGGGCGCCGCTAAACAAGTAGAGCCACAGCTAAACGTATTGACCAAGAAAAACCCAAAGAACCTCTTACTCGCCCATCTCAACAATGCCCTTAAAAAGCACCCAAACAAAACCGATCTCATCGCGCTTAAGCGGCAATATTCAAGAGTAGCTCCCGATGATTACCGATCGGCCCGATCAATCAATCAAAGACTTTTTCATAATCCGGGCCCTGCAACGGCAATTCTTGGCCTCGGATCGGCACTCGGCGTCGGCTGGGGCCTGCGTACCTATAAAAAGCAAAAAAGAGAAACTGAACTCATGACGCTTCACCGACACGTCTTGCGGCATCGAGTATTACAGAAAATCGGCTATGCTGATCCCTCAAGACTTCAATCCATATTAAACGATCCTACCGCACACCTTTCTCCTGAAAAAAAAGAGCTAATAGAGCGATTTCTCAAGGTCGAGATCGAATACAAAAAACGCAATAAAGAATGGCTCCAAGCGGTTGGTAGTGCCGCTGCTGGTGGCGTTGGATTAATGGCCGCCTCACAGATGTATCAAAACAGAACCCCACTAAAGGCCATCGAATAATTGGGTAAAGCAATGCCCCACTTTCTCACCAATCACCCGATCATCGGTAAGCATAACACTTTCTTCATTGAGCCTCATGCCGGCACCGGTCCAATTCATTGAGCCAAACACCACGGTATCATCAATCAATGCACATTTATCATGTAAAATTGCTCCGTTAGAACTTTTATATCTTCTAACATGCACACCTACTTTAACCGCTTTATCACGCTGCATACAGGGGAAAATTTCGCTTGGCTCCAGGACAACCTTAACCGAAACCCCGCGCTGCACCGCATCGGCCAGCTTCTTCCAGCACCATATACTCGTAAATGCATACATGCTGATCCAAATCCTGCGACGCGCCCCTTCAAGCAAAAAATCCAGTCTTGATCGCGCTTCACGCCGATGGTCCGGAATAAAAAAGAAAGAACGACCAATGAGTGGCGATCGCGCAGCAAATCCTGCAATCCTCCTCGTAAGCGTTATGAAATGAGTCGCATAGCCTTGCACAATAGACGGATCATCAAAAAAAGCACAGATCTCATGATTATTGTTTAGACCGGCATGCGTCCAATTGGCTGAACCCATAAAAACCTTGTTATCTATAATCGCCCACTTGTGGTGCATCAAAGAGCGTCGACCGCTCCACCAGGGCGCTATACCGGCACGCCTAAGCTGGCGCTGCATAACCGCATGTACCGGCAGCCCCAAGACCCCACTATCAAGAATAACTCGTACATCGACATTTCGCTCTTTGGCACGCACAAGCGCATGTACGCAGGGGGCTGAACTCAGCCGAAATAAGGCAACCCATATACGAGAATGGGCTCCATCGATTAAAGAAACCACCCGTTGCTCTAGCGCGTCGGGAACCGGCCCAACATACACGGTACTTATCGACCGCAATACCCCAAGATAGACAAAAAAGATGCAAAAAAAAGAGCGCCACGACACCATAAAGACCCACTCCACCAACAAACTATTGAGTTGTAATTAAACAAACTTCTAAAGTTATATATGGGGAGACGCACTATGAGTATGAAAAAATTAAGGTATCTAACACAATTATTTATCATTATCTGCAGCACCTTCACGCTGATCAATGCTACCTCAATGGCGAGCGATGAGGCTGATGATGTTGCCGCCGATGATACGGCCCAGACCCTTGAATCCATTAAAAGCAATATTCAAGCGGCGCTTGAACGAGCATGGAAGCTTGCAAAAGGCACCGACAAGAAACTTATGGGGCAAGGATTAGACTCATTTCGTGATCTTTTAAGAAATCACAAACGACTACTAACCCTCTATGCATTGCGTGAGCAGTCGGTTTCCTCACTACAACAGACAATTAATACTACGCAATCGCGAAGTGAAACAATCGGTGGCCTCCATGAAGACCTCATAACAACGCAGGCAGAAACACAGAGAGTGATCGCAGACCGCAATAATCTGTATACCCAACTTCAAGAAGCACATCGGCAAAATAATCAGCTGCGAGCCCAATTAGCACTCACGATGGGGCGCTAACCCATTTCCCATCATGCCAATAATAAGAATGCATAACCCCATATAAAGCTCGCGGTAGACTTATTGCACTACAATGATTAGGTCCATTTCGCAAATACAGTGTCCCTGGCGTGTAGAAACCGTTGGCCTCCCACCGCACACAAGGACCTCTTTCATTAACGTCGCCCCCAACAAGTGGCCCGACCACTAACGTAGTAGGACGAGAAGGCGGCCCAAAGACCTGTTCGCATGCCCCCCATTCAATACCGGCAGGCAGATCCTTCTCCTGCTGCCCAGCCCCATCATCGATGCAATAACGGCTATTCCCCAAGATATACAAGGTGGTTGATACACCCCTGGCTTGTGCGCAATGCATCAAATAATGGCATGTCGCCACAATATGACCGGTACCAATCATTAAAAGCATAGAGCGGTACATACGCTGTAGAGGGTTCAATGACCACATAAGGGCACTAAAAAGAGCTATAACAATAAGACACTCGATTAAGGTAAACGCGCGCAGCCTATTTTTTAGGCTTTGGTGCGGCACTCTTAGCGACCTCTTCCACGTTTTTTGGCTCCTCTTTATCGGCAGCTTCTTCAATATACGAAACCGACAATACCTCTTCAGGCGAGGTCAACCCAAGCCCAATACATCGCACGCCATCAAGAGCCAATGGGATCATCCCCTGCTTAATGGCAAGATCTTTGATTGCGTTTGCATCGGCACCGTCAATAACCAAACGAGCCATTTCTTCGTTAATAAGCATAACCTCATGAATAGCAAGCCGACCTTGGTACCCACTGTCACCAGGTAAATCGGACGGTGCTGCCTCATAAAAAGTCATTGATTTTGCTGCTTCCGGCGTAATACCTAAACGAGAAACCAACTCGGCCGTTGGCTGCATTTGTTTCTTCGTTTTTTGGTTCAGCTTGCGAACCAATCGTTGTGAAATAACACAATTTAAAGCCGACGAAACCAAGAATGGCTCAATCCCCATGTCGATTAACCGAGTCACGGTAGCCGGCGCGCTATTAGTATGAATCGTGCTAAGAACTAAGTGACCGGTTAAAGCCGCTTCGGTTGCAATACGGGCAGTCTCCTTATCACGAATTTCACCGATCAATACAATATCGGGATCCTGCCGCAAAATAGAACGCAACGCACTGGCAAAGGTAAGCCCCACGGCCTCATTTACTTGTACCTGGTTAATACCGGTAATCGTATACTCAACCGGATTTTCTACGGTAATAATATTTACATCAGGTTGATTCAAGTGACTGAGAATGGCATATAACGTACTCGTTTTACCAGAACCGGTTGGGCCCGATACCAAAATAATGCCATTGGGCCGCTCAATAACCTTGCGCAGCACGCCGTAGTTATGCTCACTCATGTTAAGCTTATCAAGTGAAACCGCACCTTTGGTTTTATCCAAAAGCCGCATCACAACACGCTCACCAAAATTGCAGGGCAAGATAGAAACCCGAACGTCTACCGCTTTATTGGCAACTTTAATCTGAATCCGACCGTCCTGAGGAATTCGCTTTTCCGCGATATTGAGGTTGGCCATAATCTTAATACGAGAAACAATCGCCCCAAGATAACGCTTTGGAGGACTCATTTTGATAATCATAACACCATCCACACGATAGCGAACACGAAGCTCTTTTTCAAACGCCTCGATGTGAATATCTGAAGCTCCATCTTTTACTGCTTGGTAAAGCAGATGATTCACCAATTTCACGATTGGCGCATCATTTGCCATTTCCATGATATCTTTTTCTTCAATCTCTCCCAGGTTGAGATCGGTCTGATTCTCATCCTTAAGCTCATCCATCATCTCTTGGCTAGTTTCCAAAGGATAATAACGGTTGATAGATTCAAAAATGACCTCTTCGGTCACAATCACATGCTGGGTTACCCCAGGAAGTAAAAGGGCAAGATCATCAAGCGGCTGCACTTCGCGCGGATCGTAGGTTGCAATGCACCGCTCCCCCTCATACACGATTGGGATAACACGATGCTTACGCAAAAATTTTAAGGGAACTTTACTCAAAAGCGTGGTATCAGCCATCTGCTCGGTAATTGCATCAAGAAAGGGAAGACCCCGCTGCGCTGCAAGCGCTTTACTCAACACACGAGAATCGAGCTGCTTGCGCTCCACCAGGATATCACCAACACGGTCGGGAGATATTTTCTCACCCTCAACCAACGTCGAAACCTGATCAGGAGTCACCGCTTTTAGTTCGATCAACAGATCTGCTATGCTTTTTTTTACCATGTGCTCAACGTTTCCCAAAAACTAGACTTATGCCGCATAGCCTATCAAAGGGGATCGGCCGCAGCAATGGTTCGGCAAGATCGATCAACGAAATAGCGGAGAAACAACTAAATATCGCCAAAAACACGCTTTTCTTGTTGACAGACCTCCGGGTTTAGGATACTATTTGGGCCGTTGTTTGCGCCACTTTGTAGGTGCGGCATAAAAAGTGAGAGCCGCTAGCTCAGTCGGTAGAGCAACAGCCTTTTAAGCTGTGGGTCGCTGGTTCGAATCCAGCGCGGCTCACCATCTTTTACATATATGCGTCCCCATCGTCTAGCCTGGTCCAGGACACCAGATTTTCATTCTGGTAACAGGGGTTCGAATCCCCTTGGGGACGCCAAAACTTCAAACCGCCGAGATTAAATCTCGGCGGTTTTTTTGTTCATTTTCTTGACCGGCAAGTGCTGATAACGATAAATGTTGATTTCCTCGACGTGCTCGGCACGGCGCACAAAGGCGCCTCGCAAAGACGGCCAAAGCCGCCTGCAAAACACTGGCTTAAAAAAGGAACTCTTTATGCTTAAACATATAACCGTCATCATCACCTTACTTACCCTCGCCACCGGCCCGCTTAAAGCCGATTGCATCGGATGCGTAAAAGTCCACGTTGAGCATTACCCGAATGGCAAAACAATCGAGACACGCATAAAACACTGCACCGCCAAACAAAAGTACATCGAAGACGAATTTTGCCCCTTCTGCAAATGCCCCCGAGCCAGCCACTCTCTCCATAAGCACCCGTACAAAATTTATACCGAGAATGGGCAGATAAAAAAGGCATCTGAGCTACCAATTCAAACCCTTCTTCCAGAGCTAGGAAATCAGCAAGAAGAGCGTGACGCACTTAAAAACCTACTACACCATGCAAACACTCTTCAAAATTCGATGCGCACAAACAATAGAGCGGGGCTTTAAAACCCCGCTCTATTTCATCTGATTTTTAAAAAGAAGAGTATACTCTACGCGCCGACCTCTTGTTGCTGCTCCGCGAGAAGCGCTTCTACACGAGGAAAAATTGCGGCTTTAACCTGCTTATGCATACTCGTTTGAAGCATGGTAAGTAACCACGCAACCATCGCAATAACCTCTCTCCTTTGCTCCAACGTGGCGTTAAGAAACGCCTCTTTTTGGGCATCTGGAGACTCAAGGTCAAGCGTCTTCAAGAAGAACGGTTTATTCCTCTCATCATCATAGCTACTCATGTTAATATATTGATTCTTTTTCATGCCTTCCACAACTAAGCCACGCAACGCACTCAGCATTTCAAGAAATCCTACAAGCTCAACAATCACCTGCTTAGCCTTTGCATCATATTCATGATCTTTTAGATCGCTGGCCGTATGATGAAGATCGTGAGCTTTGCTTGCAGAGGCAAGCCCCTGGACCAGCATGGCAATTTCCTTCTCGCGCTTAGCCAAAACTAGCTTTTTGAGCATGTTCATAATGTCAGTATTCTTTTTTTCCTCGAACTCCGTAAGCTTCATTTCAGGTGGAAGAGCTCCCTCAACGGCAACCTCTTCTCCTTCTCTCGTACGCTGAGGCTCTCGCCCAAACACTGCCGGTGACGCTAACACCAATAAGCTAAGCAATACTATGCTATGTTTTTTCATTTACAGTCCCTTTAGATAAAAACCAATTACTACTTTTATAGTAATAGAAAAGCGCTGCCCGTTGCAACGCTTCTACAAAAAACGATAATGAATCCCTTTAACACTTAAGACCAAAATTGAGCCCAATACTAAAGTCTTTGCCCATAGCAACCGCTGTCGATGCGGCCGACCCATGAAGCCCAAAGCTCAGGCCAAGATTAGAAAACTTTCGGGAAAAGAACTGTACATCGTGCTGCATAACGCTATAAGAAATGCCCCCAAATATCTTCTGCTGGTTACTGGAAGATGGATTTGCTTCTTGAATTGGTGAATACAGTATTGCATCACTCGCTTCTACAAAACGAACAATCTTCTCTTGGCTCTTAAAATACCAATCATAGCCGGCAAAAAAGAGTGCTTTACCAAAGCTATACTGAGCCAAAAGACCAAGCTGCGCAATGGCACCTGGCGCCACAATCACCTCAATTAACTCAGGCAATGCATGCTGAGTAATAAAACTTCTAAAATCACTATCGTGGGTAGTCTTAAAAACATCTGCAAGTCCGGCATAGGTAGTCGCAAGACCACCGGAAGCTCGTACCATTGTGGTATCAACATACTGCAATAAGGCCCGTTCCTCGGTCGCATCGATCAAATAATCCACTCCACCATAGGCTTGGAGCTTCAACACTTGTCTGCCATTATCATAAGCCTGAGTCCATGTTGCATCACCCCATACACCACCACCAACGTGTCCGCCATTACCAAGCTTTGGTGCAATCAAAATCTCATTGAGACGCGACTTGCCATAACCCTGAAATTCATCCATACGAAGCGGAATAAGCTTCAAATCGGTTGACCGTCGAGATTCTGTCGCCGTAGGTATAATAGCTTTCACACCGGCACGAATCGTAAATCCTGAGTCAAACAGTGTGATCCATCCTGCCTTAAGATGAGTATCACCAAGACCCCAGCTCGTTTTTATAAAATCGGAAAGATTGAAGACCCCATCGTTACTTGGGAATAATTGTTGCGTCACCTTAGCAAGATTTTGACGATACTCGTCATCAAGCCAGTAGTTACGCTCAGCCACTCCAACCCATGTGCGGGCCGAAAGATAGAGGCGGTCATAGATCCACTCTTTGGCCAATACCGCGCCGGCACGATGCTCCTGGAAAGTTATTTGCTCAACATTGGTACGCAAAGCCGAGGCGTATTCGGCCGCAACCGTATCCTCTTCACCTTCATGAGCATCGGTATCAACAAACAAGCTAATCAACGCCTGGTTTGCAATAGACTCCACCGCATCAAGGTTGATCATATCGCCAATACTGCAATAAAGCTTACCAGCACGGGTAAAAAACAAAGTAATAGATTCATCTTTATACACAAGCGATTCATTAGAAGAAACCGGCTCATACAACATATCGCGCTGATGACCATTCTGAAGGTCTTTCCATAAGACGTTGTCACCAATACCTAATGCCATAGCGGTTGCAAGCTCATCTCGTTGCTGCTGCGCAACGCTAATAGAAGGTAAAATTGAACCGGAAAGGAGGAATGCGCTACTCAGCGCCATCAAAATTTTTGTATATCTTTTCATACGTATACTACATCCTTAATAAAAACCGCGTTCTATGCTACGCACGCCATCGCGTACCAACAAAAACGCACTTTGAGGGGGAATAATAGGGGCAAAGCCCACATACCTAGAGAAGATGAATGAGGCATTAAGTGTAAAGAGTTTTATTGCATTGTCAATTTGAACCCCTTTTAACCACCCAAACCGGCAGGCATGTATCTCCAGGAGCACTAAACCAAATTCACCGGCTATTATCAATAAAAATGTATACTAAATATCAAGATAGAAACCTTAAAAAAAAGATCGCCTTCTAAGGCAAAAATCTCTACAATGACAGCCCCTTGACCTTTAACGGCTTACAACATGAAGCGCCCAAATAGCGCGACTGTAGCGCCATAGTAGCCTATTTCAACTGACTTATTAACTACCATTTCTCTATCGAAAGGATATCATGGCACGCACTGCCCCTCATTTTGTCGTTGAAGGAAACATTGGCGCAGGAAAATCTACTTTTTTACGGCTCATGCATGAAGATTTGGGCATCGATGTTATCTATGAACCAACCGACAAATGGCAACGCAAAGACAAGGAAGGCAACCTTCTCGATCTTTTCTACAAAGACACACCGCGATGGGCCTACACCTTCCAATCATATGCATTCATAAGCCGGATCCAGTCACAGATTGAGCATGAATCAACCGTTACCTCGCTTGCGCCCCAAATCTATGAACGTTCGGTTTACTGCGACCGCTACTGCTTTGCTAAAAATTGCTTTGAGCTCGGCTTCATGAACGCACTAGAATGGAGCATCTATAAAGAATGGTTTGGATGGCTGGTGCAGGCCTACACCAAAAAACCAAGCGGCTTCATTTACCTTCGCACAACACCGGAAATCTGTTTTGAACGCATTCAAAAGCGATCCCGCTGCGAAGAATCAAGCATTCCCCTCTCCTATCTTGAAGCATTGCACCATCGTCACGAAGAATGGTTAATTGGTAAGCAAGAGATCTTAGCCTCGCTACTCGATGTTCCGGTACTCATCCTTGACTGTACCAAAGAATTTGAGACCGATCATATTGCGAGACATGTCATGCTGCAGCAAGTCCAGCAGTTCGTGCAAGCGACCACACGAGCCAACGAAGCATCATTTGGCATACCGGCACATCAAACTCATCATCAAGCACTAGAAAGGCAGCAAAAAGGCCTCATCTAATAACCGTTTGCTCTTGCTAAAGATATAATGCCGTGGTACGGTTTCAGCATCATGTTAAAGAATGGTGCTGAAACCGGTCCAGCACTCCCGTATAGCCCCCATTAATACAGGAGACCTCCATGGTTAGTCTACGCAATACCGTACTTCGTAACAGCTTAGTTGCCTGCACGCTTTCTTTATTCGCACCACTCTTTGGAACCGGCTATAGGTCATCTCCCCCATCTGAGGAGATCCTTCTCAGTAATTTTTGCCAAAAAATTCTTAATGATGATTCTGTTACGCTATCTCCTAGCGAGCTAGCCAATGATGTTGCCATAATCGGACCATCTCTCTCTCAACTACTGTCTTTTGCCTGGCAACGCCCAGCCCTCGAACAAGCGTTATTTGAATGCATGAGGACCCTGTTGGTCAGGAACACCCGTACCGTCCATGATAAGATTTCAGTAAAAAAAATGCATGTGGCGGCGCTAACCGAATGCCAAAAGGAGTTCAATTTCTTTTGCGAGACCAACCCAGACAGCGAAATGGTTGCTTCTTCACTCAGAAATCTTGGCCTTTACTACGGCCCAATGACCATGATGAGCGAAGACAGCACCAGTGATCAGTTTAATAATTCACTCGCTCGCAAGGGGATCGTTATTGGATTATCGGCAGGGGCAATTGCGCTCCTTATACTCGCTGCACGGGCACTCACTTCAGAGTAACGAAAAATATACATCCCATTAAAAAAGAGGCGGCTGCATTCACAGTCGCCTCTTTTCACGTCATTCAATATCGTTTACTTAAGTAACTCTCTCATAGACCCAAGGGCACCCATAACACCGGCCGCCTCATAAGGAATCACAACGGTCTTACCTTCCCCACCCTTCATCATCTCCGGTAATACCTTGAGATAATTAAGCGCTATTAAGTAAGGGAACGGATCGCTGTTCGGCGCTACACGCTGAATCATTGAAATCGCTTCGGCTTCAGCTTGCGCATGCTTCAGGCGAGCTTGAGCCGCACCTTCGGCACACATAATTGCCGCTTCCATTTCCCCTTGAGCGGTCAAAATAGCGGCCGACTTCTTACCTTCAGCCTCTAAGATCAATGCCCGGCGATCACGCTCGGCACGCATTTGTTTTTCCATTGCATTACGAATATCCAGTGGCGGATTAACCTCCTGGAGCTCAACGCGATTAACCTTCACACCCCATTTATCGGTCGCTTCATCAAGAATGATACGAAGCTTCGTATTCACTTGGTCACGCGAGGTAAGCGTTTCATCCAAATCAAGCGATCCTATGACGTTACGCAGCGTTGTCTGGGTCAATTTCTCAATTGCCTGCGGCAAGTCCGATACTTCATAGATGGCCCGCTTTGGATCGGTAATTTGGTAATACAAGAGCGCATTGATTTCCATCGTCACGTTATCACGAGTGATTACGTTTTGCTTTGGAAAATCATAAACCGCTTCACGCAGGTCAATGCGTTCAACCGCCATAATGTAACGATACAAATTGCGGCTTCCTGGTTGGTCCTTAAGAAACGTCCAGTAGGTGCTTCGTGGTCTATCAATAAACGGCACTATAAAGTGAATACCTGAGGTCAAAAGTTGGTGAAATTTACCAAACCGCTCAATAAGCACCACCTCGGCCTGGCTCACAATATACGTAGCCTTTGCAAGCATAGTACATAAGAATAAGACCACAACACCAAAAAATAACATCCCTAGAGAAAACATAATTTCCATTTTTTACTCCTCTGTATGATCTAACGTAACAATAACACGATTACCCTCAACGCGAAGGACTTTTACGACACTTCCAACGGCGCAGGTAAACTCAGAACTGGCAGTCCACGTCTCACCACCAACTTTTACCGTACCATTCGAATGTGGCGTTATAGCGGTGATAACCACCGTTCGTTTACCCAAAAGGGCCTGGGTATTCGTAGGCGCTTGAACCGTATTAGTAAACTGACGCAAGCTGCGTCGCATACCATTAAATTGTATCAGCGCAACCACCAAAGCACTCGTTGCTTGTATAGCAAAAGAATAGCCTAGCCAGGCGGCAAGCGCGCCAAAGAGACAACCAAACGCAAACGATATAAAGAAAAAAAGGCCGGGTGTCATAAGCTCAACAAGCAAGAGCACAACACCACTGATCAGCCATAAAACTGCCGGCGAGAAATAGATAAAAACGTCCATAAAAGCCTCACGCATTTAAACAATGAGGCTCAATGCTAGCAGAAATTAATGGTACATACTACCTTCGAGAAGTCGTCCTCTGAACGGTCGACAAATATTTAACCACCTTTTTAAGCTCATCAGGAAGTTTCTTATCTGCTCCGTGAGAAATTAAAAGATCAACTCTAGCTAGGTTCTTATCGGCACATCCAACAATTTTTGGCGTAACGCCAGCACCCGCCTCAACAAGCGCTTTAACTATGGCTAAGGCATCCATGCTATCGGACAAAACCGCAAATTCAAGCGGCGTTGGATTGCCGTGCGTAGTTGCTGGTTGATTGAGCCACGCAACAAACGCATCATGGTCTAATCGTTTTCTAGCGGCATCAAGCAACAAAGAAACAAGCTCATGACTCTCCGCCACCGCAAGATGTAAAGCATTATAACCATAGGTATCAACCGCATCAATCGGAAGAAGCCCTTCCTTAATCAATTCTTTAGCAAGTGGAATATTAGCGTAAAAGATCGCATGGCTTAACACCGTACAACCATAGATATCTCGTTGCACACACGACATACCGTAGTCTTTTACCAAAGAGTTAAACATAACAGCATCAACACTTTCTGCTGCCGCAAACAACAGCGGTTTTTTACCATAATTAACGGTAATCGCATCCAAGGCCTTACCGCTCTCATGTGCCTTTTTTGCCACCGCCATAAACATGCCGGTATTTTTTTCCTCAAGCAGCTGTTCACAGGCTGCGCTTATCTGCTCATCATAATTAAAATCAATCTGCTTAAAAACATTTTGAATATCGGCAACTGAAGGTTGCTTTGGTTCTTCAGCCTCTTTTCTCAAAGGAACCGGATTACCAGTGTCGAGCGTAATATTCAATAAAGCTGACTCATTCGGCTTTCCTTTAAAAAGAAGCGACATCAACGTGGCTATACTGATCCCCCCAACAACTGCGGCCGCTTTACACGCGGCCACAAATAACGCTCTTGATTTTTGATACGACTCGGTAGTCATAGCCCCGGAACGGCAAAGTATTGCTGCTCGTTGCATTCTATTTCGCGCAATAAAGCAGGCAACCACCAACCCAGCAGTTGAAACACCGGCCACAACGCGAGTTGTTGGTGATTGTAATACCTCAAGCACTCCGACCGCAGAAACCGGTAACCAGGTCACCGCTATACCACTCATCAACACAAACGATATTCTTTTCATATCGCCCCCGCCTTCTTACGCTCTTAATTTAGCAAATTCATCTTCTAAATAGGCAAGAGCACGCCTTGCACTCGCAATATACGTGGCCTCCATATAATGGTGCCCAGGGTAGCCCACTCGCTGTATCTCATTAAACCGATCTTTCGCTCGCCTAAGAGTCTCGGCCGAAATCTCTGCACCATTTTCAACCAGAAGCCTTACGTGGTCGTCAGAAGGACATTCTGACATGGCCTCAATATCAAGAGCGGTAAGCCCTATCTTGTTTGTATGGTTAACCCACCGATTAAACCCTTCAGTATCGGCACCAAAAAAGACTTTTCCTCGCTCCATCAGCGCAGAAAACGCCATTGTTGTTTCATGACCAAACGGGGTTTGCACAAAAAGTAGCGTGGTACCATCTTGTGGATTAACCTCCCCAATATTCATACCAGGAAGATTAAGCACCCGAGAGACCTGGTCTGGGTCAATCGTGCCGGTTCTATAATCACGACTATTAAGCGTGGCCCACAGAATTGATTGTCCAAGTTCATCACGAACATTAACCGACACGCCACATTCTTTAGTTAAGAAATCAAAAAGATCTTGATTATTCGACTGCACCACCGAAAAAAGGAGTGGCTGGCCACCATCGTAAGCGGCCAAGGTACTAATATCGGCGCCCTGCTCCTTCATAGCCCTAATAATTTGCTTAAAAGCCTCTATGTTGCCGGCGTTATACGCATGACGAAAGGCCGGATCTTTCCCCGTAGTGGGACAGTCAACGCCACTATCAAGCAATTTTTGAATCACCGAAGGATCGGCCTTTATATCAATAGCTCTATTGAGTAAATCGTCCCGATTTCCTACATCTTTAAGCTCGTCCGCTGGTGTCTTATCAACCAAATCTTTAAATTGACCCTGATCTCCGGTCCTCAGTACGTCACCAAAGGTTAAACTCTGCAATTGCTCAGGCGTCGGCGTCGTACCGGATTCATCTGCTAAGAAATCAAATAACTCTGCGTTCCCCTGGCGTGCAAGATCGGACAATAACGGTTCAATGGGTAGATCGGCACCATCTTTCTTCATTCTACGTACAATCTGCTTAAACGCATCGTTGTTACCCGATCGCGCCGCATAATCAAGTGCAGAACCAGGCCCTGTTCCCGAATAATCGGCACCAAGATTCATTAACCGGTCCAGCACCTCAGGTTTAGCATGCAACTCAATTGCCCTAGCGAATAATGACGGGCCGCCAGAAGAAAGCTTTTTATTAACAACCTTTTTCAAATCAGCATCACACGTGTTAGCAATCACACCAAGGAATTTATCGCCATCATACAGCTGCTCCGAAAGGTCTGCGATCAATTGCTCACTCGGTGGCAAATGCTTTTTCCCAGGACCAACAACCGAGACACCCACCGGCTTATCAGGCTCCTTACAATCAGACTGCCCATTCGTAAGTGCTTGAGAATCGGGCGCAGCTTTCACAAGAATCTTCAACAGCAACCACAGAAGCCCATTTGCCGCAACAAACTTACATGTCCCATAAAATCGCTCTTGGGCCTTGAGATAAGCGGCCCTTCTCTTATGATCGGCTAAGTCGGTCAAATACTGAGTCTCGGCCTTTTTCATCCGCTTATAAGCAACAACACCGGCAACTACGCCCCCGACAGCCGACACTCCAACAACGGCGCGTGTTATGGACGATCGGGCCACATCGAGCATCACGCCAGCGTGCACCAAAGGGCCACTCACACACAGAACAGACACAAATAATACAACAATTTTCATCATAGAGACCCCCTTACACCATTAATACTAACAGTGTAGGGGATAAAGACAAAAATCGTCAATATTCAACTCGGTCCTATCAATAAACGTGCCCTGAGCACTGCTAAAAATCGCTCATATCAAGTGACCCGGCCGCTTGATACTCGGTGACGCGAGTCTCAAAAAAGTTCTTTTCCTTTTGCAGGTCGGTCGATTGTGACATCCATGGAAATGGATTTTCTTGATGATATACCTCGGCAAGCCCAATTCGCACTAAGCGCCGATCAGCAATATGCTTCACGTAATTAGAAAACTGCTCAGCATTGATCCCCAGCATGCCATTTGGACAGGCATCTTTCGCATATTGTGACTCAAGCACCACAGCCTGCTGCACTAACACCGTAACTTCTTGCTGAAACGCAGCGGTCCAAATCGATGGGTGCTCAGCGCGCAGCGTGTTAATCAAGTCACACCCAAATGCTAAATGCAAACTCTCATCCCGCATGATGTATTCAAACTGCTCACCAATCCCGACCATCTTGTTTTGCCGTTTCAACGCAAGCATCATGGCAAAGCCGGCATAAAAGAAAACCCCTTCCATCACCACATAATAGCCAATTAGGTTGCGCACAAACTGCTGCACATCTTCGATCGTATTAATTTCGAATCGTGGATCAAGGATCTGCTGGGTCAACTCGATCACAAAATCGTCTTTTGCTTTAATCGAGGGAATCGTTTCGTACATCTGATAAATCTCATCAGGATCGAGCCCCAAACTATCGCAACAATAGATAAAGGTATCGGTGTGTACCGCCTCTTCAAATGCCTGTCGCAGCATATACTGACGGCACTCTGGATTTGCTACATGGCGATAAACCGCCATCACAATATTATTTGCGGTAAGCGATTCGGCCGTTGAAAAAAAACCGAGATTCCACAAAATTAATCGACGATCGTTTGCCGAAAGGACAGTGCGCGCTTTCCACTGTTCCACATCTGCCTGCATCGAAATCTCTTCCGGTTGCCAACTATTAGCAATACCATCTTTGTAATGCTGCCGCGCCCACATATATTTCATGGGCAAAATCTTGTTTGGATCGGTACGCTTCGTTTTGTCGTTTAACGGTATTAATGACATGCTTGTCCCCTTTATTGTTAATAAGTTCCATGCCCCCGACGGCCCAGTGGCCGTCATCACGAGCACCACTTTGTGGTGCGTGGTGATCCAGATCACCTAAAATTAGTTCTATACTCTGGATTGCCACGTCGCTACACTCCTCGCAATGACGGCTTCATTAGCACTTCGTCGTCAAATAGCCCAGATTTACCGCTGCACCCTATTGACACGAATCACAATCGGTTTTATCAATTCCACACGTCTTCAACTCAGCAGACTCGACCACAATCGCTTCGGCTGCATACTGCCGTTTTTGCGTAAAACCAAACTCTTTTGCATCAAGCGTAGATTTCTCAATTTGCGTTGCCCCCAGAGTACGCAAATAATAAGTACTCTTCATGCCTGAACGCCACGCGGCAAAATAGACATCGTTCAATTTCTTCCCCGACGTTCCTTGCATAAAAATATTATGCGACTGCGCCTGATCAAGCCATTTAGCGCGACGTGCGCTGATATTTATCAACCATTCAGGATCAAGTTCAAAAGCTGTTTTATAGAGCTTCTTAATGTCATCAGGAATCGACGCAATCTGTTGAATCGAACCATCGTAATATTTAATACGCTGGCACATACCATCGTCCCACAAGCCTCGTTCTTTTAATGCCGCAACTAAATATTTATTCATCACGGTAAATTCACCCTGCTGATTTGCTTTCACATATAAGTTCTTATAAATAGGCTCAATACAATTTCCACAGCCGGCAATATTGGCAATCGTCACCGTAGGCGCAATAGCCATCGTGTTGGAATTTCGCATTCCATACGCTTTCACTGCCGCTCTTACCGGTGCCCAATCTTTACGCACAATACGATCAACCGTTATCTTCTCACCCCGCTCATGCGCAAGAAGCTCAAGCGTATCAATGGGGAATATATCACGATCCCACTTTGATCCCTTAAACGATTCGTATGCGCCCTTATCACGCGCCAAAAGCGCCGAATAGTAAATCGCATAATACGCTACAGTCTCCATAAGCTCATCACAAAACACGGCCGCTTCTTCAGTCTCAAAAGGCACATTACTCATATAGAGCGCATCCTGCACGCCCATCATACCAAGGCCAATCGGTCGATGCCGCAAGTTAGAATTCCTTGCTTCAATCGTTGGATAAAAATTAATATCGACAACATTATCAAGCATATTCATAGCGGTCTTAAGCGTTGCCGCAACCTTCGGCTCATCTAATGCGCCATTAGACATGTGCCGTGCAATGTTTATTGAACCCAAGTTGCACACCGCTGTCTCATTGGCCGACGTATTGAGGCCAATTTCGGTACACAAATTGGTACTATGAATTACCCCGGCATGATCCTGCGGCGAGCGAATATTAAACGTATCTTTAAAGGTTATCCACGGATGGCCGGTTTCAAAAATGCGGGTCAAAATCTTCTTCCAGAGCTGTTTTGCCTCAACCTGCTTGTAATGTTTGATGGTGCCCTGGGCCACCATCAATTCATATTCTTCGTACCGTTTTTTAAATGCCGCACCATATAAATCATGCAATTCTGGCACCTCATCGGGTGAGAACAGCGTCCATAATTCATCACGCTCAACCCGCAGCATAAATAAATCCGGTATCCAATTAGCGGTGTTTATATCATGCGCTCGCCGACGCTCATCACCAGTATTTCGACGAAGATCTAAATAATCTTCTATATCAAGATGCCATGTCTCTAAATAGACACAGGTTGCACCACGGCGCTTACCACTTCGATTAATAACCGACGTAACATCGTTCACCAGCTTCAAAAAAGGAATAACCCCCTGGCTCTGCACATCGATACTTTTAATCAATGAACCGGTTGCGCGCAGATTAGTCCAATCATTAGCCACGCCCCCTGAATATTTTGAAAGCTGTGCGTTATCTCCCAAACATTTAAAAATATGGGCTAAATCATCGTCTATAGTAGTCAAAAAACAGGAACTCAACTGCGCTCTCGTAGTGCCGGAATGCAACAGCGTTGGCGTCCCAGGAACATAGAGAAGTTGCGATATCAAATCATAAAATTCTTCTGCTTTTTGTGTGCGCTCAGCCGGCTTTTCAGCCAACGCCAATCCCATTGCAATACGCATCCAAAAATACTGGGGAACCTCTATGCGCCGCTCATTAACTTTAAGCATGTATTTTTCATAAATAGTATACAGACCCATAAACTCAAAGAGCTCATCACGCTCACTATCAATGTATGCTGCAAGTCGCTCAACATCGAACGACTTTATTAAATCAGGAGCCAGTAGCCCATGTTCAATACCTTGAGCTAAAAAAGATGGAAACCCCTGCATGGAGAGCACACCGCGTGTTTCACCATTTGTTGAAAAACCAAGAACCTCTTTGTACAACGACATCAACAATAACCGCATGGCGACTCTACCATAAGCCGGATCACGTTCTATAAATGGCTGCACCGAAAGCACTAACGCTCGCTCAATCTCTTTGGTAGTAATACCACCATACACATTTTTTTCTAGCTCACTAAAAATAAGATCAAGATTAACCTCTTGTTCATATCCTTTCGCCGCGCGCGAAAGCACTTCATAAACTTTTCCACGAGAAAAGTTTTGCTGCGTAGCATTTCGTTTTATGACGCTTAGGGCGAGAAGAAAACCATCCTCAAAAATGCTGGCATTTTTGAGATCATCCTTTTGCATTTTTTCTTCACTGTAGCGCATAAAATCCCCTTTTTATGAAGGTTTTTGATGGTTGGCCATCTCCTTTTTTTCAGGTTATCGATGAATTGACCCAAGCGCAAGCAGAAGTTTTTTTTGTTCCGAAATGGATTATACCCCTCCCCTCAATGACCACGCAGAAGAGAAAAAACGCCAGACATCATTTGTACATATAGGCAATTGTTTTCTAGATGCATACAAAAAAAGTTAAATGAACGCCCAAATAATGGGTTAGAATTTTTACGTAAAAAAAATCTCATGTTTCTTGTTTTTATTCGAGAAAAATCGCTAAAGTGCCTACCTCTCTGTCTATCTTAGAGGTTCACCGGTAAGGAGTACTTCATGCTGTTAGCCTTGTTTTTTCTGCTCTGTTCGTTCAGCGCCACGATGTGTGGCGGCAACGAACATGAGAATCGCTACAACCCGTATAAAAAGCGGGTGAGCCATCAAGAAAATCCAACTACTCCTCATCGCTCTCAGTCCGATAGCGACACACCGCTTCCTCCCGATCCAACTCCTGAAGACCCTGAGGAGTTTTTCATGATTTATGAAGCCGACACCACACCACACAGCCCTTTAGGCGCTATATGTATCGATACGTATACGTATGGATCTTATTTTTTACAACACTGCATGGATGGCCCTCTCTTAAGTAAACAAAAAAAAGCACTCGTTCTTTTTTGCGATGTGCTCGAGTTGCTCGCTAACCTTGCCGATGCCGATGTCGGTGTTATCCGACTTGACTCTTATATAACCAACATAATCACTATTGCACACGCCCTAAAGGAAGCAAGCTTGACCGATGAAACAATCTCCGGCAATCGAACCAACTTTCCGCTCATTACTTCACTTGCTCTACAAGACCGCGCCGATAGCATTTTCTTTCTGCACCATACGCTTCGCGAACAATCGGCCGCAATCCCATTGATTCAAGAAATTTTTGCCGAACTTAAGACCTACACACAATCTAAACTTCACGCAACGCTTAGCACCTTTAAAGATGACACACAGCAACTACTCACCATTGCACAATCGCAAAGCGACGGTGCGCAATTCTCCGAAGCTGAACGAAAAAGCATGAGCTCGCTGGGTTGGCTATGCCGCCATGCCGCAAACACCTGCTTCGATCTTGCGCAAACAGTACCGTCATCGCCCCTCCTGGCGCACACCGCATCGCTCATGCATCAAATCCAACAGATGCTTTCAACGATGGCACTGACCTACACTAACTTGAGCACCAATCAAGTGCGCAGCCAAGATCGAAATTCATTAGCAGCTCGCTATACCCAAATGATTGAACAACTTGAAGTCGCTAGTCCACGACGTGGCCAAGCCTCTTATCTTCAGTATCTAAAAACGCTTCCAAGCACATTGGAAAAACAAACATTTATAGAGAAACTTTTTGCAAACCCGCAAGAAAGTGAACAGTTCTTACAAGAATTCTTTCCCTCACTGATTGATTCTTTTGATTACAATCTTACGCAATTTTGCACAACACTCACCATGCAGGTAATTGATACCTTTGCAAAACGTTATTGGCTTTGTGATAAATAATATGTGGGCATCTCTTCTTAAAGTTATCAAGCTTTGGTGGCATCAATCACCATTAAGTAGTTGGTACGTAAAAAAAATAATTCGCCGTTATAACATCGATCTGACGCTTTACGCAATTGACCCAGCCCTACCACCAACATTGGCACAGTTCATGGTACGCAAGCATCGCACAAAGCCCCGCATCCCTCGCAGCAACGAACGACTTATTCTTGCCCCGGTCGCCGGCACCGTACTCAAATACGATGCACACCACCTCATCATGCAAATGAACATTCAGCACTATCATCGCATTCACGTGCCCATTGCCGGCACGATTACCCACTACACTCGAGCTCCCTATACCAACACCATCATTCATATAACTGCACCGGATGGCTTTGTCGTTTCACTAACTATCTATACCCCAGCACAACATCACGCAACAATCCTTCATTACAATCCTCAGCGCAACTACCACCTACAAGGAACCGAAATCGGTTGTATTTATGCAACCGAGGCACTTATTACACTCCAAAGCAGTAAGCCATGCGTCTACGAATTTCAAAAAAATGACGAAGTCTCCTGCATTGCTCCGGTCGGAGCTCTTACTTCAGCAATACGCCAACAACTCACCTCAGGGAAACTACTATGAAAAAGAAAATAATTAAAAACATTAATCCCATCATCGTTACCAGCATTATTGCCTGCATCGGATTAGCACTCACCCTCTTTTGCTTTCGCGGATCAATACAGAATATGCTCACTAAACAACTACAAAACAGACCTCAAATCGTTAAAGACCTGGATGCGTCGGCAGCGCAACGTGAAGAAAAATTCGCCAAGGGCTACACGGCGCGCCAAACACCATTACCTTTAGCTCAGTTCACGGCACACGTGGACCGCTTAGAGGAAGACATTGCACACCTGGGTGAAGCGCTCAGAAAAGTAGCCCCGGCCGATCTTGAAGAGCAAGAACGCCTCAAAACCTTTATTAACGCCAGAGACGAAGAGTCGCGCACCTTTATAGCTAACAATGGTTCACTACTCGATAAATACGCAGAAAAAGCCCGCCGCCAAAAAGATCCATCAACCCTAAAGCTTATCAATGTCTTAAAGTCCCGTACTTTTTTATTTGAACGAAGAGTTTAGTCAGGCTATACTGAGGGCATGAAAAAACATTATATTCTCTTTTGTGCCGCTCTTTTTTCGCTAAGTACTCTCGCCTCACCTGCCACAGGTGGGTATGACGATTTTGTTGAGCCGGCTCCCATGGATAACGCCTATATTATCCAGTCCCTACAGGACCAGGTATACAATATTCGAGAGATTTTTCGGCTACAGGCAGAGGTTTCTCAACAATTTGAGCCAGAGATTCAGATCGTCATCACTAAGTTAAATGAGATGCAACTTGATCCAGGCCAAATTCAGACCATCCAGCAGGCCATTGCACGCTATCAAGCCCTCGCCGATGCCTGCCTAACAGCCCCTGAAAACCCAACTCATCTCACCTATATGCTCAGCCTTTTCCAAAAACGGGCAAATCTTATACGGCAAGCCGAACAGGCACTTAAGCCATGCGTTTACGCAAATCTTATTCTCTATGACCTTGCCCATTATCTAGGACACACCCCATCTAAAGAGGAAAAGCAATCGATGACCGAAGAGAAAGATCGGCTGATCCTTAAAAGAAATGAAGCCTTAGTAGAAATTAATGACCAACTCTTTCTTGTTGAGCAGGAGATATTAAAGGATCATCGCACCTGGGGCCGCAAATATGGGCCATTGCTACAGGTGACCGGTATCGTCCTTGGTAGCATGATCGGCATCGGTGTCATGATAAATACGGTACATTCCTACGCGACAAAGAAATAGCTATTCCCGAGGCGCCGATAAGTAGGCCAACGCCTTGCGCAGCAGAACATTTAAGTCGGGTAACGACTCCCCCTTATAAAGCCCCGCGACATAGTTTATCGCCTTGGTTGCTTCTTGCTGCGAATAACTCAAACTCAAAAGCGCATCCTGCATGTGCTTCAATTGTGCACCTGCCGTAGAAAGTGCCCCTGGCACATCGGCTAATAAACCAATTTTTTCTTTTAATTCGTAAATGATAAGCTCCGCCTTTTTGGTACCAATACCTTGGCAGCTACTCAACCCGGCTACATTACCAGAAAGAATATCTTGGATGATGACATTGGGCTCTCGTTGCCGCAAGAGCGCAAGTGCCAACGCCGGCCCAATTTTTTGACAACCAATAAGCAGACAAAACAAATGTCGCGACAATTCATCAGCAAAGCCAAAAAGCGACTGCCCCTTTTCCTGATTCCAGTGAACGTAGGTGTAGACTGTTGCTGTTGCATGAGGAACAAACTTCGTTGTGTCGGCAACCTGCACGCCGAAACCTATGCCACTGGCCATCACCGTAATCATCCGATCGGTTGTGGCGACAACCGTACCATACAAACGCTCAATCATGTTCCCCTCTTACTCGGAAAAATCAAACACTAAATCTTTAGTGACCTTATTGCGTGCCGACACCGTAAATGTCAAGCAAGCACTCTGTGGATCACGCTTTGGCACAAAAATAATATGATGATCATGTGAAAATGGAATCGCAACGATGCTCGTCATGCGATGTTCAACATTTCCCGATATCACATGTTTTTCAAATTCTTGGTAACCGCTGATACCCAACGCCTGGGTTTCGGCAAGATGCAGACCAACGTTTAATCCAAGAAATCCGGCAAAGTAAGTCAACGCATCGGGCGCAAGCATTGCCAGACCAATAGCGGCCGGAGCCACAAAAAGCATATGTGCTATAGTATGCATAGTGGTGTAAGGATCAAAGAAAATACTCACATCTTTGCGTGTTGGCAGCACCTGCCCTGACAAGTGTATAAAGTAGCTTTCGGAACCGGTGTTATGAGTGCGCACGTAGTAGACATAATACATGCTCAGCAGCTGACCTGATTTACAAAACAATTCTTTAATTTCTGGCGCCGAAAGTTTTTTGACGCCAATTTCTACCATGTCATGCGTCTGTTTTTTCTGTATATAAGGCACATCAAATAATACTTCTTTTGCTCGTTTAATCGGCGCACGACCACCACAACCCATGAGAAAGAAGACCGTGCTTATACAGAGTAATAATTTTTTCATAATCTCTTTTCCTCTTTCTTCGGCATACAGAGCACGTCATCACGAGGGCTGCTTGTCAGCCCGTGGTGATCCAGTGAAATGTGGTATTAATTACCATGGTACCTGGATCGCCACGACTACGCTCGCGAAGACAGCTAAAGCCGTTTAGGTTAGGTATGTTAAGTCTGGGTTATCTATTCACTCACCCGTTTTCTACCAAACAAGCTTCACCGGAAGCGATACTTTCTCTATCGAATGCGTTTTATGATTGTATAATGCAATTTCACACGGAGACTTAAAGCCGGCTCGTGGTGTAAATATAAAAATATTTTCGGTACTAAATGGACCGCAGGAAAATTGTTGCCGCTGCGTTAAAATATACCGATTCGCTTCATGAAAAGCATAGCTGCTACAGGAGCGTTCCCATAAACCACCCAAGATAAGCGGTACTAAAACAATCGCCGCATAAAACAGGCTTAACGAAACAAATGAACGAGGAACCACAATGTCGGGCTGTGCCAAGTATGGTGGTGTTTCAACCGCCGACTTAAGCATAGAAATTGCATACACTGGGAGGAAAAGCATCGCGTTTAAAAATGAGAAGAAAACGCCCCCACCGGTATATCCATAGTGCGTATAGGTACGCAACATCTCAGACGGTGGTACAAAAAATGAGCACTCTTCACTCTGCAGGGTATAGCGAATATAGCCCTGATTACATAAACGCAGCTGAATCAAATAATAATAATGATAAAAATCTTCTCCACAGGAAAAATAGTCCATGATTTCGTCATGATCACAGAGCCGAGCATGAATGGTTAAATCATCATGCGCAACCGTTGTGGTAAAAATGCTGTTCGGCGTTCGCTCGGCCAAGCTCAGCTTTTTCCGTCCGCAGCCCAACAGGCACAAAAAAATAATCGCCGCAAAAAATAGTGCTTCTCTCACCACAAGCTCCCTTTAAAACCGAAAGGTTAGCTCCGCATCTTCTTTATCTTGTTCCTTTAACACAATAGTTACATGATGATAATAGGAATCTGTGGGCACAAACAACACCTTATGCATACGACTACGTGGTGCTATAACTAGTTTCTGCTTCGGATTAATGCAGATGCTCGCAATATCATTAGAGATCTCTTTATTGGCTTGCAAGCAGAACAGCGTATCGATGATGAGTATAGGAAGAAACAGCTTCCAGAAGAAGGCTATGGTGCCGGTCAACCAAACAATCGAACGCCCAATCACATTTTTATAGAGCACGGCGCCCACATCACGCTTGCCAAGCATATCCAGCGTAATGTCTTTGCCATCAAGCACGTAATAACGATCGGTATCGTTTTGGACAAAGAGCTGTATTGGCTGAATGCCACGGGAAACAAGTCTATTATCAAAATAATAAGAGCATTCAAAATCACGAAGCGGCTTAATGCGCACCAATACATCTTTAATAGTTTGATCTTGACCTTCGGTTGGCGGAGTCAGAACCGCTTGCGGTCGATGGTACCCGCACCCGGTCAAAAGGACAACCCCTGTAAATAACACGGTAAAGTTTATCGCTTTGCGCATACTCTCAACTTTCGTTATATGACTTTGATAGCATATAAAAAGACGCCTAGAAAGCGCATCTTTGGGGTATTCACTATAAAGTAAGGGATTCGTACATGTCTATGCAACGATCTTTTTCAATGCTTATGGCGTTGTTATTAATTCCGAGCTCACCAGCACATCCTCTTATTCTTGATGAAATCAATGAATTTTTCGCCATTCACGTCTGGTCGATAAACGACCTTGCTGGTAATGCGCCACAAAATAACAACGTACCGGAACAACCACAGTATGAAAAAGAGTTGCCCGACTTCCCTAGTGATGAAAAAGACGACCAACCTCTTCCGCAGAATAAACCACAAATACAACGGCCACGTCCAGAGAAAAGCATTGTTTTAAAAGATTCAGACATCCGCTTTAATAATATTGTGGGCCAAGATGAAGCGGTAGCAACATTGCGTGGCGTAGTCGATCAATTCAAAAATCCTTCACGGCTTAGGCTTCTTGGCGGCGAACACAAAAAGGGAATTCTTCTTGCCGGCCCTCCAGGAACCGGCAAAACCATGCTTGCCAGGGCAATCGCAAATGAACTTGGCTACTCATTTCACGAATGCTCCGCCTCTTCTTTTGTAGAGGTCTTTGTCGGAACCGGTGCACAGCGAGTTCGAGAACTTTTTAACGCTGCGCACAATGCGGCCCCGGCAGTGATATTCATCGATGAAATCGACGCAGCGGCCAGCAAGCGAGGCGAGGGAAGTGGCGGGGGCGACATGGAATATACCCAAACCACCATAGAGCTGTTAACACAGATGAATAAATTAAATCACAACACCAACGTTCTGGTCATTACCGCAACCAACTGCATCGAGCACGTTGATGAGGCATTTAAAGCTCCCCATCGTTTTGATGTCATAAATATTGGCTTACCAAGCCCCAAAGGTCGAGCCGACACTATGCGCAACTATCTTAATCGCTTGCCTCGAGTCGAGGTCAGTGACGAAGCAATTATCAAGGTGGTCGAAAAAACACGCGGCTTCAGCCAGTCACAGCTAAAGTCACTGGTAAATGGTGCAGTACAAATTGCGGTCAATGATAAAGAAGCAACAAAAGTTATCGATGACCATGTACTCGCCTCACTTGAGCAGGCGCGTAATGCGATGAAAATAAGTATCTTTGGCTCAAGCAGCACCGAGTATGATTCGGTAAAATTTAACGATCTCGCCGGGCTTGACGATATTGTTAACGAATTCAGATTTCTAGTCTATAGCCTTCAATACCCGGACAAATTAAAAGAATTTGGGGTTAACCCACCTAAAGGAATTCTTCTTTTTGGTAAACCAGGCACCGGAAAAACCATGCTCGTGCGCGCGCTTGCCAATGAAGCACATTGCAAAGTGATTAGTGTTTCGGGCGGCAGCTTTGATACAAAATATATGGGCGAAGGGGCCAAAGAAATACGAAAGCTTTTTGCCAGCGCCGACATGGTTAGCCCCTGCGTTATTTTCATCGACGAAATAGATGCGATCAAAAGCGAACAGTCAATTACCGCTCTCCTTACTGAAATGGATGGCTTTGTAAAACAGAATGCGGTCGTCGTCATTGGTGCCACCAACCATCTTGAAGCGGTTGATTACCGCCTACGCCGAGAAGGTCGTTTTGATCGCATCATTCCGATCATGCTGCCAAACGAACAAGGGAGACGAGAAATACTTAAGCTCTATATCAGCAAGCTTCCGCAAGTAGATCAGGCCAGCGTACCCTACGACACACTCGCCTATTACACCGAAAACTTCAGCGGAGCCGGCCTAAAGAATATTGTCAACGATGCGGCGATGTATGCCTGCATCGACAATGCCTCGATGATACAAGAGACCCATTTTCAACGGGCGCTCGAACGAGCGATCCAATCCCGCGCTCTGCGATCACAGGATGACTAGAGACCTCACCCCGGTAAAATCTCAATCGTACCGACTAACGTGGCCCAACTAACATACAACGGACCATCCCCAAGCAGCTCATATTTTTGATTAGCATAGGGCACCGGCAAGCATCGCATGTTGAGGGACATATCTAAGTAAGCACCGGGCCGATTCTGCAACCGCTCATGGTCGGAATAATGCTCTACCATGTCATTAACGATTGGTGAAGTATGGTCATACTCATGAATCTCTTCTTTGCTGTGCTGAATGAGGATGAGATACACGGTACCATCACGTTTTTCACACACTACAGAATAAAATTGCCGCATCCCATCCAACCAAGGAAGGTACGGCTTTTTTACCCCTCTTTTCTTTTTTGGTCGCAAAGGCAACGGGCCAGTAAGCTCAGCGCCACTCTCATCATAAACAGTCACTAAGGAGTCGGGTCGCTTCTGGGCTATCTCAATGCGCAGCGTATAGGTGCCGGCCTGCTTAGCCTGCTCATTGGCCACATAGATAACCACGCCAATCTCGCCGGTTTTATCGATAACATCAATCGCATCAAGCAAGAAATGAGCACTCCGCTGCGCTCCATCCTGAACACACTGCATCGCATGCTGCCAGTTAGGGTGAATACCGGCTTTTTCTAAAGTAAAAGGGACTGGTGGCACATAGCCGCAACTGAATCGAGGCCGATCTTCCGCGCTAGCAGTGTCTGAATGAGTCAGAAACACATCGTTAGCATCAAGGTGATGGCCGATGCTTTTACGCTCAATGCCGGTATACGCCAATGGCATAACCACTTCAACGCGATGCTCTAGGTAAACTGAAGAAACAATCACACAGAAAGCTCCCCCGGCCAGTAGCCCACCGCCGAGTAGCCATTTCTTATTCATAACAATACTCCAATGCATTTACGGAGCTGCCCAAGAATTAGAACTTAATCTTTCTGAAACGCGGCCTAGACCGCGTCATCGCGAGCGTAGTGTGGCGATCCAGCACTTGCTTGTTATTATTCACTACCAATTTTACTGGATTGCCCCGCACTTCGCTTAAGCTTCGCCGCGGCTCGCCTTAGTCCGTAAGGACGACGGCGGAACGGCTTCACAATGGAAGCCTCGCAACCACGGCGACGCCGTCTATTGAGTTCTCGGACAACTCCTGCGTACTAACAACGCTCCAGTGGTATCACAGGAAAGGGCCTGAAGGAAAGAGAAAACTGAGAAAACCAAACAAACGGTTTCATTTTCTTGTCCAAATAGAGTAATATAAAAGGAAATAGATCAATTTTAAACTACCAATTTAATGGGGGATTTCCACATGAAAAAGCTTTTAATAATTGCCCTTGTGGCGCTTGTAGGATTATCGGTACCGGCGGCACAGGCGCACTCAACCCGCAAAATGGTAGGGTATGGGGTTGCTGGCGTCAGCGGTGCAGCGGCGCTCAATAACGCCTATCAAATGTATGCCAACGCAAAGCTTCGGACCCAAAAGGAATACACTAAGACCGCCCTGCTGACAATAATCGCCGTGCTGGGCGGCTACGCTGGATACAGCGATACAGAACAACCGGCTGGCAGCAACGCGGTCAGCCCAACCGACCCTGTCACACCACCAGCAGTTGGCGATGATAAAGGCGGAAAACCAAAAGATTCTCTGGACAAGCCCGGCACAGAAACCGGTGGCAAAGGCGGAAAAGGCTTAACAAAACCGGGCAAAGAGGACAAGCCGAAACCTAAAAAACCAACAGGTCCGACGCCTCCTCCTCGGGTACCGGTAGATGAAGATGATGCCCTATCTGTTGACACTGACGCTTCAGAAGAAGAAGCGGAAGAAGTAATAGACGCGCCAAAACCTAAGAAAAAAGGAAAACCAACAGAGATAACGGTATCGGATGCCAGCGATACTGAAGAAGATGAGGATGATGAAGATGACGAAAGTGATGAGGATGCCGGCGAAATAGAAGGTGTTATTAAAAAAATAGAAGCGGCAAAGAAAACATTCAGGACCTCATTAAAGAAATTTGAAAAGCTCAGAACAGACGATCAAGATGCCATAAATGCTGCCGCACAATACCTAATGAGCGAAGCGCAGCAGGTAATTGCCGAAACCGATAGCCTTGAAATAACAATTAAGGGCAAAAAGATGAGCATCGGCACGCTCAAAGGCAACCCGATACCGGTTCTTGCAAAACACTTTGGCGTAGATGGAATGGTTCTAGCCGGAATACAGGGAAGAATCAGCAAAGCCCAAGTAGCTGCCTCAAATGCCCTGCAAAAAGAAATGTTCCCCATTTTGAAGCAAAGAGGCGTACAAGTAACCATGAGCGGCGGTGATTTTTAATGCATCTCCTCTTTGCCCTCACCCTACTCTTAGGCTCTGCCACATATGTAAGCGCAGGATCGGCCGCTCCTGAGGAAGGCTCGTTTTTTGACCGTTATGTCACCAAGCGCACTGTCACCGGGACGATGATCGGATTAACCACTATCAGCAGCCTTGATTTGTTCATACGCAAGCGAGAAGAGCTTAACGCTCTTCTCCACGGCGATGGACCATTAAGCCAACGGCTGAAGAAAGATCCTAAAGCTCGTGCGGCACTTCATCGCTCAATTCGCACACTTACGCTATTGATAGCCACCATTGTCAGCGCTTTGTGGCCAGAATCGACAGAGATGGTAACGACACCAGCCACTTCTCCGAGCATCAAGCCGATACCAGAGCCAATCAAAGTTGACTCCGGGGCCGATGATGAAGCAATTCGTCGTGAACTAGACCGTCAGGATGCGGCATTTAAAGCGGCTGTTGAAAGAGGTTTACGCGCACGAGAAGCTAAAGATAAACGAGCCAAAAAAGAAAAATACCGCAGAGCTCTCTTAGCTTCTTTATCTGAAGCTAATGCCCAACGAGATAACGCTGATCAAGCGGCACGAGAGCAAGCACTTCGTGATGCAGCCGAGGCTGAAGACCGTCGACGTGCTGCCGAGGAAAGAGCAGAGACTGAACGCAACGCTAAAGCTGCCGCAGATCTGGCGGCACGAGAGCAAGCACTTCGTGATGCAGCAGAAGCTGAAGACCGTCGACGTGCTGCCGAGGAAAGAGCAGAGACTGAACGCAACGCTAAAGCTGCTGCAGATAAGGCGGCCCGAGAGCAAGCACTTCGCGATGCGAAAGAGGCTGAAGAACGCCGCAAAAAAGAAGCCGCAGAAAAAGAAAAGGCCGACCGTCTTGCCGAAAAAGAAGCAGAAGCTGCTCGTGTTGCCGCTGACAAAGAAGAAAGAAGGCGAAAGATAGAAAATGCTCGAAAAACAAAGGACGCTAGAGAAACGGTTGCGAGAGAAGTAGAAGAGCAAAAGAGAGCGACCGCTTCCATAGAAAAGGAAATAAGCGATTTAGATAAGGCCATGACAGAGGCAAGTGAGGAGTTCAAACGCCTCCTAAGCGAGCCGGGTCGAAAGCGCTTTGCTGAGGGTCTCGGAACACGCGATATCGCCTACGCCTCTATCTATCACACGGGGCGACTTTCAGCAAACCACACACTACCCGAACTCACAGAGCAGGCTAAAGCACCAAGAGAACTCGCAGAAAGGTATGATGCGATGCGTGACGAGCGATATGCAAAAATATTCGAGCGTGCCACCAGAATGTACAACGCTATCGCAGAAAAACGTGCCGCGCTTGAGGCCGCTTATCCACACTTGAAAACAACCTGCATTATGGATGAAGGCCCAGAATATGTACAAGCACGCTTGTACAACGATATGCTAAACGAAATATCTCGCGAACCAGTCAGCATCATTTCGGGCACTTCCATACTCTTGAAGCATGCAGAAGGATATGGCGAGAGACCGGCTCCCGCGTCCCTATATAGCGGCTTATACGGCAAGAAACGCTTCGTTTCAGGTAGCTCTCAAAAACTAGCCGAAGCGCTAACAAATTGGCTTGATAAAGGTCGCTCATAAAACGTGAAGGTGTTAACCCTTCTTTATAACGCCCCCGGTGACTCTGCCACCAATCAAGGCATCACCTAAAAGGTAAACCTCACCGCTCCCCGCTTCGAAGATGATATCCCCACTCACTCGCGTTGAGCCTTTAAGATATATTTTAGTCTCATTGATTTTTGAATGCTTAAAGAAGCTCAAGAGCCAATCGAAAAAACCGATACCGGTTGAAAACGCCGCATCGCTGTACGCTGGCTTCACCACAATATTTGATACGGTCGTATTGTAGAGCTTGTACTCTCTGCCGGCACAGACAATATCTTGCAGATTACTATCTACCAGCTTTGCACCACCGTTAATAGTAGTCAGCCCTCTTACCGTTACCTTGACCGCATCAAGCGAACCGCAGGCCAATAGGTCATTCGTTACCAAAACTTCGGTAGCCGCAAAACTTCCGCGAGCTTCAACACTACTTACGGTGGCATGTTTGAGCGTAGATCCTCCAAAAAAAGAGCACTCTCGAGCGGTCAAATGATCGCCGGTACAGCCACCTTTAGCACTCAATGTCGTATTCACCGTCAATCCAGAGAAGTCTAACGACCCACGAGCAGTAACCGAATCGGCCCGCACATCTTTAAGCGTAGCGCTACCATTTACCTCAAGCTCATCAAACGTTTTATCTTGAAAATTCGCGCTACCAAAAACACGATCGACCACCGGAGATACCCCAGTTACCACGAAAAGGCTCATTAAGAGCACGCAGAAATGTTTCATTATAGTACCTATGCCAACAATCGTTGAAAAATTTCGGTCATTATTTTTGGATTACCCTTGCCACCAGATTCTTTCATAGCAAGACCCACAAAGAAGCCAAACATACGCTGATTACCGGCACGATATTTCTCTACCACGTCAGGATTGCTTTCCACAATCTTTTGACAGATCGCCTCCAATGCACCGGTATCACTTACCTGCTCAAGACCTTTTTCTTTCACAATGGCGGCCGGACTTTTACCGGTAGCGGCCATCTCCGCAAAAACCTCTTGTGCAACTTTGGTATTAATAACATCGGTATCAATAAGCTGTACAAGGCCGGCAATCATATCGGCCGTAATCGGACTTTCACTGAGTGAAATCTTTTTACCATTCAGATATCCAAGAACATCACGCAAAATCCAATTCACCATAAGCTTCGGCTTATTGTAGATAGCGCAGGCATCTTCAAAATAAGCAGACAAGGCACGATCTTGCACCAATCCATCGGCGTCATATTCAGAAAGGCCAAGTTCGGCCATAAATCGCTCTTTTTTAGCAAACGGAAGCTCCGGAATAAGCGCACGAACTCGATCTAAAAATGCATCATCAATAACAACGGCCGGTAGATCTGGTTCGGTAAAATAGCGATAATCGTCGGCATCGGTCTTGGAACGCATAAACATAGTTTTTTGATCTTTCTCATTCCACAAACGAGTTTCTTGTCGAACCACACCACCCGATTCAAGAATATCGATCTGCCGCTCGATTTCGTAATTAATCGCCTGCACAATAAATTTAAATGAGTTCACGTTCTTCACTTCGGCCCGAGTGCCCAATTTAACAACACCCTTTTTCTTGACCGAAATATTGATATCGGCTCGAAACGAACCCTCTTCCATATTCACATCGGAGATACCTAAATACTGCATAATACTGCGCAGATTCATCAGGTACACCTTTGCTTCATGCGCATTGGCAATGTCGGGACAACTTACGGTTTCCAGCAGTGGTGTGCCGGCGCGGTTAAGATCAACCAGGCTCTTTCCATCATCGCCATGAATCGTTTTACCAGCGTCTTCTTCCATGTGAATTCGGCCAATGCCAATCTTCTTAATAGAACCATCAAGCCGCTCGGTTGGCACCCAGCCATCATGACAGATCGCTACCGCACCTTGAGTAATTTGATAATTTTTCGGCAAATCAGGGTAATAATAATGCTTGCGTGAAAATTCGCTGGTCGGCGATATCCGGCAATTAGTCGCCAGGCCGGCCATAACGGCATACTCGATCACTTTTTTGTTCAGCATTGGCAGCGTACCGGGATACCCGGCGCAAATCGGACAAATATTATGGTTTGGGGCTATCCCAAAAATATTAGGGCAGGAGCAGAAGATCTTTGTATTGGTCTTCAACTGCACGTGAACTTCGATACCAATCGTTGCTTCATAAGCCGGAAACAAGTCCAATATATTCGGTGTCGACTCAACCATAGTAGCCTCTTGCAGGGTTATTCGGTCTTAGTAATTTGATACTGATCGTTCGCAAACGCTTCGTTAAGCTCAAGAATAATGCGATAGCCAATCTCTTTCTCAAGAGTCAGAATAGCATTATATTCATTGTGCACTAAGTGATGGAAAATCTCTGGCGAGAATATGAATAAGAACGGCCCTTTGAGCGCCTCTTTCAAAATCTTGCTCTGACATTTTGCAAGCAATTCATGCGTCAATGTTGCCAGTGACTTCACATAGCCAAGCGACTTACACGCCGGGCAGGCACGCATCAACTGCTGAGTAAGTGTCTTGCCAGAGCGCTTACGCGTCATCTGCACCAAGCCAAACTCGGACACTTTCAACGTCACCGACTGAAACTTATCTTTCTTTTTCAACGCACGCTCAAGATGAGCTGAGAGTTTTTGGCGATTATGTGCCGGCATCATGTCGATAAAGTCAATCACAATCAGACCACCAATATTACGCAATCGCAACTGCCGCACGACTTCATCAGCCGCCTCAAGGTTGGTACGTAAAATCGTTTCTTCAAGATTGTCTTTACCGGTATAACGTCCGGTGTTTACGTCGATAACAGTCATTGCTTCGGCCGTATCAATAAGCAACGTTCCGCCACACTTTAGAGGAACTTTTCGCTGCAAAGCCGCTTCAATTTGAAGATCAATTTCATACTTCTCAAACAAACTTGGCTTTACATCGTGATAGACCAACTTGTCGGCACTTTCCGGCATCAAGTTGCGAATGTAATTAGAAACGGTCTGGAAATCGTTCTTATCATCGATCGCAATCTGCTGAATATCTTCACCAAAGTGCTCCCGCACCACACGAAGACTCAACGGCAAATCGGTAAAGAGACATTCCCCGGCCGATGATTTTGCAAATTTTTTCTGAATGGTATTCCACAAGTTAACCAAGAAGGCCACATCTTTTTGAATATCGGCCGCGGCCCGTTGTTCCGACGTCGTACGCACAATAGCACCCATGCCTTTTGGTAAGCAACCGGTTAAAATAGTACGCAATCGAACTCGCTCATCACGATTTTCGATTTTTTTAGAAACACCAATTTGTGGAATATTCGGCATCAAAACAATGAATTTTCCCGGCAGAGTGAAGCAGGTAGTCAGCTTTGCTCCTTTTTCATATACCGGCTCTTTAATCACCTGAACCAGCGTGTCTTCGCCTTCACGAAACACCTTGCTAATGTCCATAACTCGCTTAACGGTATGTGCATCATAGGCCGGTTCATCCATGCCTTCAATTTGTTGTGATTTTGCAATCCGCTCTGCTGCAAGCGAGCGATCAATTTCTGAGATATGCAGGAACCCTGCTTTTTCACGACCAATATCCACAAAAGCGGTTTGCAATCCAGGAATAACCTTGGAGACCTTCCCTTTGTAGAAACACCGCTCTAGATCGATATTACTTTGATCATCAAAATACACATCCTGCAGTTTGCCATCGTCGATAATCGCCGCACGAACTTGCCATGGCGAACGACTTATAAGAATTTTTTTCAACACGTCCCCTTTATAATCGGACTTTCGTCATACACTTTTAACTTGATAAAAGGCTCAAAAACAGCTGTTTTCCATACATATTAAACGAATACATCTAATCTATAGGAAAAAGAAAGTGAATGTGATAACGTTTTTGCCGTGTGGTGGTTAAACAGCACGCCTAAAACACAAGTTTTCACTCAGTATACAGAGGGTTGAGTATTATGAAAAGGTTTTTATACGCAGCGATGCTCGCAAGTATGACCGTAGCCGGATTGGGCATGGTTGGTTGTGGACAAAAGAAGGAAGCAAAGCCAGTAAAAGCACAACAAATGGCCGTAGAAGGCGATGCCGACATGAGCGATGATGAGTTACTAAGCGTTCTAGACATGCTTGAAGACACAGACATGGAAGACCTTACGAGTGAAGATGAAGAAGAGGCACTTGACGAACTAGAAGATGAGCTAGAAGAGGAATTAGCTGGCGATTCAATGGACCTTGACATGGACGATGTTGACATGGACGACATCTTCAAAGGTATGTCTGCCGAAGAAATCGCTGACGCGGAAAAAGAAGCAATGGCCGAACTTGCCGAGCTGATCGCCCGTGAGCAAGAAAAAAACACGCAAATGGCCGGTGTTGGCCCCGACCTTTTCGACCCAGCATTTGATTTTGAAGGCATGAGCCCAGAAGATCGCGCAAGCCTTCTTGCTTGGCATGAAAACGCAATCAGCTTTGCACAACAAGAGCTTGAAACTGCTGCCAGAGAAAGCAAAGAGCTTGGCTTTGAAAACATCGTTTTCGCTGCCAATAGCGCAGAAATTCCTGCATCACAACGTGCTATCTTAGCAAGCAATATAGACATTGCCCGCGCCGCAATCGAATCGGATCATGATGTTGTCTTAGTTGGCCACGCTGAAGAATCAGCAGCTAACCCAGTACAACTTTCACAAGACCGTGCCGCAGCGCTTAGAGAAGCATTTATTGCAGCAGGCCTAGATGAAAACAGACTCCATGCAACCGGTTATGGCGCAGTACTGATGAACGATTCAGCTGGCGCAATCGCTGAGTGCCTTGTCTGCTAAAAAACTAATAGACGTACACCACGTTTAGATTAAAAAGGCCCGGAGAAATTCCGGGCCTTTTTATATGTGCATAAGCATCATTAGAAGTTATGTGGATCGCCGCACTAGGCTCCCGCTTACGCTCTCGTGAGCTACAGCGAGGCACGCCTTAGTCCCGCGGGCGGCGGCGGCGCGATGACGGCTTACGACGGATTAACCACCACCGCGCTCACGATATCATTCCACGAAGTACGCGAAAGTGCCTCGTGCACTACTTTATAATTATCGGCCTTACACAATACCTGTCGGTAATGAACGCCCTGCACCTTTGCGCGTAACGGCCGTGCTGGCCCCAGCACCTGCACAAGAGGCCCCACCCGATCGGCAATGCGCTGCTTAACCACACTAGCGTCGGCAACGACCTGCTCCTCATTTTCATGTGATATTTCGATTGTTACTAAGCGCCCAAATGGCGGGTATCCCCACTCACGCCGAGCCTCAAGCTCCTGCTCACAAAACTGAGGATAGGTAAGCTCGCTAATAAACGAAAATACCGGATGATTATCAAAACTTTGCACAATCACTCTTCCGTTCGTACAAGCTCTACCAGCTCGACCTGCTACTTGAATAAGTTGCTGCAAGGCAACTTCATGGGCATTGTATACCGGAAAATGTACGGCACTATCGGCCCAAACCACGCCGACCAAAATAACATTAGGAAAATGGAATCCCTTGGTAATAATCTGGGTTCCCACCAGAATATCAATCTCACCGGCCGCAAAGGCATCAATCGTTTCTTTCCAGGCTTTCTTGCGTCGGCTAATATCGGCATCGGCACGCGCAATACGCACACCAGGCAGAAGCTTAGCTAAAATAGAAACCATCTGCTGAGTCCCAATACCCTTGCACTTACCCTCATCGGTGCTCATACCACACGCGGTACAGGACGGCGGCATAGGGCGACGGGCATTGCAATAATGGCACTCAAGCATCCGCTCCACGCCGCCGGCATGCTCATCGTGATGCACCGTCATAGACACGGCGCACGAAGAACACTCAAACGTATACCCACAGCCCACACACTGAAGAAAAAATCCATAGCCACGACGGTTGAGATACACAATAGCCTGCTTGCCACGAAATACCGTATCGGCAAGCCCAGACAATAATTCTTTAGAAACCCAAAAATTAGGCCTTTTTTTTTCTTTACTCAATAATACATGCTCGATCTGAGGAAATGCCCCACCAAATCGCTCGGTTAATACACAATGACGCCACTGCTGCTGGCGCGCATGATACAGCGTCGTTACACTCGGCGTCGCAGAACCGAGAATAATAGGCACCCCGTACTGCTTAGCACGCAGCAATGCCGCATGCTTACTATTGATACGAGGATACTGCTTCTCCTCATAGCCACCATCATGCTCTTCATCAATAATAATAAGTCCCAAGTTAGTCAGCGGAAGCAATACCGGTAAATGCACCCCTACCAAGATCATCGGATTCCCGCGCACCGCCGATTGCCATACTTCCTGCCGCTCAGTGCCAGTAATCGCGCTATGCCACCCAGCAACACTAATGGATCGGTCAAAGCAGGCATCAAACGTAGCCTGCATCTGACGAGCTAAACTCACCTCAGGGCATAAAAAGATCACCGCTTTCCCCTGACCAATGGCCTCAACCATGAGCGCTTTATAGACTTCGGTTTTGCCAGATCCGGTCACCCCCTGGAGCAGTGTCGGCTTATAGCAATTGCCAATCAAATCGCCACGCACCTGCTCCACGACCGCCTGTTGAGCGGCCGTAAGCGCAACGGTAGAAACATACGGAGCCGCTACGACATCATCCTCCGCTTCTTCACCCTCTTCAAAAAAGGTAAATGAACGAAGCCGTCCACACAGCTGAGCCGCATCGACAAAATAAAGTTGGGCCAATTTTTCTACATACGGAAGAAAATGAGGGTCTTGTGGAAACTGGTGTACCGCGGTTAAAGAACGAATGTCGTAACTCACCGTCGGCCGAACCCTGAGCACCTCGACCACCAAAGCGGCTACCTGCTGCTTACGCAACGGTACCTCAACGACGCTACCGAGCGTAATTAGCGTCATGAGATGTGCCGGCACCTCATAGAGTAGTGGCTGGGCATATCCCTTAAGAAGACGCACCTGAACATACATTATTTTTTACCAATAACTTCAACCACTTCATGCTGCTCATCAAACACATAACTGCGTGGTGGATGGATCGTAACAGTAATCGTGCTAAACGGCAATGGAAGCTTGAGCAGATCCCAGCGCTTGGCAAACGCAATGGCGGCCGAGGCCCGGCACTCAAGATAAATAAGCGGTACGCCGCTGCGCGCACACATATAGGGCACGGCACGCTGAAGTTCATGAGAAGGACCATTGGTCCCATCGCCAATAATAAACATCCGCTTGTTCATATCAAGTACTTCAACCGCATGCTTAATAAACGAGATTTTACCGGTGCTATACATAACATGCATTCCCAACCGTCGAGCTACAAAACCGGCTAAGCAGCCATCCACCGTTTCATCACTAATTAAATGGCCATAGACATTTTGGTGGTGGAGAAAGTAAAGACCACTTATGGCATGCTCCTGCCATAAATAGAAAATCCCCTGGCGGGCATTGATAGACAAGCCATCGCCAGCCATATCGGCAACTTCAAGTTGATAAGTGCTAAACAAGAGACGTAAATACCAATACAGAATGGTCTTGGTTACCACGTTGGTTTGGAGAAAACGAGAAAAGGAGGACATAGTACCCCGTAAGAATGAGAAGGAAAGTGAGGCAGATAGTATACCACACGATGCAAGATGCACTAGTCCATCGACAAAGGCCGACTCCCCTGCTACTATTTCTATAAGAATTTATAGAGGGAGCTGTCCGTATGAAAACACTTATCATTATTTTTTCCCTAATCGGCTACAGCATCGTAGGACTACAAGGCATCGATGCTGAACGACCGGAAGTCATTTCTCTTACCGAAAAATATCGGTCAGAGAAATATCGATTCAGCGCTATTAAGGAGCAAACGGCAGCAATGGCAACACCGCTGTATGTGAAATACACTCGGGCCGCAGATCAAAAAATAGGCTTTAAGGAATCAGAAGACACCTTCCTGTTCTTAGCCCGCTCGTACGAACGCCCCGACGAGGTGGTCTACATTCGCGTACAAGACAACGGTGAAGGTGATGCCGCCTTCCGTGAGGTAACGATTGAAAGACCACTGTACGACAGCGCAGGAAGGTATGACCGCGTTGTCGTGTCAAAGGAATACTCTGGCGCACACACGAAAGTCATTGCACAGGAACCCCCATTACCACCAAGCGGAAAGCCGAGTAGCTATTATACGCGATTAACCGGTACGGGCGGAGAATTTTATATACCGGTTTTTGTTAAAGATACCGGTCCACAATTTGAAGCACACCTCTGTGGCCGCAACTTTCCAATAGACAATCATATACTCATCACCGAACGGGGCGAAGAAGTTCAGGTACTCTCGTCGACCGAGCTTATACTTCTTGCAAAAAAAGGCCCTAAAGTCGCCAGCAAGCAGGCACTCCTGATCCAAGGTGTTAAAAGCCTCAAAAGCAAGTTTTCCGGCGTTGCGATTATCAATGAGGATACTAATACGGTAAGTCTCTATACTCTCGACGAAACGCCAAAACTTGACCAACCATTACTCGAGATTCCTCAATCACACCTTACTACGCTGCCCACCGAGATTTCAGGCCTAGGGTCTTTAGCGCTCTTAGCGACGTTCAGCGCCGGCATTGCCACCGGTGTCATGGCGATCATCAAAGCAGGAGAGCTTGAAGCGATACACGATGTGATAAAAACTTTACAGCACGCACAAAAACCGTTGCCCAAAGAACTTGTCGCCGAACAGCAGCGCCTAAAAAATAGCCGTAATGGGCTTGGTGCAGCCGGCATAGCCTCATTACTCCTAACCGCCTACCTCATGTATAAAGAAGCTTATTTCAAGAAAAATTTTTCAATTGAAGAAGCACTTGCGATCAAGTAAAAACCGAGAAGTATTATGAATTTCCAAATCACACCATTAATTATTGCCTGCATGATTACGCTGAATCTTTGTGCATCGGAGCGGGCGTATCGTGATCTCAATATCACTGAAGAGATCATTCCACACATCGCAACGGCACCGACCATGCAAGTAACCATAACGTCGGCCGATGGACTACACCAGCGAACCGCTACCTATGCGCTCATCGATATAGAATCTATTACCCATGGGTTCCACCTTGTCTCAACCACGCCAGAAGATACAAGCATACCTCCATTGCTATGGTTGTGCGGCAAAAATGCGTATATCCAAGATCGCCTACGATACCAGCCAACCAAAGATTATGGAACACCCGACACCTTCATAGAGCCACCGGCAGAACTCGGTCAAAAGCCTCTGTATAAAACTAAAGTCTATACGGTCAAGGAACTTGGGGACGAGCAAACCTCGGCATTTTGTGGGCAGACAATGAGTATTGAAGTACCATACCTAAAGACCAAAAGAGATTATGCTTCAATTTTTGATGTATTTAAGCAAAAGGATGGTCATGATACCGAAGAGCAAACGGTTTTGCTCCATGATGAAAAAGGAAACATACTTCTTGAGCTTGGTGAATCATACTCATTTGAAAAACTAAAAGAGACATTCAAAGAGTATGCGACACCACTCTATCGCGCCCAAGAAAACGGTGATGCCGCTACTCTGGAAACAGAGCCCTGTGCATATCTACTACGCACCCATTCATTAGAAGATCCAAATACAGAGATAACAGTGCTTATCGAACCAGGACCCAGTGAATACGATCGTAATCACACGCGAATACGCAAGGTTGTTGTTGGTAAACACACCGACAGTCCTAGGGCGCGACAATGTGGACGAGACAGCGATGGCACAATCCTAATCACCGAGGAATCCAGCCCAGATAAATTAGTTGTCGTACCTGAACCACTCGGTACTAAACCATCAGAGTACCCATCATGTTTTGTAAAAATAAAAAAAGACTACAACACACACTACTATGTCCCGGCAACGCTCAATATGGCCGGCTCTCAACTTGAAGTAAGCTTGGCCGATCAGATCTTTACGGTACAAAAAACAGAAATGAAACTCAGCCCTAATATAACCTACCAAGGCCTTGGTGATCAAAAAAAGCAACCTGAAGTCATCTTAGCCAATGGCAACCATGGAAAACTTCCTTTTGAGCTCATAACGACTGCCAAGCGTGGTGCATTAGTTAATGGAAAGTTAGCGATAAAAATCGCTGGAACTGCCGACATTGCACTTATCGACCCAACAACACATCACATAACAATTTACACCGATGGCAGCCACACACCAACCCAAAGACCGTTTCTTGAGGTTGCACCAAATACCTCTGTTGAGCCAATCGGCAACTATTATTCACCACTGCATATTGGCGCTCTTATTGTGGCCATCGGCACCGGCACCGTCGCCGGCATCCTCACCAAGAAGAAATGTACTACACTCCGTGCATTAGCCGAAAAAATTGCAGCGCTCAAGATTACCAAAAAAGAATACCCGGCCGCTCGCCATCAACGTCGCTGGCTTAAGCAAGAACGACGAACCGAGCGCTTGGCTCGAACAATTTTGGGAGTAACAACGGCCGCGAGTATTATTGCCGCGCTCGCTTTATTGGGCACCAAATCGTATTATAAGAAAAACCTATCACTCAATGATGTACTGCTTACTCACCCTAAAAAACCAAGTCTCACCGCATGAACAAGATTCTAATTCTTATTTCGGCAGCTAGCCTCATTCTCGGTGGCTGCTTTATGAATAAGCGTGTTACCAAAAACCTCAGCGCTATTTCATCGCATAATCTACAAGCAGCGATCCCCATTGTGCTCTTTGGTCGTCACAACCACCAAAATGCCTTTATGATTTTTGGGCATCACTATAACAATCCATCACTAAAATGCGCCTGGATCATCAATACCCGGAGTGCCAATGCGCTCAAAAAATATGTCCTGTTTTCAGTCGCCGATAATGGCACCATTAAAGCCTCTGCTACGCCGATACGAGAGGATGACCCGAGCATCTACGCACTCGTTGCGCCGGAGAAATGCAACAATCATGAACTCTATATCAAAGTACCGATACTCTTTACCGAAATTGATGGCTCAACAGTAACCCAAGAATGTGCGATTCCCATTACGCTCACCTACAGTGAAAAAGAAAAACATTTCATCGCACTGTTTGGAAACCTGCATCTAATCGTGCAAATGGATCAATTATTCCATAGATCAGAACCAACACTTCCACTTTTTGAACCGGCAAATCTTTTGCGCACACCCATAAAAACGATATAAATAAACAGCGTCTGCGCCAACTTTTCTGCCCAACTTTTTTCACCTATTTGACTTTCACCATTGCCACATTCCTATACTCTTTTTGTATAGAAATATACCTGTGCCCGCGACCCTACGTGTGCACCGAAACAACTAACGTTAGTATTTGTAGGAGAGGAATAGGGAAATGGTTATATTTGATTCACAAAAAGTTGCTATGCAAATGGCTATGGAAGATAGCCTTAGTATGAGCGCTGCATCGGTGTCATCTGCCGCTGCACCAGCTGCTCCTGCTAAAAAAAGCGGACGCAAAAAAGCTGTTAGCAAGAAAAAAGCTGCTCCAAAAAAGAAGGCCGCTAAGAAAGCTGCCCCAAAAAGAAAAGCTGCTAAGAAAGCTACTAAAAAAGCTGCAACCGGTATTGACGCTGCAACTAAAAAAGCAATTGCCGGTCTTCGCCGCGCAGTGGCTGCAGCTACCAAAACAGCTAAAAAAGCTATGGCTGCTGTTAAAGGCGCTGCTGCTCCAAAAAAGAAAACCGTAAAGCGTAAAAAGGCTGCTAAAAAAGCAAAACCAGCAACTCGTCGCGTAGCTAAGAAGGCTACTGCTAAAAAAGCAGTACGTCGTAAAGCTGGCGCTCGTAAAGTTGGCGCCAAAAAACGCGCAGTAAAACGCGGTGGCGCTCGTAAAAGAGCTGCTAAGAAGAAATAAATAAGAACTTTTCTTGTTTAAGGAAAAATGGGTGCCGTAAAAAAGCACCCATTTTTTTTATAGACCGCCAACAAGCTTATAGACCGTTTCCATAGTCGCATCTGCCACACCACGCGCCCGCTTTGCACCGGCCTCTAACGCATCTCGGATATCATCAGGGCGCTGCATCAAGACATGATATTTTTCACGAATTGGTGCCAACAATGCATTCATGTGAGTAAATAATGTCTTCTTACAATCAATGCAACCAATCGCCGCACTGCGACACCCAGCCGCACGGTCCTCTTGAACCTCAATCGGCGAGAACAATTTGTGCCATGAAAAAACGTTACATATATCGGGATTGCCTGGGTCGGTGCGCTTCACCCGTGCCGGGTCGGTTGCCGCATGACGAAGCTTTTCCCAGAGCACATCTTCCGGCTCGGTGAGCCCAATATAATTATTAAAACTTTTACTCATTTTGCGTTGACCATCAAGCCCCAATACCTTGATAGTAGTTGAATGAAGCGTTTTCGGCTCTTTGAAAAGTGGTGCATCGGCCGGGCAAAAGCGATTATTAAATTTATGAGCCAACGTGCGTGTCAGTTCTAAATGCTGGGCCTGATCAATTCCCACCGGTACCATATCAGGACGATAAAGCAGCACATCGGCCGCTTGTAGAATAGGATACGTAAACAACCCAACATTGACCGCATGCGGTGCCGCTTCCGATTTCTCTTTGAACTGAACCATCCGCTCCAATTCTCCAAACGGGGCAAGACAGGAGAGAATCCAGGAAAGCTGGGTATGCGCCGGCACTTGAGACTGAACGAACAGAACCGATTTGTGCGGATCAATACCGCAAGCCATCAGCGTAGCGGCCAGCTCAAGAATAATGCCAGGGCGAGTTGCCGCCTCATAAGGAACAGTCTGTGCATGAAGATCTGCTAGGAAGAAAAAGCACTCTTCGCCCTTATTTTGGAGCCGCACCCAATTGTAAATGGCACCAAAATAGTTACCGAGGTGAAGTTGACCAGAGGGTTGAATACCGGAAAGAATGCGCATAACAAATAACCTTTTATAAGAATCAGTGAATGAAGGCAGTGTAGTGGCAAAGAACCCAATTTTCAATATCATTCCACACGCTTTATGCCACTCCTCATACCCTGCCTATATCGAATGACCGAAGAACGCGCCTGAGTAAGAGGCACACAGAATACATCACTCAACGCCGGAACATCGTCAATTGAGCGCCGCGGCGTCCGAAAACAGGTTTTCAACGAGGCGGTTGGATAAAATTTCATAACCACCAACGATAAGGTATGCCCGGCTGGAATTGTATACGGAGAGTCAGGATCAACAAAACTCGGCTCTCCCTCGCGATCAACAAGCCTCCTTCGAAGAATATCTACTGGACTTGATGGATATTCGCTAAGAACTCTCCCTTTCTTATCTGCATGGACGCACTCCCAGAGATTAAGGTATTCCACAAATCCAAACCACTCAACAGCCGATACGGCCCATAGCATAGGACTCGGCTGCGAAAGACCAACCGCTATCGTACCAACGAGCGATACAACACTTCCAAGCACAAGGGCTTTAGACGGATGTTTAAAAAACTCGGGATGCCATTGCGATATACCCTCACGGCTTAATGCATCGACATACGGCGTTTTTTCGTTAAAAACGAGAGTATAGAGATCTTCATTTGATTCATTCGTTATCGAAAATCTAACCGCATAACAATGAGAACTTAGCCCCTCGCTAATAGATTCTAGATCATCGGCCTCAAAAGCGCTGGCTGCATAGGAAATCCTAATCGGTTCACACAAATCTGCCGGCATGGCCATAAAAGAAAATGATACGCACGTGAAAACTAATACCCATGTAGTCATGCTATCCCCTATCCAAACAGGGTCGAACTCTATCACGACATAGACATCATAGTCCATAAGAGTATACTGGTTGTCACTATGCAAATGGTTCGCAGGATAGCCGCACGCTTTCTCATCGAGAGCGTGAGGAAAGTCTGGACTCCTCATCGAAAAATGCCGCACGAGGCCTCTAAAAAGGTACAAGTGCGGAGGGCGTAAGTTCATGGAAAGTGCAACAGAAACTAAACAGCCTAGCGTCGCAAGACGCTGTGGAAATGGTGAAACCGTGCGGTAAGAGCGCACGCATTCCGTTAGTAATAACGGAGTGGGGCAAACCCCATTTGGAGCAAGACAAAATAGGTCAGCGTTATTATGTATCGATGCAGAGCTGACGGGTTTGTCGCGAAGATAGATGGCTATCACGGCCCTTGGTCGTACAGAATCCAGCTTACAAGTGAACCTTTTGCATAGTATCACCACTACCACAAACCGCCAATCTCTTGAAAATAGCTCTCCCCTTGCGCCATAATGTTACTATAAGTAAATTGTGGCAGGCAAAAAAGGGGAAGAAACCATGAAAAATCGATTCATTACCGTACTCTTTATGTGCAGCCTATTTTTTGCACCACCATACGGTCTACAGGCTATTATTGTTGACTCAGATCCGGCATTTGCCTTAGATCCATCGGCTCCATCAGATGCAACACCAGCACAAACCGCGCTGTACACGACCCTCTACCCTCTTCTTGCTCCAAAACTTGTATTAACTTCGTCGGTCGAAAACAATGCGCGAACGATACTTAATTTTTATCAAACGCTCTCATCGGCACTCTGCGCAGATATTCGGTTTTTTTACAATCTCTACAACACCGGGCTTGACCAAAGAACTTCATCAACCAGCGCGGCCACGGCCGAATTAGACAAGACCGGCTTGGAGCGATTTCGCAAGCATCTTTCGAGCAGATTTGACGATATAAAAATGATCCCCGGCAGCAGCCTCCCTGGATCTCTTGCTCTACCTCTCAATCTCTTCAAGAAACTCATAAATAGCACCGTTACCAGTTTATATGGCCGCTCTGTATCCCTACCAGTACAGGATACTATAGCCATCTCGGACACGCCGCCACCTTACGCTCAAGCCCAGCAAGCACTACTCGACTTTTCAAGCTACGTTGCTGTACCAAGACCAGACCCAATTCCGGGAACAGCTGGCTCTTGGTCAGACGGCACTACACAAAAGTATAACTGGGCCACTCTGGCAACCAAACTTACTAATGCATCTAAAGCAATAGCAACTCCAAGCATCACCAACATCAGCGGATATACTGGTAGCGACGCCCAAAGCTTAAGTTCTCTCGTAAATTCGATAGTAGTGTATATGAATGCCACTATGACCTTCTATAAAGCACTCCGTAAGGATATCGGTACCGGCACACTGACCAATGAACCAGATTGTGCCACGTACAACACCGCAATCGACAAGTTCAACGCCGCAATAGCCACCCTTAATGCTTCAATAACGACGTATAATTCAACAAAAAACCCGGCACCGGCTATTGCAACGGTACAAACGCAAATGCAGCATATTCCTTAAAGGAGTAATAACTCATTTTGAATTGCCAGTAGCAACGCATCATCGATTTCAAGCCCCTGCATCTTTGCCGCCTCAACGCTTACCATCAATTTTCGGTCGCTTGGTAATTGGATAATCTCAAGTTGATCTGGTGTCTTTCCTTCCTCAAGAATCCCATATGCTTGCGATACAAGCGCTTCACCCATGGACTTAAAATCGGGCGCCGCATAGACAAGTGCTGCGCCTTGCGCCACGTGAGCACCATTGTTCGAGAAAAACGTAATATGGCGTGCATTGCACACTTCAATAAGGTAGCTACTAAAGATATCAAGAAATCCACCTTCAAATGACCAGAGAGTATCAACTGTCAACAAAAGCTCATGAAGCTCTTCAGAGTACGAACCAACCTTTTGAACCGGGTACAAAATAGTCTCTACCCCGACCGTCGCATAATAATTTCTGATACCTTCAAGAACCTTAGCAACGAGCCCATTTTCTGCATGCTCATAATAGGGGATCAAGAGACGCTTCATTGTAGGCTTTATACGATGCAATATTTTTGCAACCAAAAGCCATGAGGCCGGCTCACGATAAATACCGGTAATTTGAGGCGTTGGCTTCAAATCAGAAAGTATCCCAAGTGCAATCGGATCGGTTACCCCTCCAAATACGAGCGGTACTTTAAGCCCCGTTTCATGAATAAATTGCGTGGCAACATCGGTCCAGAGAGAGCCCACTGAAATAATAAGATCATACTTATCCTCAGAAACTTCTTTCATCTGCTCGTACATCACATCGCGCAATGCTTCACGACAGAAAAACATAACCGGTGTCCAGGCACTAATATCTTCACTACAATTATCCATAGCTTCCAAAAATCCCCAACCAAGTTGACGATGGTAGGAAAATCGGGCTCGCGTAAGAATGGCAATTCGCTTGTTCTTCCTCATAGATCATCGGCCTCTTTTTTTGGAATATCGAGTCCCGTGACGACGCCAGCATCGCCCAGTGAGACCTTTCCATATACTCTGCCATTCTTAAGCATATGCAACAATACTTCATCAAAAACAATTCCCTGCGCTCCTGCAGATGCTTCATTAATCGCCAATCGACGAGCACTGCAACCTAAAGAGCGTATAGGCAATGAAGTTAATGGCACATTCAACCACAATGCTTTGTATATGTAAGTGGCAAGTGCTCTACCAATCAAACCATGATCAAGCACAAAGCCGATCGCTGCGCCGGCCTGAACCATGCTAATATCACCGGCAAAAATGGTAACGCCCAGGTTATTGCACCGCGTTATAAGCTCATCTTGATACGTTTGAGTGCTACAACCCTCAAAGCACATAACGGTATCTACCATGCCAAGAAATGGCGCAAGACGATCTATCGCCATTTCATCAGGACATAATGGGATCACCGTTGCTTTAATATTTTTGCTTTCAAAATATCTCTTTGCTAATGCGGCCGCATTGGTCAACCCACCATCATCAAAGCTCACACTATAAGGAATCAAAACATGTCTCATGCTTGGTTTAATAAAACTAAGTATGTGAGCGCTGGCTATATGAAGCGGTTGGCCATCATTTATTCCGGTCGATCTATACGCAGAGGCTAAACTCGGCACAAGCCCCAAGAAATCCGGCCTATCTACACCGCCGAAAAAGAGAGGTATGTCGAGCTTTTCCTCATTCAATACATAACGCATCGCTTGGCTACAGAGCGCACCAACCGTTACTATCGCGTCAGGTTTTTTCTTAACAAGGATACGGGCCGCCTCATAGGTCTCGTTCCAGGCTAATTCGCCCGGGACCAGCGTCACCAGCGGAGAGATTATCGTCTTAGTCGCAAGCTCATCAATAATACCGGCCAAAAGCCTATTATGAAGTGGCTTATCTTTGCTAAGAACAGCAATATTAAAGCTTTTCACGCGAAGCGCAGCCTCATTCAGTTTCTTTTCGCTACGCCCAAAAAGAGTTCTCGCCATACCAAGCATCCTTTACAATTTTTGACTGTTTTTTAGAACAGTTCCACGAGAGATGAGCAATAACAAATCTTGATCTACCGTAATCCCGTGCTCTTCTATCGTATCAAGATTGGCAATAAATTTTTTATTCCTGTCGGTGAAATGCACCGGTACATGAGCGGCAGCGATACCATCGACTAGTATCTTGCTCACCTGCTTAGCCGCCTCTTTCCCGATCTCTTCAATGCAAGCTCCAAAACCAAATGGTGCATCTCCCTTAACCACAAGAACCGGCTCTGGTGCAAATAACACAACGGCGTATTGCTTGCACAGCTTTACAATGCCATCGGTGATACGGCTAATGACACAATTCTGAAGATACATCAACGCATCCACATCACCAAGAATGTTTTGAATCATAAATAAACCACTCTGATCGGCTTCAATCGGCATAAGAATTACCTCGACTCCCTGCGTACGACCATATGCTTTTATCTCTGTTGCTATCGATTCAACATAATCACCCGACTCGGTACAATAGGGCAATGCAACTCGTTTTACCTGTGGCAACACCTTTAGTAGAAAACGAATACCTACCGTGTGATACTCTAACTCTGAGCCACTAATGGCTCCGGTTACATTACATCCCGGCGACTCTAATGAATCTACTAACCCAATGGCAAGAGGATCGGTAACGGCCGCAAAAACCAAAGGTGTCTGCGGTGATCGTTTGGCTACAACACCTTTTGCGCCTTGCGAAAGAGCATTACCTATCGTGACAATCAAATCAGGTTTTGCATTGATTACCTTCTCAATAACAGAGCTTTCAGTCACTCGGTTTTTAGCATCGGTATAATAAACAGTTGGCGTCAGATTCATACGCTCGTCATGTGCAAGCCCTGATAAAACGCCGGCAACCACCGCCTCATGGGCATATACATTTTTCGTAATAATGGCTATCTGCTTAGTTTGCTTACGATCAACTTTGAATGATTGATAGAAAGCGGTCTGCAGCGCAGCACCAACACATAAGCCGATACATACAAATAACACGCGACTTAGCATAGTAGTAGTAGTAGCCATCCTAATACACCTCATCTACCAACGACAATAATCGTTGATCAACAATAACACCCTGCAGTGAAGCGCCCTGCTTGTTCAATGCCAACTTACGAATACCATCAACAAAATAAACAGGTAACGCGCCAGGAGCTTTTTTACCATTCAAAATACAAGAAGCATACTCCATAACTTTTTCTCCAATCGCTGATGCTTGCACCCCAAATCCAAGCGCTGCACCACCCTGCACACACTCTAAGTCTTTAGCAAACAAGGTAACGTGGTACTGATTACACAACTTAGTCAACAGATCATTAACCTCAGAAATCGTATCCCCTTCAAGGCACATAATCGTATCAACCTTGCTTATAAAGGGCATTATCATCTCTTTAGCTTCACCGGCCACATAAATCGGAAGCACCGTGGCGCTTACGCCATACTCTGCAAAAAAGAGTTGCAAGTCTTGTGCTACCTTTTCCAGCATGCCGGCAGATGCACCAGGAAAATAGGGAATTAAGATGTTCTTCAGCAGCGGCTTACACGCGAGCAGTAATTTGGCCGGCTCAAGGTAATTAATAGCAGAAAGCGATACGCCAGTCACCGGCTCAGGACGAATATTAAGCGAGGATATTAGGCCCAGCTCAAGCGGCTCTCCCGGCCCCGCAAATACAATAGGAATCGCCAACTTTCTCTTCTGTGCAGTCGCTACACACAACTGACTAAAACTCACACCAATAGGGATAATCAAATCGGGCTTATCCATAAACGCTTCTTCAATCATTGTTTGATAAAGAATCTTGTCGGTTCCTTTACCATAGAAAAATCGAAGCTCACATCCTGTCGGAAAATATTTGGCAACCGCGCCATTAATCCCCTCGGCAACCTGGTTAAAAAAAGGTGAATCTTTGGTCAACACCGCAATGCGCGTCTTATGAGTAAATATTTGCCCACCACGCACCACATAGACATAAAACCAGCCGACTGCCAGCACCACGGCAACCAGTCCACCAAGCCACGTTATTCTCTTTTCATGTGCCATGCAAAGTACTCCTTAAATGAAGAAAGAGCGCATCGGGTACGATGCGCTCTTCAGTCAATCATTTTTTAGCAGCCAGCGTAAATGGAAACCATATCAAGCAAATCTTCTTTCTCTTGCGTAAGATCACGTACCTGCTTGCGAATGCCGTTCATGTTGTAGCGCATTTCAATTGAATCCTCAAGCGCCGCCAACTCAAACGTATCAAGCGGCATGTGGTTCTCTTTTTGTAGCGCCATTAACTCAATGAGGTAAGGCACGTAGGCGGCCGGCGCATTTCCATAGCCAATAGCTGCACCACGCTTAACCGAAGCAAGCTCTGAAGAAAAGAAAATAACTTTATGGTTATTACAAAAATCTGCTAACTGAGAAATGACACTGTAAATTGTGTCGTCTTGCAACGTAATAATTGCATCGTATATTTTTGCCAATGCCGCTAACTCATTTTCAACATCCATGCCATCGATAAGAAATAGACGATGAGCACTCAATCCTTGTCGGGCACATTCGTCAATAACCTTTTGAGCCGCAGATTCCCGCTGCTCAATCGCAAGATCAAACCGACCGGAAATGCCTGAAACTATCGCCACCGTTTTTACTGCACCACTAAGGCTCTTAAGGGTACGTACTTGCTTTTCAAATTTTCGCGCCTCTATCGCACAAACACCATTGGTATTAGCAAGCAAGTGTCCATTGCAATCTACTAATTCAAGGCGCTCGGGATCACCGGTCACACAAAAAAGCTGAGGAATGTCGCTGCGTCCATAAGCCGATCGATACCGCGCAACCTCGGCGCTGGCTACGTCACCAATACTAACAATAAGGGGAACAACTCCCGATTCAGTATTAAAAAGTGGATGGTGCAAGATTTGCTCTTGAAGGTCGGAACGTGCTTCGGTAATCATGATGTAGCCAAACTCAGGAGACTGTTCGTCTTCCATCCACTCAGGAACATGAGCTTTAAAGTCACTGATAAAATCATAAGCCCATGCATTTTTGTCTTGATTGAAGACGAAAATGATTGAGGCCGGAGCTAATTTTTTGAGATTCTGCGTATCCAATTCCCAGCGAAGCCGGTCATACCCGAATGAAATAAGTGTTGTACGCGGCGCTTTGTTATTGAAGTACGGTTTAACTTGGCTTGTTACGTTCATATTAACCACTTTCATTTGGTGGGGGAAGAAACGGGCACCTGTAATATTGACAGATACAGTTAACAGCAACATATTAAGCCTATAGTAAAAAAAGAGTTTTGCAAGCCAAACTTACTGCGTAGATTCAGGGTTTTTTGCGTGCCAGGAACCTTAAAACTCTCAGCTCTCCGGTCTCATGCGCACCAACAATTGCCCGATACCCCTCAATTGCCGCTGCTAGCTCGGCTTCTGAGAAACAACGTAGGTGCTGTTCTCGAAGCTCTGGATCGCTTAATCGAGCTACAATTTCCTCATTATATCGATGGTACTCACCGCTCTGATCGACTATCGCCAGCACACTAAAGCCGTTCCGCTCCAAAAGCTCAGCATAGCGCTGTTCGGTTTCGGCATAGAGGGCAAGATGCTCCAGCTCAACCAAGCGGGCAATATGGGGACCCCATTGCCCATTATCAAAACTAAGCCAGTCGTTAATAACAAACAACCCATCATCTTTAAGCAGCCGATGACATTCACGAAAAAGATCGTTTTTATCCGGAATATGGGTAAACACACCCTTACTATAAATAATATCAAAGCTGCCCGATCCCAGTGGCCAGTGTTCATTTCCCGTAGTTAACAAGAAATCAACGCCGCCACCATGGGACGCTACCCGCTGCTGAGCCTCGGTTACCATCCATGGGTTCACCTCAAGACCGGTCACCGTCATACCATACGTATGGGCCAAATAAAACACCACCCCGCCAAGACCACAGCCCACATCGAGCGCTTTTTTACCGATCAGATCAACCCCTTCAAAAAGGGTTTCAATTGCAGGAATGCCCCCCTCAGACATCATCCCCTCGCCATAAGCCGCTTCGAGCTGCCGGCAATAGCGTGGAGTATATTCTTCTTCAAGTGTTGCAAAGGTTGGGGTGCTGTCGATCTTCATGGAGATCTCCCTCGATTTTTAGAATTAACTAACCAAGCACCTTCTTATCACGCCATTGCTCATACCCCAATCCCACCATGATCCCACCACCAAAGAGTACCAGATAGGGTACCGAGATGCCGTAGAGGAAAATGTGGTAGAGCGTAATACCAAAGAGCCCAAGCGTGCTACATAATGCGGCACAGACAATGAGTGGATGCACCAACCGCACACCGGCCGCATTACGGGCAAAAAAGGCGGCAAGCATCGCACAGAAGAATGCAAAAATAACGCCAAGTACCGACATCTTCTGAAGTGGCAATTGTTGCGTGCTGATCGCCACGCCGGCAACACACACACACACCTCAACAAGCAGACTTACCCATGGCACTTGTCCGGCCGTCACCTTGGTTAACCATTTAGCGCCCGGCACATGCCCTTGCGCCGCAAGGCGATGGAGGTTCCAGCAGTTACTGGTCAAGATGCCAAACGTACCGCCCAAGATAGAGAGATAAACACAGAGTGTCATGAGCCACGAAACCGAGGGAACATAGGCCTCGGCGATACTGGCAAGCTGTGCCGCCGGCAATCCCAGGCTGAGTGCGCTGGCCGGCATAAGAAGCGAAACCGCTCCCTGAAAGAGGGAGAGCAAAGTAGCTACCGTTAAAAAGCCAATAACAAAAGCCCGAACAATAGTGTACTCGGGCCGTACAAAAAGATGGGCAATCGTACAGGTCACCTCAAAGCCAACCATAGCAAAAACCGCAATCGGCACTACCGCTACCAGCGAATCGGTTGATACCTGTGCAAATGAAAGCGGTACTTGCCCACCCTTCCAAGCCAACAACCCAAGAATGCTGACCACCGGAATCACTTTGGCTGCGATAAAGAGCCACTGTACCCGGCCCTGTAATGATGCGCCGATGATATTAGCCGAAGCAAGAAACAAAAGAAGCCCTGCCACCAGAGCAATATGTGGTACGACAAGTAATGAAGGAAAAACGCTCTCCACCACCAGCATCAACAAATTTGCCATAAGCCCAACCGAAATAGCCTTGCCAACAAAATAGGACCAGCCGCAAAGAAACCCCACGGCAGGATGCAAATAGGTTTTAGCATACACATAGAGCCCGCCGCTCTCCGGCTGCTGCCGCGCAAGCAAAGCAAGCACCGCTACCACCGGCAGAAGAAACAATGCGGCTACTAAATAGACCACAAAGCTTCCGGTACCCAGCTGACTCATAAACGGATGAAGGTTGATAAATATTCCACTACCAACAATAACGTTAATGTTGATGAGAATGGCTGCAAGGAGCCCAATAGTACGTACCGATTTCATAACTACTCCTGGTGATTAGTGACCTGATAACTCCCGATCCACAACGGCAGTAACACAGGCGTCGGACCAAACGTTTAGCGAGGTTTCTGCCATGTCGAGCAATGCATAGACCGGCAAAATAATGCCCATAAGCTCAAGCGGCAAATGTAGATGAACCAAAAAAGCGCTGGTCAAAAAGAAACAACCCATAGGTACACCGGCATTCCCAATAGCCGCAGCGGTCGCCAGCAGCAGCCACGCACCAATATCATATAAGCCAATGGCGACTCCATTTGCAGCGGCTACAAAAAGAAGGGTAATCAAAATGAAAGCGGCACAACCGTTCATATTAATAGTGGCACACAGCGGCAGGCAAAATCGAGCAACCCGCTCCGAGATACCGGCGTTTTTTTGGGCACATTCAAGCGTTACCGGCAGGGTCATATTGGAAGATTTTGAGACAAAGGCCAGCGTCAAAGCGGGGCGAAAGGCCTGCAGCAAACGCCACGGCGAGAGACCTTTAAGCCAGAGAAATAGGGGCAACACCACCAGTCCCTGCACCAGGTTCGCCATTAAAACGGTCACGACATACCAGCCAATCTGAGCCAGCTGCCCATGACCTGCCTGCATGCTTTCTACAAACAAAGCGGTAAAGGCCCATACGGCAACCGGCATCGTAAGGAGAATAAAGCGGGTTATGGCAATCATCATATTAAAGAGAGCCGAAAAACCGTCACGAAGCAAAACCCGCTCTTTGTCGTGGAGGTGCAAAATTGCAGATCCAAACAAGAGTCCCACAAAAACCACCGCCATCACACTGCCCTGGCCGCTAAAGGTCTGCACCAAATTAGAAGGAAACATAGCGAGTAAGAAATCACTATAGGAGGCGGCATGAGCCTGCGTAGCGGCCGAGGTAATATCACTCAGCAGAACGCCCCCAACCGGGTCTATAAGGAAAAAGAGCACCAAGCCAACCAGTGCTGCTATGAGCGTAGTTGCCACCGTGTAACGCAAGACACGACCACCAATAAGGCGGGCATCACGACCGCTTTCCATGCTGGCAAGCGAAGAAACAATAGATAAGAATATAACCGGCAGACTCACCAGTTCTAAAAGATTTTTGATAATTGTGGCAGTGTGTCCCGCAGCGATCATCACCGTCTCATTGCCCCACCATCCGGTGAGCAGGCCGCCTATGGCGCCAATAACCAATGCTAATGGCGTCATACCATTCTCCTGAAATGTAAAAAAACAAAAAATCACGCGCTCGTGTACAGGAAGGGGGGAAAGACCGTAACAACTAAGCGCGTGATTCTTTAACTTATAAGATCGGTCGGAGTATAACAAAAACTCGATTCAGTGCAATACGAGACTGAAATATGCGGTCGGCCTCCTTAGACTTTTGTTTTTTTTGTGGTATATTTGAAATGTTTACTCGGTCATCGAGTGGGCCAATCAAAACTGCAACACCTTATCCAAAGGGCCTCTATGAACAAAAAAATAGTTCTTGCATTAACGCTTTTTACTCTCGTCGGCCAACAGGCATACGGCGCAACCGCTACCCCTGCTGCAGTTACTACTGCGCCAGTAAAAAAAGGTTCGTTAGACCTTAACGAAGTTACACACTACGGTACCGCTAAAATGATCTATGGCGCGCTTGGCCTTGGTGGATCAATTGTGGCATTGCAAAAACTCAAAGCAAAAATCGCCGATACACAAGCAAAAATAAAAGCGCTCCGCGATGCTGACACCAACGCAGACAACGAAGTCATTGACACCGAAGCGGTCGAGAACGATGGGGAAACCGAATCAAACGATCAGCCGGAAGAAACGCTTGCGCAGCTGGAAGCTAATTTAAGCAAGTATGTCAAACTAAAACTACTCTCATCTTTTGGCATTGGCTTGGGTTTTGGTATGCTGATGGTGGGTTTTAGTGAGCAGAGCTTTCATAACATATATGACTCCGTAAAAAAAGAAAACGATACTGCAGGTCCAAAAGACACAGAAACGATGGAAGTTGTAGAAATATTTAAAACAGACAGAACTAATGGCATAAAACACGAAACTCTCTCAAACAACCCAGCAGTAGTTAACTGTGTTGCAAAGGTAATCGCCGATGGACGTCGATCAAGCACTGTAAGAATGCTCGCGCCGTTTAAATCGACACCAACCGCTGAGGACGAAGAAAAAGCACGCAAAGTGCTAGACTACCGTCAAGCACTTGATGGCCAAATTTTTAAGAAAAAATAGTAAGGCATTAGTTATCTATAAAAGAGGCCGGATAAAAAATATCTGGCCTCTTTTATAGATCTAACAACTCAATACGGCTAATCGGCTTCGCTAAATCATAGCGCGAATTGAAACCACACCGCCTTACTTAAAGATATCGGTTATGAAAACAACAATCTTTGCATGTATCATTCTTACTCTCGTCGGCCAACAGGTATACGGCACACCCACGACCATGACAGCAGTCACTACTACGCCAAGGAAAAAAGGCTCATTGGGCCTTGATGAAGTTTCATACTTTAGTACCGCTAAAATAATCTACGGTCTCCTTTGCCTTACTGGATCGGGTGTAGCGCTGAAAAAGATTAGTGCAAAAATCGCTGATACACAGGAAAAAATAGGAGCACTCCGCACTGCCAAAACCAATGCAGGAAACAAGACCATTAATACCGGATGGATCGAAAATGATGCAGACCGGCTTACGCAGCTGGAGGCTGCTCTGGGCAAATATACCAAACTCAAATGGCTCTCATTCATTGGGGCTGCCTTAGGTACCGGTATGCTGGCCTACGGCCTTCTCAATGAACAAGAACTTTCCGATGCCTATCATGCAGTAAAAGCCGAAAACGAGGCGGCAGTGGAAAAAGACCGAAAAATCATGGAAATTGTAGAAATAGTTCAGAAAAAGCAGTACGACAGACACGCGCTTATTGCATGCTTTATCCACTCAAATGATAAAGGACGGGTTACTTCCATGGCGCACATAATCGCCGATGCACGTCGATCACCTATCGTGCGAATGCTTGCCCCGCTTAAAGCAACACCGACCACAGAAGACGAGGAAAAAGCACGCACCGTGTTGGACTACTACCAGGCATTACGTGGCGAAATTAAGAAAAAAGAAGAGTAACCAAAAGTAACGAGTCAAACCACTTCAGGAACATCACCAGGCAACAATCTGGCAAGTTCATCACGGATGCTGTCATCAACAATGGCACCCCGGTTAAGTAAATCTTTCGCTACTGTTGCATGCCCGCCTCGTACCGCATGCCCAAGCGCCGTAAGACCATCGGCCCGGGCATTGATATCGGCCTTGCCTTCATCAAGAAGAATTTGCACCAGCTCATCCTTCCCCCCTTTTGCGACAATGACAAGCGGAGTAAGCCCCCAGCGATCACGAACCTCTACGTTAGCACGATGAGCAAGTACGCTGCGGACAGAAGGAAGGCATAACTTTTCCTCTTTGACGCAAAACAATAAAGGAGTATCGCCCGCATCGTTTATAGCGTTAATAGAGATCGCACCTTCTTTAATAAGAAAGTTAACTGCTCTAATATTTCCGGTTCGCAATGCATTAATCAGGGTATTGGTATTTGGTAAAATGCCATGCTTTATAAATGTACGCGCTAGAGGGAAGTCGGTCATACTAAGCACTTCATCCATAATGGTCGGCTTACCTATTTCTTCCATTGAGTAATCATATGCCGCACCATGCTCAAGGGCTGTGGCAACTGCTTCTAGTTTACCGGTGCGCAGAGCTAATCGCATAAGGCCTCGCTCATCAAGTCCTGCGTATATGCTACAATGAGGATCCAGTAAATAAGCTACCAACTTTCTGTTGTCATAGGCTGTCAAAGCACTAGAAACGGCTTCAGCTCTATAATCGTAGTCATCACGCTGCTCAGAGGTTTCGGCATCTTTAACCGCTTTTTCTAGCCGGCTAAAATCTCCAAACCGAGCATCGCAGCAAGCACCGCTTATGTTGCTTTTGTGATGCCTTATTCGATCTTCTCTCTCGGAAGCAATTCTTTCCTCTGCTATTTCTAAATTAATTTTCCTCATTCTCTCAGCCCAGGATGCTTTCTTCTCTGCCTCGCCTGCAGCTAAAGATCGTGCCTCTGCTACAGCATTTTCTCTTGCTATTTCGTGCTCAGAAAATCTTTTTAAGTCTTTAAGTAAAAAGTATATCATAATGGCGGTAGCCGCTGCGCCACCACCAAGAAGCTTGCGAAGTGTAGATCGGGCTTTTTCCCATTGTTCTTTACGTGCCGGCGAGTTATCTTTTTTAAATTCGCGTGCTGCCTTGCGCATTTCTGCGTAGACTCCACATCCTGCATATGCCAACACCGTAGCAGCAAGCATGCCTAACCCGGTTCCTATTGAGATTGTCGGGGCTACTAGCAGTTCTTTATCTTGTCCTTGGAGTGGCACGCTGAAGATTGTAACGGCCAATAAAATTAGGTAGTTCTTGTTCATCGCGTCCCTTTAACTGAGAACAAATAACAATACAAATTGTACAGTCAGTGTAGTGATTGAGAACGATACTCGTCAATTCTTCGCAGCCATGTTCGGATACTAATGAGTAGTGTACTATTTCGCCCCTATCACTTTCACCTCTATAATCCGCCTTGCCAAGCCCTGGCAGGATTGCACTGCACTACGCATGCTGGCGTAGGCCTTTTTAGCCTCTACAAATGGATCATGGTGTAGTGTATCTGAATGAAATTGATCTAAAATAACCAGAAAGGCCTGCGACACTTTTTCAATTGTTGGAATACGCGGCTCTCGTGCCTTGCTATCATCATTACTCCAGCAATCCCGTACATGCTCAAACAACTGTTGAAAAACAGATTGGAAAACTCTATCAAGAGAGATGTGAG